>DATGQZ010000029.1:0-38267 GCA_035303945.1 Cyclobacteriaceae bacterium
GGCAAGCTCTCCCTCCGAAAGCGTCACACAACCGAATAATGGTAAAGAAACGAACGAGCCCACACCCGACGCGGTGGTCCCTGAAGCAGGGAGAGGAGACGTGCAGGGATCTGGTATCGAAAGTTTGGTGTTCGTCAACGCACAGGAAGACGCCGACATCTCCACCCTTGCCGACGGGGCCAGCATCAGCATCGACAAACTCAAGACCCACAAGATCTCGGTACGCGCCGAGGCCGGTTCAGGCGTGAGAAGCGTGAAGTTCGAGCTCTCCGGGGCGGTAAATTACAGCTATACCGACAACGGCGCGCCCTATGCCCTGTTCGGCGACGACTCCAAGGGAAACTACTACTACGGACCGGGCATGAAGGCCGGAAAATACACCCTCACCGTCACCGCATATAGCGAGGCTAAAGGCAAGGGAAATGTGATAGAACAAAAGACCGTTAACTTCACCCTAACCACTGCAGCAGCGGCTCCCACCGAGAATACTCGCCCCGGCAAAGAAGGGGAAACAAGTACAGGAACACCAGCTCCGGATGCCCCTGAAGCGGACAGAGGAAGCACGCAGGGAACAGGCATAGCAAGCTTGGTGTTTGTAAATGCTCAATCAGACACTGACATCTCACCTCTTATCGACGGCGCTAATTTAAGCATGGGCAAGCTAAAAACACACAAGATCTCGGTACGAGCTAACACCGTCTCGGGGGTCGGCAGCGTGAATTTTGAGCTGAGCGGCGCAGTCAAGTATAGCTATACCGACAACGTTAAACCTTATGCGCTTTTTGGGGACGACACTAGAGGTAACTACTACTACGGACCGGGCCTGAAAGCAGGAAAATATTCCCTCACCGTTACCGCCTATACAGCAGAAAAAGGTCGTGGCAATGTGGTAGAGCGAAAGAGAGTAACCTTCACTATCACCAAATAAATCACAGTTGTTACTTCAAGTAATACCAATAATTAAAAGACAGCCAAAAGAGGCTGCCTTTTAGTTATTGGATAAGAAAAAGAACCTTTATATATACACATAAAAAAATAATGTGAACAAAATCCACATACTGAGGCATAGATCAACAGTTTTATCGCTGTAGAAACTTCAGCACTTAAACGATTAAACTAAATAATACAATCATTGAACAAATTTTAAGCCAATCTTCCATATTGAAGTTCTACCAAAAATTAGAATCAAACCACCATATCATACAAATATGACACAAACTAAATCAAATAATTCATATCATTCTTGATGAACAGGATTTTTGCATAATTCAACCATATTTCTACAATTTTTTCTTGATAAAGGTCAACTCGGTGAACCAATAAACGAATGAAAATATCAAATTTCAAGCACGGTCCCGACATCTTTTTTCATCCAATCCTAAAAGCACTTCTGAATAATTAATTAAATATCAAGAAATACCAAAACAATATTTCTTCCACCGTTGCAATTTTTAACATTTAGAAATTTAATTTTGGATTTTCTCCAAGAATTTTAACAAATACGCAAAAACTCTCAATACGCTTGGCTGCTACTAATTCTCTTTCTGTGACATAGAGGCTTTTAGTCCACCATAATCTTCATCCGGCATCAACGGATGTTTTGTCTTTAAGGAGTTGCTCCAACGGAACATTTCTTGTTCACCCGCTATTGATGTCATCATCCAAGCTCTAGAGCAGCAACATTCCTCACCTTCCTTAAATCTTATAAACAAGGGTCAGCTGCGTCCATCGGGCAAGCTGTTCGTTTTCGAGAGGCTGTATCGTAAATCATAAACACCTTAAATTAAACAATTAGAAGAAATGGATAGTAAAATTGTACTCCGCCGCCTACTATTTCTATTGATGTTAACGCACTTATTTGGATGTCAGCTGGATGGAATTCATGAATCCATCTTGGCTGAGCAAGCTAACAATGATGAAAGTTCAACAGACGATATCGCAAACGCCAAATTCCGTTTAGCCGGATTACTCTTCCAAGAAGATTTCGAAAGTGGTAGACCCTTTCTAAATGTTGAAGGATTAGAGATCGGCGCAAACCATTCATTGACTTATGTTAACAAACCCAATGCTACGAAAGGACATGCAGCTAGATTTGAACTTAGGTATAACGATCCTATTGTAAAAGGAAGCAAACGGGCCGAAGTAACTATAGTGAAAGGGGAACATGGAGATATCGGTAAAGATACCTGGTACGCATTTGACCTCTATGTACCTACCGACTATGTTGATGAAAGTAAGAAGGAGCTCATTAGCCAATGGCATCAAGACGGAGATGCATCAGCAGGTATAAACATTAAAAATGGACGCTTTTTTTGGAGGTTTTATATTAACGGCAAGAAGCAAGATTATGATTTGGGAGCTATAAAAAAAGGGCAATGGAATAATTTCGTCATCCATATGCTTCATTCTTATGGCAGCGACGGTATCACTGAATTATGGCTGAACGACAAAAAACTGTTAGACCTTAAGGGCAGAAATATGAATAACGAAGATCTTCCAAAATGGAAAATAGGAATATACAAGAGCAACTGGCTAAAAGGGAAAACGAAAGTTGATAGAAGGGTACTTTATTTTGACAATATTAAAGTAGGCGACAAACAGGCAAACTATTCCCTTATGACAAGTGGTTCAAATGAGAATATATCAGACGCTATCAATCCCAGCCCTACCCCCTCTCCATCAGATTTCACTGAAAACGATAAAGATAAGCCAAGTGGTTCCGAAATTGAAAGTTTGATATTTGTCAATGCTGAATATGAAAGGGACATTTATGCTCTCACTGAAGGAAGAAGCTTGAGCCTTAGCAAACAAGATACCTATAAAATCTCAGTACGTGCCAATACCAGCTCGAGTGTTGGCAGCGTAAAATTCGAACTGAATGGTAAAAAGAAATTCGTTTATACAGACAATGTAAAACCTTACGCTCTTTTTGGAGACGATTCTAATGGAAACTATTACTACGGACCTGGTATGTCGCCCGGGAAATACACACTAACAGTTACCGCCTATTCCCAAGACAAAGGAATGGGAAATATGTTAGAGCGTAAAACGGTCAACTTCATTATTACCAAATAGTTGACATAGTGAGACAGCGTAAATTGAATCAATGGGAGAGGCAGCCTCTGTGGCTGCTTTCCTATTTTCTAGACAAGAATTCTTGGTGGAATGGCTTCGTGATGTTGAATGAGAATAATGTTTCCCTTAGTGCCAACAAAAACAACATAACTTACAACGGGGCAGTCAAATCGAGATGCCACGCCATCCCGATCAAAAACAATCTATGTTAGCCTATTATTGCCTCGGAGGAATCGCTACCGGACTGTATTGATCAAACTTGGTCGTATCTACAGGTTTGAAAAGCAGCTTGGAATACATATATAGGCCGTTTTTCCAAACCTTAAAATCATGTCCGCCCTTTTCCAAATAATACACATGTGGTACATGATGGTCTTCAAGATATTCGTGCGTCCTGATACTAAATCGTAAAAGCTGATCTGTGTCACCACAAGAAATCCAAAGCAGCTTCAATTGTCGTTTGGCTTCATCGGGATCAGGTACGAGCTCTTGGGGCGGCTTTGTATTAGGCGCTGAAGAAAATCCACCAACCCAAGCAAATTTATCGAGATTGCCCAAGCCAAAGTTCAATGCTTGTCCACCTCCCATTGACAGTCCCGCAATCGCCCTGCTTTCCCGATCCGTCAACACAGGGTATTCACTTTCAATGAAGGGAATTAGATCATTTAATAGATCTTGTTCAAAGGTGGCAAAGGCCTGAACTTTGTCTGCCGCCATGATATTGCCTTCTGCTCTATCATTTTTCATGGCCCTACCATTAGGCATTACGACTATCATAGGTGCTAATTTCCCATCAGCGTATAGGTTGTCAAGGATCACATCCGGTCTACCTCCTTTCATCCATTCGTGTTCATCCCCGCCAATACCGTGAAGCAAATAAAGCACTGGGTATTTCTCCTTCAGAGAAAAACCGGGAGGCGTATAGACCAAGGCCTTGCGCTCCACACCCACTGTTTTGGAAGGATAAGAGACCAGCTCTATTTCTCCCTGCTGAATACCCTCACGAGGTAAGTCAAATCCGGGTGGAGCTTCCTTTTCCACTTCTTGGGCGTTTGATAAGCCACAAAAAATCAATATCAGAGCGAATAAGCTACATAATTTTTTCATCTATTGCTTTGGCATCAATTTTTCTTAAAACCTATCCTAACAGTCAAGGGACATACTCCGCTTCTGGCTTGAGGCTGGCATTTTGATCATCGGGAAAGTCCGGTGGCAGCGGGAAAGTCACTTTACCTGTCGCCAACCATTCAGTAGCCCTCACCATCGTGGTTTGAAATCCCACACAACGGTAAGAGCTAGGGTATACCTCTCCATGCCAAAGATGTCCCATACTGGAATTATACACGCTGCCGCTTCCATACGACACTACCCATTCAACCGGCCACTCTTTTTGGGTATCGGTGCTGTCATAAGCTGTGGACAATACCGTAAGCTGTTCTACATACCCTCTTGGAAAACTGTAAACCTCTGTATTTACGGTTTTCCAAGCTTCTGGATAATCCTGGTTGATGGGATGTCGGTTGAAGATTCGAATCAGAGCGTCAAATCGGTCACCATGGCTGGTGCCTTTGCCTTGCCCCGGCTCGTGTCGAATTAAATTTTGATCTTGGCCTGCTTCCAATGCTACTCCGAAATCAGCAGGACGCCATCCCAATCCAATCATTTTGTTGTATTCCTCCCAATCGCGAAAGGCATTGTTTGCGGAATGCAGCACATATAATCCTCCACCTTTATACACGTAGGCTTCCAATTGCTTCTGGGCCTGTGCCGGCCAACGTAGAGAGGGATTATGAATATTGTTGGTATTTTGAATAACCACATCATACCTTTCAAAATCAGGACACCAATTTACCCAGTCTATGCTGTCTAATGGAATGGTACTTACTTCCACTTCAAACCGGCCTGATTTTTCCAGTACCCATCTTACCAATGCACTCGTCTGCTTCCAATCGTGATTACTAAATCCATCCACAATTAGAACCTTCAACATGTCGTTCTGCCTAGCTGAGGTGGGAAGATAAATCAAGCAGAGGGTAACTGCCACTAGCACCAGCTTATTCGTCATGGCTATAATTTGTGACATGGCAACAAGGTATTAAATTTTAATGTTTTTTATCAGGTTATAACCTGGCATGCACTGCCATCCGATATTAACAGCGCATCATTTTCTTTCCAACTCTCTCTTCAACAGCGTCATCAGCTGATGTTGCTCCATGGTATGCTCTTTACTTTCAACTTCCTTGAGCATATTTTTAAGAACCTTTGCCGCCGCCTCGGTTTTTTCTGCTCCCACTCTTTGAATGGTGTAGTTCAACACGTTTGGCATCTTACTTTTTTGAGCGACAGCCATAGCTTTGTCTACATCTGTTGCGATAGCAGGTTCAAAAGCATACCATAACATCAGGGGAAGATTGTGGTCATCTTTATCTTCCTCTCTCTCTAATAAGGCAGTCAAAACGTGCCATCGCTTTTCTGGAGCAATACGCTGCATGGCTGAGGCGAGGTAAAGCCGTACTAAAGCAGAATCATCGTTTTTTGCCATTGCTGCCAATCTTTCAAGGCTCGCATCTGCCAATTGCCTATCCTCAGCCATCAGCTGAATAGCCCAGCTGCGGATGTATTCATTTTCATGATGGGTTAGCGTTAACAAGCCTGCTTCATCTATACCCTCTGTGGCATGCAATGTCCATAACGCAGCCAGCTTTCGGGTGAAGTCCGGATTTTCCTCTAAAATCTTGTTTAGCATCTTATGCACCCGCTTGTTTGGTCCTCTTTGCTGCAAAATGAGGCGAGCTGTGCGGACGTACCACTCATTTGAATTTAAATGATGATTGACCAATTCCTTGTTGGAAGCTTTGGAAAGATCGACTTGGGTCCATTGATCACTGTCATGGCTTATCTTGAATATTCTTCCCATAGTCTTTTGATGGACATCAGGGTTTGGGCTATGACACTGATTCTTATCATACCAATCAATCGCAAAAACAGAGCCACTGGCGTCATAACGGAAGTTTAGCAGCTGAGACCAGGAGTCGTTAGTCAAAATAAAATCATCTTCATGACTAGCCACGTAGCCGGAACCTCTTCTAGCGAGTTTGTCTACATTAATTCGCGCACCATGTATATTGTTCATGTAGATTTTGCTGCGGTATTCCTCCGGCCAATTCTCATTGCCCAAATAAATCATTGCTCCGGAGTGCGCG
This sequence comes from Cyclobacteriaceae bacterium, assembly GCA_035303945.1. Lineage (GTDB taxonomy): Bacteria > Bacteroidota > Bacteroidia > Cytophagales > Cyclobacteriaceae > DATGMS01. The sequence goes on from DATGQZ010000029.1 coordinate 6,279, forward strand.
TGCCCTCCCCCGGCTGCATTTGACCTGAAGTTTCCAGCGTGTGGTCCCCTATCACCTACCCAATGAACATGGTCCCCGATTTCTTTAATATCATTATAGGTGTAGGGATTAAAATGTTGCCCCGCCTGCCGGAGATACCTGGCGCCTTGTATGACATGGAACATGTGAGGAATTACACATACCGTGATGAAGGGATGTCCATATTCATTAAAATCGATACCCCATGGATTACTGGTGCCTTCAGCAAACACCTCAAATTCGTGACGTAGAGGGTGATACCGCCATACCCCTGCGTTCAATTTTACCCGCTGTTCTTCTGGTGTTCCGGGTTTACCCACATTAGAATGAGTAAACACACCGTGCGTTCCATACAGCCAGCCGTCGGGACCCCAACGGAAGTTGTTCAGCATTTCGTGCGTATCCTGATAACCCCAGCCATCTAACAATACCTGCGCAGGTCCGGCAGGCTTATCGGTTTTCTCATCTATGGGAATAAAAATAAGTTCTGGAGCAGTGCCTAGCCATACCCCGCCCATTCCAACTTCTATGGCACTGACGAGGTTCAAACCTTCGGTAAATATCTTCCGCTTGTCCAGCACCCCGTCACCATTTGTGTCTTCAAAAATTAAAATTCTATCCCTCCCTTCGCCTTCAGGTGCTTTGTTGGGATAAGTGTGCGCCTCCGCTACCCATAACCGTCCTTTGGCATCGATTGTAAATGCAATGGGACGTACGATTTCAGGCTCTGCTGCAGCTAAAGTCACTTTAAATCCTTCCGGAACAGTCATAGCTGCTGCGGCATCCTCTCCCGACAAGCCGGCATGCTCGATAAAATCCAAAGGTGGCAGAGAAATAATGTCGCTAGCCTTCAGCTCATTGGGAAAGTCAGGTCGTTCTGCATAGAAACGAAAATCATCAAAGTTGATATGTGCCCATTGATCATCGCCGATATATGGAATCTGTGAAATACCCGTTTCATTATCGATGACTTTTATAAAAATTTCCTCACCCATCACTTCACGGAGATCAACAACCACTGGCTGAAGCGTTGCTCTCCCCGATCCGGTAATAGAAAAGAAGACCTCATCGTTTTTAGCTCTTACCAATTCAACCCGTGTATCCTGAAGTGCTCCGCCAGATACCTTAAAAGAACCATAAGGCTGTGTCACTTCAAAGGGTTCTGAGGTCAAAGTGCCGGTCAAAGCGTAATTCTTATTGCCCCCACTGGTAAGGAAGAATTTTCCTTCCATGCCGATCTTAGTGTCTTTATTGTGTAAAGGGGATGGATCTTCGGAAACAAGACCTGCATTTTTAAAAGCCTCGCCGGTCGCAGTCCAACCTTGAAGATTACCCTGCTCGAAATTTAAATTCAACTCCCGCCCATTTTTCTTGGGAAGCTCTCCTGCAATAGTTTCTTCCTCCACCAGAGGCCCATCCACCACTTCAAATTTCCCCTCCATCCCCGCTAAGCGGTGCCCTGGAATAGAGCAATAGTATATATCATTCTCTTTGGCAACGAATTCAACGCTGGTTGTTTGATCCGTCTGGTTTAGGGTCTCGCTTACAATGCCCGCTTTTTCCAAAGCGATATCGTGGGTTAGTGGTTCGCCATTGATAATGGTGATGCGCACCAATTCCCCCTTTTGCGCCTTAAGAATTGGGTTTCGGACACCGTTTTCATCGAAGTATCCCAACATGGTTGCACGGAGGGTATACTCACGATCTGGCGCTACTGCTGTCACGGGAGCCATATCCGTGGCGAAGGATGAATAGCAAAAAGGAAGGAAAAATAATACAGCAATCAGCTGAGGAAGAAATCTCATGGTGTAAATTGGGTTTTGTCAAATTCGTTTACGTCAACAATTCACAGCAAGCAACTGCTCAACTTGATTGATGCTTAGTTCCCAACAGCGATATTGATGATTAATAGAGCGAAAAGTTAAAAGAAATTTAAGGATAAAGAAATGCTTTTTAAGAGAAAAATCAAATAAAGCCGATGTACCCTCTATCTCCCCAAACAAGAATCCCTCTTCTAAACCGTCCAGCACTCATTTTGTATTTTTTATCAACATCCCATCAAAAAGTGTTGCGGGCTTTATTTTTTTGAATAGTTTTAAAATTGAAAATAAACCCAAGTTAAGATGTCTAGGAAATTCTTTTTAGCTCCAGTTTTTATTGTTCTACTGCTGACAATTACGCAATACATCACCATTCAGGAAGTCTATGCCCAAAAAGCAGTGCAACTGTTTGCCCACCGCGCAGGTGCGCACGAGCAGGATGAAAATACTTTACAAGCTTTCAAAAACAGTTACAACCAAGGCTTAAGGGGGTTTGAAACGGATATCCGCATGACTAAAGACGGTGAGTTGGTTATTTTTCATGATGCCTCTTTGGAACGTATAGCGGGACAGCAGGGCATTATCGAGGAAATGACAGCAGCGGAATTAAGAAAAGTGAAGACAAAAAAGGGAAATCCTATTCTCTTCCTCAATGAGCTATTGGAATTTTTGAAAGACAAGCCTGGCATTTACTTGGAATTGGAAATGAAAACAAATCCTACCGCCTACCCCCAGGAAAAACTGGAAAGGTACTGCGATATGCTCTATAAGGCCGCTATGGCCAGCAAGCCGGAGACCTCTACCTATTTGTTTACCTCTTTTGACAAAAGGCCCATTCAATACATCAAAGCTACTTATCCTGACGCTGATATGCTTTTCATCACTTCTTCCCCCCTCACCAAAGACGTCGTCGATGAGACCTTGGCGCTGGGAGTCAAAAGGGTCGGATGTAACCTAGGGGGCACAAGTAGAAAAATGGTGCAGGAGGCACAGGCGGCAGGGCTGCTGGTTAGTCTCTGGCCGGGGCACTCTGTTGATGACTTTCTGTTGGGCGTATATTTGGGAGCTGACTATTTGTGCTCCGATGTACCTGTCCAAGTTTATCAACATATGAAAGAAAAGATGCCTTGGGTTAGCATTAAATAAATAAAGTATCGAATATAAGAAGATAGGAGTTAAAATTTGAAATTTACTTTGTATATTCATGGGCAAAATACCGATGTCCCATGCCTAGACAGCCATTACGTGAGCTACTTTTAGCCATTCTGTTGGTATCAATAGGTGCATGTCAAACTGAATCAGATCTTCAACTCGAAACCTATCCCGAAAACGCCCGCTTAATTCGTATATCAAGTTATGCGGGCATGACCATGGATGACAATTTTGCCGTTGAGGAATATGAATATGCCTCTAATGGCAAATTAATTAAAACTACCCGCCCTTTCTATAATAACGGCAAGCCTGCAGGTTTGGCACAATACGATGTGTACGAATATGATGATCAAGGTCGGCTTATCTCCATTGCTTCCCATCATTCCAACCAAAACCAAGGTTTCATCAATCTCACCAATACCTACATTACTTATGACCCAAAGGGGCTCAAGGTAAAGGAGAAGCTGGAATACCCACAGATCAATGCAGAAGAGCAGGTTTTATATCAATATGACGGCTTGGGTAGGTTAATCCGAAAGGACCATTTTGATGCGTCTCAAAAATTGCAGCGCTATTCTCTTTTTGAATACAATCCTCAGGGCCAGCTGGTGAAGGAACGGGTCCATGATTCAAACCGGCAAGTAATGCGTACGCACCTTTTGCATTATGAGAAGGGTAACAACAGGCTAACAGAAATATTTGCTGGGGATAAGGAAGATTTGCTTAGAAGGGTGAGGAAAACCTTTGATAGAAACAATAATCTAATTTTGCTACAGTCAGAAGAAATAGCCGTTTATAGTTCTGCCACAAGCTTTACCCAAAAATATGAATATGATCGAAATCGCTAGAACGGGTCAAGCAATCACTTAAAATAACTGAATACCCATGACTTAGGCTATGCTTGGTTTTTCATTGCCCGCAAGTTGTAGCCTAAGAGGTATTTTTTCTTATATTCAAAAGGTGTCATTCCGGTCACTTTTTTAAACTGGCGGTAAAAATTGGAAACGTTGTTAAAGCCACATTCAAAACATATCACCTCTGTTGGTAACTTATTCTCAATCAATGCCCTACATACATGGGACACCCTTACCTCTATGAGAAATCCCGAAAATGTCTTGTGGGTCATCCCTTTGAAATAGCGGCAAAAAGAGGTTACACTCATATGGGCTAAAGATGCCACCTCCTCCAATGTGATCTCCCGCCTGTAATTGGATAAAACATAAGCAAAAACACGCTCAAGCCTCTCCCGCTCCTTGGCATTGGTAGGATGATGAAAGGCATAGGCAGAGGCAATGGTTTCCAGATTCTCCGATTTTATTAATACATCAAGGATGGACAAGAAAAGCAAAAGCCGTTCAAGGTTTTTGGCTTCTAGCATCCGATACAATAGGTCTGCAATTTTGCTTTTGCTTTCTCCGCCAATTGTCAACCCCTTCTTGGCCTGTTCAAATAAATGGGGAAGCAGGTAAGCCTCCGGCAGATGCATAAAATCCTTTCCTAAGCAATGAGGGTGAAAATGTAGCACCAATGCTTCAGCTTCTAAATCAGAACCAGCTTGAAAGTACGATTCTCTGCAATGCCAAGTATGCGGCAAATTTTCTCCTAGAAGTATCATGTCTCCGCCAGAAAAGTTGCTGACGTTATCCCCAATAAATTTTACACCCTCGCCCTTGATAGTATAGTGCAGTTCCAGTTCAGGATGATAATGCCAAAGCGTACCAAAATTAGGCACGATATCATGCCGGATGCTAAAGGAAGTTTCCTGGGTGATGGGCACTTTGTGGAAATGCGGCTTCATTGTACAGTATCTTAATAGGTGTATATTCTTCTGCTTTGGAGCGCTTATCCTTCGGTTTTCTTAGGCTTACTACCATGCCTTGCTAAGATAGTATAGAATCTTGTTAAAAAGCAACAATGAATGGGCGGGCAAATTGCTCATCTTTGCTTAGCTCAACTGAGAATTTAGGGGGCTTTTGAAGCAGGTTGAATCTCCCTCCCTAAGACCTGACATACAAAAGCACCCCTATTTCTTCTGAGCTGAGTTCTATCAGACATAGCTTAACGATTGCGACAAGCTTTGATGCTTACACTACTTAATTAACATCCCCATAAATACCAGGATCATGAGCCAAGAAAATACGGTATATCTGATTGCCAGTGGCGATTTAAGATTATCTGCAAATCAGAACTGTTGGAAAGCCCAAGAAGAGATGGAAGCTGCTCTTGGAGCGGCAATCAGCAGACAAGGATGGAAAGTTATTAGGGGCCATGAGTTTGACGGCCACAAAGGACATGGATTTATTGATTCCCAAAAGATGGGGATGGAAATATTTGGGCACCTGGATCCAAAGAAGCCATTAATAGTTGCAGAAAGCGTATGGCAGTATACCCATCATGTTTTAGCAGGACTTACTACCCATGAAGGGCCCATTTTAACAGTAGCTAACTGGAGTGGTCAATGGCCTGGCTTGGTTGGGATGCTCAACCTTAATGGCTCCCTTACCAAGGCGGGCGTGAAATTCAGCTCCCTCTGGAGCAAAAACTTCGACGACGACTTTTTCACATCCAAGCTTCAGGAATGGCTTGAAACCGGACGTATTACACACGATCTAAGCCATGTCAAAAGCTATGATACTGTATCCCCTTCTTCGAGAGAAGAAAAAATAGCAAAAGATTTCGCCAGAGCTTTCCGGCAGCGGAAATCGATTATGGGCGTCTTTGACGAAGGTTGCATGGGGATGTTCAATGCCATTATTCCGGATGAATTGCTTCACAAAACCGGTGTTTTCAAAGAAAGGCTCAGCCAATCTAGCCTGTACGCCGCTATGCTTGAAGTAAGTGACGAGGAAGCTGAGATCATTTTGGACTGGCTACTCAAAAAGGGGATGCATTTTGAGTGGGGTAGTGATCCGGAGACAGAACTTACAAGAGAACAGACCCTTCAGCAATGCAAAATGTACATAGCGGCCCTGCGGATAGCCGACGACTTTGGATGCGACACCATAGGCATTCAATACCAGCAAGGGCTAAAAGATCTTGTCCCCGCCAGTGATCTAGTAGAAGGCTTGCTTAACAATACAGAACGTCCCCCCGCCTATGCAAAATCAGGTAAAGAACTGTATCCTAACCACGCGCTTCCCCATTTCAACGAGGTAGATGAGTGTGCAGGATTGGACGCATTGATTACCTATAAGCTCTGGGATGAATTGGGTATGGAAGGTGAAAATACTTTGCATGACATCAGGTGGGGAGAGCATTACAGTGGCAATGGCATTGATGACTTTGTGTGGGTATTTCTTATTTCAGGCGCAGTGCCTCCAGCTCATTTGATCAATGGTTATGCAGGAGCTTCCAGTGAAAGACAAAACCCCATGTACTTCCGCCTTGGCGGAGGCACCTTAAAAGGAGTCAGCAGACCAGGTGCCATCGTTTGGAGCAGAATCTATGTACAGGATCATGCACTGCACTGTGACATAGGCACCGGAAGGGTGGTTGAATTGCCAGACGAGGAAACCCAACGGCGTTGGAGTCTTACCTCAAAAGAATGGCCCATTATGCATGCTGTATTGGATGGTGTCAACCGTGATCAATTGATGGCCAAGCATCAAGCCAACCACATCCACGTTGTATATGCTACCAGCACTGAAAAAGCCGCTGAAGCTTGCCGGATAAAGGCGGCAGCACTAAAAGAATTGGGCATTTACGTAAATTTCTGCGGTGACATCGCTGCTGGACGATAGAGATTAACGCTAGCCTCACAGTTCATTATAGGAGAAACTATCAGCTCCCTCATGTCGGCAAGGATTCTTACGACTATTCACTACATTTATGTCTGAAAATCAACACAAAACCCAAAGCAATTCAACGCCATTAATAGGCATTATCCCTCCTATGGTTACTCCTCTGTTGGATGACGATCAGGTGGATAAACAGGGACTCGAAAGATTGGTTGAACACCTCATTAAGGGAAGAGTTCATGGAATATTTGTGTTGGGCACCACCGGAGAAGCGCCTAGCTTGTCTTATACAGTAAGACAAGAGGTCATTCTACTCACCTGTAACCAATCCAATGGTCGCCTTCCGGTTGTAGTGGGAATTACAGACTGTGCTCCTTCTGAAAGCCTAAAGCTCGCTGAGTGGGCAGCTCAATCAGGTGCATCAGCGGTAGTAGCTGCCCCCCCCTACTATTTTGGCATGGATCAGGCAGAGCTGGTAAGTTATTACCAGAAGCTGGCCGACCGCTCTCCTTTGCCGGTTTATCTGTATAACATGCCCTCCCATACAAAGATTAACATCAGCCTTCAAACGGTACAAATCCTTGCCCAGCACCCGAATATTATCGGCTTGAAAGACAGCTCGGGCAATGCAGTCTACTTTAATGCCGTGCTACATGCCTTGAAAGAAGATCCTTCCTTTGGCATTTTAGTAGGCCCTGAGGAAATGATGGCATCCGCCGTCTTAATGGGCGGGCATGGAGGAGTGAATGGTGGCGCTAACATGTTTCCTTCCTTATATGTAGACTTATATCATGCGGCGCTCAATAAGGATTGTGATAAAGTAGCTGAACTACAAGGCTATATTATGGAGATATCCCGACGGATTTATTGCGCCGGCAACAATGGAGGCGGTTATCTGCAGGGACTGAAGGCAGCCTTGGCCTTCTTGGGTATATGCAGTGGCCATGTAGCCTCTCCCCTAAGAAACTTTAATGATGAAGAAACTACTCGCATTAAAGAACATCTTTGCTACTTTAAGGAAAGGAATTTCGTCGGCTAAAGCTGCTGCGACAATAGCCCCTTTATTTATACGTAAACAAGACATTTATCATGACGCAATTGCCTCTAATAGACTTAATTGTTTTTTTGGTCTACATGTTGGGCATCATCCTATTTGGTGCATCTTTTTACTTTAAAAAGCGATCCGCGTCAGATTACGTGTCGGGAGGCGGTAATTTGCCTTCCTGGGCCATTGGCATGTCCATATTCGCAACCTTTGTCAGTAGTATCAGTTTCCTGGCGCTCCCCGGAAATGCTTATTTGAGCAACTGGAACGGATTCGTATTCAGCCTTTCCATTCCTTTTGCCGCTATCATTGCCGTTAAGTTTTTTGTTCCTCTCTATAGAAAACTACAGAGCCCTTCAGCTTACTATTACCTGGAGCTGCGTTTCGGACTTTGGGCGCGGGTTTATGCGTCCATATGCTATCTCTTGACCCAACTGGCAAGAATGGGCGCAATAATGTATCTCCTAGCCCTCCCCATGAATGCCCTGTTTGGCTGGAGCATCCCGATCATCATCATTGTCACCGGCTTAAGTGTAATGATTTACGCTACCATGGGTGGTTTGGAAGCAGTAATATGGACGGATGCCATCCAAGGTATTATTTTAATTGGAGGGGCACTGGCCTGCATCACAATTATCCTTTTCTCCATGCCGGAAGGACCGGGGCAGTTGTTCAGCATCGCCAGCGAACATGACAAATTCAGTCTAGGAAGCTGGGACTTGAGCCTGTCGGAAGCCACATTTTGGGTAATCCTGATTTATGGGCTGTTTATAAATCTTCAGAATTTTGGCATAGATCAGAATTATGTGCAACGCTATATTAGCGCAAAATCAGAAAAAGAAGCCATTAAGTCGACCTGGCTGGGGAGCTTGCTTTATGTTCCGGTATCGTTGATGTTTTTCTTTATCGGCACTGCCTTGTTTGCCTACTATCAGGCTATGCCCGAATTGCTGCCAGAGCACTTACAAGGAGCTGAAAATGCTGACAAAGTATTCCCCCACTTTATTGTTCATTCGCTGCCAGTCGGGATGACAGGCTTGTTAATAGCCTCAATTTTTGCTGCAGGAATGAGTACTGTCTCCACCAGTATCAACAGCTCAGCCACCATTATTTTAGCTGACCATTACCAAAAATACATCAATAAAAGTGTTGATGAACGCGGATCAATGAGGGTATTGACTGTAGCCTCGATTGCTATGGGTCTGTTGAGCATAATAGTAGCCTTGGCATTTAACGGAGTAGAAAGCGCGTTAGATGCCTGGTGGGCATTGGCTTCAATATTCAGCGGTGGCATCTTGGGCCTCTTCCTTTTGGGCTATATGAGCAAGACGGTCAAGAAGATCGATGCGATGATTGGGGTGGTCCTTGGTGTTATTGTTATCGCCTGGATGAGTCTTTCTCCTGTTCTATTTACACAAGGCAGTGGGATGCAATTTAGAAGTCCCTTCCATGCCAATTTGACTATCGTATTCGGCACCACAGTGATTTTTCTTGCAGGTTTTTTACTAGCCCGATTAAGCAAAGTACACCAAAAGTAATTCCTCTAATATTCCTATATTTATAAAGGATCAGTTACCTTGCCAGCACGGCTCTACTTATAACCGATGTAAAGTAATGGATAGCAATTGGAAGGAAGAACTTGCCCGACTAAAGGCAATAATAGCGAGCACTGGACTAACCGAAACAAAAAAATGGGGAATCCCTGTGTTTACCTACAACGGCAAAAACCTTATAGGTATAGCAGGCTTTAAATCCCACTTTGCCCTGTGGTTTTATAATGGCTCCTTTCTTAGGGATGAGAAGAAGGTACTGATCAATGCCTCAGAAGGAAAAACAAAAGCTTTGCGGCAATGGCGATTTCACGCCATGGAGGAGATTGACGAACTAGGGATCATTGCTTATATTCAAGAGGCTATCGAAAATGAAAACCAGGGGAAGAAGCTTATTCCACAAAAAAAGGAACAACTCCCCATCCCCCCCCAGCTGCAAGCAGTGTTTGAAGACGACGAAGCTTTTGCGGAAAATTTTTTTGTGCTTTCTACTTCTAAACAAAACGACTACCTAGAGCATATCCATGCGGCGAAACAGGAAAAAACCAAGCTCTCACGGATTGAGAAAATGCGACCTTTGGTGATGCAGGGTCAGGGACTACATGACAAGTATAAAAAATAGGATTTACATCCTATCAAATATAATTTTCCCAATCAGGCTCCACACGAACCTTATCTCCCTTATCTAAAAATTTTTAGAATAAAATTAAAACCCATGACCAACACTTTCGTATATTATAATGATATCATTTTAACATCATAATAATATGGAAAGAGTTAACAGTCCCTTATCAGGTTACCTGATGTTATTGGTCGAACTAGCGATTCTCGCCTTTTCGCTTTGGTTGCTTGCTACCGCGAGCGTTGTTGCAGGAGTGGCCACACTGCTTGTTTTTATCCTGCTGCTGCCCGGCTTTTTTATCGTAGAACCGAATAAAGCTGTGGTATTATTGCTTTTTGGAGCCTATAAAGGAACGGTAAAAGCAAATGGCTTTTTCTGGGTTAACCCTTTTATGGTGAAGAAAAAAATTTCCCTGAGGGTGAGAAACTTCGAAAATAAACCAGTGAAAGTCAATGATAAGATCGGTAACCCGGTCATGATCGGCACCATTGTCGTATGGCAAGTAGAAGATACTTTCAAAGCTTCCTTTGATGTGGATGACTATGAGAATTTCGTACATCTTCAGGCGGACGCCGCGGTCCGGAAAATGGCGGGCATCTATCCTTATGATGATTTTGAAACCGAAAATGAAGAAGTCACCCTAAGGTCGGGAGTAGAAGAAGTGAACAAGTCATTAGAAGACGAAATCAGTGATCGCCTTCAGCATGCAGGAATCAAAGTATTGGAAGCAAGAATTTCACATCTGGCTTATGCCTCGGAAATTGCAAGTGCCATGCTACAGCGTCAACAAGCGACCGCTATCGTGGCAGCGCGAAGAAAGATTGTAGACGGAGCCGTCGGAATGGTAGAAATGGCACTGGAAGACCTTAAGATCAAAGACATTATTGACTTTGATGAAGAAAAGAGAGCAGCCATGGTGAGCAATCTGATGGTCGTACTTTGTTCGGACAGAAGTCCCAACCCGGTATTGAATGTTGGAACCTTACATCCTTGATTATGGCTAACCGTGTTTTCAAAGAAAGCCAGAAATTTAACCAGCCTTGGGTATGGCTGATTATCGTCACCTCCTATATTTTGGTCCACTTCTGGGGAATACAAGACCTGCTGCGCGGACATGCTTATGACAGCGAGCCTTTCATAGGTGCCTTAGTAGGTATTGTCTTGATGAATCTCTTGGTACTGCTATTTGCCACCATGAAACTTGAGACAAGGATTGATCTTCGCGGGATACATTTTAGATATCGGCCTCTTATTCATTCTTGGAGAAGCATACATTGGGAAGAAATGAAATCAGTAGAAGTCAAATCTTATTCTCCATGGCTATATGGCGGCTGGGGCATACGACTTAGCTTACTGGGTTGGGCTTACAACGTGAGAGGAAATAAAGGTATAGTTATTAAAAAGAAAAACGGGAGACGTTTGTTGATAGGAACCCAAATACCTGAGGCTGCGCAAAACGCCATTCACCAATTAATGAACGAGGAGAAAGTAAATCATGCCTAATAAGAAACCTTTTGCCCTTAGAATTGATGAGAAGCTTATGAAAGCGGTGGAGAAATGGGCAGCGGACGAATTTAGAAGCACCAACGGACAATTGGAATGGATAATCCACGAAGCCTTAAAAAAAGCGGGGCGGCTGCCTAAAGATAATGGGAAGGCATGATGCCTTCCCCTCTTATTTGTCTTCAGGTATGTACAGCAACTCCCCTTTTTCAAAATCATATAATGTCATCCTCCGCAGCTGGTAGTACGCTGACCAATATTCCCGCAATGAGGCGATATAGGCTCTTTTGTTGGAATCCTTTTCCGTCTGTGCAATATTTAAGTCGGTGATATTTACCCGACCAATTAAGTAACGGTCGCGGGAGATTTCATACCGCTTTTCTGCCACTTTATCCGAAAGCTCGGTAATCTGTAGGCGATCTTCCAGCATCTGGAAGTTCCTTGCCATGGTGTAGATCTCCTGTTCGAAATTTATCCTTTCCTGTTCTACCGTGTATTCTGTCAGACGTTGATTGGCCCTCGCTTGCTCCATCCTCGCCTTTGTCCGGCCCCAGTCCAGGATAGGCATACTGACGCCCAACTGCACAACGGCCTGCTGATTGGGATTGACATAAATATTTTCGAAGGATGAGGCGGCATTGTTATAGCCGTAGCTGGCGTTGAGATCCATTTGAAAACGCTGGCCTCTGGCCCGTGCCACCTCTTGTTCTGCCTGCAACTGCTGCGTTTCGAACTGCAGCACTTCAGAACGGTTTTGAAAAGCCAGCGCTATGGCTCTGTCCACATCCACCTGAATGGATGGAATTTCATCCGGCAATATGAGCTCTACCTCCACATTTTCATTAAGCCCAACATAAGATTTCAGTGTCAACATGCTCGTCTCCATATCCAGCTTGGCCTGCGCCTGTGCTTGCTTGGCTTGCAAAACCTGTAGCTCTACCGTTAACAGCTGATCTTCCGATGTTTTACCTATATTGTACCGCCCGTTTTCGATTTGATAAATATCCTCCGTGTTTTGAAGGTTTTTCTCCGCAATTTCCAGGTTGACCTGGGCTAGCAGGTAATCAAAAAACAATTGGGCTGCCGTCCCGCTAATCTGCTCCATTTGCTCCACATACTCCCGCTTACTTTCCTCAAACATCAAAGGCTGTATAAGCTTGTTCCATTTGAAGGGGTTGAATGCAAAAATAGGTTGATTTAACCGAATGTTCACTGGCACGCCACTGTACCGCGCGCGGATACCCTCTGGCGCCAGGAAGTTGTCAAACCTGCTCGTGGAGGAGTTCACGGAGATCGTACCCCCAGTGGGTGCTATCACCTGCTGCAGTCCAAGCTCTAGCTCCAAAAGGTTTTGCTTTACTTCACGAAATTCTATACTTCCATCGGGTTGTTGCACACTGTTTACAGCTTGGGTATAACTGGGAACGATACCCCTCAGGCGAAGCTGCGGGTTATAATCCGATAAATACATGCGGTACTGCCAAAACCTGTTTTCTTTCATGGTCTGTGCACGAAGTGCCGCGGTAGACTGTGCCTTGGCTCTGTTGACAATATCATGCAAAGTATATCGGACTTTCTCCTGCCCATAGCTCGCATGGGTGAAAATAAAAAACAGGCTGAAAAGCAAAAAGCTACAACGTGGTCTACTCATATCTCAAAGAAGTTATTGGATCCTGATTGGCAGCTCGTTTGGCGGGAGTTATTCCAAATACCAATCCCACCGTTGCTGCTACACTAAACGATATAAAGATGGAAGAAAAAGTAATTATGGTAGGGAAATCACCAAACCGAGATACTAAATCGGCCAAGATAATACCCAATATTACGCCTATAACTCCGCCCGATACACTGATCATAATCGCCTCAAACAAAAACTGATTGATGATATCCGTTTTCTTTGCCCCTAAGGACAACCTCAAGCCAATCTCCTTGATCCGTTCCATTACGGAGGCCAACATGATATTCATGATGCCTATGCCTCCCACCAATAAGGAGATTCCAGCAATGGCTCCCAATACAATATTGAAAATGTTCTGTGTGCGCTGCTGTTGTTTCAGTAAGAGTTCAGGAATGGTAAGTTCGTAGTCAATTACATTGAGGTGCCTTCTTTCCAGCAGTCTGCTGATTACCTCTGCGGTAGGGTTCAGCATATAACTTTCCTCTACCTGAACCACCAATTTATCAATCTGGTGATAATTAGTGGGACCCTGCGAGGATGGACCTTGGGATCTAGCGGCCAAAATAGAGCCTGCAGTCACCATATCGCGGTTTTTATAACGGACAAACATGGTTTGTATAGGGATATATACATCCATGTTGAAATCACGGATGCCTAACTTGGCAATCGCCTGATCAGAGACGACCCTCTCCTCCAAGATGCCAATCACTTCAAGCCACTGGTTGCCACTTTTGATCTTTTTTCCGATTGGATTTTCTTGGCTAAAAAACTTGGTTTGAACCCCTCTTCCAATAATGCAGACCGGATCTCCCCGTGTCAGGTTTGCTTCAGAAAACATTTTCCCTTCTCGAAGATTGAAGTTGGTGACCTCGAAATACTCTGGTGTAACCCCTACCAATTTTGCTGACCGCCGTAGGCCACTTTTGACGATATATGTATCAAGCACTACTTCAGGACTCATGCGTTGTATACCCGGTACAGACGCTTTAATGGCTTCTACGTCCAACATGCGAAGCCCAGGAGAATACTTGTTTTTTTCCCGACTGGGACCATTGCCGGAGGCGTCTACTTCTTCTTCAATTTGCTCGACTATCGGTTCTATAATGATATTGTTGACCCCTACGAGTTTGATCTGCTCGAGGATTTCCTGTTGTGCACCATTCCCTATAGCCAGCATTGCAATTACGGCAGCCACACCGAAGATAATACCCAAGGCCGTCAACAAAGACCTCAGCCTATTCGCTATTACCGCTTCTAAGGCTATATAAAAATTAGCAAGTAATCTTTGGTTAATCATTCCGTCAGGAGATGGGTTAAAATGGGAAAATTAATTTGCTGGTCCTTGCCGTCTGGGCGGGCCACCCGCCCCTGAACGCTGGCCACGAGACGGTCTATCCCCTGCTGCCCCTCCTACATTAGCTCCTGCGGGAGCGTTAGTAACGTCTTCGGCCACAGGAGCCGCTGTCTTATCGAGATTTCTCGTTCCGTTAAGTTCCTCCAGCAGATTGACCGCTACATTGTCTCCCCAATTCGGAATAGAAAGATACACTTGATCGCCTGCTTCCAATCCCTTTTCTATCACCACATCATTACTGTTCGATAGGCCTAATTTCACTTCCTGCTTAACACCATTGCTCCTGTGAACATAATTGATACTGTCGTTATGAACATGGATAGCCTCCAAGGGGACATAGAGTACATTCTCCAGCCGCTCAGCGATAATGGCATTACTGGTGGTCATAGCTGGCCTCAATAATGGATCGCTCTCATTGACTAAAATAACCACTTCAAATACTTTGGCATCTGAATTAGGTCGTTGCTGCCCCACATTGGCTACTCGAGACACCCTACCGGTGAGTGTCTTCTCAGGGAAGGCATCTAGACCAATGGTTACCGTTTGACCTGACTTTACCTTTCGGATATCCACCTCATTGACATAGGTGATACTTTGCATGGAAGTCAAGTCCGGAAGTGTTGCCACTACAGGATTCCAAGCACTTATTTGAGAGCCTTCGGCGATTTTTGTCCCATTCCAATTGGTTTCATAAATCACCATTCCATCTTGAGGCGCTTTAATTGTAAATTCTTCCAGCACTTCCTGCATCTGGCTGTACTCTTGTTGTACCTCCCTAAGGCGGGCAGCGCGCTCCGCCATTCTTGCCTGCTCCTGCTTAATCATGATTTTATAATTTTCACGAGCCTGCTCAAGGTCCCTCACGGCTTTCTGCAGGTTAAATTCATTTTGTTTAATGGTAGCGGGTGGCTCATATATGGATTGTTCCAGCACAAGTTTTTGCTCCTCCACATTATACTCCATATTGAGGATATTGTCTCGCTGTTGTCTCAGTTTGAGAGCCGTGTCTAACTGCACCTGTTCATATTGGGCCAGCTCTTGGTCCAGGTTGGTTTGCGCGTCGGCGATCCTTCCAAAAAGCTCTGATTTGTCCAAGGAAGCGATAAACTCCCCTTCTTTGACCACGGTTCCCTCGTCAACCATTCTTTCTATAGTCAACTGGTTGATTCGGAACTGTCGGGCCCTCATTGGACCTAATACCTGTACAGATCGTTGTGCTTTCAATTCACCGGTTGTCGTGATTTCAACGGTGAATGCCCCTGACTTAACCGGTACAATTATGTCCCCACCAATCCCTGTAGCCCCAGGAGAAAAAATAAAATAAAGAATGATAATCGCTACAACACTGCCGGCAATGACAAATATGAGATTTTTTTTCATCGTAGGTGTCAATAAATAAATAGAATCTTTACAAAACTATATTTTTTAGGAAAAACATCTTCCCCAATGAAATTCCTATAGTGCCATTAAAATAAAAATCTAGACGAAGTCTTTTTCAAATAAGAATATCGCTTTACAATTAATGAAAAGTTTAGTTAAAAGCCAAGGTAAAAAATAAAGTTTCACGTTAATTAAGAAAAAAAGCCTCCGGGTGGAGGCTTAAGCTGTTAATTTATAATCCTGAGCAATGAGGGTTAGGGCTTCATCTACTTCTCGGGTGATCTGCCAAACCTTCTCTTTAACCCCCTCGGCATTGTCAAGCTTGAGCTCTTCTTCAAGCTGCCGAGCTAGTTTGGCAGCGCCAATTTTCAGCTGCCCCAGCCTGCTAGATAATTTGTGCGCAATCTCTCTAATAGTTCTGTAATCCTCCTCATCCAATGCCTTATTCATCTCAATTAAATTTTGAAGGGTTTCAGAATAAAAGTCGCCCACTACTTCTTCCAGCATCTCTTCATCCTCCATGCAGAATTTTCTCACATCAGTCAAATCATATACTTGCTGTCTGTCGAGGGGCGGCTCCTGTTGGGTTGGGACAGCTGCAGTATTTCCAATGGGGCTCAGCTTCATTACCTTTGCGATTTGTAGCAAAAGATCTTTCTCTTTGAATGGCTTTAATATCAACCCATCGAATCCAACATCCTCCAGTTTTTCCTTTTCCTTGGCAAATACATTGGCAGTAATCGCAAGCGCCGGCACACTACGATAACGGGGATTTTTACGGAGTAATTGCAGTGCGTCATATCCGCTGACTTCAGGCATCTGTATGTCAAGCAATATCAGGTCAAAATCACCGTCTTTAAAGTTATCTCTAAAATCTACCCCACCATTATAGGTAGTTACATGAGCACCTTTGCTATTAAGAAGCAAACGGGCAAATTTTAAACCTATAGGATCGTCATCAATTACCAATAAGCGAAGCCCCTCAATCGAATAACTGTAGTCGGCTACTGGTAAATGTTGCTGACTGGGCTCTACCGGTTCGGCCGGTATGCTAATACTAATCTTTGTCCCCTTTCCTTCTTCACTTTCCAGCGCTATTTTACCTTTTTGAAGCTCTACCAGTTTTTTGACAATGGCTAATCCTAGACCAGTGCCGCCAAACTTCCGGGTAATAGAAGCATCCCCTTGGTTGAATTTGGTGAATACCTGCTTTTTAACCTCGGCACTCATCCCAAACCCGGAGTCTTCAACAACCAGCGACATCAGGCCATTCTTATATTGGATATCCACCTGTACGTAGCCCTTTTCAGTAAATTTAAAGGCATTGCTTAACAGGTTGTTTAAGATTTGGTTGATCCTGAGTTCATCACCAACCAGCCATTTGTCTTCTGGTAGTTCCATATTAAAGATCAACTCAATGTTTTTCTCCGCGGCCTTAAATTCAAAAAATTGCTGGATCGACTGGAACAGCTTGCGGGGGTTAAATGGTTCTTTTTCAATATTGACTTTACCAGCCTCTAACTTTGAGAAGTCCAAAATATCATTGACAATGCCTGACAAAGTATCTGAGGCAAAGCCAACCATTTTCACATACTCCTTCTGATTTTCGTCGAGAGACGTCTTGGACAATGCATCATTAAACCCTTGTATTGCATGAAGTGGGTTACGGATTTCATGGCTCATATTGGCCAGAAAGTCCTGCTTAGCCTTGGCGAGTTTGTCGGAGCGAATCTTGGCTTCTTCCAGCCTCTCACGAAATTTCTGTGCTTTGTTGATCTCGGTGATAATGCTGTAGATAAAGCCTGAGGATCCAATTATACCCACAATAACCAAAGCTCCCAATAAGATTGCCACCCGAAACGTAAGTTCATAAGCCGATTCGTTCTTCTGTCGCGATTCCGAGATCACCTCGTTTTGAAGTTGGGTGATGACTGCCTGGATGTTTTCAATGAGTGCACGGTTTTTCCTGTTCAAGTCGGCTTCAAGGGTTGCCAAGCGAGAACGTAACTGTTGTTCCTCATTATTGATGTCTAAAATAAAATTACGAACAGCATATAACATGGAATCAGATGCGGCTGCATTATTCGTTCGGGTTGTGTCACCTCTCCCCATATTGAGTCGCAACAACCCAAAAAGCTCCCTCATATTCCTTCTTTCCTGTTCGGAGAGCACATTGATAGAAGCAGGATTAGTGGCTTGAGTATCCCGTCTCACGGGTGGTGTTGGAGAAGGTTTAGCGGGAAGATCATAATTAAGTCTTATCTTCCCCAAGCTCGCCAAGCGGCTGAGCTCCTCCTTTCTTTTGATCTTGGTCTCGATATTCTTTAATGCTTCCCGGCTGAAGTTTCTGTTCAACAAGTTGCTTTTAACTTCTTCTAAGCCCGTGTATACACCGATCAGTTCGCTTACATCAAGGCCAATAGCATCTATCTGTTTAATTTCTGTTGTGTCTGTGGAGAGGGATTTAAGGTGTTCTAGTCGATCTTGAATCCTGACGCGATAGTCGATAGCACCAGTAGAATCCCCTTCAGCAGATGAATGACCCTTTACTTTGTCCAACTGATAAATGTCCGCCAGGAGGGTGTTGAGCTGTGTGAGTTTTTCACTGGGAGCGGCAAGAGATTGTACCGTATCAAGTAGTTTTTTGGCACTGAAGTAAGTGACAGCAGAAACACTGACAATGAGGAAAATTGCCAAAATAAACCCTGAAATTACTTTTGCTCTAGCGTTGAATCCCATTGCATTAAACGTTTAACCAACCCCAAATCTTATCAACATCCATACCAACTACGAAGTCTCCTCCTCAGTCAAAGCCTCTTGTGTGATATCTTCAAATAAACAGTAAATCACGTAGAACGTCAAGGGAAAAGTAATCAGTAGCCCCACAACCACCAATAAGGCACCTATGATATTCATAACCACCAAAAGCAGCATCATGTAAAAAAACTTCCACCACCGCACATGAATGATTTTCCTGCTGTACTCCAAGGCATTCCAAAAGTCAAAACCTCCAAATATGGCCAGCAAAACAGCAAACATATAACCTACCATCAAGTAAATGCCGGGAATTACAAACAACACAATTCCGAATCCTGTGAGCACTTGACCAATTAGCCACACAAGTACCACAGGCAAATAATATTGAAAGCCGGCAAAATAATCCGACAATAAGGGACTCTCCCCCCTACTGATTTTGTTGGCTATCAGAAAATATCCTGCATACAAAGGTCCCGCTAGAAATACACTGAATACAAAGGTGATGTCGGTGAGGTAAAGGGCAAAGACAACCTGCAGCGACATAATCAAGGCCGCGTAGCTCATCGTAGGGAGAGGGTTGCTTTTGAACATCTGCCAGCCGTTGCTAAAGGCCTTTTCAATGTCCACATTATAGCCTCTGGCAATCAGGCCATCCATTTTATTATGCATCATGATAAACACTAAGAAGGAAGCGCTTTAAAATAGCGCTTCCCGAAAAGTCACAAGTTTATTTGGTCACTGCAGTTAATATGTCATGCTTGGTGATAATGTGGATTCGTTCCAATTCGTCTCTCACTAAAACTGCCTTCTCCTTGTCCACCATGGATGATAACACATCCAGTGTACTTCCCAAAGCAACGAATTTCATGGAGTCTTCCATCACCTCTGCCACGCTCGCATCTTTAAGTGCGGGATCAGTAATGATTTTGCTCAGGAGTTTGCTGTCGGTGATACTGCCTACCACATGTCCATCTTCAAGTACGGGGATTTGAGACACGCTTTTTTGATTCATAAGCGCTATGGCATCTTTTACCCTGTCTGACTTAGCCACCGTTACCAATTGGTAATTCCCGTCTCTGGCGCTGATAATATCTTTAGCTGTGGCATAACTTTTATCTTCCAAAAATCCATGGTTTTTCATCCACTCATCATTGTAAACTTTACCGACATATCTAGAGCCGTGGTCAGGCAATAGGATTACCATGCAGTCACCTTCTTTTAAGTGCTCCCTGGCATATTCTAAGGCACCATGAACAGCAGAGCCAGCTGACCAACCTACAAACAAGCCCTCTTCCCTTGACAGCCTTCTGGTCATAATCGCGGCATCTTTATCCGTTACTTTGATAAAATGATCAATTACCGAAAAGTCTACGTTTTTAGGAAGAATGTCCTCTCCAATACCTTCTGTGAGATAAGGATAGATTTCGTTTTCATCAAAGATCCCCGTTTCCTTATATTTTTTAAATACGGATCCATAGGTATCTATCCCTACAGCTATCAGGTTAGGATTTTGCTCTTTTAAATACTTTGACGTACCGGAAATGGTACCTCCCGTACCTACGCCAGCAGCGTAATGGGTTATATTTCCCTCTGTATCTCGCCAGATTTCCGGCCCGGTCGATTCATAATGTGCCTTCCAGTTGGACAGGTTATCATATTGATTAGGATAAAAGGAATTGGGTATCTCTTCATTAAGCTTTTTGGCTACGGAATAATAGGAACGTGGATCATCCGGAGTAACATTGGTAGGGCAAACAACGACCTCCGCACCGACCGCCTTTAAGATATCTATTTTTTCCTTGGATTGCTTGTCAGCCATTGTAAAGATACATCGGTATCCTTTGGCAATAGCCGCAAGCGCAAGACCCATTCCGGTATTGCCACTGGTGCCTTCAATGATGGTGCCTCCCGGTTGAAGCAGGCCTGCTTTTTCGGCATCTTCCACCATTTTAATCGCCATGCGGTCTTTCATGGAGTTACCGGGATTGAAGTATTCCACCTTTACCAGAATCTCTCCTGGAATACCTTTGTTTACTTTATTGAGCCTCACTAAAGGCGTATTGCCAATAGTTTCTATAATAGAATTGTATATCATCTGCGAGATATGTAGTTGTTTGTGCTTTTGAAATTATTCTTGACAGCAACCTTATAGCAAGGAATTTCACTGCCCATAAATTTGGGTGGCATTGCTATATCCGCGTGCCGCCGAAACTGCGATTAATTTTCAACAATAGCTCATTCGGATAAGTTTCTCAATAAGAAACTATCCGAATGGCCTGTAGTTCCCTGAAAATGATTGAAATGTCTTAAAAGCCCCCATTAGCCGGCACTGGCCAACAGGTAGATAACCGCCATACGAACAGCCACCCCGTTTTCCACTTGGTTGAGGATAATGGAATGTTCGCTGTCCGCAACATCTGAAGCCAATTCTACCCCTCGGTTGATTGGGCCTGGGTGCATAATCACAATCTGCTTATCCAACTGTTCCAGCATCTTCTTGTTGATCCCGTAATACAAAGAATATTCCCGTAAGGATGGGAAGTATTTGATCTGCTGCCGCTCCAACTGTATGCGGAGTACATTGGCCACGTCACACCACTGCAAGGCTTTTCGTACATCCAGTTCTACTTTAACCCCCAAGCTGGCGATATGCTTTGGAAGCAGGGTATTTGGACCGCAAACCATTACTTCAGCACCTAGCTTTTGAAGGCAAAAAATGTTCGACAGGGCCACTCGTGAATGAAGAATATCTCCAATAATGGCAATCTTTTTGCCAGATACCTCCCCCAGTTTTTCTCGAATAGAAAAAGCATCCAGAAGCGCTTGTGTGGGATGCTCATGAGTGCCATCCCCCGCATTGACTACATTTGCTTTTATATTCTTAGAAAGGAAGTGAGGGCTACCCGCGCTGCTATGGCGCATCACCACCATATCTACTTTCATGGCCAAGATATTGTTGACCGTATCAATCAAGGTTTCACCTTTTTTGACGGAACTGTTCCCCGAAGAAAAGTTAATTACGTCTGCTGACAATCTTTTTTCCGCCAGCTCAAAGGACAGACGGGTGCGGGTGGAGTTTTCAAAAAAAATGTTGGCAATAGTAATATCCCTGAGAGAAGGTACTTTCTTAATCGGACGGTTGATCACTTCCTTAAAATTGTCCGCGGTTTCAAAGATAAGCTGTATATCTTCCTCGTTGATGTTTTTTATTCCCAATAAATGCCGGGTACTGAGCTGTTGCATCTTAGTCTCTACCTATTTCTGTAATCCAAATTGCATCTTGTTCAAATCCTTTAGACTGCCACTCGACACTCACATATTGGCTCTCAAGTGTGTTGACCTGGCGTCCATAATAGTCCGGCTTGATAGGGAAGTCACGCGTGTATTTACGGTCAATCAATACCATCAACTCTACCTTTTTAGGTCTTCCAAAGGCAATCATAGCATCCATTGCCGCACGGACCGATCTTCCTTTGTATAAGACATCATCCACCAACACCACCTTTTTATTTTCAATCAAAAAGTCAATCTTGGTTTCATTGGCCCTCAGCGGAAGGTTTCTCCTTCTAAAATCATCTCTATGGAAGGTGGCATCCAAATAACCAAAAGGAACCTTTATGTTGCTAATCTCATACAGCCTTTCCACGATTTTATCTAACACAAGGGCTCCGCGAGGCTGTAATCCCAGCAAGACGGTGTTGCTGAAATCATCATGGTTTTCGATCAACTGGTGGCAAAACCGGCTTAGTGTTATGGAAATCTGATTATGGTCTAAGACAAGTCGTTTCTGCATGGCGAGAATTTGGAACAAATATATAAAGAATTTTAAACCTGCTTAGTGATGTTTCCATTTAATCCCCCACCTTGATCTTCGTAAAGAAATATACATCTCTATTACCCTGTTTCCCATCCTCTTGGATATAACGGATTTTTTGCTTGCCGGATAGCAGGTAATAGTTATCATACCACCACATCAAATTGAGGCTCCGTTCTTGGGTTTCATTGATCCTTTCCTGCTCATTGATCAATTGAATCTCAAACGTTTCGTTTTCCATCAGCAATTCTCCGTCGCGAAAATGGCTCAGCTTCAGTTCTTTTTCATCCAAATACATGAAGTAAAGATTCTGTCCATCGAAGGCCAATTCGCCAAATTTGCCGGGATTCGTGCGGCTCTGGTTATCAAGGGACAAAGAATTTTCCCACAATACGCTCCCATTTTCCTCCAGCAGGACCATTTGAGCCGAAAGGAATTTATAATCATTGGCTACTTGTCCAGGCCGGAGATAGGGATTGGACCAAAGCGGACTATAGTAGTTCCCCCAGCTGCCCATCATGGGGCTCATACGGTAAAAGTTATTGATGTACATCCCATCCCTCGGATAGTAGCGGCGGGAGGATGAGACAAAGTGATCGTTGTAGATCAAATACACCCCCCCTTGGGAAATTACCTCGCGCGTGGCGAGAGTATTGCTGATGGCTGGCTCCCTCCCCTTCTCCCAAGCTTTTGCCAAAGACTTCAAACGTCTATTACGGGGCTTCTCCGGCAGGTAATTGTAAAAGTTAGGAAAGTCCCGCAAGGTGAAAAGATGACTGTTGTACTCTCCAAATTCATTGATCTGAGCAAAATACAACCCTTGGTATACATTTTTTTTTCTCAGACTGTAAGGACCGATCAGCGCTTGGTTATAGCCATAGGAGTGGGTCAGCAAACCATCTCCAATTTCCGCATCCGGATCGGCAAGTTGATCTATTTTCACTTCCCGAAGTTTGTTCCCCTCCAGATCATAGCTGGAAAGCAGGATATGCTTATTTCGAAATCTGTCCCTCCTACTCATGAGGACATCAAATCCATTGTACTCAGGGGCTTTCCTCATCTGGATGATTTGAAGATCCTTTTCGTAAATTCCCTGAATAGTAGTCAGGTGCTGATTAGCCGTGTTAAACACTTGAATGGCAGGTCGATAATCTGTTTTTCCCATAAAAATGGCCTTCCCGTCCAATACAAAAAATTCCTGCATGTCCATTTCTAAAATGGCATTGAGCGTCGATTCCACTACTTCATTCGTCCCCAAATTGATACTTACCATATACTTTTCCCCACTGTAGGTTTCTCCTCTTTGGAAAAGCACGTACAACCAATCGTCATCAAGATCAAAGCCCAGCAGATTATAGAAGGCCTTGACGGGAAGCTGCCGCAACGCTTTCATCTGAAGCTGTCGGTCGGAGCTGAAATATTCCAGTTTCCTGTCTCTGCTAAAACCAGCTTCTGACACCATTCTAAAGCCCACCACACCATCTTCCTTATTCAGGATGATGTAGTCATCGTCTTCCCATTGGGTGTTTACTTCCAACCTTTGGACAAATTGCACCTGTCCGAAAGCGTGAAAATACCCTCCCAAAGCAATTATCAGAACCATAACAAAGCTTTTCATAGGTGCCTTTTTTATAAGCTAATCTTCCATAAGATACACCTTAGGATTTTATTTTAAAACAATATTGTGGACATTTGTCATGAACCAGTTACTACTTGCCTTGGACAATAAAAGCATAACCAGAAAGCTTAAGCTGATCATTCAACTGATGGAGCTACATGAGGAAAACCCCTTCAAGATAAGGAGTTACCAATCTGCCATCTATACCATTGATCAGGGAGGAATAAGCCTAGACGGATTGAGCAGAGAAGAACTGCAGGAAATCAAAGGTATTGGAAAAAGCATGGCCGAGGTCATTGTTGCTCTCCACGAAACCGGAACTGCTCCGGTATTGGATGAACTATTGGCCAAAACACCTCAAGGTCTGTTGGAGGTCTTGCAGATAAAGGGGCTCGGGCCCAAAAAGATAAAGGTTCTCTGGAAACAACTCAACATTACTTCCACTCACGAACTGATGGAAGCCTGCCAATCTGGTCAGGTAGCCAAGCTTAGCGGCTTTGGAGAAAAGACCCAACAGAGCATTATTAACGCCATGGAATTTCAGGAAGCCAACCGAAGCAAGTGGCTGTATGCTGATTTGGAACCGATGGTGGAGGCTTTGCAACAGGACTTGGAGCAGCAATTTGGTGTAGGCAAAGTAGCTATAACGGGTGAGTATGCGCGGAGGCTTGAAATCCTGGAACAGATTGACCTCGTCGTCGAAACGTCAGACGGAAAAGCAAAGTTTGACTTGGTCAACAGCATTCCGGCACTGATCCAGGATCTGAAATCCTCTAGCCCCTTCAAATGGCGAGGCGAGATGAAGGAGTTGAACCTTCCCATACACATTCATTTTTCTTCTCCTGCAGAATTTGTCCAAAACAGCTTGCTCCGCACTGCTAGTAGAGGCCATCTGCTTTCTCAAGTATCTGAAGAGTCCTTAGCTAGCTTTTTCAGATCAAAATCTTTTGACTCTGAGCTACAAGCTTATCAAGAAGCTGGTCTAGGGTACATAGCTCCAGAGCTCAGAGAAGGATATTTCGAAATATCCCTCGCAAAGGAAGGTAAGCTGCCGGTATTGCTCGAGATGGAAGATCTCCGGGGGAGTTTGCATAATCACTCCACCTACAGTGATGGAAAACATACGCTCCGGGAAATGGCCACCTACTGTCAATCCTTGGGATATGAATATCTTGGAATTGCAGATCACAGTCGATCGGCATTTTATGCAGGTGGACTAGACATCGAAAGGGTTGAGGAACAGCAAAGGGAAATAAAACTTCTCAATGAAGAATTGGCCCCTTTCAGGATATTCAGCGGCATTGAAAGCGATATTTTAGTGGATGGCAGTTTGGACTATCCAGATGAGGTATTAGCAACCTTTGATTTTGTAGTGGCATCGATCCACAGCGCCCTGAGTATGACCCGGCAAAGGGCTACAGCCCGTCTTGTAAAAGCAATTGAAAATCCATTTACCACCATTTTGGGACACCCTACCGGCCGTCTTCTCCTTCGTAGGGAAGGTTATCCCCTAGACCATCAAACGGTCATTGATGCCTGCGCGGCCAATGAGGTGGTTATAGAAGTTAATGCCAATCCATGGAGGCTTGATCTGGACTGGAGATGGATACGGTATGCGCTGGATAAAGGAGTTCGTTTATCGATCAATCCAGATGCCCATGAAAAGGAAGCTTATGCGGATATGAGGTATGGTGTTATTGTCGCCAGAAAAGGTGGATTGACAAGAGATATGACCTTAAACGCCCTTTCTGCTGATGCACTGGCCATATATTTTGAAGCCAGAAAAGATAAGCATCTGAAAAGACAAGCCTAATCCTTAACCTGCTATTGCGTGTAGCCTCACTGAAACCCCAAGTAACTCCTTATCTAGAATTAATTAAACACTAAAACAACTGCTTATGAGCTGGATGGAGCAAGATGAAGACAGGTTACTCCAACGTTGCTTTATTTTCGGTATTACAGGTATCCTGTTTTGCATGTTACCACTGATTAACCGGTCTTTCCCATTTTGGGATTGGAACAACATCAACCTGCTCACTGGCATAGGAATTGGGGTACAACTATTTGCATTGGGAATAGCTGTCTTGGTATTGCGAAAAAGAAAATTAAGACATGAGGCTAAAAGTAAAGCTCAGCGGATGACCATCGCGCTGACGGTGGCGCTACTTTTCTTCTTGTTAGTGTAACACCCAAAGCAGTACCAATTAATAAAATCACAATGAAAAGTACCAGATTAATATGCTTGCTCCTTATTTTGGCTTGCTCCTTCAGCTGTAAAACTTCCAAAAAAGAGGGGCAAGGCATTCAGGGGCAGGTCTTTTGGCTAGAAGGGAACCAAATGCCACAAATCACCGACGATGGCAAGGCCGCTTCTCGTCTCGGTAAAGTAGGGTTGCAAAGGACCGTCAGGATTCATGAATTAACGCATATAAATCAGGCACGCTTAGGAGACGGATTATTTGGCGATATTGAAACGGCTCTGGTAGCTGAAATAGAAACAGATGAATCCGGTAATTTTTCGGTATCCCTTCCTCCAGGCAAATATTCTATTTTTACAGTAGAAGAGGACGGGTACTTTGCCAACATCTTTGACCTAGACAGCTACATCAATCCTTTTGAAGTTAGGGAGGGCGAATGGACACAGGCGAATATCCTGATAAATTACCAAGCCGCCTACTGATTTAGTCTCATATAGAAAAATAAAAAAAAGCCGGCTGGAGCTGAGGAGAGCAATCATTCCAGCCTGCTTTATTACAGATTAATTTGATCTTAAATGATCATACCTGCCCCTACTGTTTCATAAGTGTTTGGATCTATAAAAATAACTGATCCAGTTTGTCTGTTTTTGCTGTATGAATCGTAAAACAACGGACTTGCTGTGCGAATACTGATCCTAGCAATTTCGTTCAGCCCAATTTCCTCAACATCCTCTTCCCGGTGCAGTGTATTAACATTCACACGGTAATGTAATTGCTTGACCATCGCCTGGCACTCATTGGTGGTGTGTTTAATCAAAAACTTGTCTCTAGTCCGAAGTTTGGATTGGGTCATCCAACAAATCATCAGATCAATATCTTGTCCGACTTGTGGCACATTATTAGGGCGCACAATCATGTCACCTCGGCTAATGTCAATTTCATCTTCCAAAGTCATAACCACTGACATGGGAGAGAAAGCCTCTTCTATGGGTTGGCCGTCCAATTCGATCCCTTTGATTCTACTTTCAAAGCCTGAAGGAAGCACCTTGACTTTATCACCTGGTTTAAACACCCCTCCATTGATCCTACCAGCATAGCCTCGGAAATCCTGATGCTCCAGCGTATGGGGCCGGATTACCATTTGAACCGGAAACCTGCAGTCAATATGATTTAGGTCACTTGCGATGTGCACATTTTCCAGTAAATAAAGTAATGTAGAGCCACCATACCAATCCATGTTTGTAGAACGCTCTACGACGTTATCGCCTTTAAGCGCACTGATAGGAACAAATTGTATGTCTTTAATCTCAAGTTTGCTCGAGAAGCTTTTATACTCCTCTACAATTTGGTTAAATACCTCTTCACTGTAGTCTACCAAATCCATTTTGTTGACACAGACAACGACATGAGGAATTTTAAGGAGAGAAGCTATAAAAGAATGTCGGTAAGTCTGCTCTAGCAGTCCCTTACGAGCATCCACCAAGATGATCGCAAGGTTGGCTGTAGAAGCACCCGTTACCATGTTACGGGTGTATTGGATATGTCCTGGCGTATCAGCAATAATGAACTTGCGTACCGGTGTGGAAAAATAGCGGTAGGCCACATCGATGGTTATCCCCTGCTCCCTTTCCGACCTGAGCCCATCTGTCAATAGGGAAAGGTCTACATAATCAAAGCCTTTCTTTTCGCTGGAAAGCTTTACTGCTTCGATTTGATCTTCAAATATGGATTTGGAATCATATAACAATCGTCCGATCAGGGTACTTTTCCCATCGTCTACACTGCCGGCAGTAGTAAAGCGGAGCAATTGGTTGTTTTCTTGAAGCTGCATATCTCTTGTAATGATTAGTTATGGCCAAACGTTTAGCAGATCAGACACTTGCGACGTTCAGCCATATCGTTCGGATCTCGAACGGCTGTTGGTTAATGTTTGCTATCTTGTTTTCCTGCTTTCCTGATATTAAAAATACCCGCTCTTTTTCCTGTCCTCCATAGCAGTTTCGCCTCTCTTATCATCTGCGCGGGAACCTCTTTCTGTTGTTCTTGTCGTGGCCACCTCTGCAATGATTTTGTCCAGATCGTCAGCGTATGATTCCACAGCACCTGTTATAGGCATATCACCGCAGGTTCTGTAGCGGACAATTTTGCGGGTAACTTCTTCATCCGGCCTTAGCTGAAGATATTCGGAATAGGCCAATATCACCCCGTCCCTTACAATACAATCCCGTTCGTGAGAAAAATACAAAGAAGGGAGCGCAATATTTTCAGCCTTAATATATTGCCATACATCCATCTCTGTCCAGTTGGAAATGGGGAATACACGGAAATGTTCCCCGATGTGCTTTTTCCCGTTAAACAGATTCCAAAGCTCTGGTCTTTGATTTTTAGGATCCCATTGACCGAACTCATCTCTATGGGAGAAAAAACGCTCTTTGGCACGGGCCTTCTCCTCATCCCTACGGGCACCTCCCATAGCGGCATCGATTTTATGTTTTTCCAAAGTGTCCAGCAGGGTTACTGTCTGCAGCGCGTTTCGGCTGGCATTGATACCCGTTTCCTCCCTGACACGCCCTGTATCAATGCTTTCCTGAACAGAGCCCACTATCAGTTGCACACCTAATTGTTGAACCAGCTGGTCCCTAAATGCAATGGTTTCAGGAAAGTTATGCCCCGTATCGATATGGATCAGTGGAAAAGGTATTTTGGAAGGATAAAAAGCCTTTTTGGCTAAGTGCGATAAGATGATGCTGTCCTTTCCTCCCGAAAAAAGAAGGGCTGGGCGCTCAAATTGGGCTACCACTTCCCGAATGACGAAAATTGCTTCCGCCTCTAGTTCCTTTAAATGTGATAAATAATATTTTCCCATTTTAAAATTTTATTTTACTCTCCAAGGATCTTACAATCTTCGCCACGGAGTCCGCGGTTTTCTCTTCATTGCTTTTGATCCTCAAAAAAGGTTTCAACGGCACTTCATAGGGTGAATTGATTCCTGTAAAGTTTGCGATAAGACCTTTTCTTGCTTTTACATATAATCCTTTGACATCCCGCTGCTCACAGATTTCTAAAGGACAGTCTACATACACTTCCAAATACTGCTCCTCCCCAATCAGGTTTTGGATCATTTGCCGATCCTTCTCAAAAGGAGTGATAAATGCGGCAATAACAATCAACCCGGCATCCATCATCAATTTGCTCACTTCGGCTATACGTCGTATATTTTCGACCCGGTCTTCGTGAGAAAACCTCAGGTCGCTGTTCAACCCACAACGTATATTATCCCCATCGAGTAGGTAGGTTTTGAAGCCTAACTTATGCAAAGCTACTTCGGTTCCGTTAGCCAAAGTAGATTTACCTGAACCTGATAAACCAGTAAACCAGATGAGGACAGGCCGCTGGTTCACCACCTTCAGCCTGTCCTTTTGTTTTATTTTAAATTTCGGGGGATAGATGTTGTCCGGCATAGCTAAGGCAATTAGCACATTTTAGACAAGCTATCCAAGATCAATCTTGGGAAGAAAACTATCCCTCAAAGAAAACTACATGCCTATGCCGTAATGGGTAAAGCCCAACTCCTTCAAATAGACTGGGTCATAGATGTTTCTACCATCAAATACGACCTTATTTTTAAGCAGCTTGCTCAGGACATTCCAGCTTGGAATGCGGAACTCCGACCATTCGGTCACCAGCAACAAGGCATCAGCATCCACGCAGGCTTCATAAGCGTTTTCGCAGTAGGTAATCTTATCCCCGATATAATGTTCTTTGGCCTCCTTCATGGCAATAGGATCATAAGCCTTCACCTGCGCCCCAGCGGCAAGTAGCTGATCGATAATGACAATAGATGGTGCCTCTCTCATGTCATCCGTGTTGGGCTTAAAACTTAATCCCCAAATTGCAAAAGTTTTACCACTTAGGTCCTCTCCGAAATGCTGTCTTACCTTTTTATACAATACCTCCTTTTGAGCTTCGTTGACATCCTCTACGGATTGCAACACTCTTAGCTTGTACCCATATTCATTAGCAGTTCGGATGATTGCCTTTACGTCTTTAGGGAAACATGAGCCTCCATAGCCAATTCCGGGATATATGAACTTAGTACCGATTCTGGAATCAGTCCCTATACCTTTTCTTACCATATTGGCATTGGCTCCGACTAATTCGCAAAGGTTGGCAATATCATTCATGAAGCTAATCTTGGTAGCCAGCATGGAATTAGCTGCATACTTGGTCATTTCCGCAGAGGGAATGTCCATGTAGATCATTCTATCGCCACTGAGTTGGAAAGGCTTATAAAGCCTCCTCATGATTTGTTCAGCTCTTTCATTCTCCACCCCGATGACAATTCTGTCAGGCCGTAAGAAATCTTCTACAGCGGCACCTTCTTTAAGGAATTCGGGATTGGATGCAACGGCGAATGTAAGATCGCTGCCTCTGGCATCCAGTGCAGCCTGAATGGCTGCCTGCACCTTCTTACCAGTACCGACGGGAACAGTGCTTTTGGTCGCCACAACAATGAAGTCAGTCATGGAACGGCCAATTTCATCAGCTACGGCCAATACATATTTAAGATCCGCAGACCCATCTTCGCCGGGGGGGGTTCCTACGGCGATGAAAGCTACTTCAGAACCTTTAATGGCTTCAGCAAGATGGGTAGAAAACTGCAGGCGGCCGCTTTGATAATTCCTCACCACGATCTCCTCCAGACCAGGTTCGTAAATCGGCATAATGCCGTTTTTTAAATTTTCAATTTTCTTCTGGTCTACATCGACGCAGACCACTTCAATGCCTACATCAGAGAAACAGGCACCTGAAACCAAACCGACATAACCGGTACCGACTACGGTTATCTTCATATATTAATGGATTTTTAGTTAACAATCTTACTTTACAACTTACGCAACTCGTGTCTACACAGCAATTCCTCAACACCAGGAGAATGCCGACGCAAATTAAAAGAAAATAAACTAAAGTCTGTGCTCGGCCAGAAGAAATGTGGCATGATGTATATTGTTGCCACGAAAATAATATTATTGGCATAATCTTAGCTTTGTTCCAAGAATTCAACAACAGACCCATCGTCGTACATCTTATTGTTCCTAGCTGGCATTTCGGTCGATAAAAGCCATAAATTAAATAGAATAATCAATTTTATTATCTATGTATGGATTGTAAATCCTACTTTTGTACTTTCGATGACTATGTAAACCCCCAAAATGAAGTATAACATCCTTATTGTTTGCCTGCTGGCGGCGTTAGCTAGCAGCTGTGTGTCCAACGAAAAGATAGTATATTTGCAAAACCTCGAAGGCAAAGATCCCATACCTGAAGATTCTCTTATCCATTATGCCTTTGCCGAATACCGCCTGCAATACAACGATATTGTGGACGTACAGATACAGACCTCGGATGAGAGAATGAATTCACTTTTTAATATTCAACCTAAGGGAAATACCAACATCAGCCAAGGGGTCACCGCTACCGGTGGCGACATTTATTATATGACTGGATTTTCCTTGGATAAAGAAGGTTTTATCGATCTTCCCTTGGTGGGAAAGGTGAACTTAAGAAACCAAACCCTACAGGAAGCTAAAGAAACGATAGCCGCAGAACTTG
Source organism: Cyclobacteriaceae bacterium (assembly GCA_035303945.1). GTDB lineage: Bacteria > Bacteroidota > Bacteroidia > Cytophagales > Cyclobacteriaceae > DATGMS01. Next base: position 38,138 of record DATGQZ010000029.1, read on the forward strand.
AAAAGTACTTTATTAGTAACGACTATTTTTTGAGAGTGAAACTTGGCGGCATCCGCTATAGCGCCTTAGGGGAATTTAGAAGGCCTGGTAAATTTGTGGTCTTACAGGATAGAATGACCATTTTCGAAGC
>DATGQZ010000030.1:0-58520 GCA_035303945.1 Cyclobacteriaceae bacterium
GGCGTGTCTTCAGGAATCGGATGGTTGCTCGCTATTGTTGCATTGGCGGCTATCCGCGAAAAGTTGAAATACTCCAACGTACCGGATGGACTTAAAGGTTTGGGTATTACCATGCTGATCACCGGCTTGATGGGCATTGCCTTCATGAGCTTTATGGGCATCGAGTTGTAATTGCCTTTCGTATATGATAAGTTAAAGGAAAACCTTGTCTCCCCAGACAAGGTTTTTTTATATTTATCCATTCAACAACCAACGCTACCATGTCCCTGAATTACAAAAATATCATCAACTACTTTTTGCGTGGGCTGCTCTTTGTTGCCCCTCTTGCCATCACGATTTACATCCTTATTCTTATCGTTCAATTTCTGGATAGTTTGATTCCCCTGCCTGTACCCGGCTTGGGTATCGTGATTGTCTTTGGGTTTATCACCTTTATTGGTTACACGGCCAGCATGTTGATTACCCAGCCCCTTTATGAGATGCTGGAAGCATGGCTGGTTAAAATCCCCTTGGTTAACATCATCTATACCAGCATCAAGGATTTGATGTCTGCCTTTGTCGGGGACAAAAAGAAGTTTAATACCCCAATCATTGTCAAGCTATCTGAAAATATGTTTAGGCTGGGATTTATGACGCAAGATGACCTAAGCGTACTGGAAGAACCGGGATTGGTTGCCGTCTATTTCCCCCATTCTTACAACTTTAGCGGCAATTCCTATTTGGTACCCCGTGAAAACGTCAGGGTGCTTAAGAATGTTAACAGTACTGAGGTCATGAAGTTTATCGTCTCCGGAGGTGTGTCAGATCTTCATTTTTACGAAAAAGTACAAAAAGACAATCCCGAACCACCGTTGATTTGACGCAGCACTTCAGAATACAGGGCTATAAAGCGCAAAAGCCAAGGAACATCATACCTTGGCTTTTGTGTTTCTGAAATCCTACGATTACAGCTGTGCATCCAATTTTTGCGCTAGAACAGCCTTAGGAACTGCGCCTACTTGCTTGTCTACAATTTCTCCATCCTTGAAAAAGAGTAAGGTTGGAATACTTCTGATGCCAAACTTAGCGGCTACGGCAGGATTGGAGTCAACATCAACTTTTCCTACAACAGCTTTTCCGTCATACTCACCGGCAATCTCTTCCACGATAGGGCCAATCATTTTACATGGGCCGCACCATTCAGCCCAAAAATCTACCAATAGCGGTTTATCCGATTTAACGATTTCGTCAAAGTTTGCGTCAGTAATTTCGATTGCTTTTGCCATTATATAATAAATTTAGTTATTTCTGAAAGTGTAATTATAAGCCGAAACCATGGTATTTAGTTCCTTTACTTTTTTCTTTTTTAACCAGCTCCTACTCACCTACCTTTCGCTAAGCAAATGTCCATCAGGATATTTGATAACTTACCTCGGGCAAAGCCTGTAGCTCCTTGATCATCTCGTTGGAGGGATCAATATTGTATTTGGTGGACATGAGTTCTAAAGTGATGTTTTCTTTTTTGTCTAAGACATTAATATAAAGTTTTGCTTCCCCTTTATATTTTTGGGTTATTGACTCTAGCCGTTCCATCAGAGAGAGGGTCAAATCATCCAAATCGATATGGATGCGGAGACCTTTGACCATCTTGGAACGGACTTCACTTAACAACATGATGTTGTTGATCTTAAACTCAAATTCTCCTTCCTTCCATTTATTAGGATGTACGGATCCGGTGATATAGAGGAACCAACCGGTCATGAAATATTCTTTGAACCTTACATAATCTTCTCCAAAAATGAAAAAGGTGTGCGCTCCATGGTAGTCCTCCAGGGTTAAAGTACCGAAAGGCTTACCGGTTTTTGTGGTACGGTGAGCAAAAGAAGTAACAATGCCCGCAGCCTTAATATTATCTCCTTTGGCACGCAGGGCCTCCACATTTGCAAAGTCAGGCAGAGGTGTATTGGTAAAGGCTTCAAATTCTACCTTGAACTGGTCCAGCGGATGGCCTGAGATGTATAGACCCACCACCTCCTTTTCAATGTTGAGCTGCTGCAACTGACTGAAAGGCTCCATGGTAGGCACAGTTGGAAGCGGTATTTCCATGCCAGATCCTCCACCAAACAGAGAGACTTGTGCACTTTCCGATTCAGCTACGACTTTCTGTGCATATTTCACGGCCTTCTCCAATAAATTCAAATCACCTTCTGGCGCTTCAAGATACTGCCGGCGGTGGTGCTCCTTAAAGCAATCAAAGCTGCCGGCCATAGCGAGGGCTTCCAAGGTCTTTTTGTTAACCGCCCGAGTGACCCTTTTCGTGAAATCAAAAATGTCTTTGTATTCCCCACCTTTTTCCCGCTCTGAGATAATTACCTGTACTGCGGCATTTCCTGCTCCTTTGATGGCCGCCAATCCGAATCTTACTTGCCCCTCTTTGTTTACTGTAAATCCTTCTTTGGATTCATTCACATCAGGTCCCAACACCTCCACGCCCATACGCTTACATTCCTCCATAAAGAAGGTGACCTGCGCAATATCATTCATGTTGTTGCTCAGCACCGATGCCATGTATTCCGCTGGGAAATGTGCCTTGAGGTAGGCAGTTTGGTAGGCAATCCATGCATAACAGGTAGAATGGGATTTGTTAAAAGCATAAGAAGCAAATGCTTCCCAGTCTTTCCATATTTTCTCCAATTTAGCCTTATCATGTCCCTTGGCGGCAGCCTGATCGACAAATTTAGGCTTCATTTTATCAAGAACGTCCTTTTGCTTCTTACCCATAGCCTTACGCAAGACGTCTGCCTCACCTTTAGTGAAGCCTGCGAGCTGCTGGGAAAGCAGCATCACCTGTTCCTGATAAACAGTGATCCCATAGGTCTCTTTGAGCTGGCTTTCCATCTCAGGCAAATCATAAGTGATCGGCTCCAAACCATGCTTCCTACGGATAAAGCTGGGGATATACTCCAGAGGCCCTGGTCTATACAGTGCGTTCATTGCGATAAGATCAGCAAAGACCGTTGGCTTTAATTCGCGCATATATTTCTGCATACCAGCAGATTCGTACTGGAAGATACCTACAGTTTCTCCCCTTTGGAAGAGCTCATAAGTCTTCTCATCGTCAATTGGAAACTCCTCCGGATTAAGTTCAATCCCATGCCGTTCCTTGACAATGTTGACCGCATCCTTTATCAAGGTGAGTGTTTTAAGCCCCAAGAAGTCCATCTTCAATAGACCAGCCGACTCCACTACCGCATTATCAAATTGGGTGCAGTACATATCGGAATCTTTGGCCAACGCGACCGGCACAAAGTTGGTGATATCTGAAGGTGTAATGATCACCCCACAGGCATGGATACCGGTATTTCTTACCGATCCTTCAAGTACCTGTGCCTGATTGATGGTTTTGGCGAGATCGTCACTCCCTTTAGAGATACGGATCAGCTCACTTGCCTTCTCCACATTTTCGGAATTGTTCTTTAGCTTCTCGGAAAGCTTAGAACGGTCATTAGCCAAGCCAAACAATGCTTTCAGCTTGATGTCCGGCACGAGCTTAGCCAGTCTATCCGCTTCCGATAAAGGTAAGTTTAATGCCCTGGCAGTATCGCGAATGGCTGATTTGGCTGCCATGGTACCATAAGTGATGATCTGTGCTACTTGGTTGGCGCCGTACTTATTGATCACATAGTCAATTACCTTCTGTCGACCCCGATCATCAAAGTCAATATCAATATCAGGTAGAGACACCCGATCAGGATTAAGAAACCTTTCGAACAGGAGGTCATACTTGATGGGATCGATATCAGTAATGCGTACGCAATATGCGACTGCCGAACCCGCTGCCGATCCCCTGCCAGGACCTACTGCGACGCCCATTTTACGTGCTGCAGAGGTAAAATCCTGCACAATCAAGAAATATCCCGGATACCCAGTCCTTTCGATGGTAGCCAGTTCAAAATCCAGACGCTCCTTGATTTCGTCGGTCAATTCACCATATCGCTGCTTTGCTCCTTCATAGGTCAGGTAGCGGAGGTAGGCATTTTCCCCTCGTTTTCCTCCGTCTTCTTCATCCCGACTATCCACAAATTCAGCCGGAATGTTAAACTTCGGCAGAAGTACATCCCTCGTGAGTTTATAAACTTCTACTTTATCCACGATCTCATTGGTCACCTCAATGGCTTCTGGGAGATCATGAAAAAGCTTTTTCATTTCATCTGGACTCTTCAGATAAAATTCTTCGTTAGGGAAGCCAAACCTGTATTCGCGACCGAGCTTGCCTACGTACCGTTTTGGCTTGGCATCAGGTCCTTGGATCTTCTCACCATCCTTGACACACAAAAGAATGTCATGGGCTTTGGCATCCTTCTTTTCATTATAGTAGGTATTGTTGGCCGCGAAGTATTTGACACTGTACTTCTGCGCAAAACGGAGGAGCACTTCATTCACTTTCTCCTCTTCGGGAATGCCATGACGATTCAGCTCCACATAAAAGTCATCGCCAAATTGCTCTTTCCACCATATAAATGCTTCTTCAGCTTGTGTTTCACCCACGTTGAGGATCAAAAAGGGTATCTCTCCCCAAAGCCCTCCTGTGGTGACGATAAGATCCGATTTATATTGGACCAAGATTTCCTTATCAATACGCGGCACGTAATAAAATCCCTCAATGTTTGCCAGAGAAGCAAGCTTGGCTAGATTATGATAGCCATTCTTGTTTTTGGCTAGAAGGACGGTTTGGTAGCCATCATCTTTCCGAGACTTGTTTTTTCTGTCTTGGCAGACATTAAATTCACAGCCTACTATAGGTTTGATGTCATTGGCAATGGCTTCCTTAACGAAATTAAATGCCGCCATCATGTTGCCGTGGTCTGTCAGGGCTATGGCAGGCATATTTAATTCCTTGGCCCGTTTGATTAAAGCCGGAACTTCGGAGGTAGCCTGTAATATCGAATATTGGGTATGGACATGCAGATGGGAGAATGGGATCCCAGCCATATCGGCGATATCGGCACCTTTGGCCTGCTGTATAACCTCCCTGGCGGCTGCCTTTTGGGTGTCCTTTACATGCACAAAGTTGGCTGCATCCAATTTGGGTGCTTCATACTGTACTTCCTCGGGGTTCACCCCTGGCTCCGGCGCGAGTACCTTGTGCTTGATCAAGCCAAAGAAACACTTAGCCGTAGCTGCAACGTCATACGCTGCATCGTGGGCATCTTCGAAGCCTATACCAAAAAGCTTATGATGCAGTTCGGTGAGCGTTGGCCACTTAAATTTGCCCCCTTTACCCCCGGAAATAGCACAGAAGTCGGTGGAAATATCCTTGGTGTCAAGTGAGTTTTTTTCCAACAAATGGGTAGGCTCCTGTTTTCGAAGGAACTCCGCTCCCGTTACCTTAATGTCAAAATCAATATTATGACCGACTAAATAGTGGGCTTTGGTAACATCCTGTTCAAAGGCTTGAAGCACCTTTAAAAGATCGTGCCCCTCTTTCAATGCCCTGTCGGTAGAAATTCCGTGGACTTTCTCCGCGTTGTAAGGAATGGTGAAGCCTTCAGGTTTGACAATAAAACTTTGGTTCGAAAGAAGTTTCCCCCTCTCATCATGAAGCTGCCATGCCAACTGTACCAGCCGGGGCCAGTTGTCAAGGTCCGTTATGGGAGCATCATAATTTCTAGGAAGACCCGTGGTTTCGGTGTCAAAAATGATGTACATGAAATGACTGGATTAAGGTATTTAAATTTAAGGCTAAACTACAAAATAAGCCCCGGCAAGCAGCGCAAAACTTGAGAATTTTGCCAGAGGCAGGAATAGCCGCCAGGCATATAATAAACAAAATGAAACTACAAAAATGCCGGTTCCTCCAATAACTTTTTGTTTTAGAGGTGTGGTCAGCAATTTAAAAAGTGTCTATTTATGGAGTGTTATGTTCCTTATTTTTTTGGATTTCAAAACGATCTTTTACCTCTCCATCAGCACCATAACTGGTATACCGGAGCTTAAGGCCATCGATTTCTACATGTTGATATAAATGATCCGCACCAATCTGGACTTCCGCATAGGGCTCAGGTGCAGCATCTTTGTTTTTACCCGTTGTCCCTACTGACATCAGGTAAATGGTTCCCTCGGCTGGCGTCTTCACCACCTCTCCTTCGTTAATGGGCTTTGTCCGCAGATAATAATGAAAATGCCCACTCATTACCATATCCACATGGAATTTATCAAATAGTGGTCCCCATTCATCTATGATATCCTGATAAAGTTCTATGGCATTATACGGAGGGAAATGAAAGACGGCAAACTTCCAATCTTCCTGCGACTGGCTAAGTTGTTGTTCTATCCAAACTGTTTGTTCCTCGATGGGTAAAGTAACATCAATCATTAAAAACAGCGCGTTCTGATAGCTGAACGCATAAGTCAGCTCAGACATCTCTTGGCTTGGCCCATTGTCTGGATAGCTGAACATCTCCTGATACATCCATGCCCCTAAGCCATCTTGACTGTCATGATTGCCGGGTACGGCCATAAAGGGTATTTTAGCAAAGACATCACCGGGATAGGCCATAAGCTTATCCCAGTCATCACGATGAAGGCCCGTATTCACAAGATCTCCCGCTGCAATGTAGAAGGCGGAGTTGGAATGTCTATGATAGGCCTTTTGTATCATGCTGCCCCAAATATCGGAGTTATGTACATCCCCTGTCCATAGGAAAGAAAAAGGTCTTTCCTCTGCCGCGCTGGTGCTGAATGCGTAACGGTCGGAGAATTGGCAGTCACCACTTCCGATACGATATTGGTAGGTTGTTCCCGGCTGAAGATCCTTGAGTTTGGCAGTAAACCGATGGATGTAGCGATCATTTTGAAGCAAGCGATCCTCCATTACAGCAGCTTCCACAGTTAATCGTAAGGTATCTGTTGTATTCGCTGCCCAATATTCGACGATACCTTCCTCGAAGGAAGGCGCAGTCCGCCATTGTATGTCCATCGTGGTTCTTGGATCATCGCTCCAAGTTAACAGAACCTGGTCTGGCATTTCGGATGAGGGAAAAGCTGTCTCTCGAAAAGCATCAAGAAGATGAGCTTCCCGCGCTCGCCCACGGATAGTGGTAAAAAGAATTTGACCCTCCAGCTCATCAGGCACTTCAGTAAGCTTTAGCCCATCCCAGTCGTGGTAGGTGAAGGCGCCTTGCTCCATCGCTTCAAAATGCTGGTGGCTGGGAAAAATTGGATTAATCTTCAAATCAGCCTCTGGCTGTTGCGGACCGACACTAATGAAGTAAACGGGTCGGTGTTTGTCAAAGCCGTTAATACCTAGCCCGATTCGGCCGCTATCGAAATCCTTTTGCCACACCTCATAGGTAGAGAGGGAGTTTCTCACCATGAGGTCTGTCCTTTGAAAGCCCGCTTCTACTATCCAAAATGGTATGACTTGTTGGGCGGTGTCGCGCATTATCGAGACGGTGACAGGGATATTGACATCAAAAATCCAATATTGTGTAGCCAATACCTCCTTTTCCTCTTCGGAAAGGTACTGCAGGATAAATTGATGACTGATGGTGTCCAGTTGGTACTTGGCAAAATCACGGTAGAAGCGTGAGACTACGCTGTCCATCACATCCTTCACCGATAAGTCTTCCTTTGGCGAAGCACAAGACAGCAACAGGCATATAGTACAAAGCGTCAGAGCAGACCCGCAGTATTTTGTCATTATTAAGAATTAGGTTGAACCGTCAGTTAATATACTTTGACAACTGCTTTTTGGGCTATAAGCAATTCCATCAATTCCAGCCATTCTGTTCGGCACACAGCCATTGTTTTGACTTCTATTGCTTCCAGACAAAAAATCATTTAGTGCGGAGTAGTCTGTTCCTTACCCCTTTAGGTATATACTGTGGAGGGAAATTTTATGAAAAAGAGAAACACGGAGGATTTGATCAGAAGGTTAATTGAAAACCGAATTTCTAAAGAAGAGCTCGACGTCTTTCTTGAAGGAATGGATGATGAAGAGACCACAGAAATCTATGAAGCGTACTTGAGAAACCATTTCGACCGAATGATGAACGAACATGCATTAGAACAAAAAAATAACAAGACACCCATTAATAAAGATGAAGCAAGCTAGAACAGCTGGCACGGCAGGGAACGGATGGTTCCTAATTAAAATTTGCTTACCCAATCACAAAAACAAAAAAACCTTCTTATGAAAAAATGTGATACAAAAATGAGGTTTAAGTGGATGATCCCACTGTTGACAGCAGCCTTGTTGGTGACAGGGACGTCAATTGCTGAGGCAACGAATGACCTTGCTATTCCGGCAGGTGCTGATCCCGCCGATGGCGCGAAGACTTCGGACGAATTGGCCATACAGGTCAGAGGGCGGGTCGTTTCAGAAAGTGATGGCACAGGTTTGCCTGGCGTTACTGTAATGGAGAAAGGTACAAATAACGGTACCGTAACAAATCTTAATGGCGAATATACACTGGAGGTCACTGGTACAAGTTCCGTTTTGATATTTTCTTACGTCGGCTTTGTAACGCAGGAAATCACAGTAGGTTCTAAGACAGAAATCGATATAAGCATGGTGGAAAGCATCGATACCATTGACGAGGTAGTGGTCACCGCATTGGGTATTGAAAGAGAACAAAGATCTCTCGGTTACGATGTAGCCAATGTGCGGGGTGAAGACCTTACGCAGGTGTCCCAAGAAAACCTGCTCAGTTCCCTTGCTGGCAGGGTGCCAGGTCTTACCATCAACCAAACCAGTGGTGCAGGTTCATCTATGAGTGTGATCATTCGTGGTGCCACATCTTTGACCACTGACAACCAACCTTTGTTTGTGGTCGATGGTGTTCCCATGTCTAACTCCCTCAACAATATCCAAGAAAGGGGCGACGGTAACCAAGTAGATTATGGCAATGCCATTTCTGATATCAACCCAGACGATATTGAAAGTATCAGTGTGTTGAAGGGTCCCAGTGCCGCAGCGCTTTATGGTACGCGAGCCGGCAACGGTGTGGTAATCATCACAACAAAAAGCGGTGCAAAAAGTAAAAACCTGGGACTGTCCTTTTCAACCAGTAACGTGTTTGAGCAAGCTACACGCTTGCTCGATTTTCATTATAAGTTCGCAAACGGAAATAGAGAAGGTTCATTTGATGAAGGTTCCGCCTACTGGGGAGGACCACAATTGGACGTGGGGAATAAGGCGGTGCAGTGGAACAGTCCTTTGGACGAAAATGGCAATCCTATTCCTACAGAGTTGAGGTCCTATCCCAACGCCATGAAGGACTTCATGCAAATGGGTATTACTTCCACCAACAACCTGGCGATCGATGGAGGCAATGACAAGGGCAACTTTAGGGTTTCCTACTCCAATATGTTGCACAAAGGAATGATTCCCGACTCTGATCTTTATAGAAACGGTCTTGCCACATCTGTGAGCTACAAAATTTTGGACAAGCTCACCTTCAGTTCCAACGTCAACTACACCAATTCTCTGTCTAATAACCGCCCAAGTACCGGTGACAGAAGAGCTAACCCATTGGAAGCGGTATATGCCTCGCCGTATGTCAATTACGAGGAGATGAAGGATATTTGGGTAGAAGGCTTGGAAAACATCCAGCAAAAAAGAACTGCCGCTGGAGACAACCCTTACTTCATCGCCTATGGCATCAAAAACAGTTTTGTGAGGGACAGAATCTATGGTAACCTATCATTGAATTATGAATTGTCCGACAACTTCTCGTTGATGGCTCGTTATGCCTTGGACCGCTCCAACGAGACCCGTGAAACCAAGATCCCATTTAGCTACACCCGAATGGAAAGAGGGGGATACTATGTGACTGATCTACTCACACAAGAATCTAACACTGACTTCCTTGCCTCTTACAAGAACGACTGGGGCAAATTGGACTTTAATGCCTCTGTTGGTGGCAATGTCATGCACCGGTTTGGCACCAGCAATTTTATAGGTGTAGGCGGCAACCGTAATAATGGCCTAGTGGTACCGGGAATTTACAATACCAATAACATTCCCGCGGATAACCGCAGCGTAGGAAGTGGCTACAGCGAGAAGACAATTTACAGCTTATACGCCCTAGCCTCTTTCGGATTTGCAGATCAATTGTACTTGGATTTGACAGGAAGAAATGATTGGTCATCTACGTTACCGGCCGACAACCGATCTTATTTCTACCCTTCCGCTTCATTGAGCTGGCTGGCAAATTACACCTTTAATCTGCCTGCTTCTGTAGATATGTTGAAAGCAAGAATCGGCTGGGCGCAGGTAGGTAACGATACAGATCCCTATCGTTTAGATGCGACTCTAGCTACTGGTACTTATAATTCCCTCAATACTGCCAGTGTTCCGGCCGGCTTGTTGAACCCCAATCTAAAACCAGAAGAAGCCACCTCAATCGAAGGGGGTATTGATTTGAATCTGTTCAATAACCGATTGAGGTTCACCGGTACTTACTACACCTTGGACAACAGAAACCAAATTTTTGCGGTGAACTTACCTAGATCTTCCGGCTACAGCAGCAGGTTGATCAATGCAGGTTTGATCCGTAGCCGTGGTTTTGAATTTACATTAGGGGCCACTCCTGTCAATAGAAATGGCTGGAATTGGGATGTCAATCTTAACTGGAGCAAAAACAGAACATCTGTTGAGGAGCTGAGCGACAACTTGCAAAAGCTGATCCTATGGGAAGAAAATGGTGGCGGTGCGATCACTTTTGTGGGTGAGGAAATCGGCAACCTGTATAGCAGAGGATATGCATCTGTAAAAGATCCAAATTCCCCCTACTACCGTTGGCCAATCTTGGACAACGCTGGAGAATGGATCGAGCTATCAGGGGATGAAAATATGAAAAAGGTGGGGAACTTTAACCCTGACTTTGTCATGGGTATGCAGACTTCCTTAAGCTTCAAAAGGTTTGTCTTAAATGCCAGCTTTGATTGGCGGCATGGAGGTGAGTTTATGTCCTTTACCTACCGCTATGGAGAGTCCGATTGGAAATCCCAAAGACAGTTGGACAACTTGATTCCCGGTGGCTTGTACTCACCTGATCAGTTGGTGGCTTTGCTGAAGTCTGATCCGGAAAAATACATCATCCCACGAGCAGGTAATTTCCCCCGTGTCGGTGGGCATACCCAAGAAACCGGGGGCTTCCCTATTGATGCTAACGGTCATGACGGCGCTTTTGTGCCCGGGGTGATACAAGTAGAAGGCGCTGATACCCCTGACGATTTTAGCGACGATGTGTATATCGAGCATTTGGGAGGACCAGAAACCAACAAATATCCTATTACCAACACTTATCCTTGGGGCTTCAACGAACAGATCACTTTCGATGCTTCTTTTATTAAGCTCAGAGAACTCTCCATAGGCTATAGAATCCCCAACTTCAGCGTGTTTAGAAATGCTACCTTCTCTGTTTATACCAGAAATATCATGCTTTGGACCAAAGCAGACATTGGTATAGATCCAGAGCGTGCATTCTGGGCTGGAGGTGGAACACAAGGCAACACCGCTACCCAATTTAGGCAAGGGATTGAGAGGCAAAACGTAATGCCTTGGAGTATACCTTTCGGTTTCAAACTTAATTTCAATCTGTAAAGGCTCTAAAATTTAAACCATGAAGAATTTACATAACATAAAAAAGATCGGGCTTTTCATCCTAGGGCTTTTTGTGGTTGCCTCCTGTGAGGAAAAACTGAACGAAGCAAACATCAATCCCTACGGAATTGATCCAGCTACTGCAAATCCCAACCTGCTGTTACCGTCGGTATTGGCTCCGGCAGCTCAGACCTATGTGGATCTTGGATTTAATGACTTGGCAGGTGCTGTACAGCATACGCAAAAAAACGGTTGGTATGATGCCCATAACCAATACAACTGGGGTCCTCGGGATTGGGCAAACTGGTATGATATGCTTCGCACCAATGATCTGATGATTCAAAGAGGTGAGGCTTTGGGCCAACCCTTCTTTGTGGGCGTCGGATTGACCATGAAGTCCTTTATCTTCGGTAATATCACTGATTTGTGGGGTGATGCACCCTACACCAATGCACTAAAGGGAAACCAAGGGGGGACAGAGTTTCAATACCCGTTGTTCGACAGTCAAGAGGTTATTTATACTGGTATCATTGAAGATCTAAAGCGTGCTGCGGACATCTTTGCCGGTGGTTCGACTGAGGGGCTTAATGCTGCGAATGACCTTTATTACGGAGGAAACGCTAACAATTGGCAACGCTTTGCCAACTCATTGCTGTTGAGGTATTATATGAGAATTTCAGAAAAGAAACCTGATGTAGCAAAAGCCGGTATAGAAAGCATTTATAACAGTGGCGTTTATATTCAGTCGCCCAATCAAGATGCTACTTTAGATTACACTGGTGGATCTAATGATGTATGGCTTTCGAGGCATGTTGTAGGAGAAGTTAACGATTTCCAAAGATATCAGGCTAGCCAGACCTTTATCGAGCAACTGACCTCCACCAATGATCCCCGCCTAACCGTGTGGTTTGACTCAGTAAGGGTTCAATGGGTACCAGATCCAACCTTAAACGTCGATTTTGAGAGCTTTATTCGAGCTGATGGAGTTCCTGTTACAGATCCCGTTTCCTTCGATCAGTTTGAATCTAGAAGAAATGAGAAATTTACCCGACGCTTCAATCCCAATAGGGTCAGCTTCAACACTGATTTATATGTAGGCTTGCCTCCTGGTATAGCGGTACCAGAATCATACAATGGGAACCTGACACCGGGCCAAGGAACGCAAAATATTCACGTGTCTCAGCTTGCACCAATTTATGCTACCGCTGGTGCGGCGGGAGATATTCTGAAAGCTAGAATTATCTCGGCAGCGGAAGTAAGCTTTATTTTGGCTGAAGCAGCGTTAAAAGGCTGGGGCGTAGGCGATGCAGAAAGCCACTATAACAATGCAATTAAAAATTCATTGGATACATGGGGTAAGGGAGATGCCTACAATACTTTCATTTCCCAGCCTGATATCAAGTTCAACAATACGCTGGAACAGATTATCACCCAAAAATGGGTGGCTAGCTGGACCGCCGCTGCGGAGTCTTTTGTGGATTACAGGAGAACGGGCTATCCCGCCCTCCAAGCAGGTCCCATGTCCCAACAGCCTAGGGTAGCATTGCGCTTCAGATACGGCAATGATGAGTACAGCAATAACGCTGAAAATTTAAATGCTGCACTGCAGAACCTAGAAACCACACCCTTCTCCGGCAACTTAGGCGCCGATAGCCCCTGGTCAAAACCATGGGTGGCACAGGGTACAAGCAAGCCTTGGTAGGTTTATTTTTTGATAACAATTCATGAAAACTCCCTGAGATGGACCATTCCCTCTTGGGGAGTTTTAAGTTTTGCTGGGATGAAAATGGAAGGGAGCCAAACTAATCACTGCCAATAGATTAGCTATTGAAAAAATAATATCAGCAGAAAAAGGCTGTTAAAGGCTACTCCTCGCGAAACTCTCCCCTGAAGTAAGAAAAGTATCATAATAAATGATTACATTTGTATATACCCTCTCCCGAGGAAGTTCAATTTCAACATTATCCATCCAAAACACATCTATGGGGAAATCACAAGAAACGTTTAACAAAAAAGAAAAAGAAAAGAAAAGGCTAAAAAAGAAACAGGATAAGGAGCAAAAAAAGGAAGAAAGAAGAGCTAATTCAGATAAAGGCAAAGGCATAGAAGATATGCTTGCCTATGTAGACGCTGATGGCAATATTACCACTACACCTCCAGATCCCACCAAGAAAAACGAAATTAAAACAGAGGATATCCAGATCGGCGTCTCCAGACAAGAGGCTCCTGATCCTGAAGATCTTCTCCGGAAAGGCACTGTAACTTTTTTCAACACCTCCAAAGGTTACGGCTTTATCAAAGACCAAAACACCCAAGAGAGCATTTTTGTCCATGCAAATGGATTGGAAGAGGAAGTTACCGAAGGTGATAAAGTAACTTTTGAAACCGAAAAAGGAATGAAAGGTTTGAATGCCGTCCGGGTTAAGCTCGTGAAATAAATCTATAGGTAAATCTTGTTGTCCGGTAGCCATCGGGCACAGGGTCTTCCTTTATTGGCCTGCCTTGTTGTCATCACTTTTCGTTGTTTATTTACATTACCCCTTAGGGCTGATTTCCACTTTGTACAGCATTTGACGCTGAGGCTCAATCTAAGTACAAAAAACGCAAATTCACCTACACAGGTAAAACCGTTTAGAGCATTCGGCTGAAAAACAACCGATTAAACTGAGCTGCTAAACTTATTTTTTTATATTCCTCAGCCCTTTTAGCATTTTTTGACATGGTATCTCACTGGAATTGCCATTCATTATGCAGGTTCTTTATCTGGAGCTTCTTAGCCACTATGGGGAGCACCGCGGCCACCTTTTTGTCCATATCTCCATCACACGCGCAAACCATTACTCCCAAACTGAATGCATACAGAACGGCAATCGCGGCCAACAGCATAGGGGATTGGGATGATCCTGCGATTTGGGAAGTGTGGAACGGCTCTACTTGGTTGGCTGCCGACAGTCCTCCAGCCAGAACAAGTGATGTATTTATCGAAAGACAAAACGAAGTGCGGTTAACAAAAAATGAAGAGGTTGCTGATTTATATTTGTTCGCTTCTGAAGGCGCGGGAAAAAAGCTAAACCTGCAGGTATTCAATCTGGACATTTATGGCTCATTAAGATGCTTCACCAAACAGACTGGCGAGTACCTTATTTATGGATCAACTTCACTAACCGAAGATTGGATCTACCCTGAGCAGGGAAATCTTGTATTTAAGGGATCAAGTAGAACGATTGTAGACCGTTCATCTTGGAGCGGAAACAATGGACAAAGCAAGTTTGGAGTGGTATTTAACCCTGAACCCGATGCCACACTCACGATAAATTCTGTCTTCAAAGCCAGCAGTTTCACCATCCTATCAGGAACAATTTATCAAACTGTAAACGTCTCGGGTACCGCAGCTACATCATCTTTTTCATTCAACTTTCAAGACGATATAAGCCTTTACGATTACGGGAGCTTAGTCATCGAGCCTGGTGCAACCCTTATCAGCGAAGCTAGTAGAAGGACAGGGCAGGTAATCATGAGAACCGAAAATCGTCCCGCCTCCACCTTTCATCTAAAAAAAGGGGCTACGTTAGTCCTTTTAGGTCAAGAACCCATTATAGATGCTGTAAACATTCATCTTGAGGGTGATGTTTATTACAGTGGCAATACGGATAGTCAGTCCTTTATCCAAACGTCTATGTCAGGCCTGAGCCCACCTTACGTCTACAATAATCTCTTCTTCCATGGTGAAGCAGTGAAACTGTTGCCCAATCTAATTGAGCTGACAGGTAATTGGTCTCTTGAGGGTACTGGACCAATAAATTCCGCCGGTACATCCATACACTTCACCGGAGAGGCTGATCAGGTAGTCAATAATAAAGCCCTTGAACTATTGGAAGTGGTAGTTGATAAACCCGCTGGCACACTTTTGCTTCAGGATAACCTGATGGTGCTTCAACAGTTTACCATGGCATCTGGTCAGGTAGATTTGCAGGACCATGAATTGTTGATATATGGAAACTACAGCTACACCGCAGGCGATTGGCATAATTTGTCCCGGCTTTCCTACTATAATATGCCTGCTACCCTCGCCGCTTCTAACGGTACTTTCCCTTTTGTAGACAAGTTTCTCGGGGGCACAAGGTCTATCGTACTTCGGGGAAACCTCAACAATAGCAGTACCGACCTTTCCATCAGCTACCACCAATTCCCAGGCAGAAATTGGGATCCTGGCTTTGAAGACGATGGTATGCAAATCTTGTATGCGCTAAATAGCTATTTTAACTTTTCTCTTTCTAATCCCACTGAGGCTACGCTTCTGGAACTACGGATATCCGCGGACAACCTAATAGTAGTGGATGATGAACATCTTCGGATTATTGGCCCCAACGCTGCTGCGCCAGAAGCGCATCTACCGGCAGTAGATCGGTGGGCAGGGCGTGAAATTACGTTAGCCAACCTAGACGGCCAGCATCTCACTCTCGGCAGCACTGGGGTAGCCTCTATCCTGCCTGTCAGCTGGCTTTCCCAAGAAGCCGTTGAACATCCAGATGGCATTTTAATTCAATGGAGCACCACCAAAGAAGAAAACAATTCTGGATTTACCCTATTAAGGTCTTGGGATGGTGTGGGTTTTGAAGAAATTGGATTTGTGCCCGGAACGGGATGGAGTAGTGATATTCAGCACTATGAATTTCTAGATACTGAAACCAGGGGAGTCAGTAAAGTCTACTATCAAATCCAACAAACCGACTATACCGGCCACCATAACTACAGCCCGGTTTTCTCCTTTTCCTTCACAAAAGCCGAGCAGACTTGGAAAATTTTTCCCAATCCCTATGATAAACACTTTAGTCCTGTAACGCTCACCTTTCCTGACGCATGGAAAAGTCAGCCTTTGCATCTCCAGGTTAAATCCATTTCTGGTGCCTTGTTGTGGGATGGCTTTGGGCCAACAAAGCATATAGTGGCCCGAGTAACTGCTGACTTAGCAAATGTTCGTCCTGGCACATACATCCTTATCTTCAGTTCGCGCGAGCAGGTGCAGGTGATCCGATGGATAAAGAAGTAAAAATCCAAAATTAATGCAGGTACATTTCTTTTACAGATATTTTTTTTAACTTATTTTTTCTTTTAATAAAGCCACCCCTTCTATGACTTTTGTCTTTGTAGTAGTCAGCATTCTCGTCTTAGTGCTGTTGATCGTTCGAGCCCATGTAAATCCTTTTATCGCTTTCTTACTATCCGCTATTCTGGCCGGCTTTCTTTTGGGCATTCCTGTTCAGCATATTGCTGGATCAGTCCAGAAAGGAATAGGAGAGCTCCTCGGAGGTTTGGTGGTCATCATTATCATGGGCGCTATGCTAGGCAAACTTGTCGCCGACAGTGGTGCCGCCCAACGCATTTCCGAATTTCTGATGGGTGTGTTTGGGAGGAAAAACATGAATTGGGCGATGATGATTACAGGCTTTGTCGTCGGCATACCGCTGTTTTTTAACGTCGGCTTCGTCCTTCTTATTCCACTGGTGTTCTCTGTAGCCTACCAATTTAGACTTTCGGCAGTTTACCTGGGGATACCCATGCTGGCTGCTCTGTCCGTTACCCACGGCTTTTTGCCTCCCCACCCATCGCCCGCGGCATTAGTGGCACAGTTTGATGCCAATATGGGCTTGACCTTGCTATATGGGCTTATAGTTGCCATACCCACCACCGTTATTGCAGGACCGATATTTGGTGCTACTTTGAGGAAAATCACCTCTACCCCCTTGAGCACATTTCAGGCAAAAGTAAAACCACAGGAAGAGCTCCCCAGTATCGCAAATAGCCTTTTTTCTTCGCTTTTACCGGTATTCTTGTTGATAGGAACGTCATTAGCCATTTATCTTATTGATGAACAATCCACCTTCTATCCCTTGTTGCTTTTCATCAGCGATCCTGGTGTGGTGATGCTCTTGTCTTTGCTCGTGGCGACATTTAGTCTCGGAATCGCGATGAACACCTCGATGAAGGAATTGATGGACAGCTACGGTATCGCGGTTAAGGATATCGCTATGATACTATTGATCATTGCGGGAGCAGGAGCATTAAAACAAGTGCTCATGGACAGTGGCGTAAGTGATATGATAGCCCTCAGCCTGCAACAATGGGATATCAATCCCCTCTTCTTAGGTTGGTTAATTGCCGCAGTCATCCGAATAGCCGTAGGCTCAGCCACGGTTGCCGGCCTCACCGCCGCGGGAATTATAGCTCCATTGGTAGCATCAGGCGCAGCAGACCCCAATCTGATGGTCATTTCCATAGGTGCCGGCAGCTTAATTTTTTCCCACTTTAATGACGGAGGATTTTGGCTGGTCAAAGAATATTTCAACTTAAGCATCAAACAGACCTTCCAGTCTTGGTCGTTAATGGAAACAATAGTGGCAATAGTCGGTTTAATTGGCGTACTTACGCTAGATTTTATTTTGTAAAAATTAATCCCTAATCACTACCATGGAAATTCACTCAGCAGAAGAACGGTTCAGCAATTTGGGACTCTCCCTCCCACCCGCTCCAGCGCCGATGGGCGTTTACAAGCCTTACCTTATTGATGGCAAATACCTCTACCTGTCAGGTCATGGCCCTGTTCAAGACGATGAAAAATTGATGGTTGGTCGCATTGGAAGGGATATTGATATTGAAGAAGGTAAAGTGGCGGCAAGACAAGTGGGACTAACCATGCTTTCTACTATCCGCACCAACCTCGGCAGCCTCAATAAAGTAAAACGGGTAATTAAAGTTTTGGGCATGGTCAATTGTGTTCCTGAATTTGAACAGCATCCATACGTTATCAATGGTTGTAGCGAACTGTTTGCCCAAGTATGGGGAGAGGAACATGGCGTGGGTGTGCGCAGTGCTGTGGGCTTTGGCTCCCTACCCGGCAACATACCCGTAGAAATTGAAGCATTATTTGAATTGGTTTAAAAAAAGCAACAACATGAGCTATTCTCCAAGTTGGTACGCCATAGAAGACATAGACCAACTGGACACACCTGCCATGGTTGTGTTCCCTGACAGGATCAAGGCCAATATACTGGCAGCGCTAGAAATGATAGGCGATCCCGCTAGGCTAAGGCCACACATCAAAACGCATAAGTCCAGAGAGGTCATCCAAATGATGCTTGAAGCCGGCATCTGGCAGTTTAAATGTGCTACTATTGCGGAAGCAGAGCTGCTGGCTCAGTCAGGAGCTAAGGACATTCTGCTAGCTTACCAACCAGTAGGTCCGAAAGCAAGGCGTCTTTTGGCGCTTACCCAACTTTATCCTGAAATAGCATTTGGCTGTCTAGTCGATCACCCAGAAGCAGCAAAGGACTTGTCGGCACTGTGGCAGTCGAAAGGACAACAACTAAATGTCTACCTCGATTTGAACTTAGGAACTAACCGGACAGGGATAGCTCCAGGTGAGGAGGCGAAGGCACTCGTGGACGACATACAAGAAATGAAGGGGCTTGTACTAAAAGGGGTTCATGCCTATGATGGACACTTTAGGCAGCCAAACTTTGAAGAAAGAAAGGCAGCTTGTGATCTTGCTTTTGCACCAGCAGAGGACATGCTTAACTCACTACAGGAGAAAGGATACACTGGATTAGAGATTATAGCTGGCGGTACCCCTACTTTTCCAATCCACCTACAAAGGAACAACGTAATTTGCAGCCCCGGCACCTTTGTCTATTGGGATATTGGTTACGGTGAAATTCTTACCGAGCAGCCATTTCAGCCAGCCGCCCTTGTCATAACACGTGTAATCTCCTTACCCGCAGCAGGCTTAGTCACTGTTGACTTGGGCCACAAGTCAATTGCTTCAGAAAACCCCTTGGCTAATAGGGTGAGGTTTTTGAATAAAGAAAATCTTATCCCTGTCAGCCAAAGTGAAGAACATTTGGTTTTGCAGGATGAGGGTGCATCTTCCTTTAAACCCGGGGATATGCTTTTTGGAATACCCTTTCATATCTGTCCCACCGTAGCACTCTATGATACCGTTCACGCGGTGCGTGAGGGGCGTCTCGCTGAAGAATGGAAAATACAGGCTAGAGATAAAAAGCTAAGCCTATAATAAGCCTATAAAATATATGCGAGGCCAGGTTATGCTGGCCTCTTCAATAAAATTGAATTCGGGTTACGTTTTAGTAAATGTGCGGTATTACTGTTCATGATGGTTTGGATCCATCTTCCTCTCCGCCTCTTCTTCTGCCCTTTGTTCTTCTAACTTATCCACGTTGTATCGCTTCAGCAATTCGTCGTGGGAGTCCCGCTCTAAATGATAGTTTTCAGGCTCACCAATCAAGAAGCTAAAGGGCTTTGTACTCTCATCAAGGTTTAGGAGAATCTTGATAGACGCTACCAACGGCAAAGCAAGGATCAATCCCCCCAGTCCAAATAGCATTCCGCCTAACAACAACGAAATGATGGCCACCAAAGGGTTGAGACTGACCTTTCCGCCGACGATATTTGGCGTAATAAAATTTCCTTCTAGAAATTGTACCACCTGAAACCATATAATGACGCCTAAAGCATACCAATAATTGTCCATAGTGGCTAAGGCAAACAAAGCTGGTATTAATGATCCTATCGCAATCCCTATATAGGGAATCAATATCAACAAAGCCGCCAGTGTCCCGAAAAACCATGCATATTGCAGCCCTAATACCAACAAGCCAATTGTATTTAACACAGCGACAATACCCATCACCATAACCATCCCCAACAGGTAGCTCTGAATAACTTCGTAAATTTCCTTAAGGGTACCAAGTGTCTTGGCAGGGGAATAGGATCTGTTGGTGCGGATAAAGAAGTCTTTAAAAAAGTCCCTGTAGTACAAGAAGAAGAACACATACAAGGGCACCAGCACCGCATTGGCTAAAGTGCCGCCCGCAGAACTAAAAGCTGCAGACAAATACGTACCCGCATTAGCGACGATGTTTTGTCCTTCCTCTCTCAGCCGATTGGTCAAAGCACCGGGTTCAACGCCAAACTTTTCCTCCAGGAATGCCTGGATACTATCATAAATGTTTACAAAATTCTTAGCAATGTCCTCACCGTTCTTCCCGATTACAATCACCTGATTCACAATAAAATAAACAATTCCGGAAATCAGTAAAGTTGCAATGATGACCGATGTAATGGATGCAGCAGCACGGGGGAATCTCCATCTTTCCAACAAGCAGCACAAAGGATAAAGTGTGATGGCAAAAATCAGAGAAAATAGCACTGGGACTAATACACCTTGAAGAATGTACGCCAAAGCAATGACTAGAAATAGCACCAACAGCCTAGAGGCTAACACAAAACTGCTTGGATATTGATTATTCATAAAACACCGGTTAAAAATATCCTATTTGATAAGTTGCTTTGATCAAGGCTACCTATGGCAACTTTGATGTCAGCCAATGTTATGTCATGAACCGTCTTTCGACAGCGCTAATGTATGCTCAACGACAAAAAAGACCAGCGTCTTCATCAAGCAGAGGTGCAATTATCGAACCATTAAAAAATCTTATTATTTCTGTAGCAGAGATTCTTTCTCTTCTTTAGATACCATCGAACGACGCTCTACTCGGAAAAGGATCCGCCGCCGATGGATTATTTAAAGCTAACAGATTTGTTAAGTGGGATTTTCTCTAAAATCCTATGTACCAGCTGCCTAGTGCTGATATTGTCTGCTTCGGCTTCATAGTTCACAATAATTCTATGATTCAGCACATCTTCTGCAACCTCTTTAATATCCTCGGGAAGCACATAATCCCTGCCTTCCATATAGGCTACCGCCCTAGATGCCAAATTGAGATTGATGCTGGCACGTGGAGAAGCCCCAAATTGTATATATTTCGCTTCTTCATGAAGCCCATAGGCAGCAGGAGAACGGGTAGCAAAGACCAATTCAATAATATAATTTTCTAAAGGCTCGGCAATGCGCACATTGTTGATTTCACTCCTGATAGCAAATATTTCCTCCTTACTCAAGATGGCATTGACGGAGGTGGATTGAAGTATATTGGTCATTCTCCTCATGACCTCCAGCTCATCGCTTTTGGACGGATAGTCAATATGAACCTTCATCATAAAACGGTCCACCTGTGCCTCTGGCAAAGGATAAGTACCCTCTTGGTCTACCGGGTTTTGGGTGGCCAACACCAAGAAAGGCCGATCAAGCAGAAAAGTTGTCTCCCCAATGGTCACCTGCTTTTCCTGCATGGCTTCCAGCAAGGCGGACTGAACCTTAGCGGGAGAGCGGTTAACTTCATCTGCCAAAATGATGTTGGCAAAAATTGGCCCTTTCTTAACTTCAAAATCAGCATTTTGCTGATTATAAATCATCGTTCCGATCAGGTCTGAAGGCAACAGGTCAGGAGTAAACTGAATTCTTTTGAAGTCCAGGTGCAACACTTGCGCAAGCGTATTAACAGTAAGGGTCTTTGCCAGACCCGGCACCCCTTCCAACAGGATATGACCATTAGTAAACAAGCCTATCAAAAGCCTATTTACCATTTTATCTTGGCCCACCACCACTTTTTTCACTTCGTTGATTACTGCCTGAATCTTTTCCTGATGCATGTCTTTCGTAGTAAAACGATTGTTTAATGAGTGCCTAAATTAGAACAAATACTTTTTTTACACAATCACCGCCTGTTCTTATTTCTCCCCGGCGGATATTTTCCCGGTTTTCGATCAGCCGGTATGGAAAAAGAATTCTTTTTCAACTTTAGTAGTCCGTATAGCTCCTCCTGTGAATACTCGCGGACCTCCCCCACCTCATAGCCATCAATGGTCAGGTCTTCCATAGACCATCTGACCAACCGCAAGGTTGGAAAACCCACTGCTGCCGTCATGCGCCGGACCTGACGGTTTTTTCCCTCTGTCAACTCCAGCAGGATCCAGCTGTCATGCACGGTGAGGCGCATGCGGATCGGCGGATGACGTTCGGGAATCACAGGAGCAGGGACCTGAAGGCTTGCCTTAGCTTGTTTTGTACGGTAAATTTCTCCTTTGAGATTAATATCCACCCCCTGTTCAAGTTGTCTTAAAGCTTCTGCTGTGGGAGCACCTTCCACTTGCACAAGATAACTGCGTTTGTGCCCAAACTTCGGATTTAATAAATAATGGTTCAGCGCCTTGTCATCGGTGATCAACAACAAACCCTCGCTGTCTTTATCCAATCTCCCCACGGGGTAAACTTCTGCGGGAAATTCTCCAATCTGCTTTAAACTATCTTCGCCACTAAATTGGCTTTGGATACCGTATGGCTTGTAAACAACAAAATAACGAGGCATATATAGATATGATCAGGAACCCATAACGCCTGATGGGTTTTAAAAGTGCCTAACTGAGCAAAGTCTTTGCGATATGACCAAACGCTTTGCGTATCTCTACCAGCTGCCGATCCCTCGACGCTACATAAGCATCCGCCTGAATTTTGGTGGCCGTCACATACTGTTTATATATCTGATTAAATGGTACAGCAAATTTATTTCCTTCCACACCCCAAGTATCCAAATAGGCATCCAGCTTTTCTACAACCAAACCAATGTGAGGCACCGCAAAGCTCATGGAAGTAATTGCTCCATGCAGGCTAGTTCCTATATAAGCTTTGGCATTGGCAATAAGATACATGATATCCCAAATATTGTCCGCATCAAAATAGGTGGAAGGGCACTGCAGCTTGTCTTGAACAGCCTTTAGTGCTTCATGGTCATCATGATTTATCGCTTTGCCTATTGGGCAAAGACATAGCGCTGTGTGACCATCTTCATAAATTTTTTCCAACTCTGCGGCAATTAAGCTTTCCCTACCTACCGTGGTTTTTTTGTTGATTTGGAAATAGACATACCTTCCCGCATGCTTCTCGACGTACTCAGCCACCGCTGGCGTTACCCACTGCTTTAATTGATCAGTAGGATAAAATTCCGACATCAAAATTGCTGAATCGGGAAAAAGCTGCGCTTCAACTTTGTTCTTCTTGAGGTTTTCTACCGTCAACTTATCCCGCACGGCAAAATAATCCGCGCGTTGTAATTTGTATTGCAGAAAAGGGTAACGTTCAAACAGGCCTGTGGCTAAACCGGAACCTCCTAAAGAGTTTAGAACAACCTTTTTAAGGCCGGGAAAATCGGTCTGGTCAAATACAAAGGGCAAGGTGGTTTTACCTTTCAAGAATTTTTTTGCCACCCGGTTTAGGTCTATAAATTTTGATAGCTTAACGTGGTGCCGGTGAATTTTTTGAAATGGCTTGCTTAGGGCAGCATAAAGGGAATTCCAAGTTACGCCCAAGGCTTCGCCACCTGCGACAATTACATTGGCTTTTTGTGAAGCATCCGAAAGCCGCTCATAGAACGCTGTTAAACCTTGGGTCGGCTTTCCTCCTTCCCGTCTAAGATCGCTTTCAACAATACCAAAAAATTCAAACTTAAATTCCTTTCCGTAACTTTTCAGTTGTTTTTCTATAATCAAGGGAAACAACAAATCCCCATAATTGTACCTATCAAAAGCACCTATAATCAAAACTCTTTCCATATTTGGCTGTTTATTACCCAGGCAAGGCAAGTGGTTGGAAGGCGTTGCCGACCAGGACTAAAAACTAATTGTCAACCACTGATGGTCACAGTTATTGTGCCATAATTGTGATTATTAAGCTTCCACCCATAGTATCGGTGCATAGATTTTTCCTTTGTTCGTGCGTGAGGCATTCTTATTGCATATCAGAGGTTGATTTATGTCATCAGGCCACAGTAGAAATTTGAAACGTACTATATTTACCTAAGTATGAAGCTGAATTATGTGCCAACACTTTTAGCATTGTCTCATGAGCAACCCATCACCTGTTAAACGCATTTTTTCCGGATCGGCGTGGGGTATAATGGCTAAGATTCTTGATGCTGCTGCCAAGTTTGTCACCATTCCACTTCTAGTAGGCTATTATGGTAAGGTTGATTACGGTTTGATTGCCCTGGCCTTTTCCCTGAATGCATACTTGCGCCTCATGGATTTGGGTATGAACGTGGGCTCTGTTCGTTTTTTTTCTATGTGGGTAGCTAAAGAGGAATGGGAAAAAATTCAAAAGGTCTCCCGCTCAAGCATTGTCTTTTATGGCACCATAGGCCTCGTCAATGCCTCGATCTTTTTCTTGATGGCAGACTATGGTAAGTACTTTTTCAATTTAGCAGAACATCAGCTTCCGATCTACCGCTGGATGATGTATGTCCTTTCAGCAAGTGCTATATTCAACTGGCTATCTAATGTGGTAATTCAACTACTTAGTGCGAAAGATGAACTAGGTTATGTCAACCGCGTGACCGTGATCAGCAGCATTTTGAATTTCGTCGTCGCCTTGTTAGCCATTGCTTTAGAATGGCCATTGACGCTGTATTTCTTCTTCTATATCCTCTCAACGCTGGTCCCCATCCCATTTAACGTCCGCAGGTTAAAGGTATATCCGCTTTCTTTGCAGCAATTGCTGCGTCCGAAGTGGGATGGCAAAGCATTTAAAGAAATTATAGGCTATAGCATGGCTATTTTTATCATGGGGCTATTTCAACTGACTGCCAATGAATTAAGACCTATCCTATTAGCTAAATTTGCATCAGGGATGGATGTCTTGACGGATTATAGGGTGATCCAAACAATCGCGATGTTGATTCTCTCTTTTGGAGGAATCTTTTTGCAGGTTTTGCTTCCGTCAGCCTCAAAAATCTATGCAGAAAACAATCCTCAAAAATTGGAGAAAATGGTCATTGAGGCGACCAAATATATCTCTGTGTTTTTATGCCTGATCGTCTTTGTGCTCATACTTAATGCGAGTGATATACTGCTTTTGTACATGGGTGAGGATTATCAATACCTGGCAATATGGATGATCATCTGGCTGTTGACCGTATTATTATCCATGCACAATACCCCGGTCGCGAGTTTGGTCCTTTCGTCCGGGAAAACCAGGCAGTTGGTGTATTCTTCAGCAGCTGCCTGCGTAATTTCGCTTCCCATTACTGTCATATTTGCTCCCAGGCTAAACGTGGGCGCCGCTGTAGTTGGCTATTTTGTGTACATGATCATACAGATCGGTTTCTTTTATGTCTACTACATTCCAAAAGTACTGAAGCTTGACAATGGTAAAATCTTCTTCGGTTCCTTCTTTCCCTCACTTTTGGGCGCATTTATTGCATTCGGTGGTGGACACTATGTAAGTAAATGGCTGGATATCCCGCCGGGAATTGTTTCCATTTTTGTCAAATCCGCCATTTTCGGTGTCATCTATCTTGCCTTTCAACTGAGCTTTGTCATCAAGAAGGCAGAGATTACTTACTTACGGGAGCAGTTGTTAAAGAAAAAGGTGCAAAACATTGAAGAGAATGGTTAAATATTCAATTTGTATACCTGCCTATAAAAGCAGATTCCTAAAATCTTGCATCCAAAGCATTCTGAACCAAACTGTGGCCAACTTTGAGCTCATCATTCTCAACGACTGCTCGCCTGAACCTGTGGAAGAAATAGTGGCTGGATTTTCCGATAGCCGAATCTTCTATTTTAAAAATGAGTCCAATGTTGGCTCGTTGAATTTGGTGGACAACTGGAACAAGTGCCTTTCTTTGGCACAGGGGGAATATATAATGATTATGGGAGATGATGACTTGCTGGAGCCTGATTACCTTGAAGAATTCTCCAGTCTCATCAGCAAGCAGCCGGGTTTGGACGTCTACCATTGCAGAAGCAAAATCATTGATGATAATGGTGACACCATTATGCTGACTCCTGCCCTGCCGTCATATGAAAATGTGTACGATTCGATTTGGCATCGGCTACGCCAATACCGATCCAATTACGTTTCTGATTACCTGTACCGGACCGAAATCCTTCGACAAAGGGAAGGATTTTTTTACTTACCCCTAGCTTGGGGTTCAGATGATATCACTGCCTTCATAGCCTCAGCAGAAAAAGGTATTGCCCATACCAACCGCCCGGTGTTCCTTTACCGTAGCAACAGTCTTTCCATAACATCCACAGGAAATGATATGGAAAAGATGCACGCCAATTTAGGCTATGCTACTTGGCTAGAAGATTTTCTCGAAGTAGCTCCACAAAACCCAGAAGCAGCAATAGTGTATAAACATCTTTTGGAATACCAAAAGCAGTATATGCAGCAAAAAAAAATGTTCACTGTCATCAAATCCATGAACTCCAGACCATGGATGAAAATGATGATGTGGTTAAATCACAGGAAAAAGTTTGGACTGTCGGTAAGGGAAATTTTATTGGCCACAGCAAAGGGAATGAATTCAAGCACTAAAAGCCGCTGAGATGCATATTATCTTTAATCCACCCGTCAATGAGGAGAACAAATACATCGACATACTAGTGACCGCCCTCCGCAAAGGAGGCTACGTCGTCCACCCCCTAAAAGTCTTACTGTCGTCCAAACAACTTTTTGACTCTATTCATCTTGTGCACCTCAATTGGTTTGAGAATGTAGATGATAGCAGCTACCAATCTGCGTTAAAGAGTTTCTTTCGTAAGATGTTTGTACTCTCGGTCATCAGAATAAGTGGTAAAAAGCTTGTATGGACCATGCACAATCGAAGCTCCCATGAAAAGCGCACTGGATGGATCAGCCGCACCATCACCCGATACCTCATCAAATGGTCACATAAAATTGTTATCCACAGTCACCAATCCAGAGCAATCATGGCTAAGGAATACCCAGAAGCACTGGAGAAATTATGTTACATCCCTCACCCCGACTTTATCGACATCTATGGACCTGTACAGAAATCTTCCAGATTGTCTTCTGCAGGCCCTTTAAAACTTTTATTTGTAGGGGCAGTGAAGCCTTATAAAAATATAGAGTTGCTTATTCAAGTAGCGGCGAAATTTGAAGACCGAATTGAAGTAACCATTGCTGGTAAACCAAATACACCCAGCTACGGAGATAGAATAAAAAAGCTCGCAGACAGCGCCGGAAATGTCCAGCTCGTACCGCGGTTCATTCCTAACGAAGAGCTCCCGCGATTTATGGCAGAAACTGATCTTTTGGTATTGCCCTATGACCTTAAAAGCAGCCTGAATTCAGGAACAGTGATTTTGGCATTTTCCTACAAGAAAACTGTCATCTGCCCACTTATAGGCACCATTGAAGATATGGGCGAAGGCAAAGCCAATGTCTTTCATTATAGCTACCAAACCGACGAAGAGCACGCAGATCAACTAGCTGATCAAATTGACAAAGCTATTAAATACAAAAAACAACTACCGAATAGCTTTAACGAGCTTGGTGAAACTGTCTTTCAACATATAAGCAGAGCCAACAGTAAGGAACAGGTAACTTTTCAACTGCTTTCTCTATACCAATCCCTCCTAAGTTGAAGAAGCGGAACACATTTTGTTTATAGGGCATCTAAGCCCAAACCACTGCTCTTTCTGCTGTTATATGAAGATACTATACATCAATTCCCTTTACAGTCCTTTTATTGAAGGAGGTGCAGAAATCTCTCTGCAACTCATTGTAGAAGGAATGCATGCCAAAGGGTATGAAGTAGCGGTAGTAAGTTTAATGCCAGGTAAGGGTTTGAAAGAAGAATCGGTGAATGGCATCAAGGTATACCGGGCAGGGTTAGACAACCTATACTGGCCTTATACAAAACAGCGCCCTGGGAAATTGACGAGGCTGGCATGGCATATCAAGGACCGGTATAATGTTAACATGAGGGGTTTCATAAAACAAATCCTTCAAAAGGAGAAACCCGACATGGTATCTTGCCATAACCTTGCTGGATGGTCAATCAGCGTATGGGATGAAGTACGGGAGGCAGGTATACCGCTTGTTCAGGTACTTCATGATATGTACTTAGCTTGTGCGAACAGCAATATGTTTAAGGGAGAGCAAGCCTGTGAGCGACAGTGTCTCAGCTGCCGCTTATTAAGAAGCAAGCATGTCCAAAAATCGGCCTCCGTAGATGCAGTGGTGGGAATCAGCCAAAGCATACTCAGCCGCTTTACTGGCATGGGATACTTTCCCAAGGCGGGGCGACACGTCATCCACAATACAAGAAACATCCCTGCTCCCCCTGCTAGAGCCGGAAGAAAGTTGGGGGAAACTTTTCGGGTTGGATACATCGGCACCTTGTCGAAAATCAAAGGGGTGGAATGGCTTATCGAACAGTTTCAAAGGTTGGGGATCAATGCCAGTCTATTCATTGGAGGCAGGGGGCAGGCAGATTATGAAAAACATTTAAAGTCAATCGCTAAGGGTTCAAATATAACCTTTCTAGGACAAGTACAATCTGATGAGTTTTATGCCGGAATTGATGTTTTGGTAGTGCCGTCATTGTGGCAGGAACCCTTGGGAATGGTTGCCATAGAAGCCTTAGCCCATCATGTTCCAGTCATTGCGCATAAAACCGGAGGCTTGCAGGAATCGGTGATCGATGGGGTCAATGGCTTATTCTGTTACGCTTCTAATCCCGATTCATTAGGAGAAGCCATTCAGAAAATGTATGCGGATACTGAACTTTATAACAGGCTTTCCGCGGCGGCAAGAGAATCTGTATCCGCCATCTTGAGCAAAGACAGAATGCTAAGTCAATACCAAGAGGTCATCGATCTTTTTATGACACAACCTTTACCTTCCCAAGAAGCTAATGGACAATAAAAGGATACTTCCACTACTACATTCTCCGCAATGGTCAGAGATAAAGTTGACGGAAGCGATGTTCTGCCTATGTCTGTTTTCCATATTTCTGCCAATAAAGATTTATCCCATCATCCTATTGATCAGCAGCTTTCTTTTTTACAGAGATGACCGTCAACTTCCGGTTCAGACATGGGTGATCTGGTTGGGAATCTATACCTTGTATGCCAGTGTAAGCTTCGTGTTCATATACAGCGGTGAAATGTCATTACTCACCAATTACGCGAAGCTCCTTATCAATTTCATCTTCCTCTATTTTGCCGTTAGCTGGCTGCAACACAGAGACAACAGGAATCTGTTGAACATGGTCGATATCACCTTAGCCGCAACATTCCTGCTGGTCTTGCTACAGCTTTTGGTATACCATTCTGCCGTGGATTTCAAATTGATATATGGTAGTACCTCCTCTGGACAAGCAAGCTCCCTTTACAATAAATCTATCTACTTCTGGGGTTTAGACGACAAGAATATGTTCGGGGCCCGAATCGCGATGTTAGGGTTCCCTTTCATCCTCATTCCTTTGCTGAGAGATCTACGAATTTCTTGGCTAAGAATCTGTTTTGTATTCGTCTTGGCCTATTTATCCCTTTCGCGCACGCCAATTGTGGCCTTAATGATTGGGATTTTTTTACTGATCTGGTTGGCCACCGGCACACGCTGGAGGATCATTTTCGTTTTTTTGATGGTCTTGGTATTGCCTTTGGTATTAGAAAAACTCATTCGGTTAGACAATATTACTGCATCAAATGACGGAATGGGTATTCGTCTGGTGTATTGGAGAGCCTTCTTTAGTCATTTTGGGGATATATCACCTCTAGGCAACGGATTTATGCAAGCACCCAGCTTCCTTCGCCAATTTGCAGACTTTTATAGAGGCGAGCCACATATCCATAACACGTTCTTGACCAGCTACCTTGAATTGGGAGTAATAGGTTTAATATCCTATACCCTCTTCCTGTTCTACTTCTATAGACAATGTCGGAGGACTGGTCAACCTCATACCTTCTGGTGGTTGGTTTTCATTCCACTGCTCTCCATCATGATGATTCTTTATTCAGGATATGACAACGACATCGTGATGTATTTAACATTAACTGTCTTACTAGGAAGTACGGGAAAGCTACATTTTAAAACCATAAGAATGGGTATATGAAAAACGTTTTGATTGATAATAGGTGGATGGGAGACACGGGCATCGGAAGATTATGTAAGGAAGTAATTAACCACACTCCGGATGAAGTCAACAGCTCTTTTGTGTCTTCTAATATGGGCCTGGGTAATTTGTTCTCTCCGTTGATGCTGGGAAATGAAATCCGAAAGCACAAACCAGAGATATTCTACAGCCCATCCTTTATGCCACCTGTGGCATTTTCGACACCCTATATTTTTACTGTACATGATCTGATGCATCTTTTCTACTATACCAAAATGCATCGTGTTTACTATCAGCAGGTAATTGCAAAGCTGGCCAAAAAAGCGAAAGCCATCATTACAGTCTCCCACTATAGCAAACAGCAGCTGGTAGATCTACTTGGCATTAGAGAGGAGCTGATTAGCGTGATTTACAATGGGGTAGACCCGAGTTTCTATCAAAATAGAGAAGCACATGCCATCGGAAGGCCCTATTTGTTGTACGTAGGCAACCGTAGAAAAAACAAAAATTTAGCCGCCATGCTGGTAGCCTTTGCACAGGCCGACATCCCGAAAGAGTTTGTTTTCTTGTTGACGGGTAATCCAAATCCCGAACTCGTTGTGCTGCTTAGCAAACTAAGAATTTCCAGTAGGGTCCGATTTTTGGGATTTGTAAAGGAGTCTGAGCTGCCTAAGCTATATCATGGCGCTTATGCCACCATGTTTGTTTCATTAATGGAAGGCTTCGGCTTACCAGTCATAGAATCAATGGCCTCTGGCACGCCGGTGCTGACATCTAGCGAAAGCTCCTTACCTGAAGTGGCGGGGGGTGCTGCGCTATGTGTTAATCCTTATAACGTGGATGCAATCACATCAGGTATAAATAAGCTTGTCAGTGACCAAGAGTTGTACAGTGAATTGAAAGAAAAAGGATTACGTCGTGCCCAGGATTTTTCATGGAAAAAAACGGCACAGGAGACTTGGAACACCATCTTGTCCTAGCGTATTATATGAGTATGACCAAGCATTTACTTCGCTTATATAGCGTCATTCTAACGGTCTTTGTCGTCCTGCAGGAAGGCTATTGCCAAACAGGCTTTTTAAACGTAAAGGATTTCCATGCTGTCGGTGACGGCATGACCGACGATACGGACGCTATCCAAGAAGCGATTAGCCAAGCATCGACGGGCGATACAGTATATATTCCGGCAGGTGCCTATTTGGTCAGGGCGCTTGGGTTGAAGTCCGGAGTTAGTATCAAAGGAGATGGAATGTTGATACAGCGAATAGAAGGAGAAAAAGAAGAAGTCACCAATGACAAACAAAATTCTTCCGCTCCTCTCTTCAGAGGTCACGGCCTCCAGAATGTATATTTAGCTGTGAAAGCTCAAACTGTATATGAAGCAGCCTATTTTTCAGCCAGTAAAAACATTATAATCGAAAACAGTACGCTGATTGGAGACCCATCCAATCCGCGTTCTTTTTCTGGCCTTCTTTTTTACGATTGCGAAGATGTGCGGATACAAAACTCAACCCTACGTTATTTTGGTGCTCCCAGAGAACTGCCGCACGTTTATCAACGAGGAACAGCTATCAGAATTCTCAGCAGCAGTATTATCAAGATAAAGGAATGTGAAATCACCGATAATGGGGAAAACGGCATTTTCTTACATGACACTCCGGACGTGGAGGTGACCAAGAACCTGATCAACAAAAATGGAATGAGTGCTATTCAGGTGGCCTTTGGTAGCACAGGAAGGGAAAAAAACTACCTGATCAGCCAAAATAGGATGGAGGAAAATGCAGCGGATGCCATTGATATAAACAATCGCTCAAACCGTCCCTATTGGGACATCAATTGCCATATCGAAGGTAATATCAGCCGCAATAATGGCTATGTCAAAGGATTGTCCACGCCGGACGGATCGGGAATCGCTACATTGATTAACCTTTCGGGCGTAACCATGCGCAATAATACAGCAGAAGGAAACAACCGTCCTGCACTTTATGTAGAAAACTGTGGTTACATCTACGCCGAAGGCAACAAAGCAGACAATCAGATAGAAGTGGTGCTGCAGTTTGATGAGCTGATCTTAGAAGATAACGCTTTTTCCTCCGTAAACCTACTGGCCAATGCTGATGGAAAGCTGCTCAAACTGACCCATAATCGCCTGTATTCAATGTCGCTGCCCAACGGTATTAAGGTGGACTCGCTGATCCTCCACAAGAACCTCATAGCTCAAGCTTCTCTGAATTTTAATATGACAGGTCATCTTGAAATGATAGGAAACACCATAAACAGTCATGCCAAAGAGGGGGCTATTCTTCTGGTGAAGGTGAACAGCGCCCTACTAAAACATAATATTATTACCAGCACAGGCTCACCAGCTATATCGACCAGAAAATCCGCAGAAAATGTGAGCATTCTGAATAATACAATCAAATCTGTCAATTCCTGCATTTTTGACGACGGAGCTAAAGGACTAAGGATTATCGGAAATAAGCTAACTTCCCTTGAAGGGGGAAGCTTTAGGCATACATTGGTGAGCAGAGGCCCTAATCAACTTCTTCTATCGCATAACGAGCACCGAACTTCCGATGGGAATATTACTATTTATTTGGAAGGAGAAGGTACTGCAAAAATCGCCTCCGAAAATATCCTTAGTGGTGCTGTAGATTATGGCACGGTAAACGTCAAAACCTCCATAGATTAATGAAAGTGAATGTTTACATACCCACATTGAATGCAGGGGACAAATGGGAAGAAGCTGTTAGCATGTTGCGGTCCCAATCCTATCCCATCCAAAAAACCATCATTATTGATTCGGGATCTAAGGACGATACGCTTTCTGATGAATATGTGGGAGGTTTTGACATTATTCATATTGATAAAAAAGACTTTGATCACGGGGGTACCCGTCATATGGCTATTGAGCAATTTCCTGATGCAGATATCTATTTGTTTCTTACTCAGGATGCTATTCTTGCCGATACCCGCGCGATAAGCACTATTATCAAGGCCTTTGATGACAACGAAAAATTAGGAATGGTGTATGGTAGACAGCTGCCGCATAAGGGAGCGAAAGAACTGGAATCCCATCTTAGAATATTTAACTATCCCGCCCTTTCGCAAGTGAGAGGACTTGAAGATGCACCCAAATATGGCATAAAGACTATTTCCTGTTCCAACTCATTTGCGGCTTATAGACGGGAAGCTTATTGGGAAGCGGGAGGTTTTCCGGCAGGCACTATTTTAGGCGAAGATGTCATTATCGCTGGACAGATGCTTTTAAAGGGGTGGCAAAAAGCTTATTTGGCAGAAGCAGCTGTCTACCATTCCCACAATTACAGTCTTAAAGAAGAGTTTAAGAGATACTTTGACATAGGCGTATTTCATGCCACCAATCCTTGGATTTTTACCCATTTCGGAAGGGCGGAAAGTGAAGGCATGAAATATCTAAAATCAGAGATGGAATTTTTGTTGGCCCATAATAAATGGATGATCCCCAAATCCCTATTGTCCATTTTATGCAAATGGCTCGGTTACAAATTCGGCTTAAAACATGATAAACTGCCTCCTAGCATGAACAGGTATTTTTCCATGCATAAAGCCTATTGGAGCAGATAAATTATTCTCTAATAAACAATTACCCTTATTTACTCTTTGACAATAATCCATGGATTATGCGGTTAAGACCACATATCCTTTCTTAATTCCATATTATATAAAGAAAAGACCGCTCATCATGGGTCTTCATTTTGATTCGTACCCAACTTGTGGAAAAAGTTCTCAAAAAAACATGAGACAAAATGTCGCAATGTGCCCCAGAATCACGCTTTAGGGCCTTGCTGAGATGGCATGTTTGTTGGCATAATGTCAACAAAACTAATAAAGAACTTTTATACATCAAAATATAAATAAAATGGTACGGAGTAGTCGAAAACAGGATATAGGATATACAGGATATGGACAAAGCGTGATGGTTCCTCAATATAATCCTGGTATAGGTAATGCAGGTTTTATGATTAGGGAGGGTTTTGATGCCAGTACTAAATATATCAAGCGCGCGTTTGACATCTGCTTCTCCTTAACGTTTTTGGTTATGGGAGCGCCACTCTTACTCCTTATTGCTTTAATTACAAAATTAACTTCTAAGGGACCCGTTTTTTATAAGCAAGAGCGGATCGGTATCAATGGCAAGCCCTTTTTTATCTACAAATTCAGAAGTATGAAAGTAGATGCAGAAAAAGATGGTCCTCAACTTTCAAAAGATAATGATCCCAGAATAACTAAATGGGGTCAGATCATGCGAAAAACCCGTTTAGACGAGCTGCCTCAATTCTGGAATGTGTTGATAGGTGATATGTCTATAGTTGGTCCAAGACCGGAAAGACAGCACTTCATCAAACAGATCGTAGAGAAAGCGCCAGGTTATCAGTTGTTACTTAGTATTAAGCCAGGTATAACATCCATTGGACAGGTATATTATGGATATGCGGAAAACGTCGATCAAATGTGCCAACGAATGCTTTTCGACTTAAGATACCTGAACGAAGTAAACATTCAAACCGACCTAAGTATCATCCTTCAGACCGTGAAAGTGATGTTCCAAGGTAAAGGGAAATAAACAAAAAGACTATAACCACAAACGACCAATTTTTGGATCAAGTTGGAAAAGGGCAGCCTATGGTTGTCCTTTTTTGTTGTTTAGCTTCTCATGAATAACGCTTAGTATATCGTTTTTTCTTGTAATTTCGTTCTCAACTCAACTATTGAAAGAACACAACGTGCGCCGCTATACTTTCAACTTAGGGATTTTTTCCCTCCTATTTCTGATAATTACTTTTAGTTACAGCAACAATTTGTCTGCTCAAGAATACAGAATTAGTCTCTTAACCTGTGATCCAGGTGATGAACTTTACAGTGCATTTGGACATAATGCTGTACGGGTAGTAGATCAAAATACCGGTCGTGACCTGGTGTTTAACTATGGTACCTTCGACTTCGATACCCCTAATTTCTACTTGAAGTTTGCTAGAGGGAAATTAGATTACATGCTGAGTGTCAGTACATATGAACAGTTTCTTCTGCATTATCAATACCTACAAAGGAGCGTGCGCGAACAGGTGTTAGACCTTTCTCCCGAACAGACTTTGAGAGCGGTGGAGTTTCTACACGAAAACTATGAGCCTCAGAATCGCTTCTACCGCTATGATTTCTTTTTTGATAACTGTGCCACACGGATTCGCGATATGATGGAAATGGTGCTTGGGGACCAACTACAATGGGGAGAAAGCAAAGAAGCACCTGAGAAAACATTCCGAAATCTTATTGACGAATATGTATACTCCATGCCATGGGCAGATTTCGGTATTGACTTGGCGCTAGGGAGTGTCATTGACCAAGAAGCGAGTGAGCGGGAACAGCAGTTTCTTCCTGATTATTTGGAAAATGCCTTTGCCAATGCAACAATCGTCGGAGATGGCCCTTCAAGACCATTGGTTAAATCATCAGCTACAGTCTTGCAAATTGGGGCGCCTCCAACAACAGGTAGCCTGTTTAACCCCTATTTTCTCTTTTGGGCAATTGCCATAGCCGGCATTATACTCACGTTGGTCGGTCATAAAAAAGGACGTCTGTATATTGGCTGGGACATAGCCGTATTTGGAATTTTGGGAGTGATAGGCTTTATAATCGTATTTCTATGGTTTTTCACAGATCACTCTGCTACCGCTTATAACTGGAATTTACTGTGGGCTTTCCCGCTTCATCTTTTGTTGGTCATTGGGCTAAACCAACCATATCCTGACGAATGGGTCAAAAAATACCTCTTCTTTGCCTTAATTTTGGCAGATGCGGCTGTAGTCTTCTGGATTCTAGGGTGGCAATCCTTTCACCCTAGCGTGGTTCCTTTACTATTGCTCCTTATCCTGAGGAGCAACTATCTTTATTATAATTTGGAACGATTAAAGACACTGAAGCGAAACCTTTCTAAGAAATAAACTTTTTTGCTACGGTCAGGCGTTAGTCATAGATAGCATCGAAAATACTATGGGGTTTAAAATAGAATCAGACTATAAACCGACCGGTGACCAACCGGGAGCCATAAAAAGTTTAGTTGAAGGACTTAATAACGGGGAACCGGCACAGGTTCTTCTGGGGGTTACTGGCTCTGGAAAAACATTTACAGTAGCCAATGTCATCCAGGAAGTGCAGAAGCCGACCTTGGTACTCAGCCATAATAAGACCTTGGCCGCCCAGCTCTATGGCGAATTCAAACAGTTTTTCCCAAATAATGCCGTTGAGTATTTTATTTCGTACTATGACTATTACCAACCTGAGGCTTATATTCCCTCCAGTGGGGCCTACATAGAAAAAGACCTTTCAATTAATGAGGAGATAGAAAAATTGAGGCTCAGTGCTACCTCGGCATTGTTGACGGGCCGACGGGATGTAATCGTAGTGGCTTCTGTGTCCTGCATATACGGTATCGGAAACCCTGTAGAATTCGGCAAAAATGTAATTCATCTACAGGTTGGCGACAGAATCCCACGAAATCAGCTTCTCTTTAAGCTGGTAGACATCCTCTACAGCAGAACCAATTTGGATCTTACCCGAGGCACTTTTAGGGTCAAGGGGGATACCGTAGATATTTTCATCGCTTACGGTGATTTTGCGTACAGAATTTATTTTTGGGGAGATGAAATAGAGTCCATTCAACGTATTGATCCTGAGTCAGGCAGAAAACTTACCGATGAAAAGATCATCTCCATTTATCCGGCTAACCTTTTTGTGACGGGAAGAGATGTTATTGATGTAGCGATAAAGGAAATCCAGGACGATTTAGTATCCCAGATAGCTTTTTTTGAGCAGCAAATGAAACTGGTGGAAGCCAAACGCCTCAAGGACAGGACGGAATTTGATCTTGAAATGATTCGTGAGCTAGGCTACTGTTCGGGAGTGGAAAACTATTCCCGCTACTTTGACAGAAGATTGCCTGGATCTAGACCATTCTGTTTGCTGGATTATTTTCCGGATGATTATTTAATGGTCATTGATGAAAGTCATGTAACCGTACCTCAGATCCGCGCCATGTGGGGCGGGGACCGATCTCGAAAGACCAACCTCGTAGATTTCGGATTTCGCCTTCCATCAGCCATGGACAACCGCCCATTGACATTTGAAGAGTTTGAAACACTGACCAATCAAGTGATTTATGTAAGTGCTACCCCAGCAGATTATGAATTGAGCAAATCCGAGGGTGTGGTAGTGGAGCAGATCATTCGACCCACAGGCTTACTGGATCCCATCATTGAAGTGAGGCCGAGCGCGCATCAAATAGATGACCTTCTGGAGGAAGTAGATCAAACCATTAAGACGGGAGCAAGGGTATTGGTAACTACCTTAACCAAAAGGATGGCAGAAGAGCTGAATAAGTTCCTTGAACGAGCAGGGGTAAAAAGCAGGTATATTCACTCAGAGGTGAAGCCGCTGGACCGCGTGGAAATTTTGAGAGAGCTGCGTCTTGGACTCTTCGACGTTTTGGTAGGCGTCAATTTGCTAAGAGAGGGCCTTGACCTTCCTGAGGTTTCCCTGGTAGCCATTCTGGATGCAGATAAAGAAGGCTTCCTCAGAAACGAACGAAGCTTGATACAAACCATCGGCCGGGCTGCTAGAAACCAAGATGGGAAAGTCATCATGTATGCCGACAAAATCACCGAATCCATGGAAAAGGCTATTGATGAAACTACCCGTAGAAGAGCGAAGCAGATTGCCTATAATGAAGAACATGGCATCGTTCCCACGACCATTATCAAGTCCCGCGACAAAATTCTCAGCCAGACAAAGGTGGCGGATAGTAAACGAAACGCCAAAGTATATGAAGAAGAGTACAGTACAGAGGAACAGGTGGCTGCAGATCCAGTGGTACAGTATCTAAGTAAGGAGAAGCTGGAAAAACTGGTCAACCAAACCCAAAAATTGATGGAAAAGGCAGCCAAAGAATTAAACTTTATGGAAGCAGCAAGGTTACGGGATGAATGGCAGGGTTTGAAGAATCGGCTGGAAGACATGAAAAGAGGAGTATGAAAAGAATTATAGGCATCACTTTAGTTAGTTTACTTACGCTGACTGCGCTCTCCACCAGGAGCTACGGACAGCAAGCAGCAGGAAGTTATCTGCTGTCCGCAGGGTTTGACCTCGGCAGGACCGATGC
This sequence comes from Cyclobacteriaceae bacterium, assembly GCA_035303945.1. Taxonomy (GTDB): domain Bacteria; phylum Bacteroidota; class Bacteroidia; order Cytophagales; family Cyclobacteriaceae; genus DATGMS01. The sequence goes on from DATGQZ010000030.1 coordinate 38,627, forward strand.
TCCAGGAGTAATCCGACGCTACCAAGCTGCAGCTGAACTTAATTATTTCCATTTGCATTCCTTATCCTTTTCGGGAGGTTATGAATTTAATTATAATCGACCTAACCATGTTACACTTGGAACCAGGTTTTATCCCGTAGAGCCGGTTTTCATTAGAGCAAGAGGCTTGCTGGGTAAAAATAGTGATGTCGCTTTGGGAGTAGGCTATTCGCACAATCTGTCTTATAGGTTTAGGCTGGAAGGGATGTTGGATTATTATGCGGTAACCAATGTCGCAGGGCTAAGGCTGGGAATCGGCTTTTTAATCAATTGATCGCTAGGCCAATATTTGCTTAAGGCAAGGGAATTACAACTCGCCTTTTAGCTGCAATTCTTCCAAGGCAGATTGTATGACATCATGCTCATAGCCCTTGTAAAGCAGAAACTGATGGAGCTTCAATTTCTTTTTAAACGGATCTACTTCTTGGATGTCGCGCAGTTTCTTTTCAGCAAGGTGAAGAAGGGTATTCCAGTATTCCTCCTCATCAATTTCTTGGAGCGCCATTCGCACAAGATTTTCGCTATTAACCCTGCGTTTCAGCTCCTGAGCTATGCGCATTTTTCCCCATTTTTTGATCCTGAATTTGCCACTCACAAAAGCCTTAGCAAAGCGCTCTTCATTAATAAATCCCTCAAGGATCATGGTAGTGAGTACTTCCTCCACATCACTGCTAGACAAACCATAGCTGTATAGCTTATCCCTTACCTCCTTTTGACACCGCTCCTGATAAGCACAAAAGGCGGCAATCTTTACTTTCGCCTGAGCCGGAGTATATGATTTTCGAGGACCTTCTTCATCGTATTCTTTTCTTGTGAATGACATTTTGTGTATTTTTAACTTTGAAAAAAACATCTCTGCACATTGAACTCCGCGATGCCTGATGTAAATGGTCCCATACAGGGAAATGACACTAATCAAGCGGAGCGGAGTCACAACATGCCTGATCATCCTGGTTACTGTTGCGGAATTGTTTCAGCCATAGTTTTTAAAATGAACCTAAACCTAATAAATAATGCGAAAGAAAATAGTAGCAGGAAACTGGAAAATGAACCTGACGTATGAAGAAGGCCAAACGCTTACTTCCGAGATCGTCAACATGGTGAAGGATGAGCGCAAAAAAGATGTGACGGTGGTTTTGAATCCTCCCTTTGTTCATATTTCCAGCGTTAAGCGATTGATCGGCGAAACACCCGATGTTTTTGTAGGCGCACAAAATTGCTCTACAAAAGACTCCGGTGCTTACACAGGAGAAGTTTCTGCCAAAATGCTGGCGTCCTTTGGTGTCAGTCATGTGATCATTGGTCACAGCGAAAGAAGAGAGTACTTCAATGAAAGCAATGAAGAGCTCACAGAGAAAGTGAAGCAGGCATTAGCCAATAAACTCATACCCATCTTCTGCTGCGGAGAGCCTTTAGATATTCGGGAAGCAGGCACCCACGAGGCATATGTGAAGGATCAACTGACCGCCAGCCTGTTTGGACTATCTGATGCGGATTTTTCGCAGATTGTCATTGCTTACGAGCCCATTTGGGCAATAGGCACTGGAAAAACCGCTTCCTCGGATCAGGCACAGGAGATGCATGCTGCAATAAGAAGCCATTTTGCATCTAAATATGGTGAACCTATCGCCAACACCATTCCTATCCTGTATGGTGGAAGTTGTAAGCCAGATAATGCGGAGGAAATATTCTCTAAGCCAGATGTAGATGGCGGCCTCATAGGGGGAGCCTCGTTGAAATCCAGAGATTTCATGGACATCATCAAATCATTTTAATATCCTAGCCCGGCCCAGATAGCCGGGCTTATTTCTATCACATGGAATATCTTGAATTTAAAATCGCCTGCAACGAGGAGTATCGGGAAATCTTGATTGCTGAATTGGCAGAAATCGGCTTTGATTCTTTTTTAGAAACCAAAATAGGTATTGAAGCCTATATCACCGAAGATCTTTTTGATCGCCATGCCTTTGACGAGGTCATCGAAAAGTATAGCGCGGTAGGAAACATTTCGGTGGAAGAAGGTCGTATGGCCAAAGTCAACTGGAACGAAGAATGGGAAAAGAATTACGATCCTATTGAAGTGGGGGATCAGGTATATGTGCGAGCTTCCTTCCATACACCAAAAGAAGGAGTAGCGCACGAAATCATTATCAATCCAAAGATGTCTTTTGGCACCGGCCACCATGCTACCACCTATTTGATGCTGACCCACCAACTCAATCTTGACCATCAGGATAAGCGGATTATTGATATAGGAGCCGGCACAGGGATTTTAGCTATTATGGCTCATAAACTAGGCGCCAGAGAAGTACAAGCCTTGGATATTGATGAATGGTGTGTTGAAAATGGAGAGGAAAATTTTGCTTTGAATGGACTGCCCGGCCTAAAGATGGGACTAGGTACCATACGGGAAGTCGCACCACAAGGTCCTTTTGATATCGTGTTGGCCAACATCAACAAAAATGTTCTGTTGGATGAGATGGAGATATATGCCAACTTGGTAAAGCCTGAAGGTTACTTGCTATTAAGCGGATTTTATGAACATGACATTCCAGATCTACTGGATAGAGCACAAATTTTTGGCTTGGCCTTAAAAGATCAAAAAACCAAATCCAGCTGGGCTGCATTGGTGTTGCAGAAAAACTAATGGAGAGGAGCTTCCCCTCTCTTTTTTTTACGCTTATTTCACATCTTGCACACATCGGAAGCCGATATAGAAGGCATGACGTCCGCCAGAAGGGATACGAGCGGAATATTGCATAAATTCTTTTGAATCTACGTAGCTCCCACCTTTGGCTACTTTTATTTCTAAAGACCGCGTTTTTTCAGACCTATCGATAGCATCCTCACACATTTCGGAGATATTGCCGCTCATGTCAAAAATCCCTAGCTTATTCGGCGCCTTGCTTCCAATCTCACCTATTCTGACCGTACTGAGATCTTCTGAAGTCCAAGCCACTTTCTTCCAATTATTACCGCCGCTGTAGATGAACTTCGAGTTGGCAGCTTCCCGAAAAGCATGTTCCCATTCTGCTTCTGTTGGCAGACGCTTTCCTGCCCATTTCGCGTAAGCCTGTGCATCCTCCCAAGTGACATAGATAACCGGGCATTTATCATAATCCTCGGGTTTTCGAGGTTTCCCTTTTTCGTCGTATCGCCAAGTCACACCCTTCATATGCTCCCCACCTTCTACAATACTATATCCATCCTTTTCTGCCTGGGTGCGGTACCCAGTTGCAGCCACAAATTTGGCATACTGTCCAATGGTCACTTCATATTGATCAATAAAGTAATCTTCCAGAACCATTACGGTATCCAATTTCCCATAGCTGTCGAGCTTCAGGTGGTATTCGCCTCCTTTAACCAATACCATGTCTTTTGGAGGTGCTTGTGCCCAAAGAAGGCTGGGAAAGAAAACCAAGAGTATGTAGATCTTCATCAAAAAGGTTTAATTTTTAGTTTTACAATGATAGGATTAGGATCTTCGGATAGCCGTGATAACAGTTCTTTTATTCTCTCCGAAATTACTTCCCCAGAGCCAAGTTGGAAAGCATCCGTGTAACTGTAGAAACTGTTTCCCTGAGCCGCCAGCAGCGGGTAGTATAATGTATTGTCGAGGTCATTGATCAAGGCAACAGGATGAGCATCTGCTGTCATTTTCTTTTGGAGCTCCAGTACCTGGCCACCTTCCTTATCATAAAACACATGATAAACAATGCCGTTTTTGAAGTAGGTACCTATCAGCACCTTGTCATTTTCCTGAAGTTCAACCATTCTTCCCAATTCCTCCTTATGCTCAAAGTCCATTGTTCTTTCCACACTCCAATCTCCTGATCGGGTATTTTTGAACAGTTCTTTTCTGTGTGCATCGTGATGATCCGACCAATTGAATTTCAGGTAAGGAACCACTCCCTCATCTTCTATGCGATACACCACATTCTGATAGGACTCGATCACCAGTAATTCATCGCCGTTTTTACTGAAGCTCTTGTGGTTACTAATTAGAAATTCGGGGGCAGGAAGCAGCTCGTTGACCAGATGTTGGGATTTGACTTGGAGATTTTCATCGGTAAGCGTAAGGTTGTAATGGACTTCGTCCTCCCCTTTCCCTTCATTGGCAGTATAGTCATGGTAGAATGCAAATCCTCCATCCGGTAACACCTCGAAATGGGAGGTGCTTATCTTCATTTTATTTTCATCCAGTAATTTCCCGTTCCAAGCAAACTTCAGCATGGATCCGGACCAAGCATCATAGACGTATATAGCTTCTTTGGAAACAGCAACATCTGATATGCGCTTGTACTTGCCGGGACCTTCTCCTTTTTGAGCAATTACCGTTACCAATTTCCCATCGGCAGTAAAACCCAATACTTGTTCGACAATAGGATCCAAGATCCAGATGGTATCTCGGACAACCATTATTTTGCCGATTTCTCCTATAAAAACCTCCTCGCCAGTATCTAATGGAATGTAGGATTCAATCTCATAAAGCGCTGACAGCGGCATTGTTCTCTCCGTCAAAGATGAAATCAGCTTGATTTCTTTCACCGGTGAAATATCATTAGCAGTCTTACTCGATTCAGAACAGGAAGTCAAAAAAAAATGCAAGAGACAACAAAAGCTGAAATAATAGTAATTCCTCATGTAATGCAGAAAAATTGATGGCTAGCCAATATAGCCAATTCACCGAAATTGTACATTCATATTCGGAAAAATGGCGTGAATACCCTCTGCAGAACCATTTATACGGTTTATTTGCGCACCTGAAAAGCTGCTTTTCCGCGGTCTAGGAAGTCCACAAACTTACTGACATCCGTTTCATAGGCTATAGGCGGTACCAATAACTCCTCATCATGTCCCAAAATCACATAATAAGGCTGGGCATTGTTGTTGAAACGGGTGATTTGAAAATCGGCATTTTGCTTGCCAATGGTCTTTTTGACCTTCCCGTCATACTCAGACGTATACCACTCTTTTTCGGGAAGCTCGTACCGCTCATCTATGTATAGCGCTACCATCACGAAATCATCCCTAAACCTCTGTAGTACCTCTGGCTCGATCCATACCCTAGCTTCCATCTCCCGACAGTTGACACAACCATGCCCCGTGAAGTCGATGAATAGAGGTTTGTTTACTTTTTGGGCTACCGCTAAAGCCTGTTTATAATCGAAATATCCTTGCAAGCCATGTGGCAATTCAAGAAAGTCTCCATATTTGGGTGTTTCTTCCAATGCACTTGATGTACTCCCGGCTCGATTTTCCCGGGCCGTTTTTATCAAATCAAAGTCATGCCCACTCATTGGAGGAAGGTACCCGCTTAATGCCTTTAAAGGTGCACCCCATAAACCCGGAATCATATACACCACAAAGACGAAAGTAATGATCGCGCACATTAGACGCGGCACACCAATGCTTTCGACAGGAGAATCGTGGGGCAGCCGAATCTTACCAAGTAGATAAAAGCCCAATAAAGCAAAAATTACGATCCATATCGCCAAATAAATATCTCTATCCAAGATGCCCCAGTGGTACACCTGGTCTGCTATACTTAGAAATTTAAAGGCGAGGGCGAGCTCTAAGAAACCTAATACCACCTTGACAGAATTAAGCCAACCGCCTGACTTAGGCAGACTGTTGAGCCACTCCGGGAAAATAGCAAAAAGGGCAAAGGGAATAGCAAAAGCCAGGGCAAAGGCAAACATGCCCAGTATCGGCTGCATGATTTCTCCTCCTGCCGAAGCAATTAATATGGATCCTACGATCGGGCCAGTACAGGAAAAGGAAACAAGTACCAAAGTAAAGGCCATAAAAAAGATTCCTGTGAGACCACCTTGATCTCCCTTAGCATCCACTTTGTTGACCAGCCAAGACGGTAAAGTCAGTTCGAACATGCCCAAGAATGCCAATGCAAAAAAGATGAAGACTAAGAAGAAGAACACATTAGGAACCCAATGGGTAGAAAGCCAATTGGCAAATTCTGGACCTTGGGTCGCTGCGACCAATGTGCCTGCCAATGTATAAATGATGATAATGGAAAAGCCATATACCAAGGCATTTTTTACACCCTGCGCACGAGATTTGGCCCTCCCCGTAAAGAAAGTCACGGTCATGGGAATCATCGGGAATACGCAAGGCGTCAGCAATGCAGCCAAGCCACCTAGAAAAGCCAAGACCATAAAACCTAACATGGAGGCTTTATCTCTGTCCACAGATGCGTCTTGTGCTATAAGATCGGAGGGGTCGGTAGTCCCTGTCTCTGTCTGTTCCGCCTCTACCACGTTACTTTGGGAAGCTGGCGCTGCAACATCTAACTCATCCAGTTTGAATACAGAATCGTTATCTCCGTTTTCTGTAGGGGAAGTGGATGCGATGTCTGCCTCGGCTTTAATGGCTATTGCAAAGTCTTCCTCATAATTCACACACTGCCCTGTCACATCCGAACACATTTGATAAAAAAGATAACCTTCTAAGCGTATTGTTTCACCGGTGACGATAAAGCTTTGCCTGAATTCTCCTTCCCTATCAAAATAGGTAACATCTCCGTCCCAAGCCTCCTCGTATTTGGTTTTCGGATTGAGCGCCTTCAATCCTTCAACTTTTTCCACACCTATAGAATCGGTAAGTTTGAGCTCGGTCAACAATGGGCCCAAGTCAGGATCAAAATCATTGGAATAGATATACCAGTTGATAGGTATGTCGGCCTTAAACACCAACTCCACCTGCTCCCCTACTTTTGGATTGGGATCAGAAAGTCGGATATCCCATCGAGGGGGAGAGACCAGCTGCGCAAAAGAGGGAAGGACCAATAAAATGGAAAAAATGAAGCTAAGAAGAAGTCTTACCGATTTTGGCATCTATGATTGGTTTTGATGTGTACGGGCTGAAGAAAGCGTCTGAATGGTATGGCGAGGCCAATGTCCTGACCCGCCATACATCAGTTTTGCTTTCGAATAATCAAGCTCAAAAAGCACAATTAAGTTCCTATCTAATCGGCTTGCTGCTCTTTAAGTTGCTTGAAAAACAAGGCTATCGTTTCTATGCCTAGCATATAATTTTTCACGCCATAATGTTCATTGGGAGAATGAATATCATCTGTATCCAGGCCAAAGCCCATTAGAATGGGATCTACTCCCAATTCTTTTTGAAACAAAGAAGTAATAGGAATAGAACCGCCCTCTCGTGTAGGAATGGCTTTTTTGCCAAATACTTCCATAATCGCAGCTTCTGCTGCTTTGTAGGCACTGGAGCTTGTGGACACTACCGCAGGGTGACCACCGTGATGGGGCTGTACCTTGACCTTTACTGAAGGTGGCGCGATCGCCTTAAAATGCTGCTCAAACAGCGCCGAAATTTCTGCGAAGTCTTGATGAGGAACCAAGCGCATAGATATTTTGGCATATGCCTTTGAGGGTAGTACTGTCTTAGCGCCTTCACCTGTATAGCCGCCCCAAATTCCGTTGACATCTAATGTAGGGCGGATGCCGGTACGCTCTATAGTGGTGAACCCTTCTTCACCAAAGGTTGCTGCGATATCCAGTTTCTTTTTGTATGCCTCCTCATCAAAAGGAGCCTTATTGAGCTCCTCCCTATATGCTGCCGAAAGCTTCTCCACCCTATCGTAAAAACCCGGGATGGTAATACGGCCCTGCTCATCATGCAGAGAGGCGATCATTTTGCATAGGATATTAATTGGATTGGCTACAGCACCACCGAAGGTGCCGCTGTGCAGGTCCTTATTGGGTCCGGTCACCTCTACTTCCATATAGGCAAGTCCGCGCAACCCAACCGTGACGGAGGGGTGCTCCAAAGAAATCATGTGTGTATCGGAAATCAAAACAGCATCAGCTTGGAGAAGGGCTTTGTTTTCTTTGACAAAAGTCTCCAGATTGCTGGACCCTACTTCTTCTTCACCCTCTATCATAAATTTGACATTGCAGCTTAAGTTGCCCGTCTGCATCATCGCTTCAAAGGCCTTGATATGCATATAGAACTGGCCCTTATCATCAGCAGAACCCCGGGCAAATATGGCTCCTTCAGGATGAAGATCAGTAGCTTTTATTACCGGCTCAAAAGGTGGTGAATCCCATAGTTCGTAAGGATCCGCGGGCTGTACATCATAATGTCCATATACCAATACAGTAGGGGCTGCAGAATCAAGGATTTTTTCTCCATATACAATGGGATAACCTTTAGTTTCGCATATCTCAGCTTTATCGGCTCCCGCCTTCAATAAGCTTTGTTTGACGTAATCGGCGGCTTTTAGCACATCAGCTTTAAATTTAGGATCAGCACTGACTGAAGGGATCCTCAAAAGATCCAATAGCTCGTTGATAAACTTGTCCTTGTTGTCCTGAATGTATTGTTTTACTGGCATGACAGTTGAATTGTTGATCAAGCTCAAAATTACAGTTTATATAAGGCAATTCCATACATCCTTGGAATTTTGGATGAGCATAATGAAATTGGCTGAACCGCTGCTTTGACTACTTAAACTTCACGACCTTACCATGCGACTTCGCCGTCATGGGTTCGGGGATTGCCGCAATGATCTCCTGATAAAGCAGCTCAACCAGTTTTTTCTTTAAAAAGGTGCGGGTAAGGACAATACTTACTTCCCGATGGGGCTGATCCTCGCTAAAAGGCCTCAATCTGGATTGTTCCTCAGGATTCATGTTGAGAGTGGCCAATTCTGGCAATAAAGTCACGCCCTTATAGCGGTCCACCATATTCTTGAGACCTTCCAATGATCCGCTTTCATAATGAAAATTTAGCCTTTGCGACCGGGTTTGATCACAGATACTTAACACCTGATCCCTCAAGCAATGGCCCTGCTGCAACACCCAAAGATCGCAGTTCAGCAGTTCATCCGCTTCTATGGACTTTTTCCCCAGTAGCGGATGGCCTTTCGAAAAATAGGCATAGAACTTCTCATAAAAAAGGGGTTTCTCCAAGATGCCGGCTTCATTGAGAGGAGTCGACACTATGCCCAGATCCAACTCGTCATTTTTTAGTTTTTTAACTACTTCTTCTGTAATCACCTCCTCCACCTGGAGCTGTACGTTTGGGTATTTCTCCAAAAAATTGCCTACAAACAGATGCAACAAATAAGGCGCAAGCGTGGGAATAACCCCAATCTTGATCATTCCCCCAATATTGCCTTTCAGCTGTGCGATTGTTTCATAAATCCCCTTGCTTTCTGCAACCACTCTTTTAGCCTGCTCAATAAGCTGAATGCCAATTTCTGTAGGGATAACGGGCATTTTCGAACGATCAAATATCAGCACATCCAGCTCCTTCTCCAGTTTGTTCACCTGAGCACTTAGCGTAGGTTGCGTGACGAAACAGGCTTCTGCCGCATGTCCAAAGTGACGGTACTTGTCGATTGCCAAGATATATTCTAATTGCTGGATGGTCATTGTTAAGCTACAGATCTGTATTGTTTAGTAGACGCGCTAAAAAGCACACAAATATAAAAACTTTTTATCTTTATTTAGAATTGGATTAAATAATGACTAATTTCGTCTGCTTCAATTCATCAAATAAATTCCTTGAAATGAGAAAATTGATATTTCACCTTGTTGGTATTGGTATGTTGTCGCTGGCCATGCTCTCCTGTAGTGGCGAGGAGGAAGAGGTGGTCAACATTTATACCCACCGTCACTACGCAGCCGATCAGGAGCTCTTCGCCCGATTCACTGCCCAAACGGGAATAAAGGTCAACGTAGTCAATGCCAGCGCAGATGAGCTTATCCAGAAATTGGAGTTGGAAGGTGCCAATTCTCCCGCCGATATTTTAATTACAGTAGATGCCGGCCGGTTGCACCGCGCCGAAGAAAAGGGTTTGTTCCAGCCCTTTGAATCAGAGGTCATAGAGCGCAACATCCCCGCGAAGTTTCGCGATCCCGAAAACTACTGGACAGGCTTAACATATAGGGCGAGGGTTATCGCCTACAGTAAGGATCGTGTCAATCCAGAAGAGCTGAGTACTTATGAAGATCTTGTTTCTGACAAATGGAAAGGGAAAATCCTTACCCGCTCTTCGGAAAACATATACAATCAATCCTTGCTTGCCTCTATAATAGCCGCTAATGGGGCAGAAGCAGCGGAACAATGGGCAGCTGGCGTCCTCGCCAATATGGCTCGGGACCCCAAGGGAAGCGACAGAGATCAGGTAAAAGCAGTAGCAACTGGCGAAGGCGATCTTGCCATTGTCAATACCTATTACATAGGGCTTATGCTTAATGATGAAAATCCTGAAGAAAGGAAAGCCGGTGAACAAGTAGCCATTTTCTTTCCCAATCAAGATGGCCGTGGCACCCATATCAACATCTCAGGAGTGGGAATTACCAAGCATGCACCCAATAAAGACAACGCCATAAAGCTTATTGAATACCTGACAGAAGTAGAAGCCCAGACAACCTTGGCCAACTTAAACTATGAATTCCCCATTAATGATCGTGTAGAACAAGTACCCCTGCATACGTCCTGGGGCGACTTCAAAACAGATGACATCAATCTTTCAATCTTAGGTGAAAACAATAAACAGGCGGTTGAGATTTTTGACCGTGTGGGATGGAAATAAAACAGTGAGCATTTGAGTGTTGAAAACAGTTGATCTGAAGTATTATTGGTGGAATAGATGGACGGGGTTCGCATTAGCGATTGTGTTGTTAGTCACTATCCCCCTGCTTACCCTTATCTCCAATATATTTGGTCCTCCTGGGGACAGTTGGGAGCATCTACGGGAAAATTTACTTTATCATTATTTCTTAAATACCCTCGTCTTACTGGCGGGGGTCGCTTGTTGTACTTTTCTACTGGGAGTAAGTGCAGCATGGATAATTTCCAGCTACAATTTCCCTGGTAGAAGGTACTTTGAGTGGCTTTTGATCCTTCCTTTGGGCTTTCCGGGGTATATCATGGCCTATACCTATGTAGGCCTGCTGGATTATGCGGGTCCTGTACAGTCCTTACTTAGAAATCTATTTGGGATGCAGGTCCAAGGGGGACTCATCGACATTATGAATCTTCCGGGAGCCATCTTTATCTTGTCCATCAGTCTATATCCTTATGTATATTTGTTGGCACGAGCGTCCTTCCTCCAGCAATCAAGAACATTACAAGAGGCGGCCTACCTACTGGAAAGCAGCCGGTTACGGACTTTCTTTAAGATAGCGCTTCCCATGGCCAGGCCAGCCATTGTGGGAGGAATTGCTTTGGCTTCAATGGAAGTGCTCAATGACTATGGTGTGGTTAAGTATTTCGGCGTAAGCACCTTCACGACGGGAATATTTAGGGCCTGGTTTTCGATGGGGGATGCCTCTACAGCGATTTATCTTGCCGCCATATTAATGGTATTTGTTTTTGTAGTGCTTTTTTTAGAAAACTTACAAAGGGGTGACAAAAAGTATGTTTCTCCCAATGCCGTTACCCGTCCTATAGAAAGGGCCAATGTCTCTGCGCTGGGACGTTGGATGATGACGGGTTTGTGCAGTTTCGTCTTGCTGATCAGCTTTATGGTTCCCCTAGGGCAGGTTCTCTACTGGGTTTCGTTGACCTACCATAAGGTGGTCGACAAAGAATTTGTTACCCTTATATATAGAAGTTTCTCATTGGCCATTTGCGCGGGAATCGTTATTGTCATTTTCTCTGTCATTTTGCTATATGCGCTTCGGCTGAATTCATCCCGTTGGATCAAAGGCATCACCAAATTGGCGATTTTAGGTTATGCCATACCTGGCGCAGTAGTAGCAATAGGCATTATGATCCCCGTTTTGGGACTGGATAAATTCCTCGCCAGACATCTTTCGCCTGACGGATTAGGTTTATGGCTTACAGGAACACTTAGTGTTGTTGTCTTTGCCTACGTAGTACGTTTTATGGCTGTGGGTTACCAGCCTATAGAATCAGGCTTTCAAAAAACGGGAATGCATATTAATGAAGCAAGCCGCTTACTCGGCGCCGGCACGAGCACGACGCTCTTCAAAGTGGATCTTCCCATGATCAAGTCAAGCCTATTTACCGGTATCTTGCTTGTTTTTGTGGATGTATTAAAAGAATTACCACTAACTTTGATCCTCAGGCCATTCAACTACCACACTTTAGCTACCAAAACCTTTGACATGGCGACCAATGAAATGATTGCAGAATCAGCCAATCCCGCATTGGTTATTATTTTGACAGGCATTCTACCGATTATTTTCTTAAACCGAATGATCAGGAACAGGTCGGTATAACGCCGAGAGGTAAATGTGATGAGGATTTTAGAACTGCAACAAATCGACAAAAAATATAAAAACGCGGACAAATACGCGGTACAGAATATTTCCTTTGACGTAAAAAAGGGTGAAATTCTCGCTTTGGTAGGAGAAAGCGGCTCAGGCAAAACCACACTCCTCCGGCTAATCGCTGGCCTGGAGCATCCTGATGCGGGCTGCATCTGGCTGTCTGGTGAAAAGATAGTGGAGGGAAGAGTTTCCGTACCTGCCCATAAAAGAAAGGTGGGACTGGTCTTTCAGGATTACGCATTATTTCCACACCTGACCGTATTCGAAAACGTAACCTTTGGCTTGCAAAATGGTCATAGCAATCCCGAGAAGTTGGCGCTTGAGGCCTTGTCCATGGTAGGACTGCATGAAAACCATCATTATTATCCACACCAATTGTCTGGAGGGCAGCAACAAAGAGTTGCTTTGGCCAGGGCGATCGCTCCCAATCCCAAAATTCTTCTGCTGGATGAGCCTTTTAGCAACTTGGACGCCATGCTAAAGGATCAGGTTAGGGAAGAGATCCGCCACATTATCAAAAAAGCCGACATCACCGCCATCTTCGTCACCCATGATACACGTGACGCATTGTCTACCGCCGACCGGATAGCCATTTTACACAAGGGGTACCTTCAACAGATTGACACCCCAAAAGCCCTATATGAATTTCCCGTCAATCCTTATGTGGCCAACTTTTTTGGAAAAAGAAATGAAATTCTGGCCACTCCTACTGCAGAGGGTTTCTATACTTCTTTCGGATTTATTAAAGATGAGCGTGCAGCCGCTTTTCATAACCCGGTACGCCTACACTTTAGGCCCCAGCATGCCAAGATCCTGCGAAGGGAAGACCAACCGCTCAGCGGAAAACTATTTAGTGTAGCTTATTTCGGAGATCACCAGATTGTGCAGCTTTCAGATGACGAAGGTCACAAAATCTGCGTCCGAACGGGCCCTAACAAAAAGTTTGAGGGAAAAGAGTGGGTGTTCTTCACACTCGAAAGATTTGGAATTGAAGAGGTTTTTTAACCTCTGGTATGTATTTTTACAAGTCACTAAACCGTTCGACTGTAGAACGCGATATTTTGTAGGCTTCACTGATGGATATCAGCAATAAAATACTACCGCGTTTTCTGATAACTTGTGTCAATACCAATCTTTTAAGTGAGAAAAAGAATGTTTGAAATTATACCGGCCATCTGGATATACGAGGGCAAATGCGTCAGACTCACGCGGGGAGACTTTAAGACGGGTGAGATTATTTCCACCAACCCCCTTCAATTAGCGAGATCTTTTGAGGAACATGGGATGTCTCAAGTACACCTAGTAGACTTGGATGGCGCAAAGCGTAGAGAACCCAAAAACTACCATATTTTGGAAACGATAGCTGGCCATACCAATCTGATGATTGACTTTACCGGAGGTATATCCACCGATGGAGACGTTAACAAAGCATTTGAATACGGAGCAAAGACCATAACGGCTTCATCCCTTGCTGCTAGAAATCCAGAAAAATTTACGCAATGGATTATCTCCTATGGCAGAGAGCGCATAAAACTGGCTGCTGATATTAACCCTGCTGATTACAAGATCAAAGTAGAAGGCTGGATGCGCAAAACAGAAATTGATCTATTTGATCATATCACATATTTCTTTGATAGGGGTCTGAAATACTTAAAATGCTCTGATATTTCAAGGGACGGCGTCATGGACGGACCTAACTTGGAGCTGTATAAACAAGTTTGTGAAAGATTTCCCGACATGAAACTTATCGCGGCCGGAGGGGTAAGAAGTGCGGACGACTTCAGGAGACTAAAAAAGCTAGGGATTAGTGGTGTGATATTTGGCAGCGCCTTTTACGAAAATAAAATTACCATTGAAGACATTGATGCTTTCTTAGCGGAGCAATAAAAAAAGGGGCATCTATGCCCCTTCAGTCTTCTGGGATTATTGGTAATTGTATTAATTATCTTCTTTAAATCTATCGACTACGTAAAGGAACAGATTGAAGGATAGAGTAGATAAGCCTTCTTTTTTTACTTCCTTCTCTCCACGCAGTTTATGTAGATTATCTTTATTATCTTTCTTAGGAGCGACCTTAGTTTCTTTTACTTCAGCAGCCTCCGCTCCGGTATGGGGAATATCCACTCCCGAGCGGTCATTTAATTCATCATATTCAGCTGGAGAATCACTGTGATGCATTCTCCTCTCCTCCTGACCCACAGCATTAAAGGTGACAACTGAACAAAATAAAAAACCTAAGACCAAGACTTTTTTACACGATAGCGAAATTTTATTCGTTAATAACGACAGCAACATGTCTTTTAATATCTTTATATCCCAGTTTTTAAAATAAGGTTTTCAAATATACAAATTAAATTATATTATCCAAAAATGATTGAAAATATTAGTTAGGAATAATCGAAAGATAGAATTGGCTTAGTGTGAAAACCTTACCTTTACCTCTTCAATCGTTGGCCGAAAGTAGACAGCATCAACTAGACTGGGCGGCAACATATTGAGAGGAGACTGCAATGATTAAAGAACTTATTTTAGAGGAGATTTTACAGATAATTTCCGGACGATTGGTGCAGCGTGGATCTACAGGCGCCATCAATCATATTACCACAGATTCAAGAAAAATTATCTCTGGAAAAGATAGCCTTTATATTGCGCTGGAAGGAAGCAAATATAACGGACATGACTTTGTGTCGGCGGTGTACCAGGAAGGTATTCGATACTTTATATTAAAAGAAGGTCACCTGCCCCAGGAAGAATTCCCGGACGCCACCATCTTGGCAGTCTCGGACACCGTTGCAGCACTTCAGGCGCTGGCTCGGTGGAACCGCCAGCTTTTCGGAGGTCCTGTGCTGGCTATCGCTGGAAGTAATGGCAAAACCATTGTCAAAGAATGGCTCGGTCAGGTATTGGGAACAATACACAGTGTGGCCAAAAGCCCTAAAAGCTATAATAGCCAAATTGGCGTGCCCTTATCCATCTTTGGTATGGAGGCCTACCATAAGGTAGCCATATTAGAAGCGGGTATATCCAAGGCTGGGGAAATGGAAAAATTGGAACATATGATAGCTCCTACCCTTGGCATCTTCACCAATTTAGGAACAGCCCATGACGAGGGATTTAGCGATAGGGACGAAAAACTAAAGGAGAAACTCCTTTTATTCCGCCAAAGCCGCTTAATCATCTACAGAAAAGATCAGGTTGACATCGCTCGGGTGCTGGAAGACACATTCCCAGCGGAAAAGTTAGTCAGTTGGTCCTCCTCACCGGGCGCCCACTACACCCTGTCGGTGAAGAAGGACGGAAACCGCACGAAAATCCTGCTCATGCAGCCAGACCTAAGCCTTTATTCCTTCGAAACAGATTTTTCTGATGAAGCGTCTTTAGAGAACCTGAGACATGTCATCGTAGGTGCCCTCACCCTTGGTATGCCGGTCAGGGATATACAAGAAGGCATCCGAGGCTTAAAACCCTTAGAGATGCGTTTATCCGTCAAACAGGGCCTTTATAACAGCACCATCATCGACGATACTTACAATAATGATGTCGCTGGTCTAGAAGTCGCGTTGGAATTTCTTTCCAATCAAAGACCAAAACGTAGAAAGATTCTTATCTTGTCTGATTTGCCGCAGGCTGGAGATTTGGTACGGGCTTATCAACAGGTGAGCCACCTTATCCAACATTATCAGTTGGATTATATCTATGGAATTGGCCAAGACATTAGAAGGCTTGCGGCTTACTTCCCGCAAAATTCCTTATTTTTTGAAGACACAAACGCCCTGATTCAACACCTAAATCCTGTTGATCTGGAAAATGACTTGGTTCTGGTAAAGGGAGCCAGGAAATATGGGTTCGAAAGCATTGTTAATCATCTTCAAGAGAGAATCCATGGGACGACCTTGGAGATCAACTTAAACGCACTGAGCCATAACTATAATTTCTACAAAGGCAAACTCCGACCCGGCACTAAAATTATGGCCATGGTGAAGGCGTTTGCATATGGTGGAGGATCCGTAGAAATTGCTAACCAACTGCAACAACTGAAAACCGATTATCTGGCAGTGGCCTATACGGATGAAGGGGTTCTTCTCAGAAATAACGGCATCCATCTTCCCATCATGGTGCTTAATCCCGATCCACAGGGCTTCCACAATCTCCTAAAATACCAACTGGACCCTGTGGTGTATAGCCTGGAATTTTTTGAAAAAATAGGCAAATTCTGTCAGGCCAGGGATGCCCGGCTTAATATCCACTTGGACATGGACACAGGGATGCGAAGACTGGGATTTGAACAGGACCATATTCCCGCTTTGGGCCAACTAATTGCCAAATATCCACAGCTGACAATTAATAGCATATATACCCATCTGGTCGGAGCAGACGAAGAGGTACATGAGGATTTCACTTTAGCCCAACTTAAAAGATTTGAGGCCATGAGCGGATTGGTAAAAGGATTTTTAAACTACCCCGTGTTATTGCACGCCCTCAATTCAGCGGGTATCCTGCGATACCCCGAATATCAGTTTGACATGGTACGGCTAGGTATCGGCCTTTACGGCATTGAGGTGACCGGCCTATACCATAAATCATTACGGCCGATAAGTACTTTAAGAACCACCATTTCCCAAATCAAGCACTTGGCCAAAGGGGAAAGCATCGGCTATGGCCGAAAGGGATTAATGGAAAAAGATGGTAAAATAGCCACTATTCCCATTGGCTATGCTGATGGCTATGACAGGCGCTTTAGCAATGGCAAAGGCTATGTGAGCGTTCATGGACAAAGAGCTAAGGTAATCGGTAACGTATGCATGGATATGTGCATGGTAGATATTACTGAAATTGATGCCCGCGTGGGAGATGAAGTGATCATCTATGGGGAGAACCCCTCTGTCATTGATCTGGCAGAAAATATTGGCACCATTCCCTATGAATTGCTCACCAGCATCAGCGATAGGGTGAAGCGGATTTATTATATGGATTAAAGCAAAGGCTATTGCTTCGTCTGCTAAGCTTTAACTTTTAAGATAAGACGTAAGGGTGAGCAGCTTCACAAAATTATCGCGGAAATAGATGAAGTCAATTTTGTGCTGCTGCATAAGAGGTATTTAAGAAGGCCTTAATAATTAAAGGCACTAGGATTACTAATCTATCTCCAGCTAAATAAGGTTTTACAAGAGGATAAATATAGAAACAGACGGCATACCTATAGCTGCGAACCCGTAGTTGAAAAACCCTTATATTAATGAAGCTGCGCTTATTTTTTTGCCCGTCATGGGAGTCTTCCGGACAATCGGATGTTCGCGAAGCTTTCACCATTGCACTGCCTTCTATACCGTTTCCACAAATTTTTCGGAACAAATAGCCTTTTGAAAAGATCCGGAGTATAGTGTATAAAGTAGAAAGCTATGACGCCTATCTCCCATCTCGTCATATTTAGCGCGCTAATGTGCGGCTGCTTTGTGGCAGTTTGGATGTGCCTTGGAATATCAAAAATAGAGAGGTTGATCGACGCGATCGGAGTATGAAGGAAAACGAAAAACACATAAAGGATGCTGCTCATAGCAAAAAATTGGGTACTGCTATTTCTCTTTGTGGAGAAAAGCTATTAATGGATTTTTATTTCTTAGATGTGGATCATGCAGTAGACAACGCCATTCGAAGAGGTAGATTAATCCCCTGTTCCGCCTGTATAAATACTGCTCTTGAATCGTTTGGAAGTGAAGATTGAAAAAAGCATCATCATCCGAAATAAGGCTGGAGTAGATACCCATTTGGTCGCTGGGTAAAAAAACTAGAACAGCTTTTTGAACAATCCGCACAGCAGCTGGTGTCCTACCAATCAGCCTACCGACCAAAAAAAAGCCGCTTCATTTCATTTGAAGCGGCTTTTTTGTAGCCTCGACAGGAGTACCAAAATTTACTGTATTTCAACATGTTACAATTTAGGTGGGTCCTAAAGTGGGTTATTTCTACTCCGCTTTTTACGAAACTTAAAGGTCGATGTGACAAGCCATAAGGCATGGCTGCTAATTATTTTATAGGGTAAATTCATCGCTATCAAACTGTAGAGTAGGAGGAGGATCTTCCCGTTTGATATGGTTAAGAATTCTTTTAATCTTGTATGCGGTGTTTACATAGGTGTTGACCGATTTATCGAACTTTTGTTTTATCTCCAACTCTACTTCTAGCATATCTCCTTTTGAAAAAGATTCCCCTGCATCAATCCTTTCTTGAAAATTCGGATCATCCAGTTTAGCTGTTATTCGGTTTCCTTTAAAATAAAACTCCCACTTCAGTTTCTTATCAAATGATAATTTAACAATATTGAGGTTTGCGGTCTTGGTGGTTATTTTCTCATCATCTGAAATTTTTTCTGACCTAACGGCCATAAATTCAAATTCTTTTTTTTCCACTCTTGTCAAAGGCTTCTCATATTTATCCGTTATTTCAAACCCTGTAATAGAATCATCGTTTTCCAGAGATTCAAAACTTTGGGATAGTGCGTCTTTAACAGTTGGGTTTTTCTCATAAATGTGAGCAACAAAATTTTCAACGACTATTACGTCGCCCTTGGTGCTTTTAATTCTAACCTTACTGCCTAAATCCTCTTTTGACTTAATTTCACCACCTCTGAGTTCCTTTTTTAATTTGATCAAACCCACCAAACCAGCTATCAGGTATGATCCAGTTTCAATATTTTCCCTTGTTAATAAATCTTTTAAATTATCAAACGCTGTTGCCAGCAAATCGATATGAACTAGAAAACTCCCCTTTTCGAGAGCTTTAATTTTTATTTCTATTTTTTTTCCGGTATTCAATTCCCGGTTTAGCTCCTGAATTATTGTGCTCGTGTGAATCAGGTTATTGATAAGCACATTTGCATCGATCTGATGTTGTTCACCGTCAAATTTAATTTTGAATTCTGAATCCATGTTTTCTGGCCAATTTCTCACTTAAAATAAGATAACAAAAAAATGGAATTATTAGTCATATTTGCCAAGATTTTTATGAAAGGTCTAAATGGAGTATTGCTTGGATAATCCGAAGCAACCGAGAGGCTCCTTAACTGGAATGAGTTGGGCTTGTGAATGTGAAGGATACGGAGGCTCGGGACTATATACTCGGTGGCACTCAAAGAAAACGACCTTCCATAGTCGCCCCCCGTGCAGAGGCGTAAACAAAAAAGTTGGGAGCAAAGCCCCCAACTTTTCCACTTTCACCATTTTGCCATACTTCTAATTCGTTATTCGTACCGATGAATTCGTCTTTTTTTGCCCGGTGAGATCAAAATTATTGATTCTGGTCACCTTTTTAAGGTGGCTTATATTGACAGACAGAGGTTGTAGGTTAAGAAAATCTTCTGAGCCTAGGCTCTCCCAGAAATCTCTCAGCTGATATGGATTGGGGTTCATCCTATGCAGTATCTGCATTAAAGAGGTGGAAAAATTGAGGATAATAATCAAATCCTTTCTCTGATCTTCATTGTGAACCTCAATCTTATTGCTGGATCTAATCTTACTTTCCCATTCAGGAAGAATCATAGGCTTACCCTGATTGAATACATCTTCAAGCCG
>DATGQZ010000031.1:0-25845 GCA_035303945.1 Cyclobacteriaceae bacterium
ACAGCCTACAGTTCTGTCAGTCTAAGCGGACATGTCATCATCTTTGCGAGACAGATCATCATGTGGATCGTGATGATGATTTCACCTACCCCGGGCAGTAGTGGAACCGCCGAGTTCTTCTTTGCACAGTTTTTCGAAGAATTTCTCTCGGGTTATACCTTTGTGACGAGCATCGTGTGGCGCATGTTTTCCTATTACCCTTATCTGTTGTTAGGAGCCATTTTCCTACCTCGCTGGATCAGACAGGTATTTTTCCAAAAGAAGAAAAAGAAGGATACTAATTAAATATCACCGTTCTATTTCCCATTACCATCACTTTTCGGGCAATGTGGTATTTGATGGCTTTGGACAATACCAATTTTTCCACATCCTGTCCGATCTGAACAAGACTCGCCACGGAATTATGGTGTCGCACACGAGCGATGTCCTGCTCGATAATAGGACCGGCGTCCAGCTCTTCCGTTACATAATGGCCGGTCGCACCGATTATCTTTACTCCTCGCTTGTGTGCAGCATGGTAGGGCTTAGCACCAATAAACGCGGGCAAAAAAGAGTGGTGGATGTTAATAATCCGATGGGGAAAATGACCTATAAAATCTGGACTGAGAATCTGCATGTACCTCGCCAAAACCACAAAATCGATCTGGTGCTCCTTGAGAAGTTCCAACTGCCTCTTTTCCTGCTCAGCTTTATTTTCAGCCGTTATTGGGAAATGATGGAAAGGTATTCTAAAGCCCCTAGCTACTGGTTTCAACGTAGTGTGGTTAGAAATGATCAGGGGAATATCTACCTCAAATTCTCCGGAATAGTGCCTGCTAAGGATATCGAACAGACAATGGGAAAGTTTAGAGACAAAAATGGCCATTCTGGGTCTAGGTGAATCAAAATGAAGTTTAAAATTCATACCGAAACGGTGAGCCACTTCGTTTTCGAAGATCTCAGCTATAGCCTCTCTCGCAATGGTGAAATCAGCGAGCTCCCACTTTACCCGCATAAAAAAGTACCCCATTTCTTCTTCTATATGTTGGTCAATTTCTAAAATGTTTCCTTGGTGACTAAACAAGAAGGCCGAAACTGCCGCTACTATTCCTTGCTGATCTCTGCATTGGATCAGTAAAATCGCACTGTTTGCCATAAATATAGCTTCCTTAATAAATAGATGTGGCCAAAAATAACCCAATATTGGTAAATCGCAAAATTAAAACAGTATAGTGAGGTAAACAACACTACAGAAATATAAATGATTTTTTTTGTATTTGAAAAGCATTTTTGTTGATATATAAATATAAATATTTATCTTTGGCGTTATATACGCTGAGAGAGATAATCAATCGAGAGTTTGGTGCCTTACATATTGACTACAAGGGGGGATTCTCTCATGGACACCATGGAGATGAATGGGATAACGAACCGGGCTAAGTAATTACTTTTGACGATGTAGAGCTTCCGGAATCCCTAGCCTACCATGCGTGGAAAGAAACCCTAGCCAGACAACCTTCGAAACTGGAAGCGAAACTACAGCAGGCTGTCTAA
Organism: Cyclobacteriaceae bacterium; assembly: GCA_035303945.1. Taxonomy (GTDB): domain Bacteria; phylum Bacteroidota; class Bacteroidia; order Cytophagales; family Cyclobacteriaceae; genus DATGMS01. The sequence continues at coordinate 1,534 of DATGQZ010000031.1, forward strand.
GTAGCTGGATAATCATTAATGTTTTTGACAGTAGATTCCATATATTTTTTTGAGTAAGGCATCATTCATGATGACCTTACTCTATTTGTTTTTACTCTAACAAGGCTGAAATATCCTCTTTGTTTAGGCTTTTCATAAAGCTTTCCTCAGATCCCACAAGTTCTCCTGCCAAAGCCATTTTCTTGGACTGTAGCATCATAATTTTCTCCTCCACCGTGTTTCGTGTGATGAACTTATAGATAATAACCTTGTTTTCCTGCCCTATGCGGTGTGCACGATCTATCGCTTGCGCCTCTACGGCTGGATTCCACCACGGATCCAGCAGAAACACATAATCGGCAGCGGTCAAATTTAAACCGACACCACCTGCTTTTAGGGATATCAAGAAAATTGGAATATGCTCATCATTTTGAAACGCTTCCACCTCCGCTTGCCGATGGGTAGTAGCTCCGTCAAGATATGCATAACGTATCCCCTCCTTCTGCAAAAAATCTTTGACAAGGGCAAGGTGCCTAACAAACTGACTAAAGACCAACACCTTGTGACCTTCACTTACAGTTGATCGGATCATATACATGATATCCTCTAATTTTCCAGACTCTCCTTTGTAATCGGATTCGATCAATTTTGGGTGATTGGCAATCTGACGAAGCTGTGTTAAGCCACGCAACAAAGTAAATTGTTGTTTGTTTATTCCCACGCCTTGTATTTCACTGATAATTTTTTCGCGGTAATAATGCTTGACTTCTTCATAACATTTTTCCTGTTCGGAAGTCATGGTGGAATATTTCACCTGTATTACCTTTTCGGGGAGATCCGTTGCTACCTGGGTTTTAAGCCTTCGCAGTACAAAAGGCTTGATGATGGCGTGGAGTTTTGTTGCCTTGTCTTTATCGTTTTTCTTTTCGATGGGCTGTAAAAACTGCTTACTGAACACCCCCTGACTGCCTAACAATCCCTTATTAATAAAATTCATCTGCGACCATAGATCCAGAGTACCATTTTCTACAGGCGTACCCGTCAGCGTCAGGCGATGCTGGCAGGAAAGCATATTTACTGCTTTTGTAATTATACTGTTAGGGTTTTTGATAGCCTGCGACTCATCCAAGATGATGTAATTAAAATGAAAGGCTTTTAATATGTCTATATCTAGTCGCGTAATGCCATAAGACGTCAAAACCAAGTCATAGTTATGGAAAATAGCACTGTCCTTAACCCTCTGCGTACCTGTATAGACGAGAATCTTCAGATCAGGTGTAAATTTCTTGGCCTCTAGTTCCCAATTGTAAATTAAGGAAGTGGGCATGATGAGCAGAGATGTACTAAGCGGATTCAGCTCCTTCTGGAAAGCTAACAAAGCCAGCGTCTGCACCGTCTTACCCAAACCCATATCATCGGCCAAACAACCACCAAATTTGTACTCATGAAGAAATCGTAACCAGTCATAGCCCGCCTTCTGATACGGCCGAAGCGTCCCTTGAAAACCCTTAGGAAGTTCATAGGAGTTGATGTTTGAAAAATCGCGCAGTCTTTCCAGCTTATCGCTTAACTTCAGCGTCACCAAATTGTCTTTTTGAAGCTCATTTGCTAAAGCCATATGATGCTTTCTCAATACCAGTTTGTCAGAGGAAGTCTTTTCTGCCTCCATAAAGGAAAAGATCTCAGCATAGTTGACAAACCAAGAATCAGGAATCATGGCGATTTCACCATTAGGCAGTTCGAATTCAGTCTTACCTTGGAGAAGCATCTTCCTGATCTTCGCAAAGGGAATTTGATAAGGACCAAATTCTATGATTGCATCCACATCAAACCAGTCAATGTTTTCCTTGATACCAACAGAAATAGATGCACGCCCTAAAAAATAACGCTTTCCCTGTACGTTTCCACTTTGAAGGATCACAACACCTCGTTCCTCCAGGGATTCCCTATTCATGTTGATCCAATCGAAGGCTTTTCTCTTTTCCATTGCGACTTTGGAAGAACGTACTGCCAGTCCCAAGTCTTTCAGGAAATCTCCATAAGACTTTTCCTGTTCAAGGTTTCTGATGACTTTGCGAAATACGTAGGTGTCGTCCACCTGTTCGAGCTCCACATTGGTAGGAAACTTCTGATCAGAACGGAAATGGTAATGCCCGTACCTGAACTTAAGATCAAATACAATTTTATCTTCCTCCTCTACTTCTCCATTGGCCGCAAAAAGATCTAAGGATCGGTTGCTAGGCAATATACTGAGTTGAAGGACAGGTTCTGGCTGCGATCGCTGTACTTTGATATCAAACCCTTTGGCATAAACATCAAAAGAAGCAACCAACTGAGTCACAAACTTCTCGTAGTAAGCCTTCTCGATCTTCCGAGGTACTACAATAAACTTTTTGTTTAGAAACGGCATGAGCTTTTTGCCATCTACATCCTTTTCAAAACTATAAAGGTGATTGTCGACGACAAGCCATGCGGGCTCTTTGCATATCAGATACCCCCCCTTATATTGCCACTCCAATCTTTCTCCATTGTACTTGACAGTAGGGAAATAGTGCGTATTTTCTTCATTCCTTCTGAAATGAAAAAGTACGCTGGCCTTTTGGGGCATGATGTAAATTTCCCTCCAAATGGGATTTCCATCATTTCCCATTTCAAAAAGCCGTTTGCTCTTTATTTTACTCAGGATTTTAGCTCTATTATGCTCCAACCTAGCCTCTATTTGCCGGTGGATTTCCTTGTGGGCAGCCACGGTGGTCTGTTCATTGTATATTTTCTCTAGAAATTCCTTTGGCTTAAGCTGTTTGGTGTTAAATTTTTTGACAATGGCTTCCTGCTGCATATTTTCCATCAGCTTGATAAGCTCAAGATCTACAGCATCCAAGCTTCCGGAAAACTCTTGGGCATTTTTGGAGGAAATATTCTGGTAAGCTAGGGTAAACTCACCTTTTTCATCCAATTGTACAGCAAAGGATTCAAAAAGAATCCCAAGATATTCATGACTAAAAAGAGAATAAACAATTGCAAATGGCTTCTCAGGAGAAACTCTCATAGACAGATAATTGACACAGCGCAGTCCGTCAACAGCGGGCTAATTTAAAGATTCAATAACTCGCAAAGTACGGATTTATTGGTTCAATATTAAAAGCGAAGATCAATTTAAAAAAGAAAAAACATGACAACACGCTGGATTAAAAGCATTTAACAACGAAGAAACTTCACTGCACACAGCGGAATTAAGTTATAGATGATCCACCGTACGTACACGTGAAGCAATAACAGCGGGTCTATAGGATGCAAGCAGCGTAATTACCACAACGCTGATACTCGTGTACAAAAAATCCGTCCAAACCATTTTGACTGGATAGCTATCGACGATAGACGACGTAACTCCCAAAGACACCAAACCATAATTATCTTGGAGCCAACAAACGGCAAAGCCTAAAGCCAAACCCACCACCGCACCGGTAAAAGCAATAATAGCTCCTTGTTTGATGTAAATCGACCGAATAAGCTTCTCCGTCGCCCCCATGGCAAAAAGCACCGCAATATCCTTCTTCTTTTCGATTGCTAACATGCTCAGTGAAAAGAAAATGTTAAAAGAAGCCACTGCCAGAATAAAGGTAAGAGTAAGAAAAACGAATAACTTTTCTAGCTTAATGGTAAGCAAAAGACTTGCATGCTGCTCCTCAGTATCCCTTACCAGGAAGTCTGGTCCTAATTGGGCTTTCAATGCTTGCTTCACCTTTGCAATGTTATAACCATCAGCAACTTTAATCTCCAACGCCGTTCTCTTATTTCCGTAATTAAGCAGGTTTTCGGCAAAGCGGAGGGGTACAATGACATATTCGTCATCAAACTGTTTGTCAATGCTGAAGTAGGCGACGGGTTTAATAACATCCCTATTATACATATTCCTGGGATCAATGGATCCTGCCCTGGCGGCTTTGGGATAAAAAACCTGCAAAAAATCGAAGTCATTGCCCAATTCCACCGTCAAAAAATAACCGATCCCCCTACCTACTATCGCAGCAGGTTGACGCTCCGTGCCTAAACTCAACTCTCCCGTCAAGTAGCCTTTGGAAAACCGCCCCTGCTCCAGGAAATTATCTGACACACCCTTGATCCTCCCCACTACCTGATTATCCTTATATCGCAGCAAAGCATTGTCCTCTATTACTTCAGTCAAAACAGCAACCCCTTCTATCTGGCGGATGCTGTTCAGCCATGCATCATCTACCGCAAATGATTTACCCTGTGCAGCTTCAACTTTGAGTTCCGCATCAAAAGAGGCGTAAAGCCCCTTTATCAAATCCTCCAGTCCGTTAAAAACAGAAAGGACAATGACCAAAGCCATAGTCCCCACAGCCACGCCTATCATCGATATGCGTGAAAGAACAGTAATAAAATTCCGCTTCTTCTTACTGCGAAAATATCTGGAAGCTATAAAATAGGAAAGATCCAATGCTATTAAGCTTAATTTTTATTCCTCCTCATCATCAGGGGCCTCGGGAATATCAAGATCGGATATCACTTTGTCCATATGCTGAGCATAAGCTGCGGATTCATCCATAAAAAACGCCAACTCAGGAACAACTCTTACAGTCTTGCCAATGCGACTCCCCAAGCTTTTGCGCATCGCTTTTTTATTGTCGTTTATTTTATCAAACAATTCCTGGTTGTTGGCCAGTAAAAAGCTGAGATATACCCTGGCAAGACTCAAATCCGGACTCATCATTACCCTTGTGACCGTCACCATGGCATTTCCGATCAACAGCTTGAATTCTTTCTGAAACATCTCCCCCAGCTCCTTCTGAATCAATCTGGCATACTTTTGTTGTCGCTTGCTTTCCATATCTGATAATTATTAAGACAAATTTAGTGAATTAAATGCGTAACCTTTAATTTCGTAGCTGCAGATTGCCAAACCTTTCAATAGATATACCTCTTGCTAAGCTTTTTTAAATTAAATGATCCGTTCAGGCTGGTAGGAATTTTATTTCTGCTAATTATCCTAAGGATTCCGTATATGCTTCTCGATATCCCTTTATTACAGCCAGAGTTAATTTGGATGTTGATCGGTGAAAGGATGGCTCAGGGACACGCGATGTATGTGGATATTATCGATGATACCGGATCGCTATCGGCGGCTATCTATTGGCTTATTCATCTGTTTGCGGGCAAATCCCTGACCGCTTACCACATGCTTGCGGCGTTAATAATTTTTTTTCAAGTCAGTTATTTCAATTACCTGCTCATTCAATATAAGGCTTTTGAAGAAAACAGCTATATCCCCGCCTTGGTCATGCTGGTATTGTTCCATCTGTCCTTTGACTTTCTCACTTTATCGCCTGCGTTGATGGGAAGTTCATTTATCTTACTTGCCTTGGGCCAGTTGTTCTCACAGACAGTAAGGCATCAAGATCAGGTAGAATCTGTCTTTTTGGTGGGCTTGTTTGGGGGCATCGGCCTTTGCTTCCACTTTCCACTGATGGTTTTTTTACCTTTCGTTCTTGCCGCAGGGTTGATCATCAGTGGCTATAACCTTCATCAGCTTGTGCTCTGTCTTACGGGATATTTTCTTCCTGTGAGTTTGTGTGGGGTTTATTATTTTTGGATGGATGGCTTTTCCGAGTTTCTAACCGGTTTTGTCTATTCCATAAGAATCATTGATGTATACCGCCATGTATCATATCTGGATCTGGCCTTCATAATGACCTTGGGGCTCTTCTTCACAGCATGGGGTTTTGTGTTAGGATTTGTGGTCAAGCGATTAACTGTCAATCAGCAAAAGCAGAATCAATTGATGATGTTATATATGGCATTTGCCATATTGCCATTGTTAACAGCAAATAGATTTACGCCATATCAATTGATTTTCCTATTACCTGGATTGGCATTTTACACCAGCCAAATCTTTATCTACCTCAACAAAAAACTCCTTGTCAGCATCGCCTTTTACCTTTTTCTGATCGGTATTCCAATGATAGGGTATGGCTGGCTCTCACAAAAACTGACTACTGAGGGTCTTACTGCCTATGCAGTAGCTAGGGATGACAAATATTCAATCACCGACAAAGCCACGGTGCTGGTACTCGGACAGGATTTAGGCTACTATAGAAATGCAGCATTAGCGGGGCCATATTTGAATTATCAGTTGTCCAAGCCGGTACTTGCGGAGTACAAAAACTATCCTGCTTTGACTAAAATTTATCTTAATTTTAAACAGGCTAAGCCCGATTTTATCATTGACGAAGAAGGAACTTTTGCTACGCTCGGAGAACACCTGCCCGAAATAGCAGCCGATTATTCTTTAGTAAGAGAAGGGGTATACAAACTAAAAAAATGAGCCTCAGAATCTCATTCCTTGAAGTTTAGTAAAACAATAAGCCCTACAAAGAATGCACTTTGTAGGGCCTATTTTTTGAAGAAGTTGGTAGAAATTACCCACAAGCAATTTTGTCTACGCGCGCTTGATGTCTCCCACCTTCGAAATCAGTTTGAAGAAAAACCTTAACCATGTTTTCGGCTACATCAAAGGAAATAAAACGGGCGGGAATGGCTAGCACGTTTGCATTGTTGTGCTGACGGCTCAAGGCAGCAAGCTCTTCATTCCAGCACAAGGCTGCTCTAATACCCTGATGTTTATTGGCTGTTATAGCAACACCATTGCCACTACCACAGATCACAATTCCTTGATCCGCATCACCTTTTTCTATAGCTGAGCATAGAGGATGTACATAATCTGGATAATCGACTGAAGCATCCGATCCCGGACCAAAATCCTGGACTTCATAGCCCAGTTCGGCAAGTATGTCTATCAATTGGCGCTTGTACTCAAAGCCGGCATGATCCCCGCCTATAGCGATTTTTTTGGACATATTGAATTCTTTTATAGTTCAGCAAACTCCTGCGCACGTTTTTTCTCCAGCCGCACTGCAATCTTGATTCCCACTTCGTAGAGTACCAAAATCGGCATCGCTATCAGCAACTGACTGATTACGTCTGGTGGGGTAATTAAAGCAGACACCACTAAAATGACGATTACCGCATGCCGCCTGTAAGAACGTAGCCACGCCGAGGATACCAGCCCTGACATAGATAAAAAATAGATAATTACGGGAAGCTGGAACATGATGGCCGACGCAATTACCAGCATACTCAAAGTAGAGATATACGAGGTAATATCAAACTCATTCATGATGGATGGATCCACTTGGTAGTTAGACAGGAAGTTGATCGAAAGCGGAGCCAGAATAAAGTATCCAAATCCTGCACCCAGAAAAAACAACACGCTAACGAAAAACACCGCTCCCCGAGCAGCCTTTCTTTCATTTTCGTGAAGCCCAGGACTGACAAATCGCCAAATCTCCCAAAACAAATAAGGAAATGCCACAATCAATCCAATCACCAAACTGGAGGTCATGTGCATAGAAAATTGACCTGTCATCTGCCTACTTTGAATAATAAAAGGAAGCTCCTCAATACAAAGTGCCGGGATTGACAAGGCATCCGCTACTTTGCATAAAGTGGTGTATGTGATAAAATCCGGCTTGGAGGGACCTAAAATCACCTTGCCAAAAACAAAACTTTTGGCTAAAAAAGCCGCTACGGTGAAGACAAATACAGCCGCAAGAGATCTAAGCAAATGCCAACGCAATTGCTCTAAATGATCTAAAAATGACATGCTTGATTCGTCCTCTTCTTCCTCTTCTCTATACTGATCCAGTGCCACTCGTTTCTACAATTTAATATAAGGGAAATTGAACCATCCAATCATTGACTTCCTTTTTAATCTCGGCAAGAGCTGCCTCATTTTCGTAGGAAGTCAACGAACGATCAATCAAGTCCACTATTTTGAGCATATCATCTTCCTTTAGTCCCCTGGTCGTTACGGCGGCTGTTCCAACCCTCATACCTGAAGTCACAAAAGGAGATCTTTTGTCAAAGGGCACCATGTTCTTGTTGATGGTAATATCTACTTTTCCAAGCGTCTCTTCCGCTTGCTTACCGGTAATATTTTTATTACCAAGATCGATCAACATCAAATGGTTATCTGTACCTCCCGATATGATTTTGTATCCTCTTTCCACAAATGCACCAGCCATCATAGCCGCATTTTTTTTCACCTGAAGTACATAGTCTTTGTAGTCATCTGACAAAGCCTCTTGGAAGGCCACCGCTTTCGCTGCTATGATATGCTCCAAAGGTCCCCCCTGCGTGCCAGGGAAAACTGCAGCGTCCAACAATGATGACATTTTTCTGACTTCACCCTTTGGGGTAGTGATGCCGAAAGGATTGTCAAAATCATGTCTCATCATAATCAAACCACCTCTAGGACCCCTCAAAGTCTTATGGGTGGTAGTGGTTACAATATGACAGTGATCCAAAGGATCAGTTAATAAACCTCGAGCGATTAATCCTGCGGGATGAGAAATGTCGGCTAACAAAAGCGCACCTACTTCATCTGCAATGGCTCTCAGCCGTTCGTAATTCCAATCCCTACTATAAGCTGAAGCGCCGCATATGATCAGCTTTGGCTTTACTTCCTTAGCTTTTGCTTCTACTTTATCATAATCAATTACCCCGGTCTCTTCTTCTACACCGTAAAAGTGAGGATCGTACAACTTACCGGAAAAATTTACGGGAGAACCATGGGTCAAATGGCCGCCGTGGGATAGATCGAATCCCAAAATGGCATCTCCAGGTTGAAGACAAGCTAGAAATACAGCGGCATTGGCTTGCGCACCAGAATGAGGCTGCACATTCGCCCATGTGGCACCAAATAGTTCTTTTGCTCTATCTATAGCCAGCTGTTCAATTTGATCCACTACTTCACATCCGCCATAATAACGTCGGTTGGGCAAGCCTTCTGCATATTTATTGGTCAATACGCTGCCCGCAGCTTCCATTACCTGTTTGCTGGTAAAATTTTCAGAAGCGATTAATTCAATACCAACTTTTTGACGACGTTCTTCTTTATCTATTAAGTCAAATATTACCTGATCTCTCTTCATCGGTGCTTGATTTTTACTTTGCCAAAAGTAAACCGAAACAATGTATATTCCAATTGATTATTGATTGATCCTGAAATTTCGAAAGGGCTTGGTAGATTTAGCAATAACCGTTGGAACCTGTGAGAATATTCTCTCCCTCTGCGTTTCCTCAGTCGCATTTGAAATATATTTCACCGATCCCAAAGCTATACCGCAGTCATTTATACTAAAAAGAAAGGCTATTATTTGCCTTTAATGATTCCCAAATTTGCAAGCCTTAAAAATGGTTATTTTGAAAGGTTAACCTTAATTTTATGTATGATTGATTTTGAATTTAGGCCATTAACCTATTTTGACGGCACCGGCCCTACTTCTTTAATTGCCAAGCTCATTTATCCGGAAAGCCAATGGGGTGAAGCCTTGACGCTATATGCCACCCCCATAGATGGCGAAATTCACTTTGAAATGGTCGACTATTATGGGAATGATTATATTTTAAAACCTCCCAAAGCTAATAAGCCTCTGAGCTTGGAAGAAATGATAGTGCTGATAGAAACCATGGAAGTACCCGAAGAAGGTGTTCAGGGAAGGGTTGATCTCACCTTAAGTGGTATTCCTGAGGTTGAAAGTTGGGTGTATCCAGAACTCAAAACCTATTTTCATCAAAAACGAAAAACCTTCGGCATGGACTAACGCCGATAGAAAATCAAATTTTGTCGTCCGACTTCATCCGTTATGCCCAATATTCTGTTAATTTTTGTTTCGCTGCTCTTGGGAATTTTCCTGCAAAAGATCTCAGATTTTCCTGACAATGCTCCAAAGACACTTAATGCTTACCTGATATATATCGTACTTCCGGCCCTCGCCTTATTGCATATCCCAAGGATCATGATAAGTACGGAGCTGATTCTACCTGTCTTAGTAGCCTGGATGGGCTTTTTTTTATCTTGGCTGGCTTTTAGCCAAATTGGTAAAATCAAAAACTGGGATAGAGGTACAATTGGCTGTCTCATCATTACTGCGGGCTTGGCGAACACCTCCTTTATTGGGATACCCATTATTGAGGCATTATACGGCGCTGAAGGGTTGAAAATAGCAATACTTATTGACCAACCAGGATCGTTCGTTCTGGTCAGCAGCTTTGCGATTATCGTCGGCTCCATCTACAGCAATAAAAAAAGTAGGAAACGGGACATCACTAAAAGTATTTTGACTTTCCCGCCATTTTTCTTTTTTGTAATTGCCTTAGCCATGAATTTAATGGGCATCCGAACCTTCGGTATCGCCGAACATATTCTGGAAAGCTTTACCCTGACTTTAACCCCTATAGCCTTGCTGTCTGTTGGGCTACAAACAAAGCTTACCTTTGGCGACATCAAAGATCCAGCGCTTTGGTACGGCCTTGGATTTAAACTAATTTTAACGCCTCTAGTTATTTATATCCTGTATGGAATCATCTTGGGCGATGCTCCCATGGATCAATTGATCTATAAAGTGAGTGTATTAGAAGCAGGCATGGCGCCCATGATTGCAGGTTCCATCGTCGCTATCAGTTATGGTCTAAATCCGAGATTAGCTTCCCTGATGATTGGCATTGGCATACCTCTATCTTTTGTGACCTTAGTGGGTTGGTATCTGGCCATTACATAAAAAATCCCGTTGTACCAGCAACGGGATTTTCTTGCGTAAATCCTTTTGTTATTTATTGTACGGTATCCGGTTTAGCTTTCGGCCGATTTCCCAAGCCTTTCAAAATGCCCTTCAGCTCATCCACCGCTTTGTCTTTAGTCTGATTGATGACTTTAGCAGCCTCATTTTTCGCACTGTCTTTCGCTACCTCCGCCTTGGCTTTAAGCTCTTGTTTGATACTATCCTCTCTGGCTTTAAATTCAGCGGCTACTTCTTGCTTTACCTGATTGGTCGCAGAGCTCACACGCGATTTCAATGCATTTGTTAAATAGCTTTCTATATTTTCTCCTCCAGCAAGACTGACTTTGGGATTTGCATAATTTCCTTGAATATTAAAACCCAGGGGGATAGTGGTGTTTGAAACATCCGATTGGCTCAGGTTGGCCAACAGTCCGCTGACCTGCGATCCAAACTTTTCCACCGGTACCTGCATATTGACCAGGTAGTTGATTGATCCGTCAAATCCAGTACTGCCCTGAATGTTAGCAGCATAGCCCCATAAGTTGAGGTCAAAGGGCTTCAATTGCAGCATGCCGTCTACGATTTCGATGGAAAGGTTGAGGTTTTTCAACGTGAGGGTATTTCCATCTTTGAGGCGTGTGAGACTGGTGATCCCTTCTATGATCTTACTGTCACGCATGGCAGCCTCAACTACCTTTACCAAGCCATTTCCATCCAAGGAGGACAAAATCGGCATCATGTCTTGCCCTAATAGGCCGGACATTTTAAATTTTGTGGTGAAATCCCCCGTAAGATGCTGTGCCACAGGCGCAAAAGCTTTAACTGTATTAAAAGCATTGAACGCTTCGCGAATACTTAATCCAGCCACATCAAAGGTCATATCAAAAGCAGGCGCTGTGATATCCCTTGGATCATATGAACCCGTCAAGGCCAACTTACCCCCCAAAGTGCTCATTGATGCATTGTTAAAAGACAGTACCCCGTTTCTCAACGTCATGGCTCCATTGACATCTTTCAGCACCAAATTGTCATACAAAACCTCGTCAGCCCTGGCTGACATGGTAAAATCTATGTCTTTGGGCAATTCTATAACTGACAAACTTGAGGTATCTGCTGATGCGCTGGCAGTCATCCATTCATTGACATTAAACTTGGGAGAGTGGAGATTCAAATTCCCCCTCAACGTCTGGTTTTCTCCAAAGATATACCCTATGTAATTGGTCAAACTGCCATTGGCAGTTAGTGGGCTTTGCCCCAGACGGGCATCAAATTCCGTTAAGTTAATGGCACTGGGAGAAAAATCTCCCCTCGCCGAGTTAATCCTCACGCCCTGAGGTAAATCCAAATCCGTGTAGTAAAAATCTTTTACTTCAAGTTGCCCACTGGTAGCAAGTCGATCGTATCGGGAAGCCTCTACATCTGCATAATTGCCTTTGCTCTCTATATTAGCGGTAACTCGCCCTTCCATAATAATGTTTTCCATGGGGAAGATGGTGGCGATTTTACCGAGATCGACTGTTCCTTTCACGGCTCCGTCCCAATTTAGACGCTCCAAGTCATTTACTTTTAAATTCCCGCTGATGGACTCCCCTTCGAGCTTAAAGCCAAATGAAGATAAATCGATCATCAAATCGTTCATTCTGCCAGTTTGATTAATGGCTGTCAGATTTACGTTCAGATACTCTATCGGCGCAGGGTATTCACTACTTTTCACATACCCATTATTCAGTACCGCAACAGCGTCGATCTTAGGGATGACTTTAGCAACGCTGTCGTATCGCCCTTCTGCGGTTGCGTTAATATTTAAAGTTCCCTTCAGTTCCATACCTTCTATAGGGAAAATAGAGGTGAGCTCCTCCAAATTCAACTTTCCTAGCAGTTGACCATCTATATCATAGGTGACTAGATTTTTCAACAACAGCCTTCCGCTGATGGGATTACTACCAAAGTTTAACCTGAACTCGGAAATATTAACCTGGGTGTTATCAATATTGTCAGTACTGTTTTGCACTAATGCATTAATATTTACATCGCTAACCGGACGGGGGAGATCGGGGTATTTGAACATACCATCCTCTACTACCAAGCCTAATTCAAAAGAAGGAAATGCCTGCTCACTATAGATCCCTTTTATAAAGCCCTGGAAATTCATTGTTCCAGATGTTTCCAGTCCTTTAAATGCGTCGGTGTAGATGCCAGGCACCAGTGATAATATACTTTTAAAACTGTTATCCTTCCCCGCAAAAGACAGATCAAGCGCTATATCATCGGAAGGCATGGCCAAATATCCATCCACTCCAAAATTAAAGTCATTAAGGGTAAGATCGGCTTCCTCAAAAGTAAATTTCATCTGCCCCATATCCACATTGATGCGGGAATCCAAATCCAACCTTTTGTTGCTTAAATAATTTACATCTTCATAATCCAGGCGAGCAATATTCACATCCGCCTTAGCCAGCAGGTCATAAACCTCTGCGGAAAAATCGCCGGACCCGCGCATATTTAGATCTCCTAAAGCCATAAAAAATTTTAGCTGGCGGTCATCGTAAATAAAATCCAACTCATTGACCTCGATAAGATTGATCCCCAGATTAAAACCGCCTGAATCAGAATTGTGTTCTTCCTCTCCAGTTTCGACAGCAATATCGTAATTAGCTCTTCCATCTTCCAAGACCTTGACATATACGCTCCCTCCGTTGAGATGGACAGCTGTCAGCTTGGGCGTATCATCAAATAGAATGGACTTGAGGTTCAAATCTACTTGAAATTCATTAGCATGAACCAATGTATCATACTGGAAAGGCTCATTCCCCACAACACCAAAATCTCTAATAGTGGCAGAAATATTGGGGAAATTTTTAAAGATGCTTAGACTGATCTTATCATGATCATAAAAGACTTGTGCATTTACCGAACCGGCAATTTCTTTGTCTACCCGTTCAAGAATCTCATCTTTAAAAATAAAAGGCACCGCTATTAAGGCAACCAATAATAGGGCGAAAACGGCTAAAACGATGAATATGGTTTTCTTCATAGGTCCTTGCTTGATAAGGATAGTATAAATCCAATTCTTTAAAACAAAAACGATACCGTGCCGGATATATCAGCCTTATTTCAGTAGGCGACTCTCCAAATAAAACCACCTTTCAGGTATCGATAACTGCTGCAGTTTATGGTAAAATTCTTATACGCTTCGTCCCAGCTAGAAGTTCCTCATGAATTTTTCCGTTTGTCGCAATCATTTCCCCTCCAAATATATAATTGTCACCTCCCCCAAAGTCGGAAACAATCCCACCTGCTTCCTGAACAATGATTAAGCCTCCGGCTACATCATAAGGTTTGAGATTATGCTGAAAATAACCGTCTACTCTTCCTGCAGCTACATAACAAAGATCCAAGGCAGCGCTTCCCAGTCGTCTGAACCCATGAGAACGTTCTGTGAGATCTTTTAATATAGCCATATAAGCATCTGTATAGTCTCCCATATCATAGGGAAAGCCGGTCGCCACCAAGCAAGTAGACAAATCGGCTGCAGTGCTGACTTGAATAGGTGTCTCATTACAAAAGGCACCCTTACCTTTTGCCGCATAGAAGCACTCGCTTCTGGTGATTTCGTATACGACCCCTAAAACTATCTCCTCGTTTTGCTGAAGACCGATACTCACAGCATAGAAAGGAAGATCATGGATGAAATTAGTAGTTCCATCTAAAGGATCAATAATCCAATTATAGACTTCCCCTTTGACCGTGCTTGTTCCTTCTTCAGTAATAAAACCGGCTTCTGGAAGTATTTCGCTTAGTCTTTCCACAAGAATTTGCTCGGCTTGCTTGTCTACATAAGATACCATATCATTAGTACCTTTCAGCTCCACCTTCGCAAGATCAAAATGCTGTCGTTCTTTGCGGATAAAAGCGCCAGCTCTTCTGGCCACATCTATGGTTTCCTCTAAAACCCTAATTATATCCATATCAATTTTTTCCTGCTACTGTAACTACTATTTCTCCTTTTATGGTATTGTCTTGGTAATAATCGATTAGCTCCCGCAATGTGCCACGAACATTTTCTTCATAAACCTTAGTCAGCTCCCGCGATACACAGGCCATACGATCCTCTCCAAATGCTTCACTGAATTGCACGAGTGTTTTCATCAAGCGATGAGGAGACTCGTAAAACACCATCGTACGGGTTTCATCTACCAACCCGTCGATACGGGTTTTCCTGCCTTTCTTATGGGGCAAAAATCCTTCAAAAACGAAGCGATCAACAGGAAGCCCCGAGTTGACCAGTGCTGGAACAAAGGCGGTGGGTCCAGGCAAACAATTAACAACAAGCCCCGCCTCCCTTACAGCGCGTACCAGCAGAAAACCAGGATCAGAAATGGCAGGCGTGCCGGCATCGCTTACCAATGCCATTTGTTCGCCGCTCTTCAGCCTTTCTACCAACCTCTCTATTGTCTTATGTTCGTTAAAGATATGATAACTCTGGAGCGGCCTTGTAATTTCTAAATGCTTCAGCAATTTGCCAGTAGTACGGGTATCTTCCGCCAATATGACATCCACAGATTTTAACACTTCGATTGCCCTAAGCGTAATATCCTTCAAATTGCCGATGGGAGTAGGTACCAGGTACAGATGAGTGGCAGGAGGGTTTACCATATTAGAGCCCATCGATTGCTTTAGCGAGTTGATGGTCTTTATCAGTCACTATATTTCCTTTGTCGTGAGTGGTCAATTCTATGAATACCTTATTGTAAACGTTGCTCCAGTTGGGATGATGATTGTGCTTTTCAGCGAGAAAAGCAACTCGTACCATAAAAGCGAATGCTTCTGTAAAGTCAGTAAACTCAAAGGTTTTCTTTAACTTATTATCCTCTTCTTTCCACATAACATTCCTTTTAAAGTGAAATTATCCCTTCTATTAATGATGCTCTTCGGTAAACGCTGACGATAGCCTCACTGGAAGGCATTAAGGCTTTAATGGTAACGCTGGTATAATTGCCCTTGCTGGATTTCTTTAAGATCATTTCATTGTTGGGCAATAAGGCCCCGACTTCGTCTTCCTTTCCCACAGCAACAATAAATTTGAACATATACAGCGTCGGGAAAACCGTCTGTGCGTCCAGTTGCTCCTTAAAGGATGCCATATCCAACTTCTTGTTCATAATTATCAAATTTAAAGCTTATTTATTATACATAAAAAAAAATCCCATTCTCTCTCGAAAATGGGATTTCATTTCTCAGTCGGTTTTTTTAGACTAAAAGAACTTATATCGGTAATCTTTGACTTCAGCAAGTTCCTCCAAAGCCATCATCACCATGTAGGACGCTCTTTGGGATGAATTCGCCGTCAACTGATTTTGATATCTGGAATAATCTCCAATTTCTGGTGCAGGAGTAATAGCATTAAGCTTAGCAACGATAACACCGATTTCTTCCTGAACCGGCTTTGAAATAGCACCTGCTTGTGTCAAACCAAAAATGGTTCCAATTGCTTTAGGAGCGTAGCCTACCCCTGGCAGCACTGTAGCGCTTAATTTTAAATCTGGTGTATTGCCAAGAGATGCTACGTCACCGAAGACATTTTTCATTTCTTCAAGAGAATTCATGCCTTTGATCTTGTCAGCAATATATTGTGCTTTCTTCTCATTGCGCACCATAGTCACTACCTGATCCTGTACATCCTTCAACTCCGCATATCCTTCCTCGGTTTTAGCTGTGAGAAGGGCTACAACATAAGCGTTGTCCAACTCAAATATCTCGGAGACATCTCCCACACCGGCATCTGTAAACGCCCAGCGAACTACTTCTCTCGCTCCTGTAAGGTTATTGATATTACGTGCGTTTGGAGAAATACCATGGGCACTGATAATCCTGTAGCCTTCCTGTTCAGCATTGGATCGGAATTCTTTGGCATTCTTTGAATTAGAAGCAAAGAAGTCCGCATTTCTGAAAATGTCATTTCTGGTGACATCACTCGGTAACAATTCCAACTCAATCGTCGCTAGCTTATATGATAAGGTCTGAGGAAGCTCTGTAACATTGATAATGTGGAATCCATATTCTGTCTCTACCAATTGATTGATGATACCAGTAGTCTTCACCGCAAAAGTCGCTTTAGAGAACTCCTCGATAAAATCCTCTTCAGCAAACCAACCAAGATCACCGCCTCGTTGTGCGGTTCCGTCCTGTCCATATTGCTGTGCAGCGATCGCAAAATTGCCACCGGCACGAACTTCTTCAAGAACCTCCTGCGCCTGCTTCCTTACTTCTTCTTTAGCTGCATCATCCAATCCTTGTGTACTCAGTAAAATATGACTCGCTCTCATTCTGGGCGTACCATCAAACCTATCGGTAATTTTATATGATACGTAAGATGAGCGACTGGTAAGATATGGACCATAGACAGCGCCCACTTCAGGATTTTCTACATTGGAAGCAAGTTCGTTAGGGAGCGCCTCTCCGGGTAAGATTGTTCTAAACGGCTGAGCGCCTTCGGAGTTTCTGAAGGCAAACAAAGAATCATTATCGGAGCTTCTTAGCTCTTCAGTCAACCTTTTAATTTCATTGATAGTAGTAGCAGAATCCTCTGCGCTTGGGGTTAAGCTAAATTGAACATACTCTATATCCCTTGCGTCTGACACTTTAAACTTCTCCCGGTTTCTTTTGAGGTAGTCCCGCATCTCGCTTTCAGACACAGACACTAATGAATCGGCAACCGCATAGTAAGGAATAAATAAATGAGACACGTCCGCTGAAGTGCTAGCCATCTTGTGTTCCATTTTACCCTCGATGGTAGTAGCGTAGTCAGAAGTTCCTAAAAGATTATCATATTTGATTCTTAAACGGGCATCGGCAAATAATTTCTCCTGCTGCGCCCAAAACGCCTGTTGCTGTGGATCAGCCCCCTGTAGCGACTGCAAGAAAGTAATAAGCTGCTGGCGATCAAACTCACCTGTTTCGGGATTAGTGAGCTGCTGACGTAATTCAGGAACGATATTCTTTCCTTGCACCATGTCTACCAACTCCGCATCGCTTACTGTAAGGCCAAGCTCTTCATACTGCTCGGAAAAAACACGTTCTACGATCAACGCCTGCCAAGCCTGCTCACGAATGCTACTCAGCTCGTTTTCTGAGGGATTTCTCCCGGTATTTTGTTGGAAAGAAAGTTTGGCTTGTTCTACCCGCTGCATGTATTCTTCAAAGGTAATCTCCTCTCCAGCAATTTCACCCACCACGTTCCTATTGTTGCCTAAAATGGTAGAGTTTGGTCCTAGCAAATCTCCTCCTACGACGAAAAATATTAAACCTACTGCAATCACACCAATTGCGAGACCTGTTCTCTGTCTGATTTTTTTAATTAAAGCCATTCTTCTAGTTTTTGAAGTGTCGCAAAATAATTACATCCAACTTGAATTTCAAAATATTTCCGTTGGGAATAAATTGCAGTTCTATATTGTGGAGGAATTTATTTTAAGTTTTACGGTATCAATGCGGTAATCTAATTTTGTCACCACGGTAAAAATGTAGGGCCCGATGGTTATGGATTCGCCCTTCTGTGGAATCTCCTCGGTCCTCGAAAGAATCAAACCGGAAAGGGTCTCATATTCACCGGTGGGAAGGTTCCAATCGTATTTATCATTGAGATAATCTATTTCATGTCTGGCGCTAAGCAAAAATTCCTGATCGGAAATCTTCTGTTCCAACAGATCATCGCTGTCATATTCATCTTCAATCTCACCAAAAATCTGCTCGATTACATCTTCCATACTGACAATGCCGCCTGTACCCCCAAATTCGTCCACTACCAAGGCCAGACTTTTGCGCTCGGAAATAAACTGCACCAATAAATCATTGGCGAGGGCTGAATCCGGTACTATTATTATGGGTGTGAGAATATCTCTTATTGCCTTAGGCTTTTTGAAAAGCTCCAGGTGATGGCAATAACCCACCACCTCGTCAATATTATCTTTGTAGACGATAATCTTGGAATGCCCGCTTTCTATAAAGACATCGCTCAATGCGCTGATGGCCTCATCTATCTCTACCGCCACGATTTCGGTTCGCGGCACCATACAATCACGCACCCTGATTGTCTTAAAGCCCACGGCATTTTCAAAAATTTCAGCATCAATTTCTACCTGCGCTTCACTGCGATCCACCGTTAGGTTTTGCTGGATAAAAGTATTTAAATCAGTTATTTTAAAGACAGGCTTGTCATCACCATACTCCAATCTAAAAATATGCGAGACTACCCATTTCGAAATTCCCCTTACCACCCATACGATTGGATACATAAGATAATATACAAACAGAAAGGGCACCGCCAAAAATGAAAGCAGCATGTGGGGATTACGCCTAAAAATACTTTTAGGAACATATTCTGCAGCTATCAGCACTACAAAAGTAGAGAGGAGAACCTGCACAACCAGAACGGACCCTGGGTTGTCTAAACCTTCAGGCAAGGATGAAAGTATGATGGGCTCAAAAAGATACGCCATAGCTACACCAAACACTACCAGAGAAATAGTGCTTCCTATTAGCGTCGTTCCAACAAACTGTGATGGCTTGTTGATGAGGTTGGACAAAATCCTCCCGTTCAATGTACCCAATTTACTTTGTAATTCGATATGAAGCCTATTCCCAGCAATAAAAGCCACTTCAAGACCGGAAAACAACACCAGAGCCAAGAGCGAAAACAAGGCAGTAATCAGAAATTGATGCTCCATCATCTTTTATGTTTCTTTTTCAAGGGTTCTCTTTTAGCAGGCTCTTTTTCTGCTTTTTGGGTTTTCCTGAATTTAAACCATAGCAACAACACTACCGCCAACATAAAAACCGGATAGGAAGCCATTATTCCCTGGGTCCAGGTCACATGGGCGCCGATAATTACCAATGCGGCAGCTAGGGGTAACAATATGATGTCAATACCTCTCATCCACTCAACATACTATAGGATATTGTCTATTATCCCGGAAACTTTATCAAACCTGTAACTATTAAAACCTTCATCCGCTTCCATACCAGTACCCTGAATGAGGCGATCTGGCTCTTCGACGGTAACAAACTTGTCTGTATATATAATTTTTTTGTTAGGGTCCCAAAAAAGCTCTTCTGAGGATAACTTTTGTTCTTTGGGAATGTTATGAACCCGCACATCCCCCTCACCACGATAGATATTGGTTCTTCGCTCATAAAAGCCTCTATCAGCCCGAATAGTGCTACTCAACTCCCCTGTTTTTTCGTAAAAATGAATTAGTATGCCTTCCGGAAACTGGATATCACCATTTTGAAAAACAAGTTGTTTGGCTGCCACCAATTTAACCACAACCACGGCGGAATCGCTATGTAAAAGCTCAATGTCGTGACCAATTCTCATTGGCCCATCATAAAACTCCAATTGGCTTTTGTCCACATCTTCTCGGCAGGATGCGGCAAATAACAAAGACAGTATGAGGAGTCCGATTATTCTCATTCGACAAATTTACCAATTAATTCCGCTAATTTTATTAGGGATCAAATACAAAAAAAAGGCAGCCCGAGAGCTGCCTCATTTATTAGATGCTTTTTATATAGTTAATCTCTAGTTGCAAGCGTCACCGTCTGCCCGATCCAGCAACCTGTGTTAAGGGTTTCACCGACCTGATATCCTTCAGTAAACAATTCTTCTTTCGAAGGGAATCGCGCTTTGGCTTGGCTCATGCCTTGGTTATTCCCAGCTTTTGCAAATGCATCATAAGCTGCAATAAAAATGGAATAATCTTTCACTCGGCTTTGGCCACCTCTACAATCGTTGGTAGATGAGAGGTAAAGGTTTCCTATAATTGTCCAAGCATCTGAAGCCACATTGCTACTCAACTCGGCGGCCTTAAGTGCAGAAGTCCTTGCTTGGGCCTTTCGTCCCTGACCGGAATGCAATTTAGCAAGGTCCAAATGCACGTCTGCTTTCTCGTCATTGGTCTTTGCTAAAGAAAGTGCTTTTTCAAACATTTCTTGAGCCCTGGCAAAATCACCGGTTTGTTGGTATCTTCTAGCAATTACTTGCGAAGTAGAGAAGGTAGGATCATTCTCATCTATAACTTCAAGCGCAGTCATGAACGCAGGTGTAGTCGTACATTTGTATTGTACGGAATATTGGAAGATCTGCTGCGCCAATTTCATATTTGAGGGATCAGCCTTCAGCTTTGGACCTAGATTGTTTTCGATGAAATCACAATCTATAATTTCCATATGAATCAATAGTTGATCCAGCGTTTCCTTATTTTGTGCCACATTGCTTCCTTTAGCTGCTGCTTCGTCTAGTATGGCGTTCAGCTTTTCATACCTTTCTAGAATTTGTTCAGGCGTATAGGCTTTGTTATAGGCATAGTTTCTATAAATCAAATCGAAGTAGGCTGCTATAAGATTAGGGTTTACGGTTCCGTTTAACTCCATCGCACGATCAAACATATCGGCAGCCTCACCTACTCTTTCCTTATCGTCTTTGTAGAATCTATAGGCATAATACGCTTTATTTTCAATCCACTTTTCTTCATTTTGGTACAGCTCCTGTCTTTTATCATATAGAAGCATCACAGAGTCTTGATAGACCTCCTTTTGTGCCTCATCTTTGGTTACTTCCGCCGCACCGGCGTACACCTGTACCCCATTGATATACAATGCTTCGTTTAGGTCAGGAGCATTGACAAGAAGCCAATGCAGAGGCTTGGTGGCGTTTAGGTATTCTTTAGCTTTCAAGAAGTCGTTGTAAGCAGCATTATGACCCCTTGCAGTTGCCTCAGCTTGTGAGTCTGACGGCCAGTTCCAGTTGTCTTGTGCTTGTGCGAGTCCTACAATTGCTAAGGACATCAATCCCACCAATTTCGCAATTTTCATTTTCATAGTTGTGAATTTATTCAAATACTCTTTTGTAAAACCAACTGTTATCATTAATGGATATGCCCAATGAGATCTTGAAATAATTTTCTCTTACCAGACCATTTGCGACGCTGCCTCGGGTTCCGTACTTAAAGGCAATATTCATCAAAGACAAATTGTTCATCGGAATCGACCCTCCAAAATTAATGCCAATATCACGGATGCTTTTTCCCGAAACTATATATGGTGTTTGCTCATATTCCAGCCCTGCGCGATAGGTTATTCTGTCCAAAAAGCTGTCCATCGAATATATGTTTGGCACAAATTGAGCTCCCAAACCCACTTTATAGGAGTTTTGAAGTTCATCAGGCTGACCACGGAAGTCTCGGTAATCTCTAAAGTCCTGATGTTGAAACTCTAAGCCGATGGCTAATTTATTGATTTTTTCATATGTAATGCCATAACCTAGTTTATTAGGCACTACAATTGAACCTTTTACATTATCCGACAGAATGTCTCCTTCCGAATTAGGATCACTGGCCTGCCCCTCATCGGCAACCTTCGCATACTCCGTACCATTAATATTTCCAAATATATGGTAAATGGCCCCGAAATTTAAATATTTTTGATTTCCTATTTTTTGCAGATAATGCAGCCCCCCTTTTACAGCCACATCACTTAAACTAAGTCTTTCATAATATTCAGTAGAAATGCCTACGGGTCTAGATTCAGCATCAGAGAGTGTAAGCAGGTTCGTTCTGATAGTTGAACCAAAGATATAAGATCCATGCAATCCAAGGTTTAGGTTCTTCAGCAGTTTAAACCCTGTTTGTAGGTAAGCTTCCGTGATCCCGCCATCACCTTGGATGTTGTTCACGGACAACAGGTCAGAATTATCAACAGGGCTAGTGGCTGAGAGGTTGTAGTTGACGCTACTGATTTGGTTAAGCCCTAGGCCAATAGACCATTTGCCTGGCGCTACAGGAAGCGACATGGCTACATAGTTGAATCCTCCCCCATCAAAATGTTGCTTCTGTACTTCCGAAGTGGCAGAAATCCGGCTATAGTTGAAAGCAGCCTGAAAGTTAAAGGCGGAATTGTTGACCGATAGCGCAGGGTTAACCACATTGACATTAAAACCAGTGCCATAGCTCACACCCAATCCTCCCATGGCCTGATTATGGGTCATCCCAGAATTATTGAAGTCCCCTAATCCGAATGAGCTGTAGGTAGAAGAGCTGGATTGTGAAAAACCTTCGTTGATGATAAATAAGGCACAAACAAGGCCAAGTATGTACAGTTTCTTTTTTATAAACATTGTGTTTTTTAAGATCAATTCAACCTCGAAGGATTAGATCAGGGACTGCAAATATGTAGTCTTTTGCTTAGCTTTCAAAGAAATTTGGACGGCCTGTACAAATAAAGCCGGTTGTTCCTTCTGTTGTTGATTGAATGTGCTTCCTGAGTATTTTTAAGCTGGTTAAATGGTTTTAGCGATTTTAAAATTAACCATTTTGAAAAAAACAATGGCTATTCAACCTTTAAATTTATCTTTACCCCTTCATATTTAACAATCTTTAACCTCATGAACACCCAAAGCAACTACAGGATGATAGGCCTCATGTCGGGAACTTCGGGCGATGGATTGGACATAGCTTATTGCGAGTTTCACTTGGGCAGTACCTGGACCTATCGCCTGCTACATTCCCAGACAGTTCCTTTTCCTCCCTCACTGGCAGAAAGCCTATCACTAGCGCATCATTTTGCCGGAGAAGAGCTAACCCATCTTGATATCTTATTCGGCAAATGGATGGGGCAACATGTAAAAGAATTCTGCATTCTCTACGGCCTCAGTCCAGACGCAGTCGCCTCCCATGGTCACACCATATTTCATCAACCTGAACGAGGAGTAACTTTGCAAATCGGCAATGGCTGGGCACTTCACACCACCTCAGGATATCCGGTGATTACAGACTTTCGCTCGCTGGATGTTATGCTCGGGGGGCAGGGAGCACCGCTGGTGCCTATAGGGGACAGGTATCTTTTTAGAGAATATGATTTTTGTCTCAACCTAGGAGGCATTTCTAATATATCTATGGAATCAGAACAAGGGCGAATCGCCTTTGATATCTGCCCCTTTAACCTGCTTTTAAACGCATACGCTGAGAAGAAAGGCTTTAAATATGACGATAGGGGCCATTTAGCGGCCACTGGTTCGGTAAAGGTGGATCTTCTTGAGGGACTGGAGAAGCTTCCTCTATATCATAGCGATAACCGCAAATCACTGTCGAGAGAGGACTTAGAAGCCTATTACCACCCGATCCTCGACCGATATCCAGCAACTCCGGAAGATTTGTTAGCCACATTAGCCGAACATTTTGCAAGTCAAATCAGTAAGGTACTCCTTAACTATTCCACATCAAGCGCTTCATCCTTGTTGGTGACGGGTGGTGGTGCGTACAACGATCACTTTATCCAAAAGTTAAAGGAGCGTTGCGGCCGTCGCGTGAACATCGTTCTTCCGGACAGACAATTGGTCGATTTTAAAGAAGCATTAATTTTTGCTTTTCTCGGTGTCTTAAGAATTAGAAACGAAAACAATTGCCTCAGTTCGGTCACAGGAGCCAGCAGGGACAGCTGTGGAGGGATGTTTTTCGGATAAGAAGAAAAGTAAAGGCTTAAAACGATTATATCCCCAACCATCCTATTTTTTTTGGATCATTCAATTCAAATTAGGTAGTTTAGCAAAACCAAGAGGTAGGATCCAGCAGGATCAGCTAATATTATTATCGATTCACCTTTTTAACAAAACTACTTTAGGTTAACCGTTATTAAT
>DATGQZ010000032.1:0-105758 GCA_035303945.1 Cyclobacteriaceae bacterium
AATCCTAAGGCTGTTGTTTTTGATATAGGCCTTCTTGGTTTTTCCATCATTGTAGACACCATTGGATGGCACTAGCTTTCTTTCTTCCTCCCAGTTTACCTTTTCTAAAAGCTTTGATTCGACACTTATGCGGTACAAAGAATCTTCCGGGTCCTGATCCCTGTTGTAGTTGAAATAGATATGTTCCCCCTGCTCATCCCAGCTTACCTGGGAAGGAAAGGTTCCCATCCATTTGGGGTCCTGCATAATGGATTCCACGGATAAAACGCTCTGCTGGGCAGAGACGTTGATTGCGGTGAAGAGGAAGAAGGCAAAGAGCGGGGTAGGGGAGATTCGAAGGGTTATTTTCATTGACAAGCAGTAATAGGTGCGGTTGATATGTTTGTTTTATCTAAATCGTAGTATTAAGTAATTGATGCGGATCCGCTTGGTTCAGGTTTCCGGCAATCAACAGTCCAAAATTAGAAATGCAATATAAGCCTAAAATAGCTTTTTAATGTATTGAAATCTTGAGGGAAAGAAGGATCCCGTTTCCTCGAAGTGTCTAAAGCATATTTAATTATCTTGGATGCTTGGCCGTCAGGTTATTTATAGATAGAGCGGGTATAGTTGGACATGGGGTTTGCATTGGATTATCCACGGCTTAGCCTTGCCTGTTACCTGCTTTTGACCTGCTTCAGACTTGCTTTTGATCAGGAGGGTGTTTATATTGGGTAAGTTTAAGCTATCAATATAATCACATAGAATTTATTCTTAAAGTACGAATTAAGAATTTTTTTCATTTTTTAAAACGTCTGAACTATGGCTACATCAGAAGGATTCGGAGAACTTACAGGTCGTATCGGCAATCACATTTACTACAAAGTCGGAAGCGAGTTGCGCATCAGAAAAATGCCGACGAAGGATTTTTCCAAAAAAGTCAAACAGGGAAAGTCATTTGAGAATTTCCGGGAGTTCGGAACCCTGTTGGCAAAATCATCCTGCATTGGCAAGCTGATCAGGGACAGCTTAATGGATAGCAAAGCTGATTTTTTCGATCAGGATACCCATCATCGTTTAAATGCGTTAATTCAGGAAGCCACCAAGCTGGATGATGAACCGATTGTGAAGAAGAAAAGGCTACTTCCAGGAAACGCCGGACTATTGGCGGGATTTCAATTTCGGAAGTCTGCCGATATTTCCAGTTATTTTTCGGACGTAGCTATGACCGAGATAAATGGGGAGAAGGTTTTGAAAGTGGGTTTCGTAAATGACAAGGCTACGCAAAAATTCCCGTATGCGCAGCTCAGTGTGCTGATCTTGGCCTTGGATCCAGCGAAGCTGCGAGGCAGCATTATCGGAAAAAACACGCAGATGTACGATTTGATGTCAGTCAAAGAAGGTTTTGCCGTACCCATAGCCAATGTTTCACTGGAAGCAGACGTGATCTATTTGGTATTGCTCCAGGTGGAGCCTTATACGACCATCAATGGTCTTCTTCTAAGGATGTATGAAAAATCTTACCAGTGCCTTAAAGTAATTGATGTGATGTATGTTTAGCATGCTAAACTTGGGAACAGTGGTTCTGCTGCGAAAAGCTACCTATGAATGGTATTACTAGGCAGGCAGGTTGCACCGTGTGTAGATTTTAAGGACAGTGCAAAAAAATAACCTCCCTTTTCAGAGAGGTTAAGTACCAGGAGCGGGACTTGAACCCGCACGGGGTTGCCCCCACAAGATTTTAAGTCTTGCGTGTCTACCGATTCCACCATCCCGGCAGGGGTTTCGTTTACCTTAGGTCGCTAAACAAAAAGCCCTTTTTCAAGGGCCTGTGGAGCGAAAGACGAGATTCGAACTCGCGACCCCGACCTTGGCAAGGTCGTGCTCTACCAGCTGAGCTACTTTCGCTTGTGTTTTTCTGTTTCAGCGAACTTCTTCCGCTGACTTTGTGAATGCAAATGTAAGCGTTATTTTCATATCTACAAGGGATGGAATTATTTTTTTTCAATGCCTATATACATCCCCTTGAGCATCAGGCAGCTTTTATAACAGCGATTTTTTCACCTCATTCAACTTTAACAAAGCCTCCACTGGAGAAATGGCATTGATATCAACGGCGTCCAATAAAGCCTTTGCCTCCTTAAACTTCGGATCCATCTCGAAGAGACTTAGTTGATAGTTGTTTTTGGGCAAATCCTTTATCTTCTCCTTCTGCAAGTTCAATGCCTTGTCCTTTTCCAGGTGGTGCATGATTTCTGAGGCCCGCAACACCACGGGATTGGGCATGCCGGCCATCTGCGCCACATGGATACCAAAGCTGTGCTCGCTGCCACCAGCCTGCAGCTTCCTCATAAAAATCACCTTATTGTTCATTTCCTTCACCGAGACATTGAAGTTCTTGACCCGCGGAAAGTCTTCGGCCAGTTGGTTTAGCTCATGGTAATGGGTAGCAAATAGTGTCTTTGCTTTAAACTTTGGATGGTTATGCAGAAATTCTACAATCGACCACGCAATGGAGATCCCGTCATAAGTAGATGTACCCCGCCCGATCTCATCCATCAACACCAGGCTGCGGTCGGAGAGGTTATTGAGTATGCTGGCCGTCTCGGTCATTTCTACCATAAATGTAGATTCCCCTTTAGATAAGTTATCCGAAGCCCCCACCCTAGTGAATACCTTGTCAATAATACCGATCCTCGCATAAGAAGCTGGGACAAAACTTCCCATTTGTGCCATGAGTACAATTAACGCCGTTTGTCTCAGCAATGCGGACTTACCGGCCATATTCGGTCCGGTGATGATGATTATTTGTTGAGATTTATGGTCAAGGTAAATGTCGTTTGGCACGTAATCGTCGCCTACCGGAAGCTGCTTTTCGATCACCGGGTGGCGACCATCCTTTATTTCCAGGGAATCACTATCAGCAATCTTGGGTTTGGTGTACTGGTTGGCCACGGCTACCTGGGCGAAGGAAAGTAGGCAATCCAGGCTGGCCAGCAATTTCGCGTTTTGCTGTATCTGGGTGACATACTCCCCTGCGTCCTGCACCAACAAAGTAAAGTACTTCTGCTCCAAGGCAATCAGACGCTCCTCAGCATGCAGGATCTTTTCCTCATATTCTTTCAGCTCTTCCGTGATGTATCGCTCCGCATTGACCAAGGTTTGCTTCCTGATCCAATCTGCAGGTACCTTATCTTTATGGGTGTTGCTCACTTCCAGATAGTAGCCAAAGACCTTGTTGTAAGCAATTTTTAAGGAAGAAATCTGCGTCCTTTGGATTTCCCGCTGCTGAATCTGAAGCAAATAATCTTTTCCTGAATTGGCGAGTTTACGGTATTCATCCAGCTGCGCATCCACGCCGTTTTTTATAATTCCGCCTTGGTGGGTCAGCATGGGCGCATCTTCCAAAAGCTCCCTTTCTATTTTGTCTAACAAGAAGTCGCATGGGTTGATCTGATCCGCTAGTTTTCTCAAGGAGGGATTTTTCTGCCCCTTCAACAATCCCTTGATGGGCACAATATTTTTTAAAGCACGCTTCAGCTGGTTCATCTCACGCGGATTGATCCTGCCTACCGCCACTTTGGAAATCAATCTTTCCAAGTCACCCACTTGCTTAAGGTGGGAAAGAATCTCATGGCTTAATTCCGGTTCCTGATAAAAATGGTCCACCACCTTAAGTCTTTCCTCAATCAGATCTTTCTCTTTTAAGGGAAGCACCATCCACTTTTTCATCAGACGGGAGCCCATAGGCGTAACCGTCTGATCCAATATTTGTATTAACGGAATTCCCCCCTCCTGCTGGGAATACACCAGTTCCAGATTACGGATGGTAAACTTGTCCAGCCATACATATTTCTCTTCGGCAATTCTTGAGATCGAGGCAATATGTTTGACTTCCTTATGCTCGGTTTCTTCGAGGTAATAGAGCACGGCCCCAGCTGCAATGATGCCATGCTGCAGATTCTCGATCCCAAAGCCCTTAAGATTAAGGGTTTCAAAATGGTTGTTCAGCTTTTCGTAGGTATAGTCATACTGAAACACCCAGTCCTCGCAATGAAAGGTAACATATTCATCCTTGAGCATCATACCGGCCTGGGACTTGGCCGTTTTAGAATAAATCACTTCTGCGGGATTAAAGCTTTGGAGCAGCTTTTCAATATACGAGGCACTCCCCTCTGCCACCATAAATTCGCCGGTGGAAAGGTCTAAAAAGGCGATCCCGAGGATGTCCTTGCCGAAATGGATGGAAGCCAGGTAATTGTTGCTCTTTTTGTCGAGCACATTGTCATTAAAGGACAATCCAGGGGTCACCAGCTCGGTTACGCCTCTTTTGACGATCCCTTTGACTTCTTTGGGATCTTCCAATTGATCGCAGATCGCAACCCGGTTTCCCGCCCTCACCAGCTTTGGAAGATAGTTGTCCAGGGAATGGTGGGGAAAACCTGCCAACTCAATGTGAGATGCGGCACCATTGGCCCTTTTGGTCAACACGATATCCAGGATCTTACTGGCCTTCACGGCATCTTCCCCGAAGGTTTCGTAGAAATCGCCCACCCTGAAAAGCAACAAGGCACCAGGGTGTTTGGCCTTGATGGCGTTGTACTGTTTCATCAATGGGGTTTCTCTTACTTCGTTTGCCTTGGTTTTGGCCATGGAGTGCAGGATTTAAATCTTTGTGTTAATTTTGAGCCAATGAAAGCATGAATTTAGGCAAGAAAGAAAGGGAAGCAAAATGCAGCGAAAAAAATTAAGCATGGACGAACTCAACCGGCTTACTCCGGAAGAATTCAAAAAGACGGAAAAAACACCCTTGATTATTGTCTTGGACAATGTCCGCAGCCTCAACAATGTAGGTTCGGCCTTTAGGACGGGAGACGCTTTTCGGGTTGAAAAAATCCTACTTTGTGGGATCACAGGTACTCCCCCTCATCGGGAAATCAACAAGACAGCACTTGGAGCAACTGAATCGGTTGACTGGCGGCATGAAGAATCGACGCTTGAAGCAATTAAATCCTTAAAGCGAGATGGTTATGAGATCGTGGTATTGGAGCAGGTAACCCACAGCATTCCTCTACATGAATTCCAACCTGATCCTGAGAAGAAATACGCCTTGGTCTTTGGCAACGAAGTGTTTGGAGTAGATGAGGAGGTGATACTCGACAGTGATCATGTGGTTGAAATCCCCCAAATCGGTACCAAACATTCCTTAAACATATCAGTTAGCATCGGTATTAGCCTTTGGGATTTTGTGCACAAAATGGGAGTGCTCCATTGAGCACCCCACTAAAGATCAAGGATTAAACCTACAGAAGCATAATTGATCCAAGAGAAGTTATACACTTCATCACTGTCTGTACCTCCTTCCAGCACCCTATAACCTGCCTTTAGATCAAGCCGCTCCGCGAGAGGAATTCTGGTACCAAGAAAAAGATCAAAGGCACGTCCCTGCTTACTGGCCAGACCGTCCCCTTCAAAATAGATGGCTCCGCCTCCGATATGATAGGCTGCATAAAGGTGCAACAAAGGCACCGGACCCACGTTATCGTTTCTTTCCACCCCATTGGCATCATCCTCTAATTGCACGCTGGCATCCCGGATTTTGCCAGTTAGTCCTACTCCCAGCGTCCAGTTATCCGTCTGAACTACATCCCTCCTATAAGTCAGGCGGTAGCTGTTGAATCGGTAAAGCCCATTGATATTGCTGCCTTGGGCAAACTGCGCGTCTTGAAACTGGATGGTTCTCGGAGCGGCACCTTGATATTTAACTTGAAGAGGTGCCCATAATGCAAAGAGATGGTTTTTCTCATTAAAGGTGTAGCTAATCCTCACCCTTACCGGAATAACAGGACCTTGGATGTCAATGTCCTTCTTGAAGTCAAACAGCGTTCCTCGGTTGTTGAAGATCCTGATTTCGTTGCTCTCTTGAAAGGCCACGCCACTTTCTACATCAATAGAAAACTGCCCATAAGCCCGCGGGAGCAGAAATAAAGAAAGGAGTAAGGTCGACAGTGTCAATAGTTTCTTCATGAACAACAGATGGTTTAGTTTGGCTTTATCTACCAAACTGAATGCCTAAAACTGCATCCGTTCTTTAAACATTTTAAACAAAATTGACAGAACGCTATAAATAACAGCCAAAATTTTGGCCGCGTGGAAGCTTTTTGCTATATTTTTAGGCATTAACTTTTCCCTATGAAACCATTTTTATTAGTGTCCTGCTTTTTGTTTGTATTAGCCTGTTCAGAAAAAACCGCGGACAAAACAGCTTCCCTTACCAAATTCACTGTTACCCTTTTAGATACCGTTTATGTAGATTCAGGAGAGGAAATACTCTATTTACAATCTGGGCTTGGGGGAGCACATTGGTCGGATGATGGTGCCTACTTGTACAACTTCAACCTTTATGACAATGCTTTAGAAATTATTGATCTCTACAATCTCA
The DNA here is from genome assembly GCA_035303945.1 of Cyclobacteriaceae bacterium. GTDB lineage: Bacteria > Bacteroidota > Bacteroidia > Cytophagales > Cyclobacteriaceae > DATGMS01. Next base: position 6,422 of record DATGQZ010000032.1, read on the forward strand.
AACTGGACAAAAAGATCCATTTTGATAAAGAGGGGCCAAACGGAACTGGGCGCGTTCAAAATGTATGCTACGCAGGTGATGGCAAGATCGCACTTTCTGAGTTTCACCAGATCGGTTTGTTTGACATCAATGCCAGCAAGCAGGCTACCCATAAACCACGTTCGGAGGTTTTTAAAAAAGACAGCTTGCTATCGAACGAGACGTTGGATGTATCGGGTGTTCTGGATGAAAATGGGCAAAATTTTATAAGTTTTTATACGATTGGTTTTGCCAATCCTTTAGGAATAGCCAAATTAAACCTACAGGATAATGCACTTACCAAAACCCCCATTCCAGCTCTGGCAGATTGGTCCGCCCATCGGTTGGAATGGACCGATGAAAACGGTTCTTCTGCGGCATATCCTGCTATCCACCTACACCGGGTAAATGATAAAGTGTTGTTATACAGCGAAGCAAAAAACGAGTTGTTTGTCTATGACCCCACCGACGAGGCTGTAGCGCATTTTACTTTCCATAGCGAATTAATGCCCAATAGCCGATCGCCATTGTCCAAAACCGACGTCCAGTCTGATGAGGAATTTCAAGAGGTGTTGAAGGAATTTCGTCATCAAGTAAGATTCCTGCACTTCACCTACGACAAAACCCACAAACGCTATTACCGATTTAGCCAATTTTTTGTAAATGCCGGATCTGAAAATGCTTCTGTCAAACCGCTCCTAACCGTGTTTGATGAGAATTTTGAGCAGCTCTATGAAACATCCTCCCTTCCAGTTGATAAGATATATACTACCTATTTTGCAAAAGAAGGTAAAATATATCTATACGAGAACATGATGGATGAAATGGCTTTTATCGTGCTGCAGATTGAAGAAGGGTAATTTGCAGCTTTGCTTCCGTTACGCTATTCATGGGCGCAACAGTCGGACATGCGGAATCAGCTTAACTTAGCACCTATGCCTGGCTCTCGGGGAAATACTACCTCTGTGGGCGTTATAACTACTCCCTCTGCAATATCCTTTGCCAGCAACATGGCACCGTCCATATCCACATAATCCAGCAAGGGAGCAATATGCGCTATTGCGGAAATACCTACAGAAGATTCGGTCATGCAGCCCACCATTGTCTTCATGCCATAAGATCGGGCTTCCGCCAGCATGCGCAATGCGGGGGTAATTCCTCCGGCTTTCATCAATTTGACATTGATCCCATGAAAGAAACCGCGGCATTTGGCCACGTCGCTCTCGGTGATGCAGCTTTCATCAGCAATAACCGGAAGGTGGCTGTACTCATACACAGCTTTCATGCCTTCTAGATCATCTTTGGCGAGGGGCTGTTCCATAAATTCCACTCCTAACTTGACCAACTCTTTGGAATAAGCGATGGCCTGCTCTGCTGTCCAGGCGCAGTTGGCATCTATACGGAATACAGCGTCTGTATGTTGGCGAAGCGCGCGCACAATCTCCAAATCATGGTCAGTCCCCAGCTTGATCTTATAGATGGGCCAGTCCACCTCTTTCATTTTAGTCAGCATGGTGTCGACTGATGCAATACCTACGGTAAAATTAGTAGTGGGGATTTGCTGTGGATCCAGTTGCAGCAGCTCGTAAAGCCTTTTACCGCTTTTTTTGGCGTGGAGATCCCATGCTGCAACATCTAATGCACATTGCGCAAAAGGGTTATTTTTAAAAATCTCCTCCCCATTGTTCCAAAGTTCTTCTGGCTTCTCCCAATCTCCTTTTTCAACAATATCCCTCGCTTGCTCCAATGCCTCCACCATATTTTCTTGGGTGATGCCGTAAAAAGGATTCGCCGTGCATTCTCCCAAGCCATACAGCCCGTCATGCTCCAGCTTTACGATCACCGTGTTCTGAACATCACGGCTTTGATGGGCGATGGTAAAGGTATGCTTCAGAGGAAGCTGCTTGAGAAAATATTCCAGCTGCATAGAGAAAGTGGGAGTCTTAACCGCACCAAATATAAGGCTTTTCCCCTATTCAGCCTTTAACATGGATTTGCTTACTTTTATTGTTTAGATTCAATTCATTTTTATAACTTAAAACTGATCCACTGCCCTAATCATGCAAAAGCACCTGCTGCCCCTCGCCCTGCTGATATTTGTACTGGTTTCCTGCACGGGAAATACACCTAATGCTCCAGCTCTGTCTCCCGAACAACTCGAAGCAGCTTACCAAAAGTATAAAGAACCTAGCCTTAGCCATCGAAAATTTACGCATCAAGACATGCTCCCCTTAATTGAAAAGCGGTCGGAAAGATTTAAAAAGAAAGCATTGGGAGCGTCAATTCAAGGAAGGGAAATTTACCAGCTGGCTTATGGAGAAGGAACTACTACGGTGATGCTATGGTCACAAATGCATGGTAATGAAAGTACGGCAACGATGGCGCTATTTGATCTTTTTAATTTTTTGGAAGGAGACAATGATGCCTTTGTCGGACTGAGAACACTGCTTAGGGAAACATTAGATCTGCGTTTTATCCCCATGGTGAACCCCGATGGAGCGGAAGTTTTTCAAAGGCGCAACAGCCTGGATATAGACCTCAACCGTGATGCCCTTCATGGAACCACCTCAGAAGCCTCTATCCTAAAAGCCGCAAGAGAGGAATTTCAACCAGCCTTCGGTTTTAATCTCCATGATCAACAGATCTACTACAATGCAAAAGGGACTGCTAAACCTGCCACTATTTCTGTGTTGGCGCCCGCCTATAATGAAGGAAAGGACATCAATGACGTACGGAAAAAATCCATGCAGCTTATCGTGGGGATGAATCAGGTGCTGCAACAGGTTGTACCTGGACATGTAGGCAAATATGATGATGCCTTTGAGCCTCGCGCGTTTGGAGACAACTTCCAAAAATGGGGCACCAGCACCATCTTGATCGAATCGGGCGGCTACCCAAATGATCCTGAAAAACAATTTATCCGTCAGTTGAACTTTATGATCATCCTAAATGCCCTTTATGAGATCGCAACGCAAAATTATCATCAGTACCAAGTGGAGGACTATTTTGCTATTCCTGACAATGACAACAAGTTGATGGATCTTATCATCAGAAAGGTACAAGTCGCACATCAGGAGCATCTTTTTGAGGTGGATCTGGGAATCAAGCAGCAGGAGGTTCGTATAGACAGCAGCTACAGGCTGAGCAGCTCCATCGTAGACAAAGGAGACCTTTCCGTTTTTTATGGCTACAAAGAAATAGATGCTACCGGAATGGTATATGAAGAAGGTAAAATCTTCGAAAAAGCTTATGATACTGTTGATGAGCTCAACGTGCAAGAGGCGCTAGAGCTATTAAAGGAAGGTTATCTCGCCGTCAGGGTAAATGGCGAAGAAAAAGGAAGGCTTCATCAGTTACCGCTAGTTGTTACCACAGATGAGAAAGCATATCGTACTGGCCATGAACTTGGCCGGCCAGCCAACTTTTTGCTACGAAAGGACAATGACCTGCTCTACGCCATTATCAACGGCCATGTCATCAACCTAAAAAATCCGTCCTTGCAGTTTCCCCTGCAGTATGTATTCTGACGGCACAAGCTACAGCTGTAGTTTTCTCCTGTTTCTTCTTTTGAAGGCGCCTTTCTCCCGTTTGGCAGAAGCATAAAAGTTGTACACAAAATTAACCGCCAAGGTGGCTACGGTCAGTCCAGGAAAGAAAGAAGGAGCCATTTGCTTTACCCCAAGAAGAATAATCAAGGTTACCACCAGCACAATTTTAAAATGGGTATGGCTTTCAGGGTATTTTTTGCCGACTAAAACAAAACTGATGATTTCAATTAGTACAATGGTGAAAATCAACAGTGTGAACATTTGATTGGGTCGCACATCGCCAAGGTAATACCAGGCAGCAAACCCTATGACCGCCACAAAAGACAAATAATGCAGGTAAGTATTGATTTTCTCTTTCATAATCAGCAGGATATATGGGAATGAACAGGGATACAGTGCTTTGGCACCATTCACAAAATATAGCCATAACGCTGAACATTAACAACTTCAGTTGCTCTTTTGTAAGCTTTCTCAACATAACCAGCATCATGCATTTTACAAGTGCGTCTATTGCTACCTAAGGCAACTGCAAACAATCTCTTTTTTGGAAAAAGCCATAGCCATAGCTGACGCATATAGTTTCTCCCTTTTCGACACTGAGCAGCTGCCCATCAACCTTTACATTATTGCCATCCCATGTAATCTTTTTCCTCAAACTATCAGAATAAGCTCCCGTTTCCTTTAACGCAACGTCAATAGAGACTCCACGTGAATTACTCAATTGCACCGTAGCGGTTTCCTCTTTTTCGGGATAGAAGTTAATAGCTGCAGTGAGTAGTATTGTCAGCTTATCCTTTGCTCCCATATTCAACGATATGGACGTATAGTAATTGGCTAAATAAGCCATGCTGGTATTGAAGGCGGTATTAAATTGTACCCAGCCCTCTGTCCAACCTAGATTTCCCACCTCAGGTTGGTTGGGATAGTGAAAAGATTTGGGAGAGCCGTCGAAGACGAACCTAACCTCCTCCAAAAGCCCTATACCACCCTGATGCCGGTTGTACCAGCCCATATCCACCCCTTCAATTTCTTCAGGTCCGTTGTGTGAAAAATGCCTTCCAACGGGATTCCTGCCAAAAGCATTGTCTATATGTGACCAAACTAGCAGTTCCAACCGATCTACCACGTTTGATCCCTCCAGCACAGTCATTGCGGCTAAGGCGGCAGCTGGAAAGCCCAAAATATTTCCTGTTTCATTCCAGCTCGGAGGCGTCCACTCTTCCTCTGAATATTTTCTAAAATCCCAGAAATTGTTTGACCTGCTCAAGGCAATCATGGTCCATTCTTCTACTTTTTCCTTTACTCTTGGAGGCGCTTGATCCGGATATTCATGAAAGAAATAGGCAAAAGCCCGCATCGTGATGTGTTCGGACATCCGCTGCCCCTTTGTTGTCATGGGATCGTTCCAATCGAGATGGTCTATCATCCATTCCATCTGCCGATAGGCCGCCTCAAAATATTTCTCCGCATCCGCCTCTCCTTGTCGTCTTGCCACCTCGTACATCATCAAATTCGGTATCACCGAATGTCCCGGAGGCAACTCGCCTTTGGTGGTGCCCAACCGTGTCTTTAACTCCAGCAAATTATGCTCAGGACTAAGGTCATATTGTGAAGTGGAATGCGGAGAAACGGTTGGCTTTTCCCACTTTTCCTTAAGGTACTGGTATACGGTATCAAAGTTTTGCTGTGGTAACCACTTATTGAGGTATGGCCAAGCGTAAAGAAAGTGGGCTAATTCTGCTTTCTGCATCTCGTGATCCAGCTGCTGAGAAATTTTAATATCAACATCCCAATGAATCAGCTGGATGATGTCGGGACTATTAGGACGGAAGGGCAACAAAGCTCCCCATAAACCTGTGTAAGCTTCTGGAAAGGAGGCATTGGAGACGTATTGTAGTGTTTGCTCCATCCGCTCAAAAGCTACCGGATTTGACAAATACAAGGCTATCATGCTCTGCAATGCCCAATTGAAAAAGTCGCCATCCCTCCATTCCCATGATAAGGGACGAATCAAATGCGTCGTCCCCACATACTGCCTTGCACCCGCCATAAAATCGATCAGATTGCGGTATGTCACCCTTTCCAACCAATTGGGCCCAATCCTAAAAGGATAAGAAGTCTCCCCATCAGCCACTATTATAAATTGTTGTGAGCTCTGCGGGTTGAAATCTGAAAAATCACCCAATCCTCCCTTGATTAGACCCTCGTAAACAACCTGCCCCTCCTCGACTGTCTTAACTACGAATGCTGTAGGATCCCGCATTCTGGCCGCTGTAAATCGTTTGGGGCGGCCAAGGTTAAAGCCACTTTGATTTAGAAGTATAGCTTTGGGTGTTGTGGCTAACGTATCCACATAGGCTTGCCCAAAGATTTGCAACTCTACAATACTGACGCCCTTTTCCTCGGTGGAGAATCGTATGCGATCTGACAAAAGGGGCGTTTCTAACCGAATGTCGATCTCTTTTTGTTGATTGCCACCTATCTCCCTTACATTTCGCCAGGTGCCATTCAGCATGGTCTGTATTCGAAAAGCTTTAATGGCTTGTTGGTCTGCTTTAATTTGTATTTGGTGAATCTCGGTAGCACCAGGCAATTTCACCATCAGCCAAGCCAGCGAATCTTTCTCAGCGCTTTTCCAACTACTGGACTTCCCATCAATTGCATTTGCCGGTTCAAATCCCGGGGAATGGCTACTTGCCGAAGCAGAACCGGTTAAGGCAAGGTTGTTTGGCTGTTGGGAATAGCCCGCTATAGCGACCATACACCAGATCATACAAAGAGCATTTACGAGCCTATAGGGGAGATTTCGAGATACCATTATGAAGTTTTCAGGTTTAAACTTGGAGAGCTGTTGAGAAGGTTATTATTGATCAACGTGCAACTCAATAACTGCCAATCCATAAGCGGGTACAGAAACCCTCCAGTTCCCTTCTGAAGAAAACGTCTTCTCCACAGTACCGTCTGGCCTCAATACCTTCACTGCTTTAGGTAATTTATTTTTCAGCACTTTGGACACATCTACACTGACCATACTCTCTTGTGGATCCTTGTGCTGGTTTAATAGTACAATCGACAACGTAGAATCCTCTACAGCTTGAGCTACCATATATTCTATGGCCGGATTATTCAACTTCACTCCTTCCGGGAAAATCTTCAAATTAGCCTTTTTCCCAAAAATACTTCCTGGTTCAAACCCATAGCTTTGATGAGGTCCCACTTTAGGGGTGACAAAGCCTCGGGGGAAACTGATTTTTCCCTTGGAACGAAGTTCGACCTCAGCCATAATATAGTCTGTAATCCAGCCGATCTGCCACCAAGCATGGTGTGGGAAAGGTCCAGATCCAGCATCCATCGCACGCCAATAATAGGAGGCAACCCCTGTCTTCTGATTGACAAACGCATGGCGGCCTATAGCGGCGGATCGTGCCATATCAGCAAATAGCTTGTTTCCGGTGAGGGCGTACATTCTGATAAACATCCCCGCATGGCTTGCCAACAGAATGGGGCCGTGGCTATTGGCTGAGCCAATAGTACCCCCGTGCTCAAAACTCAATCCTGCTTGTGAAATTTCCCAATCCTCCAGCTGCTTCCCGTTGACTGTCTTCGGGCTTTGGTTGGCAACGGGATGGGTATAAATATGCGTGGTATAAATGCTAGCAGCTTGTATGGCGGCTTGTTTGTATTTATTCTCCTGCGTAATATCGTATAAATCAAGATACGCTTGGGCAGTTTGTGCTGTGGCAAAATCTGGTACATACCTTACGTCACCGCAAACGCCAAGAAAGCAGCCTTTTTCTACGCCGTTTTCCAGATACCAGTCGGCTCCTTTTATCGCAGCTTGCAAATACTTCTCATCCTCAAGGATCCTATAGGCTACTAACAAGCCATAAAAGGTCGCTCGGAAATCCTTTAGCTCAGGAAACAATACCTCACCCTTACGGTTAAAGGCCACTGACCAGCTACCGTCTTTATTTTGCCACCGCAACAAAAGCTCAGCGCCTAATCTAAGTCTTTCCCGAAGCTCTGCATTCTCCTTCTCAAATAGTAATATATTACCCATATCCAACATGATGTAATACGTTAGGGCGATAGGCTCCACCATATCTCCCCATTCTTCCACAAATTTTTTGGACTTGGAAAGATAGTATTGACCTATAGCTGCCCCCTTAAAAAACCCTTCTTCTACCTGTTGTTGGGCGAGCTTGAAGTTTAGGGCATAGGGTAAAATGTCATTATTCAGCTGTGGGTCGCCGGTGGCATACGCCAGCATCCACATGGCACCGTAGTCTGCGTTTTTCATGGCGTCCTTGTCAGCTCCCACTACTCCGCCCAGATAGGCTTGGGCACCTATCTGTTTTCCCTGAAATTCTTCCACCCTCCACAACGAAGTGGTTGGTTCGGTTAAGTAGCCATGCATGATCTCAATTCGCTTGCTCAATGACTGTTTGTTCTGTCTTAATTTCACACTATGGTCAAACTCGTAAATGTCATAAATAACATGATTTAACATGCTGAACCAATCTTTGTCCTGCAAACTAAACCTCACAGAAAAGCTCAGCTGATCACCCTTTTTTATCGCCGAAAGCGTCTCTCCCAGCACCGGATAATATAGCGTGGGGCTGAGTTGACCATCGCGCCGCATATGTGACAGTCCCAATTGCCAGCGATCATGGGTATTTTCATCACTTCTCCATGGATCCCGAGCCAAACTGGGATCGGGAATGGCTGCAGCTGTGAATCCTTGGGTGGAAGCCACCATTGGACTAAGAGTACTTGCGGTAGTTTCGCTGAACACAACAGGACGCTGGGGTATGCCATTTCCATAGGCATAGGCAGTACTGAAATCTTCGCCAAAGTGATTGCCATGGAAGTATCCCGGTACCGTTGCCCAAGCTAATTCCGCTTCCGGCACTACCAACAACGTAGGACTTGCAAAAGAATAATAAGCATCTTGTTTGATATCTATGGTTTGGGTGATGATGATGTCTTGTAGATAAATGCTATCCAATTCCCATGTCGTCTTGACAATGCAAAAAGCGTTTTCCTCTTCAAAAAGAATTTTCTGTTCATTAAGGCGTCGGGCCTCAGCAGGAAAATAACGATATTCCTCACCCGCGGTGTTGAGTGCCACATGTGTAGTCCGCTTGTCCCATGTAGCTAGCAAGTATTTGTACTCCTCTCCTGGAAAGGGATCATGATGTATAGTTAAAATCCGTTCCTCGGCTTTTTCGGCAGGCTTTTCAGAAGCCATTATATATGTATACTCTCCTGATGGATGGGAAACCTCCACCCAACGGTTTCGCTTCTTAAAAGAAAGAGTTTGAATTTTATATCCCTCAGAACTTTTTTCCCATTTGATTTTGATGTTCTCATTTTCCAAAAGAAGTTGCTCCTGTGCCAGCGATTCAATTCTACACAGACAACTGATCATTATCCATAATGCAAGTACACGCATAGGTTCTATCATTTAGGTTTTATTGTAATCAATAACATACAAGGCCAAACAACGCTGCCGGAACTCCCGCCACTGGATCCAGTTCGACACGGATTTTTTTTGTCACTTCTCCTTGTTTGAAATGTATCAAATTGAGTGACTGGTGGTTGGTTGTCGCTTCATAGAGAATTTGGTCGCTGTCGTTTTTGATCCTAAAGGATTTGATGCAGAAGGGCATTTCAGCTTCCGGATGCCCGAGAAGTGTAGATTCCAAGGGGTGGTCAAAATCTGTGTCAAAATAAAGGCTTAGTGTATGGATGGTCACTGGATGTTCCCATCTCAATTCTAGACTGGGTTGCGGATCATCAAGCGCAGCAAGCCAGGCATTGGGCTGCAGATAAGGTCTAAAGCATCCGTTCAGCAGGTTCTCTTTGCCAAAAACCTGCAGCGGAACTTCTAGTTCAAACGCAACATTATGTCCGTTGGGACGTCTTTCCGGCACCCAGAATTCAAAGCTATCGATGCCAATGTGGGGAGGGGGTGATTGTAAACTGCTGGTGGCCACCGCCTTGTTGTATTTGTTAAATACACTCAATACACCGGTAAGCCTGGAATGGCTGCATTGCACCTCAACCTCATCATGTGCCATCATGCAGACAAATATATATTGTGCCTGATCAAGATGGCTTTGAAAGTTCAATGTGTAATATTCCTCTCCTCCTTTGACCGCTACAGTAAGGTGTTCAAGCAGCTGATCGGGGGTGTAGTTTCCGAGCCTTTCGCTTTTCCGTAGTTCTATGTTGAGGGTTGTGTTTTTTTTTGCCCGCAGCTTTAGGTTGACTGCAGGTACTTTACCCGGCTGCAGGGGCAGCAGTTGGGCCATAGAAAAGTCCAGTTTTCTCCAAGGCCCGTCAAAAGGCAGCCTTTTGAGGGTGTATTCGCTGGACACATAGAGGCTTGCCTTTTCCGCCAAATTGCGGTTGGTTTTCAACTTCACCTTCGGCAAATACTGTCCCCCCGCGATCAGCAGCTCTTGCAATTGCTCGATCCAAGGAGAGCCGGCAAGGTCCCTTGGGTATACATGATGCTCGATGCAAAGTTTGGCGGCTATGGCCACCGCCTGGCTGTTGTGGGCGCAGGTAGCCATCACTCGAGTGGATCCAAAAGCTACGTGGCTGGCACTAATGAGCCGTCCACCCAAAAACAGATTTTTAATATGCTTACTGTACATGGTGCGATAAGGAATTTGATACACTCCTTTGGAATGCCATTGCGTACAGCCGGGTTGCTCGCTGTACACCCCATCGGCAGGATGTAGATCTAAAGCCCAGCCTCCGAAAGACACCGCATCCGGATGTTCCCGTTGCTCGACCACGTCCTTTTGCGTCAGCATATAATCCCCTTCAAAGCGTCTGCTTTCCCTTTTACCTGGTATAGTGCCCAGCCATTCCAAGCTGAGGTTTTCTACATCCTCATAGGCTCCCGAATTCTTGACATGGTTCCAGATGCCATACACAATTCTCCAAAGCTCCCATTTGATATCTTCACTTTCGTGAATGGTATCTTTTCTTCCCCCATATTCAACCCACCAAAGCCTACAGCCGTCTTCTTTTAGATTGAAAGTCTTAAATCTTGGAAGTGATGCAATATCCATTTTTGCAAAGGCTGGGGGAATAAATCTGACCGGTTTGCCGGTATCCTTGCTGTAGAAGTAGAGCGAGTGACCTAAAAGCTCTCCATAACCCTTGTCAGGAGCAAAATTTTCGTCAAATTCATCCGATTGTTCTGCTCCCATTCTAAAGGCGGCTCCTGCTAAAAATCCTACAATCCCATCGCCTGATGCATCCACGAAATATGGTGCCTGCAGCTGATAGGTGGTGGAGTTCTGGCTACAAAAAGCCTTAACCAGCTTGATCTCATCTTCTGCGGTTTTTTCCAACTCATACACCGCTGTGTTGAGCAATAAGCGGATGTTCCCTTCATGGTTAACTTTCTCAAGCAACAGTGCATCTAAAATCAATGGATTGCCTTCAGGATTTCGATAGACATTTTCCAATAAGATTTCATCTATCACTCCTCCTTCCCTAGCCCAGCGATTGTTGTTACCCATATGGGAAGTAGCGCCCAATATCCACAGCCTAACTTCAGAGGAGGCATTGCCTCCCAAGACAGGCCTGTCCTGAACCAAAACGACCTGCAAACCCGCCCGCGCCGCCGTAATGGCACAGCATGTTCCCGCCATTCCGCCGCCAACAATCACCAGATCCGAATGAATATCTTCTTGCCGTAATTTTCTTGCCCCGTTCACAGGCCCTTCTTTTTTGATCATGTAATAAGTGCTATGATTTGTATGTTTTATTAAAATCAGGTTGTCGGCTGACTTGCGCACGCTTGATGGCATAGCCAAACAGATAGATTCCTATGCTGATAATCACCACTCCCATCGCCAGCACGTAAATGGCTGCCTCTGACGCCCAAACCATCAATACCAAGAAGATAAAACCAATAGCAATGAAAGCCAATCCCAACACTTTCATCCCATATAAATTTTGAACTTGTGCAGGGGCTATGTCCTGCTGTGTATCATCTATGGACAATTCAGAATGAATGCCCTGTCGTGTGGATGTCCCATATAATTCGTACAACAGCAGCAAGAAAAAAGGTATACCTACCCCCACCAGCATTTCTGCACTACGGCCTAACCGAAGGTCCAACAGCCAAGGGGCAACAAACTTGAAAAAGAGGTTGATGACCAAACTGATGGTGGTGATCCAAAGAATTGAGCGTCCATTTTGCTTTTGTGAAAATAAAGCCCAAATGGCCGGCATATATAAAGCTCCTCCTGTAACTGCGCCAATACTCAATACCACCTCCACGATACCGCCAGCCATGGGAACCATAAAAGCCACTGCTATAGTCCCAAGACCAAATATCAAGGTGGTAGTGCGCGCTACTGCCATAAGATGCTTATCAGTTGATAGGGGCTTGAAAGCTTTGTATACATCATTGGTTAAGACAGCGGCTGCCAAGTTGAGTGAAGTGTTGACCGAACTCGCTGTAGCAAAAATCATCCCTCCCAGCATCATGCCCATCATTCCTATAGGCAGCACCCGCTGGCACATCATCAGGTAGGCGCCTTCGGCAGCAAGGGTACTAAGCCCCGGATCCACCACTTGGTAGATCATAGGAGGAAGCATCCAAATCAGGGGACTGAAAAGATAAAGCAGGCCAAATAGGTAACCCACTTTTGAGGCGGAGCGGCTGTCTTTGGTTGATGTGTAACGCTGCACATACGCCCAATTGCCTCCTATAAATACCAAGTTGTAAATGCCAAAGGCGAGAATAAACATCCAATTGTACTCCCCACTCACCAAATCAAAGAAATCGACAGGTGCTTGAGAAATGAATTGATCAATTCCATGGACCTCGGTAATGGAAAGGGGTACAACTACCAGCACAGCTGCGGTCAACACGACAAATTGGAGAACGTCTGTCACCACCACTGCCCACAGCCCCCCCACAGCGGTGTACACCATCACTACTCCGCCGAGCAGCAGAATAGAATAATAGATATCAAAACCTGTAGTAACATTCACGATTTTTGCAACAGGATATAGAAAAGCCCCTGTATATCCCAAAGAGAGAAACAAAAACAAATAGGTATAGTACCGCTGAACACGAATCCCAAAGCGTTGGGTTAAAAATTCTGCAACAGTCAGCGCCTGCGTCTGTCTCCATTTAGGCGCTATCCATCTACCTATCAAAAAGCCGCTGACGCACATGGTCATTTGGATAGTAATAGCCACCAAGCCATATTCATAAGCAATAGATCCCCACACAACAAAAGTCCCTGCGGAAAAAAAGCTCATAAACAATGAAAGACCGTTGATTGGCCAGGGAACGGCACCCCCTGCGGCAAAAAAAGACTTCATATCCGCCCCCTGCTTACCAAAAGAAAGACCGGTGACAATAATAATAGTACTAAAAACAACTATGGTAACGAGATCAAGATACTGCATGATAGGGTTGGTAGTCTGTTATTAGAAGATGTAGGGCAGGATTAAGTCCCACAGCGGTTACAGGAGGCATCATTCATAGTGTAGCCAGGTAGTTGCTGTACAGGATTTATCAGTTGAAAACCTGATCCAACGGGCCTGAAAATGATTGGGAAACTGATGGCTTATTGTTTTTCCCGCTGGCACGGTGAGTTTCAAGTACTTCATCCAAGGTCCGTGACCTACAGGTTCAACTTCTATGGTGAAGGTCACATCCGATTCGGCGTCATGTGAAAGTGTTAACGATTTTTGGTCATAGAAGCCGATCAGGTAAGGATCAGAAGGAATATTGGCTTGTACAAGCGAATTTTTCCAAGGACCTCCCTGACCTGTGGGTTTGCCCATTTTCCACAGATCGTCTATTGCTCCTACCCATACCCGCGCTTTTCCATCTTCTGATTGGATAATTCTTTCTTGCCCTACATCTTCAGCAATACCTGTTAAGACCAAGAGTCCTCGATAGGAAGCATAATCATGAATATTAAATTCATGGGATGCAATAGGCCGAATTTTGGCAAAGCCGTCCGCGTTCTCTGCGGGCAATTCGTAAAATGTGCCATGTGCATTAAATAGATCCCTTTCTGTGGCCACCTCCCTAGAGATCCGCTGCAGTCCCTTTTGAAGGAAAGCAGTATGCTTATCATTCCCTAGTGGCAAGCGCCATCTCCTTCCCTGGTCATCCACCACCAATACTGAAGAAGCCTCCACTGTAATGACATTTTTGGGAATGGAAAATTTGTTCCTGATCAATTCAGCGGTTTCAGCATCTTCTTTCCGCACAAGGTTCATCGCTCCATCCAGCTCATAATAACCCTCTTCTTCAAAACCTTCCGCCGTCACTTTCCCAGCCAGTATGCCTAGGGCTCTTCTGTTGTCGCCCAAGCCGTACAGTAAACCTCCTGTAGATTTTTGCTCTCCCACTGTAGCCAAACCATCAAATAGTCCTTCCTGTTTGTTGCTGAAGCGACTTTGGTCGGTATAAGAGAGATGAACTGTCCCTCTGATGCTTTTATCCGTCCTCACCCTGATCCATTCACCTTTTTCACTTTGATGAAAGTTTACAGAGACAGATGCTCCTGCTTTGGCAGTAACCTGTTGTAACTGCTCCCAATTCCCATCTCCTTCACGATCAACCTCAAAAACAAAGGATACATCTTGTTTTCCTTCATGGTCAATCCAAGCCATCCGCTGATCCCAACCCGCAAATAAAAAGGGTTCAGAGGGAGTATCTGCTGATATTTCTTCTGAAAGGTAGAGGGCGCCTTCTGCAGTAGCAGGCCCTAAGTGATCCGGCTGATCTATTGAAGTAAACCACAGGTTTGAGTTGGACTGACCGGGTCCGTCGATGCCTCCTTTGACACTGCGTTTGTTTAAAAATTCCCGTTGAGCAGCATCATCGGTACCAAAAACCAATTTTTCATTCCACCTTGTAAAATCACCGATAACCTTCAAATAAGCAGACCTAGGCCTTATGCCGGAGGTGTTATTGGCTGTAAATGTAGCGGGGAATTTCCAAAACATGCCATGCATAGTCATTAAGTAATCAGGGGAGTCTTGGGTACCCACATCGCGGATTCTTGGCCACTCCGTATTCCAACCGTGAGCGCCGTCGTAACTGTGACTGGCCTTGGGCAGGCGGTAGAAAGTCCAGCTGCCTTTGTCGCGCAATCCCAGTAATACTGACTTGTGGTCCCATCCAGTAGCCCATATAGGATCATTTTCTGGATTTGGATTACCATGTATACCGCCAGGACCAGTCACTTCCACAAATTGATTTCTCCTCACAATCTTCCATTCGCCCTCCTGAAATTCAGCCAAAGCTCCCGCCTCTATATCAAATTTTTTTAATGCCTCAGGTGTATCTTCACCATTGTTGGAGTACACCAAAACACCTTGGCCTGAATAAAATCCCTTGCCGTGCGATCCGGGAAGCAGTGCACTGTATTGGCCCGTATTTCCTTCTTGCCGCAAAATATTCCCATCTTCATGAATTGTGGCCACCTCGAGCGTCTGAACATCAACTTCATAAAAACCTTCTTCCATGGTAGCTATTAGAATTTTTTTGTCCGGTTGCGTCAGATGTCGAGCCAAGCCGGTGTACCTTCCTGGGGCCTTTTCATATGGGATAACCCTTACGTTCCTATTTTTGTCAATAGCATAGGGACCTATAAACAACTGGTTGCTCTCTGTGTGGATCATCCTGTTGGCGGGCGTGCCGCCAATGCTTTCTTCGCGAATGACTTGCTGTAGGTCTGGGGTGATTTCGTATAATTTGTCAGAAGATCCGAAAGGTAAGTGAGGTCCATAGGTTATTACCCATAGCCGGTCCGCCCAAGGGACCACCGCTCCGGTACCGCATTCTCCCTCCTCATTATAGTAGGCCAAATGGGGGTATATGCCACTATAGCTGGGGTAATCATTGGTCTGTTGGGGTTGATCTTGAGGCACGTTGCAGCCCAATACACAAAAGAAGGAAAGAGACAGCAGCTGGAAAAAATGCTTCATAGCGTTACTTTGGGTTTGTCGGGTTAACTACATACTTTGTGGTACCGATAAGAGTAAATCGCCCTTATCGGTACATAGTTGCTAATATCCAGGATTTTGATCTAGATTCGGGTTAATTAGGATCTCTTTTGTAGGAATAGGCCATAAATGTTGCTTGGGCGCTTCAAAACGGCGTATCGCCAGCCGTTTTACCAATCCTGCTTCATACATGGGAGACAAATCAGCAATACCATCCTCATCAATCTCAGGCACCATGGGGAAAAACCACAGACCCGGTTTAACTACTTTGGCGCGAAGTTCATCCACATCCAGTAGCCCGTAAATATCCTGATTCAGCGCCTTTTCAGCAATTTCCCACCTAATAAGATCTCCGTAGCGAACACCTTCAAATGCAAATTCCATACGCCTTTCCATTTTGATCACGGTTCTTAATGCCTGCTGGTCCATGGTGCTGACAGCTGGATAGGCAGCGACATTTGTATGATCTACTTGATAAGCCCGCGCTCTCACCTGATTGATAGCATCCAATACTGTCTGATCTATTTCACCCAATTCAATCTTCGCTTCAGCGTACATCAACAACACATCGGCATAGCGCACAATAATCTTATCATTTTCAGCAGTGAAATTGGGTAGCCAGTCTTCATCCACCCCTTTCTTCAACAGCAACCCGTTAAATGATGCAAATGGTGCCACTGATCGGGTGTCATTATTGGGCTGCAGGGTTCCCGTGTTGTAGTTCATTACCATCAGGGAATCAGGATGCGGCTCGTAAGTGAAATTCAGGTGAGGGGTTGAAAATTCAACTATGGTTTCTGCACAACGGGGATCTCTGTTTTTGAAGGGTTCCTGTGGATCATAAAGTGGAGATTCATCAATTGGCAATCCATCAGTACAGAGAAAGGCACTGAAAAGATCCCAAGAAGGCGCTTGGGCACCTCCCCATCCTCCAGGATTGCGGGGCAAAAAGTCGCGGACATTCCATGTTACATTCAAGGCCCTCGATCTGGGAATGGCAAAAATCACCTCTTTAGGATTTCGGGTCTTGGTGAGGAAGAGGTCGCGAAAATCGGCATGCAGCTCATGCTCTCCCAAATCCATACAAGCCTTTGCCGCGTCCCGCGCTATAGCCCAATCTCCCATCCTTAAAGCGAAACGAGCTTTCATGGCATACGCAGCGCTTTTGGTTGCTAATTTATTTTCTGAAGAACCATAAGCTATCGGCAGCAATTCCGCAGCCTGATCAAAATCCTCATAAATTGCTTCTTTAACAGTACCTTTTGGTGTTCTCGTTAAAGTGAAGGCTTCGTCCAAGGTGAGGATGTCACGGGAATAGACCACATCTCCAAACAAGAATACCAAATCTGCATATTTGGCGGCACGCACATAGTGGGCATTGCCGATGAATTTGCTTAGGGTGGCCTCCGGCAATGTTGCGGATATCTTCTCCAGGTTGAGCAGGATGGTGTTTGCCCTAGCAATGACTTTGTAAGTGTTACTCCATACATCATTTACCGTCGCCCATTCTCCATTAATGGTAGCATTTGTAACGGGAGTGAGTACCTCTCGGTTGGTATAATCATCTGTCCACGCATCGTTGTGTATGGGCCAAAAGACATCTCTAAACAGGTCATTGACAGACATGCTGACCTCTGTTTCTGTAGAATACCATGCCTCACTAGACCCTTCAGATAAAGGGTTCAGATCCAAATCGGCACAGGCTGTAGCGGCAATTAACAATGCTATGCTGCTGACAAGTTTTAATTTCATGATCTATTAGTTTTAAAATTGAACAGAAACGCCAAGTAAGAAGGAAGAAGTAATGGGGTAGCCACTGGTGGATACTTCCGGATCCCATCCCTTGGGATAATTATCCAAGGTGAATAGATCGCTGGCATTCCCATATACCCGGATATGCTGCATGCCCAAGCGATCCGTCACGCTGCTCGGGAAGGAATATCCCAAAGAGATATTTTTGAGTCTGAAATAGGCTCCATTGATCATCCAAAAATCAGACATGGCGAAGTTGTTGGATTCACTGTTTCTGGATAATCTTGGATAGCGCACATCTTGGTTTTCTTCCTCTGTGTTATAGACGCTCCAATATTCTCCATCCAGGATTTTTGGGATATGACCCCAGTTCTCCATGATAGGCTGTACCATCAAACCTTCCAGTCGCGCATTTTGCCTGCCAACACCTTGCACCATAACCCCCAAATCGAAATTGCGGTAGCCCAAGCGGATGTTGCCTCCATACAGATACCTTGGCATACTGCCACCTAATAACACTCGGTCATATTCGGGTGAGATCCGCCCATCAGGTACGCCATTTGGTCCACTTATATCTTTGTATTTGACGTCACCGGGTCGTACTGAAGCATTCATGACAGGAGAGTTATTCACCTCCTCTTGCGACTGATACAATCCATCTGATACATAGCCATACCATTCATCAAACTCACTTCCCTGCATGCGTACCGTATTGCCGAGAAACTGTATTCCTCCTAGATCTCCCATTACAGATTTGAAGTCGGAGATATTGAAATTGACCGAATAACTAAGCTCATTGATATCATCCGCCCAGCCTAGGTCAAGCTCCCAGCCTTTGGTCTGCATTTTCCCGGTATTTTGGTCCGGATTGTCGAAACCTATATAGTCTGGAATCTCCAAGGGCAACAACATATCTTTGGTGGTCTTTTCAAAATATTCCCCGGAGATATTAAGCCTGTAGTTGAAGAAGTTGGCATCCAGACCGATATTGTATGATTCGGTTTTTTCCCAAGAAATATCCGGAATGGCGTATTGCCATTGGGCAGCAGATTGGGAAGACACTACATTGGATCCCTGATGAAACAGCACGTTGCTAAATCCAATGGTGGATTGATAGGGATAGTTGCCAATTCTTTCATTGCCTAAGGTACCCCATGAAGCTCTTATTTTAAGGAAAGATAGCGGCTCAATCCCTTTCAGGAAATCTTCTTCGGATATCGCCCAACCAGCCGAAAAAGAGGGAAAAGAACCCCAGCGATATTCCTTGGCAAAACGGGATGAGGCATCATAACGCAAATTGCCCTGCAGGAAATATTTACCGGCATAATTGTACGTTAGGCGACCAAACCAGGAGTTGTAAGTATTTTCCCAGGCACTGCCACTATTTCCCCTAAACTCCAAAGGCCCGAGGTTGAGGTAAGGATAGTTATCCAATAAAAACTGATCGCGGGAGGCACCCAAGTCTTCGTAAAAAGCCTGATAACTTTCATTTCCCGCCATTAAGCTGATGTTATGGTTGCCTATTATCTTATCATAGTTTGCCAGAAATTGAGTAGTCAGCTGATGATTGTCCATTCGGGATTCTGTCAAGTTGGTAGAGTTAGCCCATTGGAGCGTACCCATATAAACGGTAGGATCATTCCAAGCATAGTAGGGAACACGCTTCTGAAAGTTTTTCCCCTTGTCAAAACCAAAATTGGGAGAAACTACAGCTGACACCTTCAAGCCATCAATGAGGGTATAATGTAAGCCTAGCCGGCCTCCGATTTGGTTTTCCCAGTTTTGCCTAAAGCCACCGTACTTGAGCTGACCATAAATATTGGCTCCGGTTTTCCCTTCCCCTACCCGACCATCACTCCACTCTGCCGCATACACGGGAGCAGATATATGCATATAGTACATGGGATCAATACTTGGCTGATTTAGGATTTCCCTTCTGAAGAAGATATCAGCAGTCACGCCCAGCTTATCCGTGATGTTGCCATCGGTATTAATTCGGGTTGTGATGCGCTCAAAGGTCCTACCTTCATACAACCCGTCGAATTTGTCATAAACGACGGAAGCCTTTGTGCGGATAGCGTCCCCACCTCCAGATATGTCCAACACATGGCGTTGCCGCGGTGCACTTCGTTTCAAAATCAAGTCTACCCAATCTGTAATGGGATAAAGATCCGGATTGTCGGCATGGAGTTGATGGTAATTGTCCACTGTCTCTTTTGGATACAATGGGAATTCATTGCCGTCATTGCCGTTGTCATTCCATCGAAGCTCGTTGACGATCTGCATGTAACGGGTGACATCCACATACTCCGGAATACGCGTGGGCACTTCCGTACCATATTCAAAGTTGTAGTTGAGACTCAGTTCGCCTTTTTTAGCCCTTTTGGTGGTCACTACGATGACACCCGCCGCTGCTCTTGATCCATAAATAGAGGCGGATGCAGCGTCCTTTAACACGGATATGCTTTCTATATCATTTGGATTGATATTGTCTAAACTATTGACCGGCACCCCATCCATGATGACCAAAGGATTGCTGTCACCAATGGTGGTGATACCTCTGATGCGGATTGTTGCAGATGATCCTGGAGCATTGTTGTTGCGGGTCACCATTACGCCAGGAACTGCACCTTGCAAAGCTTGGGAGATGTTCGGCGTCCTTCTTTCGGCAAGATCCCTTCCCCCGATTGTCGAAATGGCTCCTGTAAGATCGCTTTTCTTTTGCGTGCCATAACCAACCACTACCACTTCTCCTAGTTCCGATAGGTCGGCCTGAAGCTTGATATCGATATTGTTCCGGTTGTTCACTTCTATTTCTTGGGTTAGATATCCCAAAAAAGAAATCACCAATACCGGATGAGTACCGTTCACCTTCAATTCAAAACGACCATCAATATCTGACACAGTTCCAATCGTGGTTCCCTTTAGCAAAATACTAGCTCCGGGCAGGGGTTCATCATTTTCATCATGAACTGTACCGACGACCGTAGCTGTTTGGCTGATTGCATAATGCGTATTGCTGATCAACAGCAATAGCAGCAACCCTTGTAGTAATTTTTTCATAGTTTGGTATTTTGGTTTATGTAATTGACTAAAGCAGTTTGTTCCCATTATTTCCATTACGTCGTGTCAAAAGAATGCTGCTCAGTATTCCGGTAGCTTACCTAAGCGATCTTCAATGAGGTAGCCGAACTCGAAATGCTGATCCTCCACCGCTTTTTTTAGATTAGCCAGCACTATGGGAGCAAGCTGCTCTTGCTTGGCAAGGATTGTGAGAAAAACCGCCAATTGGTTCTTATTCATCATATATATATGTTGTGAAAGCAGCTGTAGGCTTTTGGAGTGGATGATGGTGGACTTGTTTAGCCCGCTAAGCAGCAAAGTTTTGCTATTTACGTCCATCAAATAGAACCTATTACACAATTCGGTCTGCATGCCTTCATGCTCCCAAAGCGAAGCAGGCAACTTGTTAAGAATCTGCTTCCTCAGCAAGGGTATCCCTTCTTTGATGGCTTCCAACAAATCGGGCTGATACTCTATAAAGTCTTCTTTTAAAAACCGCTCCACAGCAAACAACTGATAGGATGATCTTGAAGACTGAAGAAAATGACTTTTTAATTCATCATCATAAACCTCCTCCGTATGCTGGTTTAACTTATTTTTAATTGCTCCGCTGTAAGCAAGATGCCATAAAGTGTAGGACGTGTATAGCGCACCTTCCACAACTTCCTCCCTGATTTCTAGTGCAGTAGCCCCAGTAGTTCCATCCACTACATCCGAGGCGCTCACTTTTTCTTTATCAATCAGTTCTTCCTTTGCCTTAAACTTGAGGATAGAGCCATCATTCATAAGCAATTGATGAAGCTTCAAATAATCCTCTGAGGTAAAGGGTTCGTGATCAAACTTTGTCAATGGATGACCTGCTACTGTATCGAATCCAGCATACACTCCCGTAAGATCCCAGAACAAATGGATGTGCATAATTTCACAGACTTCATCATCACACACTGTTGTACGCAAATGAGAAGTATAAAATGCCGGTTTTCCCTCCATAGTCACCAATTCCAACCTTATGGGCTCCATCAGGTCTTCATCATCAAATTCTCCCACGAAAGCAGCACTGAAGTCGGCGTGATCAGGAAATTCCAACAGGAAGAACAAAGGAGCGTATGAATGGCTCTTGTAGGCTCCAAGGATCAACACCAATAAGCCAAACCCAACTATGACAGGTTTAATATTCACTTCTTTTCGTCTATCAGATCCAGGTATTTTTGGCTTTCGATCAGGGCCAGGTACTCGTCCAAATGATCGGTGTATACCTGTCGCGGATTTACATTGTACTTGTTACAGATTGCCGCGGCAATGCCTACAGCTGCACCCATCTGACCGGTAGTTCGCATCACCCTCGGGCCACCCAAGCCAATATGAGAACAACTAAAATTACGGCCGGCCATAAATAGGTTGTCGATGTTCTTGGAATACAGGGAGCGATAGGGAATGTAATACATCGGGGTTTTAAAGAATATAGCCTCCGACAGGAAATCTGGCTTAGACCCATCCATGAGATTTTGCTGGTAATGGACATCCACTTCCCTATTCTCCATAACCACAGCATCAGGAAATTTCCTTTGCTCTGTCACATCGTTAAAAGTAAATATATAATCGCCTTCCAAACGCCGCGATTCACGCTTTCCGATCAGAAAGGATATCCATTCAAATTGTAATTTTTCGTTTCCTGCCTTTTGCTTGGTATTATAGAAAGAACCATAGATGGCCTTCAACATATGGTCACGGATTTCCTCTGCATCTTCAATCTGGTGCAGGTCAAGGCGGGACAATTCCCATTTCCAGGTTCCTTCCTTTGCAGCATGTTCTTCCACAATTTCTTTTGACCATGGTACTTCTGGAAAGTCCACAGCCGCTTCACCTTCAAATGTTCTCCACAACACGGTAGAGCCCATGACAAAATCATCTGCTTCCTGAGGTGACCAAAGTTCGCCCCATTCTTCATAGGCTTCTCCATAGGTATCTACCGACTCTCTCCCATACATAAAATTCGCTCCAGCCCAATAGCCGATCCATCCATCCCCTGTAGAATCAACAAAGCGCGGCGCCTTAAAACGTATACGTTTTCCTTCTGAAGTATGCCTGGCATCCACGGCGGTAATAATGTTGCCCTCGGTAATGGCATCATAGGCTCTCCAATTGGTGTACAAACTTATCTTTTCATATTTGGCCACGTTCTGATGCCTTTTGATTTCATCCTTAAAGGCTTCGGGAGAGCCGTTGGGGTAGTGCTCCGTATCCAACATTTTCAGGATCCTTTCAAAGTGCCCATAGATGCCCAAGGTGTGTACGCGTATTTCGCTGCTGGCATTGCCTCCCAAAACGGGTCGGTCGTGGATCAAGGCTACTCTAAGCCCCTGCTCGGCAGCCGCAATTGCGCTGGCGCATCCGGCAATACCGCCACCCACAATTACCAAATCGTACTCCTTCACTGTTTCGGGCTCTGAAGCTTCATTAGACAGCGTTTTCCTCCATTCCGACAGTTCCTTCATCTGGCGGGGCGGGGCTGTCTTTTCCCTATTGAAATAGATGGCATCGGCCCTCCCGTTGAACCCTGTCAGGTCTTCCAACTCCAATTTAATACTCGATGAGGTGATATGGACTTCACCGGCATATTCCCAAGACCAGCCGGGGAAAAGCCCCAGTACATTGTCTAAGGGGCGGCCATTTATTTTCAGCATAAACTTCCCTGGTGCCTCCCAATCCCCAGGCGCCCAATTCTTGGTCCGCACCCATACGTGATACTTTCCTTCATGGGCAAAGTTCACCTTGGTATAAGCATTAGCAACTGGTTGTCCCATGCCATGAGCCATTAAGTAAGGTGATCCCATCTGCTCGACAAATTGCGGATCTACCACCCATCCCCCTGGCTGGTCGAAGCTTTCTGCTTCAACCAAAAGTGATTGTGCATAAACAAGGGGCAAACAAAAAACAAACAGGCAAAGGAAAATTAAAAGAAGGCGTTTCATTGGGTTTATACATTAATGACGGGTTGAATCTATACAAGAAAAGCAAAATAAAACAGCGATTTGGTAACAAAAACTAAATTTTTATACTGTAAACGTTATCGAAAACGGTTACAATTAAAATTTTGGCAACCGAATGGATGTTTTATTAAAATATTCTTACCACAAATTTTCCTCCTCACGGAGGTCTTTCCTCTTCCCATAACGCAAACCCTTGTAGGACCAAATAGGCTTATCTTCGTTTAAAATTACTTTGTGTCTTTTACCTATGAGCAAAAAACCCATTACCATTAAAGACATTGCCAACAGACTTAATGTATCGGTGGCAACTGTATCGAGAGCGTTGCGTGATTCTGACGAAATCAAGAAAGAAACAAAACTGGCCGTGTTACAGATGGCCAAAGAGATGGATTATCATCCTAACTTGTTGGCCAGCAGCCTTAGCAGCAAAAAATCCAAGATCCTTGGCGTGGTAGTCCCCACCATCAATCGTCAATTTTGGTCTAATGCGATATCAGGCATTGAGTATATCGCCTATAGAGAAGGCTATAAAGTGATGATTTTCCAATCCGCAGAGTCTTTTCACAAAGAAGAGGAAATTGTGGAAATCCTGGCCAACAGCCGAGTCGAGGGAATATTGATCGCCATGTCTAAAGAAACGATAAACTTCGACCATATTATCCGGGTGATGGATCGGGGAGTTCCCGTGCTGCTCTTTGAGAGGGTTTGCGAAGCGCTCCATACATCCAAAATTGTCACCGACAACTACGAAGGAGCCAGGGAGATCGTCCAGCACTTGGTGAACAAGGGAAAAAGAAAAATTGCCTACCTATCTGGCCACCTTTCTCTAAGCGTGTGCCGGGAAAGGTACGAGGGATACAAGGACGTTTTAGCAGCAAACAACATTGCCTTGTCTCCTGAACTCCTCGTTGAAATCCCTGAGTTTTCTTACGAGGGTGCTGCTGAAGCACTACGGAATCTTTGGAGGACCAATATTCAACCAGATGCGGTATTTTGCTTTGCGGACATTCTGGCTATAGGGGTTCTCCACGCGGCTCGGCAACTAAATATTGCTGTCCCCCATCAACTGGCCGTTGCCGGT
Source organism: Cyclobacteriaceae bacterium (assembly GCA_035303945.1). Lineage (GTDB taxonomy): Bacteria > Bacteroidota > Bacteroidia > Cytophagales > Cyclobacteriaceae > DATGMS01. Next base: position 30,886 of record DATGQZ010000032.1, read on the forward strand.
TTCGGAAATGATGATACGAGCAGATTTGTAAACCCGTCCATCACCACCATGGCACAGCCTTCTTTCGAAATGGGAATTATGGCAGCAGACATGATCCTCAAACAGATATTGGATGAAGAAGTGTTTATACCCTCCACCAAAGTAGTAAAGGCAAAACTGATCATTAGGGAAAGCAGCTGAAGGTAATCACTTCAGCTACAAACACAGCATAATATGGTTGGCTAGGCGCCAGCTCTAATTTACAGGGGCTGTACTTTTGCGTAGCTGCTGCAGCCACTGTATGCAGGCAGTTGGCCATTGAGTATATGTGCCCTCAGCATTGATTCCCAGCGAATAGCCGTGACCTCCTTTAGGATAAAGATGCATCTCTACCGGTACCTTGGCCTCCACCAAGGCTTGATAGAACAAAAGGCTGTGTTGAACAGGCACTCCTGTATCATCTTGGGAATGAAAAATAAAGGTAGGAGGCGTATCTTCGGTCACCTGCAAATCATTTGAAAACCGCTCCACAAGATCATCCGTGGGGGATTTGCCCAGCAAATTGTTTCTTGAGCCTATGTGAGCTACATGCTCTTTAAGTGATATTACGGGATAGCCTAGGATCAAAAAATCAGGCCGCGAGCTGAATTTCTCTGTGGGATCTTGGGCACTGGCACGGCCATGATCATAATGCGTGCCCAAAGTTGAAGCAAGGTGTCCTCCAGCCGAAAAACCCATTACGCCCACTTGTGCAGGGTCTATATTCCATTCTTCAGCATGCTGCCGTGTCAAGCGCAACGCCCTTTGCGCATCCATCAGAGGAACCTCATGCGGATCAACCTGACTTTCTGTAGAGGGGAGCCTGTATTTTAACACAATGGCAGCGATGCCATGACTATTCAACCATTTGGCAATGTCCGTTCCTTCCCAATCGTAGGCCAATACGGAGTATCCTCCACCAGGACATACCACCACTGCCTGCCGGGTAGCATTCCGCTTAGATGGCAAAAACACCTGAATGCTAGGCTCCTGTACCTTTCCCACCAATGCGATGTCTTGGGTACGTATTTGTTCCCTTTCATCAGAAGGTTTGGTATTGGGCACCTTGTCATATAATGGAAGAGTGACGGGGTCAAATTGTGCCTGGGCCGCTAGGGACAACACCATCAAAATGAGGAAGAGTAGTGGTTTCATGGGTTTATCTAGTTTGTTATTCAACGTTCAGCATCAATGCGGCACCATAGGCGGAGCCCAGAGGCACATCCGAAAATTCCAGGGAATAGTCGCTTAAAAAGTGCCGTAACAAATTAATGAAAACCTCATTATGAACAAAGCCACCGTCTATATATACTTTTTTGACATTAGAATTGCCCTTAGCCAGCAGAAAAGAATCCACCTGTATTCTGGTAAGCCCCCAAACCAATTGGTGATAGGCTTCTTCAAAAGAACCGTAAGTCTCCGGCTTCCATTCATTTTCAGGAAATAGCGCCGTGATAAAGGGCGATCTCAGTATGGTATCAGGGTAAAACGAATTTTTAATCCTTCCTTCTTTGATCTGTTCTAGTATTGTCTCATCAGGTGCCACTGTTTTGTAGTACTTATCAGGCTTATTAAACAGCTGGTTGAGCCGTTTTATTTGATGATCAAACTCATGGCCCAAGAAAAATCGGGAGGCTTTTACTGATTTGCCATGTATCGTCAGATAATTAAGACAATCATTTTGAAGGTCGCTTAGACTTAAAATTTCTTCAGTAAAGGGGTTCAAGGTGATACTCCATGTACCTGTCGAAATGAGGATAAAAGGCTCATCATTCTTGACCAGGTATGCGGCAAGGGCTGAGGAACTATCGTGAATTCCGACCCCTACATTCACAATATGCCCACAGATTTTGGTAGGAATAATGTGCGTGGTAGGCACTATTTCAGCAAGAATTTTATCTATTCCTTCATTTTTTACCCAAGCATGATAGTCCTGTCGGGCAAAATCCCAAAGTCGGGTATGACATCCTATAGAGGTAGGTTCACTTACATATTTGCCTGTAAATATAAAGGACATGTATTGCGGCAGGTGCAAAGACCGATGGACCCGGGCAAATAGCTCCGGTTTACGCTTTTTAAGCCAATACAACTGTAGTCCCGAATTAAGCATGCCCAAAGTGGGCGAAGCCGTTTCCTGGTTATTGGTTTCCTCGGGATAGGAAGCAAAAAACGCTTCTTGGAGGTCTGCTGGAAAATCCTTCAGGTAATTGTACAATGGAGTAGCCGGCTCTCCATTGTCTCCTACGTTTACAAATGAAGCTCCATAGGTAGAAAAATTAAGGCCGATCAAATGGTAGGCGCTGCTGGCACATACCTCATTGATCTTTTTGCGCACCCATGCCGTTAGAGTTGGCAAATCCTCACAGGGGTCGCCATCCTCATCCTCGATGGGAGGAATGTTGATATACTCTTGCTTAACTTCCTGTAATGTTTTGTCAAAAAGAAAAAACTTTTTGTTGGTCTTTCCGATATCAAAGATGGCTATAACCTCTAATGGCATATTTTGGTATTCTGGTATTGGTTGTAAATTCTTAATTGGCAGCAGACGGGTATTGGACAAATCTAGAGTCCCGTAGAAATGGTTTTGCTTCCTCTTTCTTTAATCAGCTCTTGCCGCACATTGGCTTTGCGATAAAGGGAAATAGGCTGCAAACTCCCTCCCAAACGTAATCGGGCTTCTGCAACCAATGGCCGCACATCTGTCCGATAAGCGTCCTGAAGAATTTCCTGCGCCAAAGTAGGATCATTTTTCTCTCTGGCCTCTTCAAGTGCGACCCGGTCAATTAGCAAGGCTTGGGCATAGGCGATCTTGATGGCCTCAATCGACTGAAGCAAATCTTCCAAGGGATCCTTTAAGTTATGGCTGGCATCGATCATCCAAGCCGGACTGGGGTTAGCCGCGTGAGGATCTTGCATACCTTCTACTAGTTCATTGAAGATCAGGAAAAGCTGATAAGGTTTGATGGACCCCACTGTAAGATCATCATCTCCAAATTTGGAATCGTTGAAGTGGAAACCGCCCAATTTGCCCTGCATCATCAGTGTGGCTACAATCTGTTCAATGTTGGTGTTGGGAAGGTGATGTCCCAAATCCACTAAACTATATGCTTTTTGACCTAATGTAGAAGCTATTAAATGGGAGGTGCCCCAATCTTGGATCACCGTACTATAGAAATACGGCTCGTAAGGTTTATACTCAATAAAGATCTTCCAATCATCTGGCAGTCCAGTATAGATTTCGTGCAAAGCATCGATGGTGCGCTGTAAGGCTTTCCTGAAATTACTTTGGCCGGGGAAAGATGAGCCGTCGGCCAACCACACCGTCAAAGCCTTGGAGCCTAATGCTTCTCCATAGCGGATCACCTCCAAATTATGCCCAATGGCCTGTTGTCTAACCGCTTGGTCAGTATGACTTAAAGAACCAAATTTGTAAGAATGAAGCTGATCAGACTGATCCTGGAAAGTATTGGAATTGACAGCATCAAAACCCAGGTTGTGGAAGGCAGCTAAAGATCGGATAGCTTCCACATCTTGCGGTATGTCCCAAGGGATATGGAGGGAGATTGCACCTGCAGACTTGTTCAAAGCATGTATCAAGCCTACATCTGCAATTTTCTCCTCCAGACTCCTGGGCTCACCCCCTCCGGAAAATCTTCCAAAGCGGGTTCCGCCGTTGCCCAATGCCCAACTTGGAACGGCGATTTGAAATGCCGTCAGTTTTTCAAGCAGGGAATCAACGGAGATATTTTTTCTTTCTAGCTGTTGGCTTAAATAACCAAAACTCTCCCGGTGATTCGGGAGAGTTTGGTCATTGTGGGTTTCTATTAATTGATCAATGTGCATGATTATCTAACAAAGGCAGCGGCTACACCACCATCTACGTTAAGGATATTGCCTGTACTCTTACTCAGGTCACCACCCACAAAGGCGAAAACGCCTGCAGCAATATCATCCACGCCGATGATTTCGTTGAGGATGGTTCGCTTGGCGTAAAAAGCGGGAAGTTCTTCTACTGTGATGCCATAAGCTTTGGCTCTTCCTGCGGCCCATTCACCTTCCCAGATTTTGCTTCCTTCAATGACTGCATCGGGGTTGACGACGTTTACACGTATTTTGTCTTTGCCTAACTCAGCAGCCAGTAAGCGGCTCATATGCACCTGCGCTGCTTTGGCGGTCCCATAGCCTACGTTATTGGGTCCAGACACGAGGGCATTTTTACTGGCAATATTTACAATATCACCACCCAGTCCTTGAGCACGTAGGATCTCAACAGCCGCCTTCGAGACCGCAAATTGTCCCTTGACAAGGATATCCTGTAGAAGGTCCCATTCAGCGTCAGAGGTTTGCTCCAATGGTTTCGAAATGGCGATACCGGCACAGTTTACCAAGATGTCCACACCGCCAAATTTATACACCGCTTCTTTGAGTGCATTAATAATGTCTTCAGGCTTGGTAACATCCATCACAGCCCCTGCTCCTGTATCCTTGCCATAGGTGGCAACAGCTTCATCAAGTCTTTCTTGGTTAATGTCTGTGATAAACACACAGGCGCCTTCTTTGGCTAGACGGTCAGCAATAGCTTTTCCTATACCACCCGCACCACCTGTAATAAAGGCAATTTTTCTAGAAAGCGGCTTTTCTTTAGGCATACGCTGAAGTTTAGCTTCTTCCAGCAACCAATATTCTATGTCAAATGCCTCTTGTAAAGGTAACGACACGTAGCTAGAAATAGCCTCAGCGCCTTTCATCACATTGATGGCGTTGACATAAAATTCGCTCGCTACCCTAGCTGTTTGTTTGTCTTTGGCATAAGAAAACATGCCAACCCCAGGCCACAAGATGATGACAGGGTTTGCATCCCTTATCGCAGGACTGTTAGATCGCTTGTGATCGTTGTAGTATTGGGTGTAATATTGTCTGTAGCTTTCGAACTCCGTTTCCAATTGCGCCTTGATGTCGGCTGTATTGCTAAGGTCCACGTCGGCAGGAAAATTCAACACGAGCGGACGGATCTTTGTTCTTAAGAAGTGGTCTGGGCAGCTTGTACCAAGGGGAGCAAGCTTATCCAGATCATTGCTGTTTACAAACTCCAGTACGCGCTCATCATCGGTAAAGTGACCCACCATTCTAGAGTGGCTGGAAGCCAAACCACGAAGTACAGGCGCTAATTTGCTAGCCTGGTCTTTTCTTTGTTCTGGCGCTAAAGAAGTAACTTTTTGGCCGCCAAACACAGGACGGTTCTTCCCGTAATGCTCTTCTAGATAAATAGATGCTTTGTCAATTACCTGAAGGCTATTGATGTAGCATTCGTAGGCCGTATCACCCCAAGTAAACAGGCCATGCCCGCCTAGCATAATGCCGCGGATGCCGGGATTCTCATTGAGTGCTTTTTCTAATTCTAAAGCCAGTTCAAATCCTGGCCGTCTCCAGGGTACCCAAGCTATTTGACCTTCAAAAAGGTCTTTAGTGATCTGTTCTCCATCTTTAGAGGCTGCTATGGCAATGGCAGCATCAGGATGAAGGTGGTCTATATGTTTAAAGGGAAGAAAAGCGTGTAATGGGGTATCAATAGATGGTGCCTTAGAGTTTAAATCGTAAAGCGTGTGATTGAATAGCGCCACCATCTCATCTTCAAACTCCAGTCCTCTGTAAACATTTTTTAGCGCGTGTAGCTTGTCAACAAACAATGCGGCTAAGCCGCTTTTGGTAAGTGTGCCTATATCTCCTCCGGAACCTTTGATCCACATCACCTCTTTCTCCTCACCGGTGAGGGGATCCTTTTCAATGGTTTTGCAGCTGGTGTTGCCTCCACCGTAATTGGTGATCCTAAGATCCGCCCCTAAGATATTGGAACGATAAATCAGAAGACCTACTTGATCGTCTCCAAGTTCCTTTTCCTTTTCTTTATCCCACAGGTAATTTACATGTTTAAAGTTGTGTTCCGAAATGTTCATATATTTTCAGTAATAGGTTAGATTATTTTTAAGAAAAGCGAATATAAATTTCGGACTTGGTTAAACTGTCCTGTTGTGTACTGTTAATACAAATCATCGCAATTAAAATTAAAAATACCAGGCTTTATTAGTAGATGTAAAGCATCACACCTCCTGATAGGGTAGCCTGATTCTGTAAAAATGGGTATTATATTTTAATTCAGCCAATAATAAACAGGTAAAATTACATCGTAAAGCTTCTTAAAAAACCTGTAAAAGGAACAGCCAAAGTCGGTCCTTTAATACTCTTTTAACAGTATCAATATTTTTTATTTTGACAATGTTTTAATTTACAATAAATTCATCACACAAACCCATAATAATCAGCATCACCATGACCAGATATCCTTCTTTCCTAATTATATTCCAACCGTTCCGTCACAAATCGCTTTGACACCTACGAACGTCAACCCTTGATGCAAACCAGCCTTTGCCGTAGATAAGCACAGTACTGGTACCTTCTTCCGGCAATGCTGGACCATAATATTTCATAACCCCCAAACTCGGATCCAGAATTTACACCCAACTCAAATGTCCTCATCCTAAGAAGACTGAAGGACCATTTAAACAACAAAATCATGAAGAACCACCCAAATGACCTTACAAGAAGAAAGTTCCTTCTGACTACTACCACTGTCGCCTTAGCCTCTCCCTTAGTTTATTTACCTACATCAGCAAAACCTGCTAAAAACAAACTTGCCCACGCCTGCATCGGTGTAGGAGGAATGGGTGGATACGATCTCCAGCAGTTCATGGCGCATCCAGGGGTGGAAATCGTGGCTATATGCGATGTGGATAGCAACATCTTGGACAAAGCCGCAGAATTGGTACCAAATGCCCGCAAATACACTGACTGGCGGGAGCTCTTAAAAAAAGAAAAAAACAATATCGATTCCATCAACGTCAGTGTACCCGATCACAACCACTTTATCATATCCAATGAAGCATTGGCCAAAGGAAAGCATGTGTACTGTCAAAAGCCACTATGTCATGACGTGGCGGAAATCCGGGAACTGACGCATGCAGCTGCCAAAAAAGGGCTTGTCACCCAATTGGGAACCCAACATGCTTCCGGTGAAGGAGACAGAACCGCCGTCCAGCTGATCAAACAGGGCGTGATTGGAAAAATAAAAAATGTTTATTTATGCTCCAACCGCCCCGGAGCCACGGAAGCTTACCGCTTCAAAGGCCCCCGTCCAGCCCAAGGACAAGAGCCTCCCGCCCATTTGGATTGGGACTTGTGGGTCGGGACGGCACCAATGCGTCCCTACGCACCTGAGATTTACCACCCTGCCAAGTGGAGGGCATGGCAGGATTTCGGTACGGGATGGTCGGGCGATATTGGCTGTCATATTTTTGATGCGGTATGGAAAGGCCTTGATCTTGAATCACCCCTCTCCGTACAGGCAAGGGTACAGCAATCCTGGGAAGATTCACCGGAAAGAAGGGCCGATACTTGGCCGCAAAGCAACCACATCACCTGGATGTTTCCCGGCAATGAAATGACCGAAGGCGCTCAGTTGCAGGTGGAATGGTTTGACGGAGAGTTTTACCCTCCGGAGGAAGTTAGAGCTTTGTACTCCCTTGAAGATTATCCGGCAGAATCAGCCATGCTCCTTGGAACAGAGGGTGCACTCCTTATTCCCCATACCCAAATGCCGATCCTTTTGCCAGCAGCTAAATTCAAAGAGGTGCAGTTTCCCACCCTCAGTCCCAGAAACCATTACCATCATTTTGTAGATGCCTGCCTGGGAGGTGAGCCCACTGAATCCAATTTTGCACAGGCAGGACCTATGACGGAAGCCATTATTTTAGGTACAGTAGCCCTAAGAGAACCAAACAGGGTATTAGAATGGGATGCCATAAAAATGAAGATCCCTAACCATCCAGCCGCAGAAAAATATCTTCGACGGGAATACCGAAGAGGTTGGAAGGTGGAGGGCTTTTAGCGGCAAAAATTACACAGGTGGTCACCACAAGTCAGATAGTTTGCCTAAAATTGATTCGCCAAAAACGAACCTTATTATAAAATGAGCATTTACAATAAGCCTAACAAAGAACAATACGACGCCATTATTGTAGGGTCAGGTGCCGGAGGCGGGATGGCATCCAAAATACTTTCAGAAGCAGGTCTCTCCGTTGCTGTAGTAGAAGCTGGGAGTGATTTTGACCCGGCAAAGGACGAGTATAGGACGCAGCTGCGGTATCCTTGGGAATCGCCCAGAAGGGGAGCCAGCACCACCCGAGCATTTGGGGATTTTGATGCTGCCTACGGAGGTTGGGAAATTGAGGGAGAACCTTACACCAAAGCCCAAGGAACGGAATTCGACTGGTTTCGCTCCCGAATGCTGGGCGGAAGAACCAACCATTGGGGAAGAATTTCTCTGAGGTTTGGGCCTGATGATTTTAAAAGAAAAAGTATTGATGGGCTTGGGGATGACTGGCCAATCGGTTATGACGACATCAAACCCTATTATGATAAGGTGGACCAACTGATTGGCGTATTTGGATCCAAGGAAGGCATGCGCAATGAGCCGGACGGTTTCTTTTTGCCCCCTCCAAAGCCGCGCCTTCATGAAATGATGATCGGCAAAGGCGCTGCTAAAGTGAAAGTGCCTGTAATTCCCTCACGGCTTTCTATACTTACCCGGCCTATTAACAATGAGCGTGGGGTTTGTTTCTTTTGCAACCAATGTAATCGCGCCTGTCAGGTGTATGGCGACTTCTCCGCCGGTACCTGTCTGGTGCAACCGGCCATGAAGAAAGGCAATGTAGACCTTTATACCCATGCCATGGTTCGCAAAGTGACGACTAATGACAAAGGCGAAGCCACCGGTATCTCCTTTATCAGCAAGGAGGATATGAAGGAGTACAAGCTTAAATCCAGGGTAGTGGTATTGGGCGCCTCTGCCTGTGAGTCGGCGAGAATTATGATGAACTCCACATCCAAAGCCCATCCAAATGGCTTAGCTAACGGAAGTGGGGTTTTGGGAAGATACCTGCACGACTCCACCGGAGCCAGCAGAAGTGCCTTTGTACCAAATCTATTGGACCGGGATCTTTATAATGAAGACGGTGTCGGCGGTGCCCATGTGTATTCGCCTTGGTGGCTGGATAATAAAAAACTGGACTTTCCAAGGGGTTATCATATAGAATATGGTGGAGGTATGAGAATGCCCTCGTACGGATTTGGGGCTGGAATGGAAAGTGTGAGGCAATATGTTCGGGATGAATTCGGAAACCCGGGAGTAAATGGAGGGTACGGAGCAGGCTTGAAGCGCGATATTCGCCGCTTTTACGGAGCTACTATTGGCTTTGCAGGCAGAGGAGAAAGTGTTCCTCAATACAATAATTATTGCGAGATTGATCCAGGTCAAGTGGATAAGTACGGAATCCCGGTACTTCGCTTCCACTACAAGTGGACCGAACATGAGATCAAACAGGCCAAACACATGCAGGATACTTTTGAGGAAATTATCGGTGCTATGGGAGCAGTGGCTTTAGGACCTAAACCCGGGCCGGAATCACAATATGGATTGCTAGCTCCCGGAAGAATCATCCATGAAGTGGGCACCACCCGGATGGGTAATGATCCCAAGACCTCCGTGCTGAACAGCAACTGTCAAGCCCACGAATGTAAAAATTTGTTCGTCGTCGATGGCGGGCCTTTTGTATCCCAGGCGGATAAAAACCCGACCTGGACTATCCTGGCCTTGTCTTGGAGAACTTCAGATTATATCGTCGATCAGATGAAGAAGAGGAATATTTAGGGAAGACCGGAGACCAAAGACCGAAGGAGGGATGCCGGGAGCCAATTGTCAGATAACGGATGTCAGATGCCGGCCAGTAGCTCTCGTCCGCAGTACTGCCGATGTGTCCTCCTTAGTAGGATTAAATTTTAAACACGAATGATACCTGTTGTTTTGGCCTTGTAGGCTGAACAACAGGTATTTTTTAATTAAGCCCTGACCGGTATAGCAATTTTATAAAATATTACGTCTAACCATAGAGAGATCAAAGATACATTTTGTCAATACCGATATCAGCCTTACATCATCGGATGCGACAAGCCTTGATGGATGGTTTTCTTTGCAATTGTACAGAAAGCGGAGGTCTCCGAATTTCGAGCGATGGGGTTATTGAACAAAATAAACGGTAACAAGATGACTACATGCACAAAGTTAAGTTTCACGTGGATGTTGATGGCAGCTATGTGTCTCTTGCCCTTGCTGTACGGCTGTCAGGAAGTGGGGCTGCCCGATGAGGAAGGGGCTGAGGTATCGATAAAACGTGTGCCGACCAACCCCAACTATGCCTCCCTCCCCTTGATTGGCATTGAGTGAAAACTCATCGGGTTTGTTGATGAAAAAAAACAGGATAAGACTGGTAAGATCTGCACGTGAGTATAGCTATACCTTGATCTTTAAAGATGATGGTGTTTTAGATGGATGCTTCCACTAATAGAATTAACGCCAAAAATATATTCTAGACTCAACTGAAAGAAAATCATATTAGGATTTTGTCCTTTGGACTATTTACCTTTATAAACGAAGTTCTTGATGGCCCCCTATATATTGAATCAATGAAAAAAATTAATTTTTCATTGATATCCCCTCAGGGATTGGAGCTTTATTATGGTCCGCAGCAATATCTGCTGTTCCAGCCGAGGGAATAGATCACCTGAGGAGCGAAAATTTTTCAGAAATCTAAAGCTTGAGCCAACATCGTGGCCTTTTGGAGTCAAATGTTCCACATTACTTTCGGGTGGCTTGTCCCGAACGGGAAATAGCCGATATTTACACAGACCGGTAGTTTAAATCAAATGGTTCTGTTTTGATCCGGAAATGTGTGACGTTTTATTTCTGAAAAGCCGTTCATCAGCCTTAGGAGAATCTTCTTGCTTGCAAGTCTCCGCTCTTCCGTTTATCTGCTATTGCAGTACTGTACAGGATGGAAATTCTAAAGTTTATGGCTTATCTTGCTCCCTATAAATAGATAGAATGTATGCGCGTCGGATTATTTGTACCCTGTTATGTAGACCAATTTTACCCCTCTGCAGCCATTGCAACCATGGAGCTTCTGGAAAAACAAGGAGTGGAGGTGGTATATCCTCTAAAGCAAACCTGTTGTGGTCAACCCATGGCCAATTCCGGATATGAACATTATGGACAGGGGACAACCGAACTTTTTTTAAATAACTTTGGGGATTTTGAATACATTGTCGCTCCTTCCGGCAGCTGTACCCTCCATGTGAAGGATCATGTTCTTCCCAAGGGTGCATTTAAACCGCAGATATACGAGCTATGTGAATTTCTAACGGACATTTTAAAGGTGGAGGATCTTGACGCGTCCTTCCCCTACAAAGTGGGTATCCACGCCAGTTGTCATGGCTTGAGGGGACTCGGATTAGCCAAACCTTCCGAAATTATGGCTCCTGAATTCGATAAACCTAAAAGCTTACTGGAAAAGGTACGCGAAATAGATCTTGTTACATTGAGCAGAAAGGATGAATGCTGCGGCTTCGGGGGCACCTTTGCTGTTTTTGAAGAAGCCGTGTCGGTTAGAATGGGCAAAGACCGCATTATCGACCATGAAAAACAGGGAGTAGAAGTAATTACTGGAGCGGATATGTCTTGCCTCATGCACCTAGAAGGCATATTGAAAAGGCAAAAAAGCCATATCAAGATTAAACATATTGCCGAAATATTAAATGGTAACCCGCTTTAGTACGGAGATTGTAGACGTAAGTGACCCGGAACCCAGTAACAATTAACCTTTAACTAGATCACCAGTAACTAATAACCAAACAATGAAGATACATACCAGCCATGCCAAGGCAGCGGAAGAATTTGTGAAGGATGAAGAAAGAACCCATTGGCATGACGAGACGCTCTGGCACGTACGGGAAAAGCGTGACCTTGCTGCCCACAAGCTGCCTGAGTGGGAGATCCTAAGAGATAATGCTTCCCGGATCAAAGACTATGTCCTCTCCCATCTGGATGAGCTGCTTATACAATTTGAAAAAAAGGCACTCGCTAATGGTGTTGAGGTACTTTGGGCTAGAGATGGAAAGGAACATAACGAACATGTATTTCGCATCCTTCAGGAAAATAATATCCAACATATTGTAAAAAGTAAATCAATACTCACCGAGGAATGTGGTCTAAATCATTTTTTGGAAGACAAGGGCTACGATGTGGTGGATACCGACTTGGGAGAACGAATAATCCAGTTTGTCAAACAGCCGCCCAGCCATATTGTGATGCCGGCTATCCATCTCAAAAAGCAAGACATTGGTAATATCTTTCATCAGCATATCGGGACGAAGGAAGGGGCTGACGATCCCAAATACCTGGCCGAAGCCGCTAGAAATCACTTAAGGGATAAATTTATCAAAGCAGATGCCGCCATTACGGGGGTAAATTTTGGAATTGCCGAAACGGGAGGTTTTGTAGTGTGTACCAATGAAGGCAATGCGGATATGGGGACCCATCTGGCAGATATCCATATAGCCTGTATGGGCATAGAAAAACTTATCCCCCGGGCAGCCGATTTGGGCGTTTTTCTCCGTCTATTGGCCCGTAGTGCCACCGGCCAAAGCATCACCACCTATTCCTCACACTTCCACCGGCCGATGCCAGGTAGGAAGATGTACATCATCCTGGTGGACAACAAACGAACAGAGCAGTTGGGTCGGGAGGATTTTAGGAATTCCCTGAAATGCATCCGTTGCGGGGCCTGTATGAATACCTGCCCGATCTACCGCAGAAGTGGAGGCTATAGCTATCAGTCCACCGTACCCGGACCTATCGGCTCCATTCTTTCTCCTGGGTTAGATTTGAACAAGCACAGCTCCCTGCCCTTTGCTTCCACGCTTTGCGGCTCATGTACCAACGTATGCCCGGTAAAAATCAATATCCATGAACAACTGTATAAGTGGCGACAGGTTATTGCCAAACAAGGCCCTCCGGATAGAACAAAAAAAATGGCGATGAAAATTGCTGGAGCCACTTTGAGCAAGCCCTCCTTGTATGACTTCTTCGGGAGTATGGCGCGTAAAGCTTTAATGGTCACGCCCGACAGCTTGGTATATAGCAGCCTTAATGTTTGGGGTAAACAGCGGGACCTTCCGGATCCCCCAAAGGAAAGTTTTAAAGCGTGGTATAAGAAAAACAGATTAAAAAAATGAACAGTAGACAAGCCATTCTGGACGCCATCGCACGCAATAAACCGCAGGCCACTGATTTGCCGGTGTTACTGTCATTTTCTGATGACGAAGATCTGGTGTCGAAATATACCCAATCCGTAACGCTCAACGGCGGCACAGCAATAGAAGTGGAATCGCTTAGCGATATCCATACTTACATTGAGGAAAACTTTCTGGACGGACTTCAAGTTGTTTCGCTCATTGATGAAATTCCGGGATCCATTGCCCTATCTTCCATTTCTGATCCCCATGAGTTGGAAAGTGTCGAACTTGCGGTAGTAAAGGGAGAATTTGGTGCAGTGGAAAATGCGGCTATATGGGTGTCGGACAAAAATCTGACTCACCGCGTACTTCCTTTTATTGCCCAACACCTCATCATCGTACTCGAGAAGACCAATTTGGTACCGAATATGCACGAAGCCTACAGGAAGATCAACGTCTCAGAAACTGGTTATGGGGTGTTTATCGCAGGACCATCTAAAACCGCAGATATAGAACAGTCATTGGTGATTGGGGCCCATGGCGCAAGAAGTCTTACAGTGTTTTTGATCTAGCTCCCTTAACGGCCAAAATTATCCTGAATCCACTGATGGCTCAATATGATCCATGTCGCCGCATTGCCGTGCATCTCTTTGTTGCCCATGCCATAGCCATGGCCGCCTTTTTCGAAGAAATGTGCTTCCACTTGGACCCCAGCTTCATTTAATGCTTTGGCATATCGCATAGCGTTCTCCACAGGCACAGCTTTATCGTCCCATGAATGGGCGAGAAAAGCAGGAGGCGTATGCTGATTTACTTGCTTTTCATTGGAAAAAAAATCCTCCCATTCGGTGCCCAGCTTCTCACCAAGCAAATTCTTTCTTGAACCTTGATGCGTAATAGCTGGATCCATGCTGATCACGGGATAGATTAGTATGCTGAAATCTGGGCGGGAAGATACTTTACCCTCATTGGCCTCTCCATGTACGGAGACAGATGATGCCAAGTGACCCCCGGCGGAAAAGCCCAAGACCCCTACCTTGGCAGGGTCGATATTCCAATCCCCGGCATTCTCCCGCAACTTCTTTAGTCCTTCCTTGGCGTCAGTTAGTGGCACCTCCCAACTGTTATCGACCAGTTCCTCTTGCGGTAAGCGGTATTTCAGGACCGCCGCCACATAGCCTTGTTCGCTATACCACTTGGCAATGTCGTGCCCTTCATGCTGAATCGCTAGCAAGCCATATCCTCCACCTGGGCATATCATAATGGCCATTTGGTTGGCCTTCTCCTTTTCGGGATGATATATAATAAGTTGAGGAATTGCCACTTGGGTCACCCTTCCACCCTCGCCCAATTGATCTTGTTCAAGCTGCTTTCGGGTATGGGCTGCTGCACCATCGTACAGCGGAAGTGTTTGCACCTGGGCCGATAAAGAATGGGAAATCGCTATCATGAGGACTGAGAAAAAGGATTTGAAAAACTGCATAACTTCAAGATCTGTGCTTAAACATCCATGAAATATAACTCCTTTTGGAAAAATACAGCCAATTTTGATCAGCAATTAGTTATCTTTTGGAATAAATCTATTTTTGTACAATTCAACACTTACCAAAATAAACAGCATGATTTCAAGACGAGAATTTCTAGCGTCTACCGCGCTCTCTACTGCTGGTCTGGCACTAAGTCCCATGACATCAGCGGCGAGTTACTCCCGAATCCCAGGAGCCAATCAAAAAACGAATATTGCCTGCGTGGGTATAGGTAACCGCGGACAACAAATCATAGAAGATTTTGAAAAGACGGGCTTGGTAAATGTGGTGGCCCTATGTGATGTAGACATGGGGGCGCCTCAGACTACCAAAATTATGGAGACCTACCCCAAAGCAAAACGGTATCAGGATTTCCGGGAGCTGCTGGATAAATCCGGGAGCGACTTTGATGCGGTCACCATAGCTACACCCGATTTCTCGCATTTCCCAATTGCAATGGCATGTATGCAGGCTGGAAAACATGTTTATGTAGAAAAGCCCCTCTCGCGCACCTTTAATGAAGCGGAGCTATTGATGCAGATGGCGTTGAAAAATCCCAATTTGGTGACCCAAGTGGGAAATCAAGGGCATTCAGAAGCCAATTACTTCCAGACTAAAGCTTGGGTGGAAGCCGGGATTATCAAGGACGTCACAGCCATCACTGCCCATATGAACAGTCCCAGAAGGTGGCATAAGCTTGATCCCAATATGAAGACCTGGCCTGAAAAGCAGCCAATTCCCTCCACCATGGATTGGGATACTTGGCTCACCACCGCCATGCCTAAAGATTACAATGAGCTTTATCACAATGGAGAATGGCGCTGCTGGTATGACTTCGGTATGGGGGCACTTGGCGACTGGGGCGCTCATCTTATCGATACTGCCCACGAATTTTTGGAGCTGGGATTGCCCTACGAGGTCAATCCGACTTATCTGGAGGGACACAACGACTTCTTCTTTCCGATGTCCTCCACCCTTCTTTTCCGTTTTGGCAGCCGAAAAGGTATGCCTCCGGTAGACTTGACCTGGTATGACGGTCTTCAAAACCTACCTCCCTTGCCGAAAGGATTTGGTACATCTGAGGCAGCAGCCAATGTACCTACGACCAACCAGGGCCAAGTGAAGCAACCTACACTCAATCCCGGCAGAATTATCTATGGTAAAGACCTCACGTTTAAAGGAGGAAGTCATGGAAGCACTTTGTCTATTATACCTGAAGAGGCAGCTAAGGACATGGCATCCAAACTTCCGGAAGTACCAAAGAGTCCCTCTAACCACTTCGCTAACTTCATTTTAGCATGTCAGGGCAAAGAAAAAACCAGAAGCCCCTTTGAAATCAACGGTATTTTGAGTCAGGTATTTTGTTTGGGGGTAATTGCGCAGCGTATGAACAAACCGCTGTATTTTGATGCGGTTACCAAGCAAATTACAAATGATAAGTTTGCGAACACCATGCTGACCGGTGCGCCGCCACGCAAGGAGTGGGAACAGTATTATAAAGTGTAAACCCACTTTAATCAAAAAAAAGGGATCGCGCGGTCGATCCCTTTTTTTATAGACGATTTTTAAGCCTTTTCTTTTTTGTTCATCCAGGAGGGGGCCGTTACAAACCAACCTATGGTTCCGACAAGCATCAAAGTCTTGTTCATTTCCAATGTCATGAACCCGGCAAATACCAAAAAAGAAGGGACAAGTGTAATGATAAGGCAGATGATAGAAACTATAACCAAAATATTTTTCATGCTCAACTCTTTAAGTCACTTACCAAATTATCTTTAACTAAGCGAGAGGTGATTTTTAAATCTTGCTTTTGAAGGATTTTGTTACAAACCAGATACACCAGCACCGCGATAAACCATCCTGGCAAGCCTAAGAAAAAGATTTCTACTCCTGCCGCCAGGTTTAAGCTCAGGCATAACACCAAAGTAATCACCCAGGTAATTCCGACCGACCAATTAAAAGATGTATCGGTCAAAGCTGCATAATTTCTTTTTAGTCCAATCCTCTCCAATACATAAACATCAATAAAAATGACTGCTCCTACAGGCATAAGGATCAAGCCATACAGTGCCACAAATTCTAAAAGCCTCATCACAAGAGCGGGAAAACAGGCAGCAATGGTGGTGAATAAGCCTACCAACAAAGTGACTTTCCACGTCTTCCACTGGGGATTAATGGACTGTATAGCAAGACCGGCACGGTATAAGGTGGGATTAGCAGTAGTCAATCCGGCAATGAAAACACAGGCCGCCCCAGCAATTCCCGCAGCACCATAAGCTATGGGTCCCGGTGAAAAACTGCTGCTATCAGCAGCGCTCATCAGAAAGAGGGAGTAAAGAATACCAGATGCTATCCAAGCGATGTAGTGCCCTAGAAATACACCGGAAATAGAGGAAAATCCGTACTGCCACTTCTTCGCATACCTCAATAGAGAAAGATCTGCCATTCCGATATGCATCGCCATGTTGCAGAACCAGGCAAAGAACACGATATGCCAAAAAGTGAACTTACTTTGACCTTCTAGGGGTACGCCGGTCCAAATGCTGTTTTTTGCTACTTGCCAAAAATCTCCAATACTGGAAACGCCTAACTGAGGCAATACACCAATAGCTGCGGCGATAAAGACCATGATCATCCACGGCGCGGCTACATTGGAGAATTTACTTACCCGCTCGAAGCCAAACATAGCAATACCTGTGGTAATAGCACCTACAATGAAAACGGTAATAACCCAGCCCACACTGTTAGGATAAATATCAGTAAGAGATGGCATGGCCAAATCAAAGGGAATGCCTACGGCTGTCGCAGAAACCGCTATCATCGCTCCCGCCAAAAAGCAGAACAAGCCGGCATTCACCAGATTATAAACAAAGGTAAATTTCGTTCCGGCAATTTTTTCCAATTGGTAGTAAAGGGTAAGCCGTTCTTTTACAGCTATCCTTGCAGTAAGAAAAGCCCAACTTAGCACAGCCAAAATATTTCCTACCAAAAGGCCGGTAACCAGATCAAATGCGCTGGCACCATGAGCAACAAAAAGAGGTCCTATGACAAACTCTGTGCCGGCGGTATGTTCTCCTGCGTAAGTTCCAATGAAGCTTTTCCACCCCTTAAGCTTTTGCGTAGGGATTGGCTCTCGTTCATATTCATTGATATCATCCAGCTGTTTGCGCAGGTTCTTTTTTGTAGACATAGATGGGGTAAGGTTATTTTGGTATGGGCATGAAGATAAAAAGGGCCAGATGGATCTTTATCCTGCACTTTCCTGCTTGCTCAGATAGATCCCCGGTCGATAAATCGGAAGACATTTTTCACAGCTTCCTTCTTGCGCTTTTTAATCATGTAAGCCGCCGTCTCGCCCATCACTTGAAAGTCCGTAGACATCACCGTAATCCCCAAAAGCTCTTTGAGCGGTGTATCGTTATAAGAAATGATTCCAATGTCCTGCCCCAATTTGTAATCAACATCCCTTACCTGCTTGATCAAATTCACGAGATCATTTTCCTCAATGACGATGTAAGCGTCTTTGGATTCGAACTCCATCTCCTGGTACACCGTATCTAGCACCTCATAGTCAAACCCAAAATCGGTGCAGAATTTTTTGAAGCCTAATAAAATTTCTTGGGGGTAAGGGTATACGACCTTGCTAGGGAAGACAAGGATTAATTTATCGTAGTGCTTTAAGCGATAGATCCCTTCCAACAGCGCATGGTAGATATCCATCTTAAAATCCTGGTAGATAGAGGCTACTTCTTCGCCCAGCACAGGAATATAATTATCCATAATCACCAGCTTGTCTGATGGAATTTTCTTCAAATAGCCTATGACTTCTTCATTGAGATTTTGATGGGTCAGCTGCTCATCCTTAAAGTGCGGCATAACTACATAATAGTCATAGGCACCCATATTTTCGTCCAGAATGTTGAGCAGTAGCTTAGGGTCGCAGTGGTAGATATTGAGATCTACTTGGGCAAAATCTCCCAAGTTGTTGATAAAGGAATTGTATATTTTGAGCTTGTAGTTGCTCAGTTTGTTCAACAGAAAAAGGATTTTTGCCTGAGAGTTGGAAACATTACGCGCGACATAATATCCTTTTCCTTTGACTGAAATTATAATTTTTTTCTCCTTGAGTAGGTTGTATGCTTTTTCTACTGTGTCGCGCGAAAGGTAATACTCCTCGCTTATTTCATTGATGGAAGGAATTTTCTCTCCTACGGCCAAGGATTCATTCTCTATATCTTCAATGATGGAATTGACAATTTGTTGGTATTTTGGGATCCGTGAATTGCTGTCCAGACGGATAATCGTTTTAATCTCAATCATTTTCGGGTTGTTGTAATTGAGTGGTTAAATTAAGGTATTCGACGGTTATAATCCACTTCTTTTTTATAATTAGATGAAAATGACAAAAAAGGATCTCATTACTTCATTTATTTAATGCTTTTTTACATGCTTTTCAGAAAAAGGGAAATTACATTTGGAAGCCACAAATAAATTCGCACACACACCATATGGACTTTAAAAGTATGCTGCGTTCTACAGTCGGTTTGCTGTTATTGGCTTTTAGTATAATAACCTTAGCATCCTGCCATTCTCGTAGTTCCTTAGATTATGCGGATCTTCCGCTGGACTCCTTAACCATAGAAAAAGGAAGATCACTCTTTCTCCAAAACTGCAGTGCCTGTCATGACTTTAGGCAGGACGGCATAGGGCCACAACTAGGAGGGGTCACTGAACAAGTTTCTGTCTCCTGGCTCAAAGACTTTATTGCGGATCCCAAAAGGCTAATTGATAGTGGCGACCAAAGGGCGTCGGCTCTGTTTAGCCAGTACAACAGTTACATGCCTTCTTTCGCCCATTATTCCGAGGAGGATATTCACGCGGTGATCGCCTACCTTCATTCCATTAAAGCTCCTGTTACAGTGGGCAATGATGAACCGAGTATCGAACCTGAGATAGCACCCATAGCTTTGGGAGATTATATCCTGGAGCTAAAGTATGAGGCGCAGCTTCCCGCTAGCAGTGACAAAGATCCCTTGGCGAGAATTGCTAAAATGGCTGAGCAGCCCGGCAGCGAGGATTTGTTTGTGCTGGATTTACGGGGTAAGCTTTATCAACTGAAAAACGGAAAAGCAACGACATATCTCGAAATCGACGAATTAATGCCCCATTTTATTGATGCCCCCGGGCTTGCCACCGGCTTTGGAAGCTTTGCCTTTCATCCAGATTTTCAAAACAACGGTTTGTTATACACTACCCATACCGAAAAAGCCGGATCTGCACCCGCTGATTTTAGCTATTCCGACTCCATCCGTGTATCCTTACAATGGGTAATATCAGAGTGGAAGACCACAGATCCTTTAGCCGTTCCTTTTGAAGGTAGCCGTAGAGAGTTGTTGAGGATCAATATGGTTGGTCCCTCCCATGGCGTGCAAGAGCTCACCTTTAACCCTTTAGCACAATCGGGCGATGAAGATTACGGACTAATCTATTTGGGTGTGGGAGATGGTGGAAGTGTAGGCGCAGGCTTTCACTTCGTCACCAATAGCATCGAAACCATTTGGGGCACCATTATACGCATTGATCCTCAAGGTAATAACAGCAAAAATGGGCAGTATGGAATCCCTCCCGGAAATCCATTTGCCGATGGTAATAACGGAAATGCTTTGAAGGAAATCTATGCTTGGGGATTTAGGAATCCCCACCGCATCAGCTGGACCAAAGACAGAAAGAAAATCGCTTCCAACATCGGACAGGCACAATTTGAATCCTTGTATCTGATTGAGCCTGGGCACAATTACGGTTGGCCATTGAGAGAAGGGACCTATAGGATCAATGAGAAAGGCGATCTTAATCTGGTTTACCCGCTGCCTGACGATGATGCCGCGTATAACTTTACTTATCCTATCGCGCAATACTCCCACCAAGATGGGAATGCCATTTCGGGCGGTTTCGAATATTGGGGCAATAACATACCCGAACTGCATGGAAAGTATATTTTTGGTGATATCGTAAATGGCAGGATCTTCTACATTGACCTTGAAGAGGTGAGACAGGGCCATCAAGTAGAAATAAAAGAATGCCGGCTAAACATAGATGGGATAGATACCTCCTTTGGTGAAATGTTTGATAATAAAAAGGTTGATATCCGATTTGGGCGAGATAGCGCAGGAGAATTATGGATTTCCACAAAAATCGACGGAAAGATTTATAGGTTAGCGGATGCGAGGCTGGCTGGTAACTGAAGAAGATGATACGATCTTCTTGAAAAAACCAGAAAAAGCTGAACCGAGGAAGCAGTATTTTCTGCATCTATAAACCCATGTTCTATATAATTGTGGAAAGCCTTGGGCATGGCTCATAAGCTTAACAATTCGGTAACATTAGTATCTATTAAACCCCGTACCTTTGTCAGCATCATTAGGACAATCGCTTTATGGCTAAGCTAAAAGATCAAAATATCAACCAGAATAAGCTTTCCAAAATATCTTATTCCCTTTTTGATTTCTCTAAAAAAGAAAAGCCATTTTTAATTGTTATCTGCGTTCTCGTTGCCATTGCAGGGTATATCACACAATATACCTATGCCGCCATGTGGTTTGGTTTTGTTTTGGCTGCTTACTCTGCAATAGCCAACGATAGCATCCAAACCATAGGAACGTTTATAGCCTCCAATTCCAAAACCAAATGGTATTGGCTATGGCTTTTTATGGGTTTGATCTTTGTCGGCACAGTTACCTATAGCTGGTTCGTCTTTGGAGGTGATGTCAGCTACGAAAGGTTAAGGGTAGAGGGCCTTGATCAAGCGCCGCAAAACTTCGTCTTCCTTCAGCTTGCCGCCCCCATTGTCTTACTGGTAATGACCAGGATGAGAATGCCGGTATCAACCACTTTCCTTTTATTGAACGTGTTTACTTACGAGGCAGGAACCATTATTGGCGTAATGGAGAAAAGCTTTATTGGTTATATTTTAGCCTTTTTTATGGGTATAACGGTTTGGTTCTTCGTAGAGAAATTTTTTCCCAACTACCTCAAGGGCAAGCCGAGCCCCATTTGGATTCCGATTCAGTGGATAATTTCAGGTTTTCTTTGGGCTGTATGGGTGATGCAGGACGCCGCCAACATTGCCGTCTTCTTACCAAGAGAATTGCAACTGGGAGAGTTTGTCGCATTCGCGGGATTTATTTTCCTTGGATTAGGATTCCTGTTTTACCTAAAAGGAGACCGTATCCAAGATATTGTCAATAAAAAAACCCGTGTCACCGATGTTCGTGCCGCTACCATCGTAGATCTTGTCTATGCGGTGCTTTTGTTCTATTTCAAAATGCACAGTAATATGCCTATGAGTACGACTTGGGTATTTATCGGTTTGCTCGGTGGACGGGAAATTGCCATTGCCTTGGCTAAATCCAAAAAGTTGAAGAAAAGAAAAGCCCGGCTGGTTAGAGCTTATCGTCAAACCTGGAGCGACGTCTCAAAGGCATTGTTAGGACTATTGATCTCATTAATACTCGCACTCATCATCAACGACGGTGTTAGAAAAGAATTCTTAGAGCTGCTTTTTTAACAGTTCTGACCATTACATTAAGCGGAAGGGTTTTCCGCTTTTTTTATTCATTTTCAAGAAGATATAAAGTTAAGATTTCCTCTGGCTCGAGCTTGTTTCTTAATCTCCTATATTTACGGTTGGCGAGTTTTGCCGCCTCATGGAGATCCACGGATAAGGCGGATTCTAAAACGGTGGGGTGGATGTAATATGATCGGCAGATGCTAGGTGTATTTCCTAGTTTCTCAGCGACCTTATTCACCAAGATATTCTCAAGCTTCTTCCTGGGATTTGCCTCTTGTTCTGCTAACGCTTCCTCCTTTAAAGATACCGTGAGTACCGAACCTGCCCAAGTACGAAAATCTTTGGCCGAAAAGTCTGCGCCAGTAATTTCACGCAAGTAGCTGTTTACATCGTCACTCAGCACATTGCAATAGCACCTTGTTTCCTCATCATAGTACCTAAAAATGTCATAGCCTGGCAGATCAAAACATTCTTTGATCAGGGGAACAAGCTCCTCATCTTCCAGTACTACCGTCCTATATTTGCCACTTTTGGCCTTGTACTCAAAGGTGACCACCCCTTCTTCAATATGCACATGCTTTCTTCTCAAGGTGCTCAAGCCATAGGTGCCGTTGTCTCGTACATAGGACATGTTGCCAATTCTAATAAATACCTCATCCAGGATCATTACCATCAGCGCCAACATTTTATCGCGAGGCCATCCGGGCAATTGAATGTCGTGGGCTGCTCGCTTCCTGATGGCCGGCAGCGCCTCGCCGAAAAACTTTAACCTTCGGTATTTGGAGTTTTGCCTATAAGCCACCCAATGACGGTGGTAGATGTACTGCTTCCTTCCCTTCAGGTCAAATCCTGTTGCTTGGATATGACCCTTGGGATCCTTACAAATCCACACCTTTTCCCACATCGGTGGAATTACTAGAGCTTCAATTCGCTCTAGCGTACTTTTGGCAGTAACGGGATTGCCGTTACTAAACTGATATATAAATTTTTTGCCCCGCTTAACCCGAATAAAACCGGGTTTTTCCTGATTGGTATAATTGAGATGGGCAGGCAGTTGATCCATAAAAACAAATTGAATAATTCTAACTGCTTGTCCTATTCAAGAAGAAAGCCATAAATTTGACATCAGGGAAATCAGCCGCAAAAAGACCTATAATGGAATTATATAGTGATGCTTACTTTATGAATGAGGCCTTCAAACAGGCACAGATTGCTTTTGAGGAAGGAGAAATACCCGTAGGCGCAGTAGTAGTATGCAGAAACAAAATCATCGCAAGAGCCTACAACCAAACCGAAAAGCTGACCGATGTAACCGCTCACGCTGAGATGTTGGCCATTACCACTGCTTCCAATACTTTAGGCGCTAAATATCTAAATGAATGCAAGCTCTATGTCACCTTAGAACCTTGTGTGATGTGTGCTGGTGCCAGCTTTTGGGCACAACTGGGTGAAATTCACTACGGTGCCATGGATCCAAAACGGGGATTTAGCCGGATAGCCGAAAGATTGCTTCATCCAAAAACCAAAATCATCCAAGGAACTATGGCCGCTGAGTCTAAATCGTTGCTGGACGAATTTTTCAAATCTTTACGCTAGCCAAAACAAAACAGATTTCACAGAACCATTTGACGCCCGTTAGGGTTTGTTTAGATAAGTTTGCAATCTTAAATTTTATGTTTCACTTTAAATTATCAATAAACAATGGCTTTTGAATTACCACAATTACCCTACGACTTTAATGCATTGGAACCACATATCGATGCAAAGACAATGGAAATCCATCATGGTAAGCACCACAATGCTTACGTGACAAACCTCAATAAGGCTATAGAAGGTACTGAGCTTGAAGGAAAAAGCTTGGACGAACTGATGAAAAGCATTTCTTCCGCCTCTGCAGCTGTCAGAAACAACGGTGGCGGACACTACAACCACAGCTTATTTTGGACCGTTATCGGCCCTAATGGCGGAGGCGAGCCATCAGGAGAATTAGCAGAAGCCATCAACAGTAAGTTTGGCTCTTTTGCTGCTTTCAAAGAAGAATTTAACAATGCCGCTGCCACCCGATTCGGGTCAGGCTGGGCATGGCTATCTGTAGATGCATCAGGCCAACTACAGGTATCCTCTACACCAAATCAGGACAACCCTGCCATGGATATTGCTGACGTACAAGGTACGCCTATCCTTGGTCTTGACGTATGGGAACACGCCTATTACCTCAACTATCAAAACAGACGCCCCGACTACATCAGTGCCTTCTGGAACGTAGTAAATTGGGAAGAAGTGAGCAAAAGATATGCTGCCGCGAAATAATCATTTATTTTAGTTAGACATTTAAAAAAACCTTCGGCAAACTGCTGAAGGTTTTTTTGTACCGTCACCGAACATTAAGAGTGTTCGAATACAGTACACCAATTTTTACTTCAATATTTTTACATTATTGATTATCAATTGTTTATATATTTTTTTCTGCCTTGGCACTGCTTTTTCATAGCGGATGGTACAATTGAACAACATCTGACATGAAACTCCAATATCAACTTTGTATCACATTGGTTCTTTTTTTAATGGGTATGAGCCATGTAGTAATGGCCCAAGACAACAGCACACTGTCTGGGCAGGTGAAAGAAATGAATGGCAACGGATTACCCTTTGCCAACATTGCCTTGGTGAAAGCAGACAACGGTGAATTGATAACAGGGGCTGTATCCGATGATAATGGCAAATTCACCCTTTCCACTTCGGCATCCGGCAAAGCTGTTTTGTCTATCTCCAGCATCGGCTTTGTAACCTATACCTCCGATGCATTTGATTTGGTGCCTGGATTGAAAAAGGATGTAGGTGTCGTTGAAATTGAAGAGGAGCTTACTGCCTTGGACGAAGTGACGGTACGGTCCAGCAGGCCGGATGTTATCATAGAAGCTGACAAAACCATTGTCAACATAGAAGGAACCGTGCTGGCAGAAGGTAACACAGCCCTAGACGTGGTGGGAAGATCTCCCGGCGTTTATGTGGATGCCGACGGCAACATCAACTTGAACGGCAGATCGGGCGTAATTGTGATGATCGATGACCGCCAAACATATATGAGCGCAGAAGATCTGGCCAATTTCTTAAGAGCCATGCCTGCTGACAACATCAAAAGCATTGAAGTAATCAATAATCCGCCTGCCAAGTTTGATGCTGAAGGAGCTGCTGGCGTCATCAATATTAAACTTAAGAAAAACAACTACAATGGCATCAACGGGAACGTGCAGGCGGGTAATCAATATAATGGTCTTTGGGCACCTTTCGGAGGAGCTACCGTGAATGTCAAAAGAGGCAAATGGACCAGCAATGCCAGCTTGAACTATAATGAATGGGCAAGAAACACGGACTTGGATATACTTAGAAGATTCCAGCTGGAAAACGGCATCTCCAACTTCGATCAGGTCGCGAAACTTAAACTTGTTCGCAAAAACATTTTCTTCTCCGGTATAGCTGACTATCAAATCGATGATAAACATAGCGTCGGGATTACTGTCCAGGCCTCTGACCAAACCGGTACAGAAGACGGCAACTCCTTGACCAACATTACCAATCCGGGCAGCCAGGATATCAACTTCTTGGAAGCACTTAATGATAGTGAATCCGGTAGCCAGCGTCTGTTGACAAACCTGCATTATGTTGGAAATCTGGACACGCTGGGTACAAAACTGTCCGCAGACATTGATTATACGGTGATGGATGTCTCTAGCTTGGGTTTACTGAGCAACCGCTACTGGCTCAATGAGGACATGCAAGGCATTACCAAGGATCGTATCTTGACCGGCAACGAAATGGACTACAGCATCTTCACCGCCAAAGTGGATTTTGTAAAACCCTTCGGGAAAGGCAAATCACTGGAGACTGGCTTGAAAGGAAGCTGGGTAGAATCTGACAACATGCTGGACATCCAAAAAAGCTTAGAGGAAGGCCCCTATAATCCAGATCCTAATAGCAATCACTTTATCTATAAAGAAAATGTATTGGCTGCCTATGCCTCCTATAAGTCGCCCCTAAGCGAAAAACTGGACTTTCAGGTAGGCTTGAGAGCCGAGTATGCAGACATCACCGGCAACTCTGTAACCAGCCAGCAAGTGAATACCCAAGATTATCTTGATCTATTCCCTAGCGTGTATTTGCAACACAAGGTAAGCGACAAATACTCCATCAACTACAATGTTAACAGGAGGATCACCAGACCATATTATAGATTGCTTAATCCTTTTGTCTTCTACATCGACCCGTTGACTACGGAAGAAGGCAATCCAAATCTGAAGCCGCAGTACTCCAATAATTTTGAAATGAGCCATGTTATCAAAGGAACTTACCAATTTACCTTGGGATATTCCCGAACAACCAACATCTTCAATCAGGTAATGGAGCAGGACGAGGAAACCCGTAAGTCGGTCATCAGAATGGAGAACTATGACAAAGGGGAAAACTTCAGCTTAAGAATGATGATCCCTGTAGAACTAGCCAAATGGTGGAACACCAGCAACATGGTCCAACTGTACAACAACAAGTTTAAGAGTATGTTAGGTACAGAAATGTTTGACGTGTCTCAGTTCTCATATATGCTGAGAACCCAGCACAACATTACCCTACCAAAAGGATTTAAAATGGAAATGGTAGGCATGTACCTAAGCCCCTTTGTCGAAGGACAGTTTAAGTTAAATGGATTCGGATGGGTGGATGCTGGTTTGACCAAATCCTTCAAAGGTGACAAATTCAGCTTGACAATTAATGGAACTGACTTGTTCCGTACACAAAGAATAAAAGGAAATATCAACTTCGACAAAATCAATACCGATATCCGTCAATATAACAACCAGCAGGGGGTTAGGCTGACGTTGAGATGGAAATTCTCTCAAGGTGAGAACTTCAGGGTCTCCGAACGAAGCGGTAGCGCCGAAGAAAGAGATAGACTTTAATAGATTTTGGTTTTATAACAATGAGGAAAGACAGCGCCCTGTGGGAGCTGTTTTTCTTTTTTTTCAGCCCCATCTACTGCACTTCACCGAATGCAAAAGCCTTGTTGTTTACCATAGAAGCGTTTTACTTCATTCAATCGCTATACGGTAAATGATGATAAAATCTTCTTCTACCTCCTCATTCGGCATCTTTTTAGCCCATATGTCATCACCTCTAACTGTGAATTGCCTTAAATCGATATTCAAATGATTGGCTTCAGTACTCAGCAACTTACCCTGTTGATCCATGATGTGAATGTATTCCGGATATTTCCCTTTAATGCTTTGCTGAAATTCCGGACCGGATATGGCGGGATCCTTTAGGCGCTCACGGTCTGTTCGGTCATAGCCAGGAAAATAGCCCGAAATAAGATATTGAGAAGTTGCTTTTAAATTTTTAGTAAAACCGGACGACTCTATCACCTGAATTACCTGAGGATCTGCCACTTGCATATCTTGACCATCTGAAGGGTAATATGGATCGTATTGAAGTCTTTTTCTTGAGATCAGATGGTAAGGTTCATTGGCTTCATATATTTCCAGATGCGGGTCGGTCCCCACTATGACATAAATCTTGTTGTCAAATAGGGTGTAAGCGGGCATCATTTCCGTAACCTCGTAGGCCTTACCACTTTTCAACAGACTTTCGGGATGCAGGTTGATCCTCCTGTCAAAACTGCCGTCTTCAGGATCAAACCAACTGAGCAAAAGGAAATCATCATAATATTGCCTTTCATTTTTACCAAACTCTCCCCAACTGAATACCCCTTTTCCCAAATATCTTCCGTCATAAGGAAAAAATTCTTCCGCAAGCAATGGCCTTCCTGAAAATCCCGCTTGCTCTTCATTGGTAAAGGGGACATGTGAAACCAGCTCCCCGTAAAAATTGAAAGTCAACATGCCGTTCATGGCAACAACAAAAATCTCATCCTCCCCATGGAATTGCGCAGGTCCCAGCAAATAACTATAACTTCCCTTTCCGTCCTCCTCCTTCTCAATCTGATAAAGAACCGCACCAGTCAGATCGGTAATGAAAAAAAATTCCCTCTGCTGATCGTATAAGAGAAGCCTCTCCTTATCAGGATCAATATCCTGAAGATGAAGCATGCCAGCATAGTTTATTTGGATGCTATCCTTAACAACTAACGCCAGCTCTTGTTGCACATTTTCTTCCGCATGCTGGACCTGATTGCCACAAGAGCAGGCGGAAAAGAGGACAAAGATTAAAAGTGCGGATCGATCCATATGCATAGGGGTTTATTGGAAAGATAAAAACCACCTATGAATATAGTTGAAATAGGTCGCAAAGTCAAACTATAGGATGACTTTCGGTGTTGATAACATTATAAAAAGTGATACAAGAACACCAGGTTGGCTACGAATGCAGGCTTTTTTTGATTTCTGATTTCTAAAGTGACTTTGATCTCGGTTTTGATCGTACCCCTAAGATTGGTAATATTTTCCATTTTGGCATGAAGCCTTACCTCATCATTCACCAGAACGGGTTGTGCAAAGCGCAAAGATTCCACACCGTAGTTCACCATCATCTTTAGATTGTTTACCTGAACAATCTGTTCCCATAAATAAGGGACAATGGAGAGCGTGAGATAACCGTGAGCAATGGTGTTTCCAAATGCACCTTCTTTTTTTGCCCGTTCGGGATCGGTATGGATCCATTGGTGGTCAAGCGTGGCTTTGGCAAACAGGTTAATCTGTTCCTGTGTAATAGTGTGATAGTCTGACACTCCCAAATCCTGTCCCACGTACTGTTGGAACTCCTCAAAACTATTGATGATAAGTTGGCTCATATCAATTAAAATAGAAAGCTCGAAGGTAAAATAAATTTTGGGAGAAGGAAACAATCCTTTGCATGTTTTACAATTAAGCGTAGTTTTACGGCCAAAAGCAAACCGGCTTAGGATCAGACTGTTTATGTTATAAATTTAGAATTATATTTTTTGATAAGATAACTTATCAAAATGCATTTTAGCGATAATGAAAAGACTTTTTAGTATTGTTTGGCTGTGGCTTGGGATCTTTTTGCCACTATTTGCGGGTGAAATGGAGTGTAAGACTGACTTTCGAGACATTCCAATATACTCCTTGGCGAAAACAAATCATACCGTTGAGCTTACTGAAAATTATGAAATAATTTATTCAGAAGAAGTGACAGTCACAGTGCTGCATGCCGAGGGTTTGGCTCATGCTCACATTGTCATTCCTTATGACGACCTGACGACCATCACCCATTTCAGCGCAACCATCCGTAACCCGGTTACAGGAAAGGTCGTTCAAAAGCTGAAGTTAAAGGATCTGCATGACCGGAGCTGGATAGCTAATTTTTCAATATTTGAGGACAACCGACTGAAGTATTTTACCGTCCATTCAGGCGCCTTTCCCTTGGAGGTATCCTATCAATTCAGCACCAAAACCCACGGCAACTTCAATATCCCAAGCTGGCGTCCCGCTCCTCATGCTCATCAAAAGGTGATGGAAGCAAAATTGACAGTGAGTTATCCTGAAGCTATCGGCATCAGATACCTTCCAATTAACCTCCTCAGCACACCCGCACAACGGGATTCTTTGGCTAAGACCTTGCTTATATGGCAAGAGAACAGCATGCAGCCTTACGCTCCCGACCTTGGGGAAGAGCAAAAGCCTATCCTACGGCTGGCACCACTAAAATTCTCGATGGAAGGCTTCGCCTCCACCATGGAGGACTGGCAAGGGCTAGGAAAGTGGATCAACTTACTCAATCGAGACAAAGAGGAACTGCCGCAGGAAGCCAAGCTGGTGGTTGCTAATTTATCTTCTGGGCTGGAAAGGGATGAAGAAAAGATAAAGGTGCTTTACCGTTACCTCCAAGATAATTACCGTTATGTCAGCATACAACTGGGAATAGGTGGCTGGATGCCGATGGCTGCCAGGGATGTTTATAGGCTGAAGTATGGGGATTGTAAAGCTTTGACTATGCTGATGAAAGCATTATTGCAGGAAGCAGGGATTGCTTCCCACTATAGCCTGATCAAAGCAGGACAAAATGAAAAGGATATCAACACAGACTTTCCCTCCAACCAATTTAACCATGTGATACTACAAGTACCGATGGCGGACACGCTATGGCTGGAATGTACCTCACGTACTTTGCCTGCAGGGTTTTTGGGTCAATTCACCATGGACCGAACCGCTTTGGTTATAAATGAGCAGGGCGGGTATTTAACTCCTACGCCCGATTACAAAAGCAGCAAATTCAATCAAATCCAAAGCAAATCTGCTATTCGGCTTTTGGAATACGGAGCCGCAGAATTGACACAAAAAATTGAATGGAAAGGATTTGGAGCTGTGCCCTTTATCCAAATAAAAACACAAAAAGATCAAGCTGAAACCCAAAAGGCTCTTTACAACCACCTGGCCACCAGAGGAGGGCTATACATGGATAGTTACGAGTTAGAGGTCAGTGCTACGGAAATTCCCACTGCCCATCTCTCGCATCAGTCTCATTTAGAGCGATTTTATCAGAGTACTGCCAAAAGAATAATGATCACACCCTATCTGAGGCGACTAACCCAAAGTGACATACCAAATGGCCATTTATGGCTTGAAGAAACACTTGAGATAAAAACAACAGGAGGATTGGAAGCAGAAGCTTTGAACCCCATAAACCTTCAAGAAGATCACTTTGACTACAATAAACAGATCCACTTCGAAAATGACACACTTACCATCTATAGAACGATCAAACTGCATTTTGTTGAAGATGCTTCAGAATCCGCCATTTCGCAGACCTTAGAACGTCTCCACAAGCTCGATCAACAACCTTTACTGCTTAAGAAAATTAACTAGCCAAATATGAATAAAATTCTATATGCTTTTAAAAAGCTGTTGCCCCTTTTGCTGCTTACAGTTTACCTCTCCGCTACTGCACAGGAGATGAAATTCGGTAATTACAGCGCAGCAGAAATCGCGTTGACACAATGCGAATTTGAACCTGAAGCAGGAGCAGTGGTACTGGGAGAAATAGGAAGAAGCTATTTTATCATTCCCCTTCTTCATACGAACAAGCACATCCGACTCAAAATCCTTGACAATAAATCGGCTGAAAAGGGTGACGTAGTTATCCGATACTATGCCGGAGATAACCAACAAGAGATGATCGTTGATCTCAAAGCCCAAACCATGAATATGGTTGACGGCAAACAGGTTATCACCAAACTTTCAAAAAAAGATTTTTATGAAGTGGACGCGGGGAATGGCTATAAGGAAATCCGCTTTACTTTTCCCAAAGTAGAAGCCGGAGCCATTTTGGAATATGAATACAAAATCATCTCCAAAAACCTTACCTTCTTGGACGGGTGGGTATTTCCTAATGAAATCCCAACCCGCTTTTCTACATACAGTATTGATATTCCTGAAGGGCTTGACTATAAGATGTTCGGTCAAGGAATACGCTTTGCCGAAGTTAACGCCAATCGTCCCCCCAACAAGGCAGAGTGGACCTTGACCGCGCTCAAATCCATTAAACCTGAGCCTTACATGAATAACTTTATCGACCATGTGGATAAGGTCGAATTTCAACTGGCTGGATACATCCCCGCCAATACAGGAGGTTATACCGGACCCAAAGGCTACCAGACAGTACTCACTAACTGGCAGGCCTTGTCGGACGACCTTTTCGCCATCGATAGGTTCAAAAGCTATTTCAGAAACAATTCCCTCACCAAATCCCTTCAGGACATCCCTCTTGCCGGAGAAAGCCCTATTGAAAAAGCAAAGAGTGCTTACGCGTATGTGCAGCAGCATTTTACCCATAATGGAAAGTTTGGATTTGTGCCATCCCAGACACTAAAAGATACCTGGAACAATAAAACCGGCAGCATCGCTGATCTAAACCTTTTGCTCTTGGCCATATTAAATGAACGTGACATTCAAGCGCATCCGGTGCTGATTAGCACCAAAGGAAATGGGAGAGCACAACTCATACCCTTTCCTTATGCTTTACAATTTAATGAGTTACTTATCGCAGCCGATATAGACAGCACACCTGTATTGTTAAATGTGTATGATAAGCAGGTGCCTTTTGGATATCTCCCCTTGGATAATCTTGTAGAGGAAGGACTTGTAGTGAAAAGCAGCGACAGCCAAATCATTCCCCTTCAAACCAACTACAGGTCTGGAATCCAACAGATGGTGAACATCTCTCTTTACGAAGGTAAGGTGCTATTTGCTCATCAGATAAGATTTGCAGACTTTGATGCTATAGATTACACAAAAAGGAGAGCAAAGCAAACGGAAGCTGACTGGCATGCTTTGTTCAATCTCCACAATGCTGATATAGTATTCGACGCAGAGGAAAAAGATATCTCTACAAAAAGACAGCAGTTGCAAACTTCCTTTAAGCTGTATCGCGATTATGAGGAAAGTGAGCTACTTTTGGTCCAGCCATTTCCTATCGCAAGGATGACGGAAAATCCTTTTACAGCTACAGAAAGAAACTTTCCCGTCGACTTCAACTTTAATTTTGCCGATTCCTATACCTCCATATTGGAAATACCTGATAACTATGAATTAGATGATTTTCCGGAAGAATTGATCGTTGCACTTCCGGACGATATCGGTTCTTTTATGTACCGACCTGTACTTATTAAAAACACGCTGAAAATAAATTTCGTATGGCAGCTCAATAAAACCATGATTGATGCAGCAGATTACCCCGCTTTGAAAAGTTTTATGGAGCAAGTCACCGGAAAGCTGAAAGAACCGATTATTCTCAAAGCTAAGCTGTAGACGGCAAGCTGATTTAAGTTAATTGAAGAAGAAGGCCTGTAATTACAGGTCTTCTTCTTCATCTAAATCGTCGGGATCACCCATATTGAACATGCTGCTAAACAAGTCTCTGAATTGCATGCCCGTTTCCAGCAGCTTTTTACTAAGCTGGCTAAATTCCGCTAATCCGTGCAAGGCAAATTCCATATAAAATTCCTTCTCGATTTCGGGCAGATGCTCTACGTATTGGGTGACAATTGTTTCAAGTCCAGGGACCGCATGTAAGGCAGTTTTGTATGTCTTATCATCCTGGCTTGCCAAAATATCCAACTCATTACCTTCACCAAACCAGGCTAAAGGAACCACATAGGGATTTCCCTCTTTAGCTTTTTTCTTTTGTTCAGGGGAAGGAAAATATTCGGTAAACAAGGTCCGGATGGCTTTCCCAATGAGCGTATAGGCCACTAAACCTGCGCCCTCCTGTTCGCCTTCATACACCAGTTCCACCTTTCCCGTAATAGCGGGAATTATGCCGATCAAATCAGCAATCCGGACTACTGTCCGTTCCTCATGATTGATATAAAGCCTTCTTTCGGCGGCAGAAATAAGATTTTCATAAGCAGATATGGTCAGACGAGCCGACACGCCACTCTTTTCATCCACATACTCACTACTACGTGCCTCCACCGCGATTTGCTCGATAAGGTCCTTCATCAGTTCAGGTACATGGATTCTGTCAATGGGGCGGTCGTGCAATTTTGCCTCTTGCGCAGTAATTCTTTTACCCATTTCTATGTCCTTGGGGTAGTGGGTTATTATCTGCGACTCTATCCGGTCTTTTAGGGGCGTGACTATACTTCCACGGTTAGTATAATCTTCTGGATTTGCAGTAAAAATAAACTGTATATCCAGCGGAAGCCTGAGTTTGAAGCCTCGTATCTGTATATCCCCTTCTTGCAAGATATTGAAAAGGGCTACTTGTATCCTGGCTTGAAGGTCAGGTAGCTCATTAATTACAAAAATAGAGCGGTTGGATCTGGGTACCAATCCATAGTGAATCACCCGTTCATCATTATAGGAAAGCTTCATGGTGGCCGCTTTGATGGGGTCCACATCGCCGATCAGGTCCGCCACCGATACATCCGGTGTGGCAAGTTTTTCGGTATAGCGATCGTTTCTATGCCACCAGAAAATAGGAGTTCTGTCACCTTTTTCTGCTATAAGTTCTCTTGCAAAGGTTGAAAGGGGCTTTAATGGGTCGTCATTCAACTCAGATCCTGCTACCACCGGCACATATTCATCCAATAAGGCGGTCATCATCCTGGCAATCCGTGTTTTAGCCTGCCCCCTTAACCCCAATAGGTTGATATTGTGTCGGGAAAGTATGGCCCTTTCAATATCTGGTATCACCGTATCTTCATAGCCCCAAATGCCTTCAAACACATCTTCTTTGCTTCTAATCTTTTTGATCAGGTTAAGGCGCAGCTCTTCCTTGATGGACTTGGGCTCGTAGCCACTCGCCTTAAGCTCACCTAGAGTACGAATGTGCAATAAATCTTTGGAACTGATTTCGCTGTATTTCATGCTCAAAAACGCTTAGTTCTGTTTCTTCTATAGTCTTCAAAAATTAAGTCGCCCAAACCTTTTAGGCTACTGTAATAGGCATTTCCGTTGTTGACTTTGGTAAATTCCTTCACAAATTCCTTTAGATAAGGATCAGACGCAATCATAAAGGTCGTAACGGGTATCTTCAATTTTCTACACTGTGCAGCCAATTTCAGGGTTTCGCTGAGAATGCGGCTGTCGATACCAAAAGCATTTTTGTAGTATTTGATGCCCACTTTCAAACAAGTCGGTTTTCCATCGGTGATCATAAAGATCTGCTTATTGGGATTTTTCCTTCTTCTTAGCAGATCCATGGCAAGTTCTAAGCCAGCTACCGTATTGGTGTGATAGGGTCCGACCTGAAGATAGGGCAAATCTTTGATTTCAATTTGCCACGCATCATTACCGAATACAATCACATCCAAAGTATCCTTGGGATAGCGTGTTTTGATGAGTTCGGCGAGGGCCATGGCGACTTTTTTGGCCGGCGTGATCCTGTCTTCCCCATATAAGATCATGGAGTGGGAAATGTCGATCATGAGTACCGTAGAAGTCTGCGTGCGCATCTCCGTCTCCACTACCTCAAGATCATCTTCCGTCAGCAGGTAATCCCCGGACAAGCCGTGGTTGGTCTGGGCATTTCGAAGTGAATCCGTAAGGGCAATTTGATCCAGCCCATCTCCAAATTGAAATGGCCGACGGTCCGTACCCCTTTCGTCACCTAGTCCTGAATAAGGAGTACGGTGCTGACCTCCTTTACCTCTTTTCAGCCTGCCAAAAATTTCCTCCAAAGCATTCTTTCTGATCGTCTGCTCGGATTTGCCGGTAATTTTAAAAGACCCTTTTTGATTTTCCTCTGTGAGATACCCTTTATCTTTTAAATCCTCTATAAAATCACCAATGCCATAAGCTGGATTAGTAAGCCCATAACGACTGTCTAGATTGGTCAGCCAGCTTAGTGCCTCTGCTACATCACCTCCCGTCATGGTGACCAGTTGAAGAAAAATGTTCAGCAGGTTTTCAAAGGTGGTTTTAGAAGGGTCTTTTCTGGGCGTGTATTGGGTGAACCTAAATCCTTTCATGTTTCCTTTCCTTGGCTTTGCTAGATCCTGTCATGGAACAACTTTTGTTCCTATATCCCTGCAATTTCAAATAACTGCAAGAAATTAAAGATAAGGTTATTAGGAGTAATAACAACTTTATGGTCAGGCAGGTTTAACTTAATAACTAAAAAACAGGAAACTATGGAAAAATATCTTATTCCTGTATTGGCCGTCACCGGCTATCTACTGGTTTACATCATTTCTATCGGCATGAATCTGCAGGTGGGTTTTATCCTTTTCATGTTCAGTTTATCCCCCATATTGATTTTATGGATGGTATACAAGGTGCTTAGAGCCAACATCATCGTCAATCACACCTTCGAAGAAAAGTGGTATGATGACTTCGCTACCAAAAAGGAGATGTGTCAAAAAGGTGTATCATAAAAAAAGCCGCTCGATGAGCGGCTTTGACATATATTGGGCATTTTGTTTAGTAACCGGGGTTCTGTCTCAGTCCGGGTTCTACTTTTAAGCTGTTTTCATGGAAGGGCCACAGATAATTGTGGGGCTGGAAAGATCTGTCCTCAATTTTGAGCGATACCAAATTGCCGTTGATGTTACGGGTATGTCCCATAGCAGGCTGGTTCAACACTTGATCAGCAATTCTCCATCTAATGATGTCGTCATAGCGCAGACCTTCACCGGCAAACTCTATCCTTCTTTCGTTTCGGATCAATTCAATCCAATCTTCCTGGGTATATGCATCGTATTCGGGCAAAGTCACATCAGCCACGGACATGTCCAAACCTGCCCTTGCCCTCACCTGATTGATATAGTCTTTGGCACGGTCATCAATATCATTCATCATGATTTTGGCTTCAGCATAGGTAAGCAAGACTTCAGCATAGCGCAACAAAGGAAAATCCATATTCCCGCTTCCTCTGAAAGCATCCGATTCATCGACAAATTTCCTAAACCAGTAACCTGACTTGCTGGCCCGCTGATTTTCGAAAAACATCGGACTGTTTTGGTTGTAGATATCAATGGTTTCTCCATAGAACTCATCCCCATGCCCCATGATGCTGACCGCATATCTAGGATCCCTGTTTAAGGTAGGATTCAACTCATATTCTTCTTTGCTGTACAAAGGGCACTCGTCGATCGGCCGACCTTGCAAGGTCCAATAGGCATCTACCAGTGACTTTAAGGGCACTACATAAGATTCGCCATTGCTCGTCCTGTAGTGGGGACCTAGATCACGGAACGACTGCGTGGCACTGTTGCCGTGGCTGGCCATATCGAAATGCATAATGAATTCATTGTTGCTGGACGCCCCTTCGTACTG
Source organism: Cyclobacteriaceae bacterium (assembly GCA_035303945.1). Classification (GTDB taxonomy): domain Bacteria; phylum Bacteroidota; class Bacteroidia; order Cytophagales; family Cyclobacteriaceae; genus DATGMS01. The sequence continues at coordinate 67,926 of DATGQZ010000032.1, forward strand.
GAAAAGGTCCCCATAGTTGTGATACAATTCGTATTTTCCGCTTTCTATAATCTCCGTAGCGAGTTTGGCAGCCAGCTCATACCTTTCATAATATAGGGCATAGCGCATGGTTAGGGCCTTCAACGAGTTTTGGTTAAACATATACTTGTCAGAAGTATATTCATCGATCGGCAGTCTGGAAGCTATTTCCTCAGCCAGGGGAAATAGGGTGTTTAAGATCTCATCCCTAGGAGTAGCGGGCTGAAGCGCGGAGGTAAGGTCCGCTGGCTCCAAGAAGAAGGGAACATCTCCCCACTGAAAAGTCAGCTTGAAGTAGTGCCAGATCCTCAAGGCTTCCAAGATACTTTTGTATTTAACCCTCACAGACTCATCTTCCACATAGGGAACATCCGTGTTGGCAATAAAGGTGTTCAACCTTCCCAGATGTTTCATCTGCAATTCGTAGTAATACAAGAAAGCTGACGTATTGCTGTTGATGTTGCCGTTGGCTATCCGCTGGTGATGATGGCCTTCTACCCTGCTGTAAGCATTATCCGACTTGCCATCCTGCAGGTAGAATAAGGTTTGGTGTACGGTAGGATGGGTAAATACATCAAGGTAACTACTGTACACTACGCGCCTTAAATCCTCTTCCGTGTTAAAAAACTCCACAAAGGAAGTAGCCGTAGGGTCGGTTTTGTCTAGGAATTCTTCACAACCCATAAATAAAAGAGTCATGAAGATCATAAAATATATCCTTAGTTTTTTCATGTTGTTTAGCCTTTTGGATTAATAAATGGAAGCCCTGATCCCGATGCTGTACGTTGCCATACGGGGGTAGTTTCCGTTGCCTCCGTTTCTCTCTGGTTCTAACCCTTCCCACTTGGTAAAGGTGAAAGCGTCCTGCGCATTCGCGTATAACCTGATATTTCTGATATTTCGGCCCAAATTATCAAAGGTATATCCTACCTGCAGCATCTTAATTCTAAAGAAGGAAGCGTCACTGAGCCATACATCACTCAACACCGCGTTAGAGCTAGCGCCGGTCCAAACTCTGGGGAATCGGCTGTTGGGGTTATTGGGCGTCCATCGATTTTCCATATATTCCTTTCGAGGAGCCCCCAGACTGTTGTTGGATCCGTCCATCAGCACGGGATAACCCTCCTGCCCTGATAATCTACCTGTACGCTTGCCAACACCTTGACCGAGGAAGCTGAAGTCCCATTTTCTAAACCTCAAGTCGAAGTTTACGGAAAAGTTCATGTGTGGGAATGGATCGCCTAGGTTGATCTTGTCCTTATCATTGATGATGCCGTCTCCATTCTGGTCCACATATCTGATATCTCCTGGAAGGGTATTGGGCAATTTGGCGCTGGTAGCATCTACTTCCTCTTGGCTCTGGAAGTAACCATTACTTTGATATCCGTAATAATTATCCAGTGCAATGCCGTTATACCAGATTTTGTCGTTGTTGTCTTTAAAGATCAAGGTGTCTGAGCGGGAATATCCGGCTTTTAAAACCTTATTGATGTTGTCGAAAAGCATACCGCCGATGCTATAAGACACCTCCCCTACTTGATCGCTCCAGTTGGCAGAGATTTCCCAGCCTCTGTTTTCCACTTCCCCAATGTTAACGGAAGAGGTTAAGTAATAAGATCCAGTAAGCGGCGGAACTGGAAAATCGGAATAGATCAGGTCGAAGGAGTGTTTGTTGTACAACTCCCCAGTGAAGCTAAGTCTATCATTTAAGGTCGATACATCAAGGCCGATGTTCCATTGCTTTTGCTTCTCCCAAGAGAATTGATAGTTGGGTACTCTCATCATCCAGCCCCAGGTGTTAACGATTTCCTGCCACAGGTATGGCTCCACATCTTCATTACCAATTAAGCCATAAGAGGCGCGGAGTTTCAGGTTGCTCAAAGCACCGCTTTCTCTCAGCCCTGCCATAAAGCCTTCGTTTTGAATATTCCATGCCAAGGCTCCGGAGGGAAAGAATCCCCAACGATTCTCTGGCGCAAACTTACTGCTACCGTCTGTTCTTGCCGTCACTTCAAACAGGTAGCGGTTGTCCAGTGAATAGTTCAATTTAGCAAAGAAGGAGGCCTTTGACACCTCGCGGTAGTCGGTGTAATTGTAATTCATGACTTCCGAACCTGCCACCAGATACAGCTTATCGCGCTCGCTTCTTAAGTCTCTTTCATAGTTGATGTTGGCCCGCGCGGTAATTTGGCTGACGGATACCCCTTGATTGGCTCCTACCTCATTGCTCCATATGGTAACAGGTTTGCCATCCCCGTCAAAGAATTTAAACGTCTCTCTCTTGTACTTGTCAGCAGATTTGTTGATCATGTAGGACACGTTGCCATCGATGTGTAGATTATCGTTGATATGGTAACGAGGCCGTAGGTTGATGGTGCTTCGGTCGTGTAGGGCATTCCATGATCCTCCTCTGTGGATGGAAGCCACAGGGTTCATATTGTTGTGTAAGATATAATGTTCTTCCAAGCCAGCGTCATAAAATACCGGTTGCGTGGGGTTCATCCTCCAAGCGATCTGGTACAAGCCATGTCCGTCATTATTAGCACGCAGGCGGTCTACCTGCAACCTATGGGCATAAAAATCCGCCAACAACACAAATTTGTCGGCTATATTGATATTGGTATTGAATCGTGCACTGAATTTATTGCTGCCTTCAAGGTCGTTCAAACCGTTTTCTCTGATATAACCCAGCATGAGGTTAAATGTACCCACACCTCCACCGCCGGAGATATTGGCAGAGGCATTGTAAGAAGAAGCCCTTCTTTCCATGATTTCATCCAGCCAATTCGTGTCGGTATAGTTGCCCGCCCTGGCTTGCGCAATCTGGTCCGCTGAAAACAATTCGGTCTGCCCCTGCATTGACCGGGCCTCATTGTTCAACATCATATAATCCGCTGAATTAACAAAATTGGGCAGGTCAATAGGATCACTAATGGCTGTCCAGGCATGTAGATCCACCTTAAACTGACCGGTTGTACCCCTTTCTGTTTCTATGATAATTACCCCATTGGCACCTCTAGAACCATACATTGCCGCCGATGCCGCATCTTTTAATACAGTGATGCTTTTTACCTGATTGGGGTCGATATCGGTGAGTGATTGCTCCATCCCGTCCACGATCACCAGCGGCCCCGCATTCTGCAAGGTGCTGATCCCTCGAATAGAGATGGTCCCCGGTACACTGCCAGGCAGGTTATTACCTTGTAGCAAAGTAACCCCAGCAATGGTACCGCTGAAGGCTTGCTCCAGCTTGGACAAAGGCCTGGTTTTCACCTTGTCCATATCCATCTCATCAATGGAAGAGGCCAAGTGCCTCCGCTCTACCTCATTATACCCCATCACGACCACTTCACCCAATGTCATACTTTGTTCAGATAGCTCCACGTCTATCCTGTTTCTGCCATTGGTACTGATTTCCTGGTCTTGGAAACCCATCATACTGAAAATCAGCGTTCCCTCTTCATTAATGGTGATTTGGTAGTTACCGTCCGCATTGGAAGTAGATCCAATGTTCGACCCTTTGATCAAAATATTAACTCCCGGAATCGGAAAGCCTGTTTGATCGGTTATTTTTCCTTGGATCGTCCGCTGCTGGGCCTGTACGTTCAAGCTCAAACACAGCAGGACAAGGATGAAAATTGCTGTAATTCTGCTCATGTTAGATTAGTTAATGTTTTTCATAGATCAATAATTTAAACCAATAGATGTGTAGATGTAAATGTTGAATCAGACAAGCCTCCTTTCTTTACAATTTTGTTAATAATTATTTTTTGTTAGTCTTAAAACTGGAATAAAATTTTTAATCAAGCAAGCCGTTCACGTAAAAATTATGGTATTTTAAAAAAACGCTATGTTATGTTGTAACATTTATATTTTTTTTATCAAATGCTCATTATTCCCAATAATTCTCTGAATTAATGCGTTATTATAAACATCTATTAGGACAGCGGAAGAAGGTAATTTTACATCGCCCTGATGACATATACCTCATTATGCCACTACTTAATGTTGAAGTCAAAACTGGGATATCCGGGATCTTTCAATTCAATTGATGGAAAGCTGAAGACACCATGCATAATGGGATAAGGGTGAAGCTTAACCAAGAATGGGGCAGCAAGCGTGATGTGGCTTGGCAATATGGACAGAATTGTGCAAAATATTTGTCGCCGGCATATCCATCACGAGAGAACTGATGCTGGAGAATTAGTCGTCCAGGACGTGTGCTTACCCGTTAGACTTCAATTTCAAATTTTAGCTTCAGACCATAAATTCCGGCCTCGGATCTAAAATGATCTAGTTCAACAGGTGAAAATTGCAGCATAAATATCCGAGTTTATAATTTCGCTGCCGAAATTTCTGCCAAAAGGTCCGAACACTTGAGCTCCGGAACCCGGATTTGGGCTTCCGATCTCGAAATTTCGAGTTCAGAACCTGACACGTGGGGTTCCGAAGTACCCCTCCCCTCATCGGAAGTACCCCTCTTCGAGCTTCGAAAATAAATTTTCGTGCAATAATGGTCAGGATTGTCCCATCCGATCCCGAATTTTTGGTTTTTGAATTGAAGAATTGGAAAAAGAAGGTCAAAATTTGGGGTTCCGAACCCCAACGTTGGAGTTCCGATCTCGACGCTTGTCAGTCTGATCTCCAAGGATGAGGTTCCGATAAGGGAGGGGGACATCCGAAGTGGCTCATGGGGCTCCAGATGTGGGAGGGGGTACTTCATAAGGGGGGGAGTACTTCGGAAGTGGTAAAGCTTTCTGATTTGCTGCGGAAGGACTACTTGGACACTTTTACCTAAATGCTGTGACACTTTCATGTCATCTGATCAAATCTCCTGATGGAAGCTTTTTTAGACAAAAAGCAACGGGAATCCGAAAAACACTTCCATCTCTAAGTCTTTTTATCCCTTCGTGCCCAACTCACCAAGCCCCCTGATGGAGATAGAAGATGAGTTAGAGACATGCCCGCCAACGCCCTTCCACCACTACTTCCCTGCCAAATACCGCTTTCTGTACTCAATAGGATTACATCCTTTGACTTGTTTGAACTGTCGCGCAATGTTTTTGCTATCGTTCAGGCCCATGTCCAAAGCAATTTCAAAAATAGTCTGGTCGGTCTCCAGTAGCTTTTGGGTAAATTTATCTATACGCAGGTTGAAAATGTATTTGTAAATCGGCATACCGGTGATTTGCAAAAATCTTTTTTCCAGCGAGCGCCGCGATAGGGGCACCTGTTTGACCACTTCCTCTACATGCAGGTTTTTTTCTATATTCTTGTGGATAAAGCGTAAGGTAGACGCAATGTAGGCGTCATTGGTGGCATAGATATCGGTCGACTGGCGGGTGATTACTTGGGTAGGTTTGACGACAATGTCGTAGGGCTCTGCCAAACCCTGGATCATCTTATCAAGCAAATTGGCCGTGTTGTACCCACCTTTTTCAATGTCCAAGGCTACACTGGACAAAGGCGGATCAGAAAGCTCGCAGAGCATTTCGTCATTATCCACACCCAATACGGCTACTTCTTCGGGAATTCTGATTTTGTTTTGGCGACAGGCTTCGGTAATATGCAGCCCTTGGTTATCATCACAAGCCATCAGCGCGATGGGCTTCGGCAAAGAGGTGAGCCATTGGCTCAAGGATTGGCTCTTGTAATACCACAAATCCGAAGAACGGGATTTTCTATGCTCAAAATAATGCACCTTATGGCCAGCCTCCTGTACCCTTTCTTCAAAGCCTTCGGCCCGCTCTCTGGACCATACGATATCATTGAAGCCGTAAAAGGCAAAATTGCGATAGCCCTTTTTCAAAAAGTACTCCGCACCTATAATTCCGGTCTCCCGATAGGCGCCGGTGATATTGGGAATCTCCTTAAATCTTTCCTTAAAATCCTGTGCAATAACCGGGATACCTGAGGCAGTGATCTTATCTACATCTTTGTCATTGTAGAGCTGACCGATGATCCCATCCGCGCCCCAATCTTTGGCCCATTGCAGGATGCCTTCCATACCTATCGTCTCCCTATAGTACAGCGGCATGCGACAATAGGTCCAAGGGCCATGTTCCATAGAGTATTTTGAAATGCCTTTCAACAGGTTCTTACTGTACTCTTCGGCAAAATCCAGCAATAAAATGATCTTGTACATGTCGCAACCTGTTACAATCCTTTACTCCTTAGACTTTACTTCACCAACATTTTTTTCTTGGTAATCCTGGCATTGGTGACTAAGGGCTTAGCCCAAAGTCCTACACTTAATATATAACCCAATGTCAGCAATAGGAACAGCATGGCAAACCGAAGCCCTACCAGCTCAGCCAGTCCACCAATGATCAATGGAGCCACCGCCCCACCCGCTATGCCCGTGCACAAAATGCCGGAAAAGGTACCATGATGCCAACGCACGGAATTGAGCGCAAGGGAAACGATGATCGACCACATAACAGACGCAAAAAATCCTACCATGGGAAAAGCCAAAACGGACATCTCGGCACTTCCAAACAGGGCAATCAACAGGGATATTATGGCCCCTGAAGTGAATATTACCAATACATGGCGGCTATCGAAAACCTTAAGCAACACCAAACCCAGCAAACAGCCTAGCGTAAGTAGACCCCAAAAGTTGGAAATGACCGATGCCCCCGTAGTGGTGGGATCGACATCATGATAAATCTGTAAAAACTTGGAGGCCCAGTTGGCCACACCCTGCTCGGTACCCACATAACACATGATGCCCAGGAAAAACAAATGCACATAGCGATTGGCCAACAGCTCTTTAAAAGCCTTACCAGTATCTACTTTTTCCTCTTCCTTCAACTCCACCTGTGGGAATCTAACCAGGTACACGATCAAGGTCATAAGCAGGGCAATTACCGCAAATACCCAGTATAGCGAGACCCAACGCAAACCTTCGGGCACCAAATCACTCAACAGATGGGCCAAGCCTGTTGGGGTCTCCGAATGAATATTGAGCACCAGATAGCTATATAACAAAGGGCTTAGGAAAGATGCTGCTCCAAAAGCCAACTGTCCAAAAACAGAGTTAAAGGCAAAATGCTCCTCGCCACCGGCCGTCCTTAATAAAGGATTGATCACCACCTGAAGCATGGCCATGCCGATACCGATTATAAACAAGGATGTCAACGCTATGGGAAAACTCGGAACTAAAGCAAATAACAGCGCCCCTACAAATGCCAGAAAAAAGGCCGCAACCATTACCCGTTTCTCTTTATACTTTTCTACCAAGATGCCGGAAGGAATAGACATAACTCCATAGGCGACAAAAAAAGAAAAAGGCAAAAAGCCAGCTAGCCCAATACTTAGATCAAAGGAGTCGATAATGTCTGGAATAATGGGACCCAGAATATTCGTCAGAAAGGAGATGACAAAAAAGATGATCAATATCAGGATGACGAGTAGCGTATTCTTCTTCATTTTTTCCTCGGTAGACAGCCAGGCACTAGAGAAGACTAAAATAGTGTCTCCTGCAGGTTATGGTTTCAAAAGATAAAAAAATTTTCGTTGCAAAATGCGTATCCGCACCCACAAAAAACGTAAATCATTGAAAGTCCACAGCGGATTATAACGAAAGCAAGAAAAAGCTGGGAATAATGAATATACACTTAGCTATTGGCTAAAATCTACTAAGGCAGCTGCTCCCAACAAAGCAATGTTTTCGTTTTCGGAGATAGAAATTTTTAACCTCTCAATAGATTTCGGATAGATAAAATCGCTAAAGCTTTCATACATGGTATCTTTAAAAAAGTTAAAAGCTTTGGACACAGAACCTCCTATGATGATAACTTGTGGATCATACGCATACAAAACCACTTGTACCGCTGCTCCGAAATGATAGCCAAAAGCCCTCCACTGATTTAAGGCCTTTTCATCACCCGCACAGGCCGCATGGTATGCTTCCACGGCAGTAGTTTGGTGAAAGGCTTCAAAAAAATTACCACTGGCGTAGTATTCGATATTTTTATCCTTATAAGGCAACAGTCCAATCTCGCCTGCACCGCAATTGTGGCCGGTATACAGCCTGTTTTTGATGATGATCCCCGAACCAAGCCCGGTACCTATAGACATCCCTACCACCGTGTCAAAGCCCTTGGCGAGACCAAAACGATGCTCGCCCAGCGTGTAGCAGTTGACGTCGTTATTGACAAACACCGGCAACTTGAACCGCTCTTCTAAAATGCTTTTTAGCTCCACCTTTTTCCACGAAGGAATATTCGTAACATTATACACAATGCCGTTTTCTACATCCACTACGGAAGGTACGCCAATGCCGATGCCTTCCACCTCATCCTGAACAAGTGGACTGATCAGGCGGAAGACCTGCTCCATGGTGGAGTCAAAAGAATCCTTCTCCTTTAGAAAAGCCTTCTTTTGTTGAATGATCTCTCCTTGATGCTCTATTCCGGCCTTTATCTTGGTCCCGCCTAAGTCAATCCCAATATTCATTATCAATCTTCAGGTAAAATGGTAAAAAACCGCAACAAAGGTATTCCACATAAAGAAGAAGTGAAAGCGTGTTTTGCGTATAAATTGCCTCACATTGCGCAGAGCCCTTCAGCTGGCGGCTTTGTGGGGAATAATACAAAATTATTCTCGCTCAAGTGGTATTATCCCTTTTCTTTGAAGTATTGTAATAACGAGTTTAAAGCAAATTAGCCCGAAATGGACAAAAAAATCTTTGTAGTCAACGCCATGGCAGCTCTTTTGACCTTGGCTTGCACCTCTGGTAGCGATCAGGAAGCAGCTTCCCAAAAAGTAACAAATGAGGAAAAAGTGATGGTAAAGGATCTGACAACCATAGCATACGAGCATGTGTTTGAAGAGGAACGGCCTTTTGCCCAAAGTCATGCTTCTACTATTATTGATCTCGATGATGGTTACCTGTTGGCTTGGTTTGCTGGGTCACACGAGAAAAACGACGATGTTGGTATTTGGATGGCAAAAGGCAACCCAGGAAACTGGACCAAACCTGAATTGGCCGTCAAGATCAGAAATGACCCTCATTGGAATCCCGTATTGTTCCGCACGCCTGAAGGTAGAATTTACCTTTATTTTAAGGTCGGCAAGGAAATAGATTTTTGGGAAACCTGGGTGCAATATTCCGACGATCAGGGAGAAAGTTGGTCTGAGCCTATAGAACTGGTGGAAGGTGACAAGGGTGGTCGTGGGCCTGTGAGAAACCGACCTATAATCTTGTCTGACGGTACCTGGCTTGCTCCAGCATCAAGCGAGCTTAATCGGGTTTGGGATGTTTTTGTGGATAGAAGCGAAGATGCTGGCAAAACATGGACTGCCACTGAAAAGCTCGAGCTAGACAGAAATGTCATCAAAGGAGAAGGGGTGATACAGCCGGCCCTATGGGAATCCAAACCCGGGCATGTGCACATGCTGATGCGAAGCTCCTCTGGAAAGATATGCAGAAGTGATTCTGAAGATTATGGCAAAACCTGGGGCCCTATCGTCGAAACAGCCCTGCCTAACAATAATAGTGGGATCGACATTGCGCATATCGGTGGTGAATCCATTGCCTTGATCTATAACCCGGTGGGTGAAAATTGGGGAAAACGCTATCCTATTACCGTAGCCATTTCCAACGATAATGGCCATTCCTGGCCTATAAAATTAGATATAGAACAGGGAGAAGGCGATGATGAACTTTCATACCCCTCCATATTTTATCAAGATGGGCACCTCATTGCAAGCTATACTTGGAACCGTGACAGAATTGCCTTTTGGAAAGGTAAATTGACGATGGAATGAGCGTCATTGAAACACAGCCGACATGAAAACAATAGCCATTCCCCTCTTTATTTTATTGCTGATGGTTAATACAAAACAAGCCTACTCCCAACAAGGAACCTATGCAGAAAGGCTAGGTTATCCTGCAGGCGCCAAGGTGGTGATTTTTCACGTGGATGATGCTGGAATGTCCTTTGAATCCAATCAAGGTGCAAAAATCTCGATAGAACAAGGTATGGCCAGCTCCTGCAGTATTATGATGCCTTGCCCTTGGGCAGCTGATATCGCCAAACATGCTATTGCCCATCCAGAAATGGATGCAGGGTTGCACCTCACCCTTACGTCGGAATGGAAGGCTTATCGATGGGGTCCTGTCGCCGGCAAAAGCCAAGTTCCCACTTTGGTGGACAAGGAAGGAAACCTTTGGAGTACGGTGGAGGAAGTGCTACAGCATGCTACTGCAGATGATGTGGAAAGGGAAATTCGGGCACAAATAGATCGTGCCTTAAGCTTAGGCTTACAGCCTACCCATATGGACGCTCACATGGGCACCTTGTTTGCCTCTGATGAATTTCTGGAACGTTACATTAAAGTGGGAATAGCATATAAAATTCCGGTTATGTTTCCCGGTGGAAACAACAAACTGCTGACTGAGTCCATGATCCTCCCCATCATTCGCGAAATGAAAGCTCAGGGTACCTATACGGAAGGTATAGAAATTCCCAAGCCTAAGATATTGGAAAAAACTCCTGCGGTGGGGCAGATGATCTGGAAAGCCGGTCTTCCGGTATTGGACGATTTGCATACCATCAGCGGGAGTTGGAAGCCAGAGCATGAGGTCAGTGCGGAGGAATGGGGAAAGTACAAAGCTGAACAATGTATCAAGCTCCTAGAGGATATGGAGCCTGGATTGGCGATGGTGATTGTTCACAGTAGCGAAATGACGGATACCTTCCGCCATATCAGCAACTCCGGGGGATCTAGATATGCCGATATGCTGGCCATGATTGATCCCACTTTAAGGGCATATATAGAAAAAGAAGGAATTATTTTGACTACGTGGCGGGAAGTTATGCGGCGAAGGCAACAGGTGAAATGATCCTCAATCATCTAAAAGTAATTGTTACTCATAAAGATAATGGCTTTGTTTCGCACTAAGATTTTAATTCTTTATATCCTCTCCTCCTTAATTGGTCTTGAACTTTTGGGCCAAACTGTTGCAAAGGACCAGGTCGTCCTTCAGGAAATGCTGCTATTTCCCATGCAAGAGCAACATGTACACGGCAGCAGCATCGTGTCACTTCCCAATGGCGATTTTCTGACTGCTTGGTTTCAGGGTTCTGGAGAACGTACTGCGGATGATGTCAAGATTATGGGCTCCCGACTAGCGAAGGGAGCCAAAGGTTGGAGCGAGCCTTTTGAGCTTGCCGATACCCCCCACCTCCCCGACTGCAACCCTGTCCTTTTCTTAAATGATGAAGGCAAGCTCTTTTTGGTATGGATTGCTGTTCAGGCCAACCGTTGGGAGCATTCTGTATTAAGATTTAGAACCTCCAGCAATTACCAAGGTCCGGGCGCCCCGGTATGGGATTGGCAGGATAACATCTTGCTTAAACCCGGTGATCAATTTGCCCAAGAAGTTGCTGCCAAACTCGCCGATTTGCCCCGGCTCACCGCAGGCTGGGCAGAATATGCTCCCGATTATGACAAGATGATCATTGCCGCTAGTGAGGATCCGACTAAAAGAAGTACTGGCTGGATGACCCGTATCAAGCCTTTGATACTGGAATCCGGTAAGATCTTATTACCGCTCTATTCTGACGGCTTTAACCTGTCAATAGTCGCAGTATCAGAAGATCAAGGCCGATCATGGCTTCCTAGCCTTCCCATTGTAGGTAGAGGCCCTATTCAACCGGCTTTGGCGCAAAAGAAAAACGGGGAGATTGTGGCCTTGATGAGAGACAGTGGGGATGCGCCCGCCAGGGTTCAAAAAAGCATCTCGAAAGACGAGGGACAATCCTGGAGTGCTGCGGTCAAGACAGATATACCGAACACGGCCAGCGTGGAGTTATTGGTATTGCAAAGCGGTCATTGGGCATTTCTTGGGAATGATATAGATGACGGCCGTTATAGGGTAGCACTTTATCTATCCGATGACGAAGGTGAAAGCTGGCAATGGCAGGTTTATCTGGAAGACGAGCCCAAAGGCAGCGGCGGTTTCTCCTACCCCAGTTTGATTCAAACGGATGATGGATTTTTACATCTGACCTATTCCTTTCATCTGAATAAGGAAGGAAAAACGATCAAATACATCACACTTGATCCGGAAAGGGTATTCAATAGCAAAAAACCTTAACAGCAAACGCGCTGTAGCTGTGTACTTTCGGTGCTAAAGCCTACTGATAATCATTATTTACCTCTACCCAATATCCTGACGGATCCCGGAAGAAGATCTGTCGGATACCGTCAGGACGGATATGAATCTTGTTCTTATTCCCCCGGGCATCTTCAAAGGAAATGTCGTTTGACTGAAGCTTTATGATAAATGCATCTAAGTCGTCCACGCTTAAGCAAAGATGGTTGCTTCTTCTAAAGACCAACTCTTTCCAGGGTTCTTCAATCAGGTGCAAGGTCCCACTGCCCAGTTCAAACCAACGGTGAAGTCCGTCCTTGAAGGGTTCCTCCACCTCTCTAAGTCCAAGAATATCTCTGTAAAAGTCGCCACTTTCTTCCACGCTTTTAACAAGTATGGCTACATGACTGAATTTGGTATGCATCTTAAGCTTGTGTTAACTCCTTCTTAATGGGTGATTGGTAAAAGCATCGATAATAAATAGCAGACAAAAGTAGCGGGGTAACCCGCTCCTTAATGTTATTCCTCAAAATGGAAGGCTAATTTCTCCGCCTCATCAAACAACTTTATCGCCTGCTGGTAGACCTCATTGATATCGTTGATGACCTTATAGAAGGCGTTGTCATCATAAATATTGCGTCCCATATGGGCTTTGATCAAGATCTTAAGGTACTCTTTTGATTTACTATAATCCTTTTCGTCAAAGGGTACCTTATTCTTTTCGGCTACTTTAATCAGCTGTTGAAGCATAGCATCCGATACTTCGAATTTGTTATAGTACTCTTCAAAGCTCATGTTTTCGAAATGCTTCTTATTTGCTTCCAGATAATCCAAGATGAACTCTCGGTGTGAATCCGTCCCAAAAATCTTGTTCACATAGGTGCTGATCATGGTGGTGTCCCAAGGAACGAAATAATCCGGCATAATTCCCCCTCCACCATATACCGTACGGCCTTTCACGGTTTCATACTTCAGACTATCGTTAAACTTGATACTATCAGCATTAAAGAATTCCCCATGGTCTAGACGGTTGATCCAATCCAGATTATAATCCTCCTCGCCCTCGCCGTATGGCTTCTGTATAGACCTTCCAGATGGGGTATAATACCTGGCAATGGTCAATCGAAGCTCCGCACCGTCGGAAAGGTCTATCGGCATCTGGACCAAGCCTTTGCCAAAGGACCTTCTGCCTACAATAAGACCTCGATCATTGTCTTGAATAGCGCCAGCAACAATTTCAGATGCGGATGCACTGCCTTCATTGATCAATACGATGACAGTACCTTCTTCAAAAGCACCCGCCCTGTTAGCAAAGGCTTTCTGATTGTATCTTGGGAGTTTGCCTTGCTGCGAGACAATGACAGCGTTATTTCCAAGAATCTCATCAGCCACGTTTATGGCAGCGCCCATATAGCCCCCAGGGTTGCCTTGAAGATCAAGAACCAGCTTGGTCATCCCCTGCGCCTTCAACTCACTCAATGACTTCACAAATTCGTCATAGGTGGTAGCCGCAAATCGGGTTATCTTGATATAGCCGATCTGATCATCGATCATATATGATGCATTGATGCTATACTGCGGGATCTTATCCCTGGTAATAGCATAATGTATTAAATCTTCATGATTCTTCCGCTTAACATCAATATTGACGACGCTGCCTTTAGGACCTCTTAAAAGATCAAACACATCGCGATTGGTAACACCCGTTCCGGCTACTACCTTACCATCAACTTTGATGATCTGGTCGTTGGACTGGATCCCCAGTTTTTCGGAAGGTCCTCCACTGAGAGGAGCCACTACATATATGGTGTCTCTTAAAATTCCAAATTCAATTCCGATACCATCAAATTCACCCTCCAGTTGGGATTTGGCAAGGGCAGCATCTTTTGCGGTGATATAGCTGGAGTGGGGATCCAGCTTCTCCAGCATTTTCTCTATACCATACTCCACGAGTTCATTGGTGTCCACGCTGTCCACGTAATCCCTATTGATATAGGTGAGGACTTCTTGGATGCGGTAGATGGCTGATTTGAGGTCGTTCCGGTCCGACTTAGGTCCGGCAAAGGTAGCTCCGATCCAGATACCTGCCGATACGGCCAGCGCCAATATGATAGGTAACCTGATCTGTGCTTTCGTGTTCTTTTCTTCGCTCACTGTGTCCTCTTTTTATAAGTTGTTATTGCAATATTTTATAAAATTCAATAATATCCAAACATAAACCTTAACATCATTTGGATGGCATTGGTTTTTGGTAAACGAAATTAAATGAGTTTAGGTAAGCGTTTTTGCCTTTTTTTGAGACAAAAAAATTACTTTTGTAATATATGTCAGCACCAAAAAACATACCGAAAAGGCCTATCGGCGAATTGGTAGAACAAAACTACGTTTTTGCTGCTGTACTCCATTATTTCGGCATAAGTTTTTTTGAATATGAGGAAAGTTCTTTGGACGAAGTTTGTAAGAAGTTCAAAGTAAACCCCTTGCAGGTCATGCAGGAGCTGGAAAGTTGGGCAGCAAAGAAAGAACCCACTCCCGAGGAGCTTTACCTCCACCCAATAGAAGTGCTGGTAGAATATTTGAAGAAGAAGCATCATTATTTTCTACGGCATGAACTGCCATTTCTTTCCAGCATGGTGGCTGGAATTCGTCCCGAAAAAAAGTATGAGTCGCTTTTGTCGGATATGCGGTTGATGTTTCCGCTGTTTGTGGACGATTTTATCCACCATATTCACGAGGAAGAAAATACCTTATTTAGAAGGATCAACCTGCTGCACCAGATCGAAAGAGGGGAATATAATATCGCAGACGCCATCAAACTATTGGACAGCACGCCCATCTGCGACTTTGCTGTGGAGCACGAGGCCCATGATGATGAGATGGAAGGCATCAGACGCCTGACGTCCAATTACAAATTGACGCCCCCCATTACGGTAACGATGAAGGTGCTGTATCACGAATTGCAGAACTTCGAAAAAGAATTGATCATCCATGCCAAAATTGAAAACGATCTGCTGTTTCCAAAAGCTATCGAGTTGGAAAAAGACGTGAGGAGAAATCTCATCAAAAAGATAAAGTGGAATTAGATGGCTAGGATATTAGCAATTGATCTAGGAACAAAAAGGACAGGAATTGCGGTTACTGACGTATTGAAACTGATTGCCAATCCTCTTGAAACGGTGGAAACCGCTAAACTGTGGACTTACATTGAAAATTATATTCAAAAAGAGCCTGTAGATACAATCGTGGTGGGGCATCCCAAGTCCTTGGATGGCTCCGATACACAAATGACCAAGCCTGCCATCAGCCTCAAAACAAAACTGGCAAAAAAATATCCGGACATTAAGGTAGTACTGGTGGATGAACGCTTCACCTCCAAAATGGCCTTGAGGACCATGATTGAAATGGGGAGCAAGAAGAAAGACCGGAGAGAAAAGGCCGGAAACCTGGACAAAGTCAGTGCTACAATCATTTTACAGACGTATTTAGACCAACTATGATATATCCTATCGTTTCCTACGGGAACCCAATTTTAAAGAAAGAAGCAGAAGACATAAAAGACGGAGATGATCTATCCGCATTGATTAAGGATATGTTCGACACCATGGACAATGCCAACGGCGTTGGCCTAGCTGCACCCCAGATTAATAAAGGCATCCGTTTATTTGTTATTGATAGTTCTTTGATGATTGATGAAGAAGATGATGAAGTAGGGATAAGAAGGGCTTTTATTAATCCTATTATACTGGACGAATACGGCGATGAATTTTCTTTTGAAGAAGGCTGCCTCAGCATCCCGGATGTTCGCGCAGAAATCATCAGGCCCGAAACCCTCACCATTGAATATTATGATGAAAATTGGAACCTGAAAGAGGAAGAGTTTTCCAAAATGACCGCCAGGGTAATCCAACATGAATATGACCATTTGGAAGGAATTCTTTTTATAGATTATCTCAAGGGCTTAAAGAGGAGAATGGTAAAAGGTAAATTGATAGACATCAGTAAGGGCAAAGTACCTACGGATTATCCTATGATATACCCCTTGAGGTAATGGCAGAAAATTTGAAAATCGCTTTAATTCAAACGGATCTATATTGGCAGGATAGAGGTGCAAATCTGGCGGATTTGGAAGAAAAGATCTGGGCTATACAACAACCTGTCGATCTCATCATCCTGCCTGAGATGTTTCCTACCGCTTTTACCATGAATGTAAAAGAGATGGCTGAGCCCATGAACTTCACCACCACCAAGTGGATGAAGCAGATGGCCGCTCAAACCAAAGCAGTGATCACTGGAAGCGTGATTATCAAAGAAGGACACCGTTATTACAATCGGCTACTGTGGGTGACGCCTGAGGGAGAAATAAGCAATTACGACAAGAGGCATCTGTTCCGCATGGCCCATGAGGAGCAATATTTTGCCATGGGAGAAAAGCAATTATTTGTCACCCTTAAGGGCTGGAAAATTCTTCCACAGGTATGCTATGACTTACGCTTCCCCGTGTGGGCCAGAAATACCTGTGATGAGGAGGGAAAAGGCCTGTATGATCTGGTGTTTTATATTGCTTCTTGGCCGGCACCCAGAATAGGCGCCTGGGATATTTTGTTAAAAGCCCGTGCCGTAGAAAACCTAGCCTTCTGCGTTGGGGTCAACCGTGTCGGAGACGATGGCAACGGTATTCCCCACAATGGCCATTCCGCGGCATATGATTATAAGGGCCAGACTTTGGCTTTTGCTGAGGATCGAGAGGAAATCATGGTTGTGGAGTTGGATTATAAAGCACTTCAAGCTTATCGGGATAAATTTCCTGCGTGGAAAGATGCCGATTCCTTTCAGATTCATCATAAGCAATAGCGATCAACTTTGCCCCGATCGCGTCTTCTTTTTTCTATCTGTCGCTTTTTTATCCCCGCTTACTCCTAACTTTTCGCTTAAGACGTTCAGAAAATGGCTGCGAATACCCATTACAATTAATAACTGCGCCAAAAGATAAGTACCAATGATCATAATAGCCGCATCAGGTAAGGGCCGATAGAATAGATCCATTAGGTAAATCCCCTGCGACACAAAAAACAAGAAGGAGCCAAGCATCACCTGCCAAAAGCTTTCTGCTTGGGTTTTCCTGAACCTTTCCCTCGCTGTCGTCACCATAATGACCATCACGCAAATATGTATGATGATGGGAATTTTCATGGACCCTAACTTGTAGTGAATCAAAAAATAAAGGATCGCTGTCATAAAGTAAAACGGTAGATTGTACAAAAACAGCCGGATGATGTAGAAGCCGGAAAAGTTAGTCGCATTCCGCTGCGAAAGCTTAAAAGCGAAAATATAACAGATGAAAGCCATCAGATATGCACCCAATCCATAGGAGAAAAGCCGTGGAAACATCATCAGCATATCCCCGACCAAAGAAAACACCAAAGCTGCCAACACACTTTTTCGTAGAAAGCTCCCTTGAATGAGCTTTGAGCCTTTGGTAAAATAGATGATTAAGGAAAGTAAAATAACGGGCTTTGTCCATAGGTGGTATTCCCTAAGATTTTGAGCGATCAAAGCTAAATCGCTAATGCCGGCGATCATATATACATATAGCCAAAGGATATCTTTTCGATTCATTTGCTCGGTCAATAGATGCTTAAATATAGGGATTCTTTGGGACCTGAAAAGCCTCACAAATGCTTTAATAATCCCTTAAAGTTGCTCGAATCATCCCCCTTAAAAAACCATAACAATTATCCCCTCTTTTTTTATAGCTTCTGTAAAATTTTGTGAAGCTTAAAAAGGCATAACGTCTAAAAAATTTTATACCAAAGTTGATGTTAATCAATTGTTAACTAACTTTGTGAATAAATGTTAAATCTTTAACAGAAACAAAATAATTAACACCATTTCTATCCCCTACCTTTGTATCGGAATTGAATATCCATCCATCTTATCCAAAACATAATTTATTATGAGGCAATCTTTACTTAAAAGTCTAATTGCGCTTTTCATGCTTGTGCTTGTCGCAGGGCATCTTTCAGCCCAGGTGACAACCAGTAGTGTACAAGGCAGCGTGACAGATGACAACGGCGAAGCCCTAATTGGTGCTACTGTGAGGGCGGTGCATGAACCTTCAGGATCGGTTTACGGTGCGGTGACCAATCTTGAGGGGCGTTTTAACCTTCCTAATATGAGGGTAGGCGGTCCTTACACCATTGAAGTGAGTTTTATTGGCTTTGAGCCACAAATCTATAGCGGTATCATCCTCAGATTGGGTGAGCCTTACGCGCTAAACGCGGTTATCTCCGAAACGGGTGTGGAACTGGCTCAAGTGGTGGTAACAGCTCAAGGGGGGGATGACTTTAACTCAGCGCGAACTGGTACAGCGACTAATGTGACCAACGAGCAGTTGACCAACCTTCCTCAAATCAGCCGGAGCGTTACGGAATTTACCCGATTGACTCCTCAGGCTAACGGTAACTCTTTCGCTGGCCGAGACTCCAGGTACAACAACTTGCAAATCGACGGTGCCAATTTCAACAATGCTTTTGGTCTAAGCGGCGGAACCTTACCAGGCGGTAATTCTCAGCCTATTTCACTGGATGCGATTGAGGAAATCAGCGTAAACATCGCACCTTATGATGTGACCCAGAGCGGATTCACCGGCGCAGGTATTAATGCAGTGACCCGAAGCGGTACGAATACATTTACAGGTTCTGCCTATGGCTTCTACCGAAATCAGGATTTCCAAGGTCGTCGTGTCGGTGATGTCGAATTGGAAGCTGTAGATGCCGCCACCAGAAATTACGGCTTCAGATTGGGTGGTCCGATCATCAAAAACAAACTGTTTTTCTTTGTCAACGCAGAGCGTGAGGAAGACACCGGGGCCAATGCTTCAGGCGCTAACCTTTGGAGGGCATCTGAAAATGGAATTGCTGATCCAGAAAACAACATAGCCAGAACCCGAAGGTCTGATCTAGAAGCTGTACGCAACCACTTGATCAATCAGTGGGGCTATGATCCAGGCAGGTACGAAGGATATGCTGATGAAGCGGAACAGTACAGCACCAAGTTCTTAGCCCGTATCGACTGGAATATCAACGACAAGCATAAACTTGCAGTTAGATATAACCAAGTAACCGGTATTTCTAATCAATTGGCCAACGGTGCTTCCGGCCCAAGACCTAGAAGTGGCGGTGGCAACAACGCTGCAGCCAACAGGGTAAGCCAGAACTCTATCACCTTTGAAAACGGCAACTACGGATTTGAAAATACAGTAAGATCCATCACTGCTGAACTGAACAGCTACTTTAGCTCTAAGCTATCCAATCAGTTTTTGGCTACTTATTCCCGTATTCAAGATGTAAGAACTTCTCCAAGTGACCAGCTATTCCCATTCGTGGACATTTGGGATGGAGGAATGAGACAGGACGCACAAGGCAATTGGTTCAAACACCCCGGTGACATTAACTATATGAGCTTTGGTACAGAGTTATTTACTTATAACAATGACGTTATCAATAAAAACTTCTCTGTGATCAACAACCTTACCTATATCGAAGGAAGCCATACCTTCACAGCGGGTGCCGCGTTTGAAATTCAAAATTTTGGAAACAGCTACACCCGTATGGGCACTTCTTATTACCGATATGCATCCGTAGAAGATTTTCTTTCTACAGGTACACCTAATGAAGTAGCTCCTACAATGTTTGGCTTGACCTATCCCTATGCCGGACAGGATACCTATGCTAGGATTAACTTCGGTTTGGCATCGTTATACGTTCAGGATCGTTTCGCTGCTAACGACAAGCTTGATCTTACTTTGGGCTTAAGAGCAGAACTTCCCATCTACCTGAACACGCTTACGCCTAACCCATCTATTGATGCCATCACTTTGGTTAATCAATATGGCATGCCTACCAACTACAGCTCTGGTGAGTGGCCTGTATCTAAATTGATGGTTTCTCCAAGATTTGGATTTAACTACGACGTGATGGGTGACAGAACTTTGACTATCCGTGGTGGTACAGGGGTATTCTCAGGTCGTGTACCTTTCGTATGGTTAACCAACATGCCGACTAACGCAGGTGTTATTCAAAACACCATTGAACCAGGTAGCTATGACGACGTCGCCGGGTGGATCAATAATATCCGATTCCAGCCTGATATGTACTACTATGTGAACAATGTGCCACAAGGCGGTGAAAACGTATTTATATCCAGCCCAAGTGGTGGTGCTCCTGGTTCCTTTGCCTTAGTAGATAAAAATTTTAAAATGCCGATGGTGTGGAGAAGTAGTTTAGGGGTTGATTACAACATTCCAAATACGCCTCTTCAAATCACTGCTGACCTTTTATATACTAAAGACATCAATGCTGTATTCCAGTATGGCGCCAACCGAGCTAGGTCAACCAATCGCATGAACTACGGCTCAAGCGGAGAAGACGGTGATTATGGCGATACACGGGAGCTGTTTATCCCGGGACAAAACACTGCCTATAATCCTGTAATGGGTGGAAATAATGCGACGGTATTGACCAATACCGATGTCAAAGGCCATAGCTTCAGCGGTACCATTGGCTTGGCTATTCCTGATTATAACGGACTTTCAGCATCTGTTTACTACACTTACTCTGCGGCAAAAGAAGTATCTTCCAACTCTGGATCTAGTGCTAGCTCAGCGTGGGGTGCCAGTCCTACCATCAACAGCCCTAACGATCAGATGCTGCACATTTCTGACTTTGCGGTACCTCACCGTGTAGTAGGTAGCTTAAATTACCGCATAGAATACGCAAATGCCCTGGCTACCACTGTTGGTGTTTATTATAACGGATCTCATCAAGGCAGATTCTCCTATATTTATGGCAACGATATCAATGGCGATGGCCTAAATGCCGACTTGCTTTATCTTCCAAAGAATACTGCTGATGTACCTTTCGTGGACATTGTAGAAAACGGAACGGTGGTACACAGTGCAGCTGATCAAAGAGCTGCTTTGGACGCGTTCATCAAAGAAAACGGCCTTGACGAATACAGGGGTGGTTATGTTCCTCGCAATGCATTCCTTATGCCTTGGCTAAACCGATTTGATGTAAGGGTTCTTCAGGATATCTTCACCGATATTGGAAACAGAAGAAATACCCTTCAGCTTAGCGTAGACATCATCAACTTTGGCAACTTGCTGAACAACGACTGGGGTGTACAGCAAAACCTGAATGGCGCGCAGAACCTGCTTTCAAGAACCTCCGCAACACCTGCTAGCGGTGTTCCAAGCCTGGTGATGAACAGAACTTCAGGTGAATTCCCAACTACTCCATTCCGCAACGCCAGCAGCTTCAGTACAACATGGAGTATGCAGGTAGGTTTGAGGTATATTTTCTAATAAGATAACATAATTCGACCTTTAAAGTCAAAATTCTAAAGAGCGTCCTGAGTTTCAGGGCGCTCTTTTTTTTTGATATAACCTATCCTTTGCATTAGAAGCTTTTAACTTTAGTAGATCCCTAGTCTGTTGGCTCAGCATGAATAACGGAAATGACTGGAGAGAGGGTCTTTTCTTTTGCCATTGATAATCTGCTTTTGCCATCCATGTTTTATTTAATTTAATAAAGAGTATTAATCATTTAGGTTGCTTTTTAGTAAAGATATTTTCTCTACCAAGGAGGATTATCCGTATAAATCATTCAGCATAAATTACATTCAGGAGCATTGTCACAATGAAACGACAAACGAAAATTATCCTTATCGCAGGTATCGTACTGGTCATCGCTATTATATTTTTCTACCCCCGATTGAATCTTTTTGCGGATAAGGATCAACCTGCAACCGCTGGAGGACAGGCCGCTACAGCTGGCGCCTTGCCAGTAGAAGTCGTAGAGATAAAACCCCAGCGCCTGGAAAACAACTTAACGGTAACCGGAAATATTATTCCCAATGAATCGGTGGATTTACGATCTGAAATCTCTGGGTTGGTAACTAAAATCACCTTTACAGAAGGCGAGTTTGTGAAAAAAGGCACACCATTGGTATATCTCAATGATGATGAACTGATTGCACAAAAGGACCGGCTGACATATACCAAAAAATTATACGAAGGACAGGAAAACCGCCAAAAGCAATTGCTGGAAAGAGAGGCGATCAGCCAAGAAGAATATGACATTGTTCTGAACCAGTACAATACCAATCTAGCCGATCTCAATCTGATAGAGGCGATGTTGAGGCAAACCGTCGTCCGTGCTCCTTTTGATGGGGTAATTGGGCTTCGGCAAATCTCGGAAGGTTCCGTGATCAGCCCATCGGATGTTATTGTCACAGTAGTTAATATCGATCCAATTAAAATTGACTTCTCCATTCCCGAACGGTATGCCAACATTGTGAAAAAAGGATCACGCATCACCTTTACCAATGCCGCGGTGGCTGGCGAATCTGAGGGTGAAGTGTATGCCATCGCACCCAATATAGACGCTAGCACCAGAACGCTTCAACTGAGAGCAATCAGCCCGAACAGAGAGCGAAAATTTCTTCCGGGTATGTTTGTCGGCATCAAAGTTAATTTAGAAGTCAACGAAGACGCTTTAATGGTTCCTGCTCAATCGTTGATTCCAGAACTGGAAGGCTACAAAGTATTTGTGGTCAATGACGAGAATGTCATTGAGGAAGTTAAGGTATCCATCGGCATCCGTACCGCTACCGACGTGCAGATAGTCGATGGGTTGAAGGTAGGCGACCGCGTGATGACTACCGGTATTATACAGGCAAAACCAGGAATGGTAGTGAATATTACCAATATTCAGTAAAACATGGCAAGTTTATCCTCCATCAGTATCAACAGGCCGGTTTTGGCCATTGTTCTATCGATCACGATTGTCCTATTTGGGATTATTGGGATCAGCTTTCTAGGCATTCGTGAGTATCCCAGCGTTGATCCACCTATCATTAACGTTCGTACCAGCTATGTGGGCGCCAATGCTGATGTCATCGAAGCACAGATTACCGAGCCTCTGGAAGAATCCATCAACGGGATATCGGGTATCAAGTCCCTGACCTCCATTAGCAACGACGGTAACAGTAATATCACCGTCGAATTTGATGTGGGTGCCGACATGGAAGCTGCTGCAAATGATGTTCGTGATAGGGTATCACGAGCGCAGCGAAACCTGCCTCCTGATGCAGAGCCGCCGGTAGTGACCAAGCAGGATGCGGACTCTCAACCCATTATATTTTTGAATGTACAAAGCAATCAGAGAAACTTGCTTGACTTGTCTGACATTGCCTTAAATATTTTTAAGGAACGGCTACAGACTATACCGGGAGTCAGCGAAGTGCGGATATGGGGCGAAAAACAATATGCGATGCGTCTCAGAATGGATCCGATCAGGATGGCCTCCTATGGAATCACGCCTATGGACGTTCTTGCGAAAGTACAAAGTGAGAACGTGGAATTACCTTCAGGACGTATTGAAGGTGCAAATATCGAACTTACAGTCCGGACAAAAAGCCGATTAGTGACTCCTGATGAATTCAACAACCTGATCATCCGGGAAAGCGACAACAATATCGTTCGCTTTAGTGATGTGGGCAAAGCTGAAATCGGAGCGCTAAACGAACGCACCATCATGAAGCGGGACGGGATACCTATGGTAGGGGTGGTATTGGTACCGCTGCCTGGCTCCAACAGTATTGAAATTGTAGATGAATTTTATGTAAGACTGGAGCATATCAAACGGGATTTGCCGCCCGACATTCAATTAGGAATTGGGTTCGATAGTACCAAATATATCCGCAGCTCCTTAAGTGAAGTTCAAGAAACTGTCGTCTTGGCTTTTATCCTGGTCGTTGTGGTGATATTCTTATTCCTGAGAGACTGGCGAACCACGTTCATACCAGCCATTACCATTCCTATTTCCTTAATCGGGACGTTTTTTATCATGTACTTGATGGATTTTTCTATCAACGTATTGACCCTATTGGGTATAGTGCTTTCGGTAGGTCTTGTGGTGGATGATGCTATTGTGGTACTGGAGAATATTTACACCCGAATAGAAAAAGGAGAAAAGCCCATGGTGGCTGCCGAGAAAGGGACCGAAGAGATATTCTTTGCTGTCATTGCCACCACGGTTGCTTTGGCTGCGGTATTTCTTCCGGTAATTTTCCTTACGGGAACTACCGGACGGCTTTTTAGGGAATTCGGTATTGTGGTCGCGGGCTCGGTAATTATCTCCTCCTTTGTCGCCTTGACGATGACGAGCATGCTGAGCTCCAGGCTGTTGAAGAAAAGAGAGAAACACAACTGGTTTTATGAGAAGACGGAGCCGGTTTATGTATGGCTAAATGAAAAATATAGTCGTGCTTTAGAGGCTTTTATGAAGGTAAGGTGGATATCCTTCATTGTCATTGCTGGTATGGCATTCGGAATTTATGCGCTGTACAACACCATCCCTACCGAATTAGCGCCTATAGAGGACCGCGGTGAAATAAGGATCAATGTGACTGGACCGGAAGGTGCAACATTCGAATATATGGAGAGGGTGATGGATGAGTTGGATAGAGAACTGACCGAAGCTATACCTGAAGCTGAACGTGTAGGGCTTATATCCATGACTTCCCCGAGCTTTGGCTCTGCCAGCACCAACACCGGTAATATTCGCTTGATTCTGACAGAAGCTTCTCTGCGAAACAGAAGCCAACAAGAAATCTTTGAACAGGTAAGCGATATCCTGAAATCGAAAACTGCTGTACGTGCTTATGCCTCGCAGGCGCAATCCATCGGCGACCGCCGAGGTGGCTTGCCGGTACAATATGTGGTTCAAGCACAAACGCTTGAAAAACTTAAGGACGTCATACCTGAGTTTATGGACGCAGTAAACCGCAGTCCTGTGTTCAACTTCAGTGATATCAACCTGAAATTTACGAAGCCAGAAATTGAAGTAGAAATAGATCGCAATAAGGCCCGAAATATCGGCGTGTCGGTGCAGGAAATTGCTCGTACATTACAACTGTCGTATTCAGGGCAGCGTTTCGACTTCTTTATCATGAACGGCAAGCAGTATCAAGTAGTGGGCGAAATGCAGCAAGAAGATAGAAACAAGCCCGTAGATCTCACCTCGCTCTATGTGAGAGCCGAGAATGGAAGTCTCGTGCAGCTTGACAACCTGGTCACCATTAAAGAACAAAGCACACCGCCACAGCTTTATAGATATAACCGGTTCATCAGTGCAACGGTTTCTGCCGGCCTTGCTAAAGGCTATACCATTGGCGATGGTCTGGATGAGATGGATCGCATTGCTGCAGAGGTATTGGATGAAACCTTCAGTACCGAACTGGCGGGTGTATCCAAAGAATTCCGAGAAAGTTCTGACAGCTTGTTGTTTGCTTTCATCTTTGCGTTGATCCTTATTTATCTGGTTCTTTCAGCACAATTTGAAAGCTTTTTAGATCCTTTGACCATTATGTTTACGGTGCCTCTGGCAGTATTTGGAGCTTTATTATCCTTGTGGATATTTGACTTCACCTTGAATATCTTTAGCCAGATTGGTATCATCATGCTGATTGGTCTGGTGACGAAAAACGGCATCTTGATCGTAGAATTTGCCAACCAACGAAAGGCTCAGGGATATAATGTGCGGGAAGCAATCATTGGCGCAGCCGGCGCAAGGTTCCGCCCTATATTAATGACTAGTTTGTCTACCATTCTAGGCCTTTTACCCATTGCCTTAGCGCTTGGAGCAGGGGCCGAAAGCCGCGTGCCTATGGGCGTGGTCGTAATTGGCGGTATGCTATTATCCACCATATTGACACTGTTTGTTATTCCAGCCATTTACACCTATTTGACATCTAAAGCAGGAAGATTAGTAAGAGTATGATAAAATATTGGGTAACTGCCCTGTTGTTGTGTGTTCATAGCGCGCTGTTTGCACAGCAGGTGCTGACTTTTGAAGAAGTCATTCAACTTGGGTTGGAAAATAACTACGGGGTAAAAATTGCCATTAATGAAGCAGAGCTGGCAGAAAATGACGTCAAAATAGGCCGGTCAGCCATCTTGCCGACGCTTAACGCAACGTACGCACGTAGTTCTAGCGTTGAGGATGTAGAACAGCGGTTTGTGGACGACGCCAATCCCCGCGTTATAGATAATGCCCAAAGCAGCAATAAAAACTTCAACTTAGTCGCCATTTACGGCCTAAGGGCTGATGCTGTAGTAGCACTAAAACGCTTGGGTAAGCTGGCAGAAATCAGTGATTTGGAAGCCAAAGTAGTCATAGAAAACACTGTTGCTGCCATATCCTCTGCCTACTATCGCCTGGTATTGGAATTACAAAGAAATGCCATGCTGGAGGAAACGCTGGAATTATCGAAACGACGATTAGAAATTGCACAGGCCCAGTATGAACTAGGACAACAATCCAAGAGTGCTTATCTAGCGGCCCAAGTGGATTACAACGCAGACCTTTCTCTGCTGCTATCTCAAGCCCAAGTAATTGAGTCTGCCAGGATAAGCTTGAATGAGTTACTGGCCATGGATCCTTCGGAGAATTACATCGTGAAGGATACCATTCAAATCGAAAAAAACCTCTCGTTGGATCACCTGTTGGACAATGCATTCCACCATAATAAATCATTGCTTGTAACACAAAGGCAGGAAAACGTGGCCTTCCTACAACTTCAGGAACTGCGGGCGCAGCGCTTACCTACGCTGACTTTGAACGGCAATTACGTTCAAACAGTCAATAATTCGGATGCAGGATTTATTGTACAGAATAGCCGTAATGGATATAATTTTGGAGCTACAATAGGGCTAAACCTATTTTCCGGAATGGCACTAAATCGCAGGATACAAAATGCAAAGATTCAGCAAATCAACCAACGCTATGCGGTGGAGCAATACGAGGTCCAGCTTAACGCCGATATCTACAGAACCTTCAACCTCTACGAAAACAGCAAAAAAAGACTGGAAATAGAACAGAAGAATTTTCAGGTCGTGGCAGAAAATACGGACATCGCCTTTGAACGCTTCAAAATGGGTTTGACCAGCTTTTTGGAATTCCGAGACGCACAAGTAAACCGTTTGGCTGCCGAAATCCGACTGATTGAAGCTGTTTATTCGATCAAAGAAACGGAGATTGAATTGATGAGATTATCCGGGAAGATCTTCTATCAAGATAACGAAGAGGAGATCTTATAGAAACACAAAGGCCAGAAGCATCGCATTAAATTGCTTTTGGCCTTCATTGTTAGATATTTTTTGTTTTAAGGAAGGTGAAGGTTTTCACAGTCCACAATTTGACAGTCACCATAAAGTACCAGAGAATGACTGGTTATATTGGCAATAAACTCTCGCCCCATAGCTTCTTTGATAGCATTGATGCGTTCGTCAGAAAATTCCTTGATCTTCCGGCATTGGTTACATACATAATGGTCGTGATGCTTGTAGGTAAGGGCTTGTTCATATAAAGCAACTTTGTCTTTAAACTGATGCTTAACCGCCAAACCACATTCCACTAATAGATCCAGGGTATTATAGATGGTAGCCCTACTGATGCTGTAGCCTTTGTTTCTCATTCTGAGAAACAAACCTTCTACATCAATATGCTCATCTTGGGGTAAGAGGTATAGTTCATCAATCACAGAAAAACGCTCAGGTGTTTTTCTGCTCCCTTGCCTGATCAGAAAGTTTTCGAAGATCTTTTTAGCTTTTGCTATTATAGATTTATCTGCCATAACAGTAATTAGGAGGATAAAGATGGGGCAAATTCGGAAGTTTTTCAAAAGTTCCGGCCATAGAGATTGTCTATGAGGCTAATTTGCTTTCATTCTAAATTATTTATTCAAAAAAAGAGCCGTGTAAGTATTTATGTGCAGAAAAGGTTAAATTATCGTAAAATAATGCAGGACTGACACATGCCCATGATCCTTCGGTTGCAGCTGTATATCTTTTTTATGCTCATTGGAATCATAACGGCTTCCCATGCGCAGGTTCCGGGCTTTTTTATAAAGGATGGCTCAAGAAGGGTCGTTATGCCATTCACCCAAGTCAACCATTTGATCATCTTGCCTATATCTATTAATGGAGGCCCTTCTTTAAATTTTCTTTTTGACACAGGTGTGAAATCCAACATCCTGTTTAGCAAAACCATAGGGGACCAACTGGGTTTGACTTATTCCCGTAAGCTAAATCTTATTGGTGCCGACGGACAGACGGTGCTGACAGCTTCCGTTTCTACCAACAACCATCTGGATTTGGGCAAGGTGGAAGGAACACTTCAAGCTATTCTAGTTCTAGATGATGACTTTTTAGAATTAGAGAAAGTTCTAGGCGTCCCCGTATATGGCGTGATTGGGTATGAATTTTTTAAGTTAAACCCCATCAAAGTGGACTACGACTTCAGCCGGCTAACTTTTTATGAATCGGAAGCCATGCGTTGGAGACCTTTCGGTTATCGGGTCATGAATATCGAAATTGACGACAACAAACCCTACATTTTCTCCAAGATCTACCAAAACAATGGGCCGGACCTACAAGCTAAATTATTAATTGATACAGGGGCCAACCACAGCTTGTTGCTGAACCGCGAAGCTTCAAAAGACATCGTACTACCTAACCCATCACTTGAAAGTGACTTGGGAAGGTCATTGGGCGGGGACCTTTTCGGCTATATCGGTAGAGTAACAAGGCTTAAACTCGGGGGTATGAATTTTAATCAAGTAATTACTTCCTATCCCAATGAAACAGAGTTTTCTAACATCATCTTAGGTACAGGGCGGCTTGGTAGCCTCGGGTCCGAACTGTTGAGCCGGATGAAACTGATATTTGATTATCCCCGTCAAAGAATCCTGTACAAAAAAGGTATGAGTTTTTCGCAGCCCTTTGCTTATGACATGAGTGGTATCACCGTCCGACTATTGGATGTAGAAGAAGGAAGGGTCTATGTTAGTCAGATCAAAGAAGGTTCGCCTGCCCATCTTGCAGGAGTCCGTCAATATGATGAGATATTCAGTATTAATAATGTGCCCATCTTCTTTTGGAAGTTATCGGATATCAACGATTTGTTCCGGTCTGAAGCTGGCAGACGCATCAAATTAGGTCTATTAAGAAACACAGGCGAAGGGCTGCAAGAAACAACTGTCACCTTCGTTCTGAAGCAACAATTATAATCAAATATTAGGGCCTTAAGATCAATTTCTTTGACAGCCGCTTACCTGTAGGATCTATAAAGCGAACCACGTACACACCGCTACTTAAATGCTGCAGGTCGAGACGCAGAGGAATCTCTTTTGTAATGCTTCTCTCCTCTAAGACCACCTGTCCCAAGATGTTGATTAGGCTAATACTGCCTGCAGATGAGCTGAGGATATTTACAACCCCTGAGGATGGGTTGGGGTAAAGCTTTATCTGCAATGCTTCATCTGCCGGCTGATTACTGTCGTCACTGACATCCTTTAAATAAACTAAACCTCCTGCCACACTACCTAACAGCAGATCGTTGTGCTGAGACAATACTGAAGGGATAGACGCGATCCAAGTACTTCTTCCAAAGCGGGTGGAATGGGTGCTTTGGTCACTCAGCCTAACGAGTACTTCCTGGTGGTCCTTGTTGTTGAGGAAATCAGGAATGTACTCCACAATTCCCCGTTGGTCAACCGAATATAGATCAAGTTTACTTCCAGAACCCGCTACATGGACACTCAGATTTCTATGCGCCGGATTATCTGTGAAGCCCAAGAAATTTCGGTCCATAAGCGCAGCTTTGGGGTTTGGGTTGAAAGAGATCTCATAACGGATCAGCTCCCCAGACTGCCGTGCAAGAAGAAGATAATCCTTGCCATCACGTCTATAGAATTCGACCTGATCATTACCGCGAAGTTGTACTTCCGGCAAACTCAGTTCCTGTAGGCCTTGGGCTTGCAGATTGGTAGATGCATATAATTTTCTTACCGGTGAAAAATTGATGATCTCCACACCTGATACCAAGAGGAAGGATTGATTAGAAGAGGTGAGGATTTCTAAATATTGCAGGTCTGTTAATGACAAAGAAGACAAATTAAGGAAATCGTCGTCTACTAACCTAAAGCCTTCTGCCGTGCGGACAAAGCGATATGCCTTTCCTGTGACTTTGGAGTCCAAAATGCCATTTGCAGTAACAATTAATTCTCCTAGTTGGGCATTTCGCTTAAAGAACGGCCTTGCGTTTTCACCCAAATCCAACATATCTTCTTGAAGAAAGGCAGTGGTCAGCAGCTCTCCGCTTCCGTTATACCTATAGAGGCTACGCGCGAAGTCTATCCTATTGGGACTAGATACCTCAGGGGAATTGCTACTGATGATGAGCTGGTCCTCTACCATAAAAGCAGCATGAAAAATAGGAAAGACAGGTAATGGTCCATGCTTTGGAAGCTCACCGGAAAATGAGGTGAACACAGGTTGATCATTCGTTCCCTCATTTACCAAATAATACAGCGTGTTACATTCATCTTGACCCATGAGCATATCCAATAGCCCATCCCCATTAAAGTCATGTAGCAGGACTGAGTGGCCTCCTGCATGTTCTACTTTTAGGTTTTCAACAGCAGAAGCTTGATGGATGGGTCTCCCTTCACAGGTTTGGCCGAATGAGAAGTTGCCGCAGCCACAAAATTCAAATGCTCCCCACCGCGTGATAGCTGAGGCAAAGCCATCCACATCTGGCATGCCTTTCCTTTCAACGCTGGTATTTTTGAAAAACTCAAGAAAATCTCCTGAAGCAAAATTGAAGGTTACGATATCCAGATCCCCATCACCGTCCAAGTCTACAATGGCTGGAACATCCAAGGTATTCATTTGTAGGTTAGAGCGATTATCCAGGCGGAGATAGTCCTGTGCTATTTCCCAACTGATAGAGGCTGCAGTAGAGACATTTCTGAATACCTTGATTCCAAAGGGACTACCAGTAAAAATATCCTTCCGACCATCTCCATCATAATCTGCCAAAATCAAGAAGTTGCTGATGTCCTGTGGAAAGTAGTAGCTTAGCTCGGGCTTGTGTAAAAAGGAGTCGCCGACCTTTTCAAATACAAGGAGCTGGGCGGCATTTTTGTCCCAAATAACCAGCTCTTCCACTCCGTCGTCGGTTAGATCTATTGTTTGAACTTGGGCAGTATTAATACCACCTGCAAAAGGCATCGCTAAATTCCGCTCTCCCATCTGAACCTGCAAGTCGGTTGAATGTTGGAAGATCTTCTGTGCAGCACTTTGAAAAAATAAGAAAATTAGCAGAACAAGCAAATTGTACTTCATGGAATATTTGATTTAGCCCAAAGCAATCCAAAGATGATATTGATATCTTTGCGCAATGGGTTAGACAGACTTTGGAAGATATGGAGTATTTTCAAGGCTAAATTAAGCCTTACATTTCAATCCCACAGGTAAACGAATCCGTTTATTAAAAAAATGTAAAAAGGGTTCAATTATTTTAATAATGAATATGGAACAGCTTTATCAGTTGTATAAAAGTGCGACAGGGGTAAGTACAGATACAAGAAAGATTGAGAAGGGGAATTTATTCTTTGCCCTGAAGGGGCCAACTTTCAATGGGAACGAATTTGCCGCAAATGCTTTAGCCTTGGGGGCATCTTCCGTGGTAGTGGATGAGCCATCTTATTTGGTCGAAGGTGACAGAAGGTATTTTTTAGTAGAAGATACATTAGCGGCACTTCAGCAACTGGCTAATTATCACAGGAAACTACTTAACATTCCCATAGTAGCGATAACCGGAACTAACGGCAAGACCACCACTAAGGAACTTATCCAGGTCGTGTTGGCCCAAAAATATGCAGTAAAAGCCACCGTAGGCAACCTGAATAATCACATAGGAGTACCGCTGACCTTGCTGGCTATGGATGAAAACACGGAAATCGGAGTGGTTGAAATGGGCGCTAATAAATTGGGAGATATACGGGAATTATGCGAAATAGCTGCACCAAGCCATGGCTTGATTACCAATATCGGGAAAGCCCATTTGCAAGGGTTTGGCGATCTCGAAGGTGTGCTTCGTACCAAAACGGAACTGTATCAATACCTGATATCTAATAAGGGTAAAGTG
The DNA here is from genome assembly GCA_035303945.1 of Cyclobacteriaceae bacterium. Lineage (GTDB taxonomy): Bacteria > Bacteroidota > Bacteroidia > Cytophagales > Cyclobacteriaceae > DATGMS01. The sequence continues at coordinate 100,107 of DATGQZ010000032.1, forward strand.
TTTATCAACACCGATAATCTTATGCTTTTTAATATGGCCAAGCGGTTTGAAAAACCTATCCTTTATCCCCAGAAGGGCAATTTCTATGAATGCACATTAGTTGAAGCTAATCCTTTTGTACAATTTAAAACGAAAGACGGAGAGGTACATGTTACCAAAATGCTTGGGGCTTATAATTTTGATAACATCGCCACCGCCCTTACCGTTGGATCCTATTTCGGAGTGGACGAAGCAAAAGCGATCAACGCCATCTGTGAGTATATCCCTTCCAATATGCGTTCGCAGCTTATAGAAAAACGTAGCAACCTTATTCTTTTGGATGCTTATAATGCAAACCCATCTAGCATGGAAGAGGCGATCAAAGCGTTTGGTAAAATGACCGGAAAGAAGCGCAAAATGATCATCTTAGGGGATATGTTTGAATTGGGTTCATCTGAAGTGGAAGAGCATCAAAAAGTAGGCGCTTTGCTGAACAACCTGAACATCGATAAAATTTGCTTTACGGGTAAACTGATGCAACATGCGCTGACTCATAGTCCCAGAGGTTTATATTTTCCCGATCCATTCTCGCTGCGTAATTGGCTGCAGGATTCTAAGCTGGAAGATTATCTTATTCTGATAAAAGGCAGTCGCAGTATGAAGCTGGAAGGCTTAGTGGATTTTATTTGATGAGCATGCGGTGACATCTCACATAAAAGGAACGGCAACATACTTTTATATGAAGAAAAAAATACCTACTTTAAAAGTCAATCAATAAACCCAAATTGCTTGTTGTGGATTTAAAAAGGATCGATACCCTATGGCATTTTTTCGCAACTCAAAATGGCCTTTTTCTTAAAAAGATCGTCGAAAAAGAAGTCTCTTATAAAATGCGAAAGGGTGACATTGAGGTAAGGCATACCATCAATCCACAATTCCTCACTGCATCGAGCCTCTGCATACAGGCACATGATTTTGAAATGGCCGTGAAGCAATATGCAGTAGCAAAAAAAAGATTTGGAATAAAAGTCCCTTTCCAAAAGCCTAATGAGGGTTTATTTTTCCCTAAAGAACTGCTCAGGCTCAGTGCTCTCTATAGCTTTTACGTAGAGAAAGATCGATTAGGTCGCTTAAGGGTTATTTTAGAACCCTTTATCCCAAAAAAAATATCAGAGGTGTACAAACCGGTTAATCTGGTTACGAAGACTTTGTGGCAGTTTAATTTTTTTTCAGAAACGATCAAGAATTGAAGGCACACGCTTTACTGCTTTGCTCAACACGCATCAGCTATTAACAATAAAAAAGCGCACAAAGGATATAATTGGATCCTCGTGCGCTTATCAAATACATATTTTCAATTAGTATCGCCCCCTTCTCCCAAAGCGCGTGTCCAAGGAATACTTGCCAGGCCCGGTAATAAACAGAGATACAAATATAAAGAGGTACAATAAGGCTAGCTCTTTGTCGCCAAAGGCATCTTGTCCATGAACAATAAACGCAACAACAGCCATAGTGATGATCAATGGAATCAACGCGAGCCTTGTCAACAGACCCAATGCTACCAATAGTGCGCAAAAGAATTCCGCAAATATGGTAGCTTGAAGGGATACCGCAGGACCTAAGCCTAAGGGATCCGCAAAACGGCTGAGGTATTCACTAAAGTTGGAGAGTTTGGGCCAACCGTGTGTAGCAATCATCAAAGCAGATGCAACACGCAACAACAATAGCGCAACATCTACGAAATATATCCTTGTTGAAAATATTAGGCGCTTCATGATATTTATTCCTTATGTCCTGCTATTATTTCCAAAGCTTCTCAGGGTACTCCCCAGAAGCATGCAGGTTTTGAAGCATATCTATTACCACAGCCTTGTCTTCGGGATAAGTCACACCGAACCACACTTTGCCACCTTCTAAAATCTCTATCGCCGCCTTCTTCTCTTGAATCAAGGTGTTGGCGACCATCGGGATGTAAAACTCTGACTTTAGGTTTTGGTGATTTTCGGCTAAGAAGGAAGTCCAGAGATTTTCGGTGGCCTCAAAAAAGGAAGGATGAAATCCCCAGCAGTTCATGGAAACGGGAGTTTGTGGATGGATTTCCAATTCTTCACCTTCTCCACGACTAAAGATCTTGTCCCCTTCTCTGGCTATTGATGTGCGCTCCACCATACCTATTAGCTGATTGTCTGCATTGACTTCGCACACACCACGGCTTACAGTACCGTTCTCGGAAAGAACATTTTGGATAGCATATCCTACCATACAATGCAATGCGGGCTGTACCTGGGTACTGAGAAATTTGCCTAGCGCTTCAAATGCCGCTCTACCATAGAAGTCGTCTGCATTAATTACTGCAAATGGTTCGTTAATGGCTTCTTTGGCACACAGCACCGCATGGGCAGTTCCGAAAGGCTTTTTTCTATCGGGATGGAAATAAGCTTCCGGAAGATGCGACGTCAGAGACTGCACTACAAATTCGACGTCAATCTTCCCTTCCAGTTTTGGCAAAAATACTTCTTTGACCATGTCAAGAATTTCTTCCCTTATGATGAAAACTACCTTGCCGAACCCTGCTCTGATAGCATCAAAAATAGAGTATTCCATAATGGTTTCACTGTTAGGACCGAAACCGTCTATTTGCTTATTCCCACCGTACCTGCTGCCTACACCAGCAGCCAATATCAACAATGTTGGTTTGCTCATAATCTTCATTTTTTTTGTAAAGCCACAAATTTAATTGTTTTCGCTTAACGCCGTCGCCTTGAGAAGATAATCTTTTTACGCGCACTAAGCTGTTTTTTAAACCATATTTTTGATTCAAAGCATGTTTTTCCACCACAGATGTTGATTTTGAAACCATTTTTTCAAAAAAAATCAAAAATTTTTTGAACAATAGTTATTATTTGTTCCTCCGTTACATATATTTGAAGAAAAAATCAGCTCCGATAAAAAATTGCTAATAAAACCACCTAAAATTTATACATATGAAAAAAATTGAAGCACTTATTAGAACATCGCGTTTCGAGGTTATTCATGCTTGCATCGCCGAACTGGGCGTAAAATTCCTGACTTTTTATGAGGTAAAAGGAATGGGTCTGCAGCAGCCCAAGCTTCAGCAATACAGAGGGGTATTGTATGAGCCTACCTATATCCCCAGAACAAAGTTGGAGATAGTGACTACGGACGATCTTGTAGAACCTGTCATACAGTGTATCCTAAAGGAAGGAAGAACAGGAGAGGTTGGAGACGGCAAAATCTTCGTGTATGATATAGAAGAAGTATACAGGATCAGGAATAACGACCGTGGCGAAGAAGCACTATAAATTCTATCCCCAATCTTTTAAAAAATCTTCAACAGCTAACGATTAAGAAATATGTCTCAGGAATTATTTACCATCAACAACCTTTGGGTAATGATTGCGGCCTTACTGGTCTTTATTATGCATCTAGGGTTTGCTTCTCTTGAATCTGGACTTACCCGATCCAAAAATACAGTAAACATTTTATTCAAGAATACCATCATTCCTGCAATGGGCTTGCTTACTTATGCATTGGTAGGATTCAATTTGATGTATCCAGGAGAAGACTTTGCAGGCGGATTTTTTGGCTTCAGTGGCTTCGGCCTCAGCTTTCCGGAAGGAGGAGACACATCTGACTACAGCGAGGGCTACACTTTCTTTACAGATTTCATCTTTCAGGCAATGTTTGCTGCTACAGCTGCCACTATTGTGTCTGGCGCAGTTGCAGAAAGAATTAAGCTGGGTCCCTTTATCTTCTTCTCCGTATTATATGTAAGTATTTGTTATCCCATAGTGGGTATGTGGAAATGGGGCGGCGGCTTCTTGGACGCCTTGGCTACTCCGTTTTATGACTTTGCCGGATCTACTATCGTCCATTCAGTGGGTGGATGGGGCGCTGTAGTGGGTGCCTACCTGCTCGGTCCCAGAATCGGTAAATATACAGGCAATACCATGAATGCAATCCCAGGTCATAGCATCCCAATGGCTACTATCGGTGTGTTTCTGCTGTGGTTCGGATGGTTCGGCTTCAATGGTGGTTCTGTGTTGAGCGCCTCTCCAGGTGACGTTTCAAGAGTTTTTGTCACCACTGCTTTAGCAGGTGCTGCCGGTGCATTTGGCGCACTGATATTCTCGTACCTGAAGTTTAAAGCCTATGATATTACAATGGTGCTAAACGGGATCTTAGCGGGTTTGGTAAGTATAACTGCCGGTGCCGATGTAATGGCAGTGTGGGAATCTGTTGTCATTGGATTTATTGGAGGCGCTTTAGTAGTCTTCGCAGTAATCTTCTTTGATAAAATTAAGATTGATGATCCAGTCGGTGCTATTTCCGTCCACCTGGTTTGCGGTATTTGGGGAACCTTGGCGATAGGAATCTTTGGAGATTTGGCAGGTGGAGCTCAATTGATTTCCCAACTTATTGGAATTGTGTCTGTAGCCGCGATCTGTGTGTTATTCAGCTTTGCAGTATTCTATGCCCTGAAAAAGACCATTGGCATCAGGGTGCCAGAGCAAGAAGAAATAGAAGGGCTCGATATCAACGAGCATGGTATGTACGCTTATCCTGATTTCGCTCCCAACGATTAACACAACCACCGACCATAGAAAAGCGGCTCCTTATGGGGCTGCTTTTTTTATTTTACAAAAAGGCATGGGATCTGATCCTTCCTCCCCCAAACTGGATCCCTAGACCAAGACTGATAAAATTAGTGATATTGTCTCCTGTAAAATGGAAGGTGGCGTCCATTCGAAATTTACCGGCTACTAATCCCATTCTAGGAGCCAAGCCAAAGTTTACATGAGTGCCCTGGTTGTTGATGATGGTCCCGCTGCTCTCATCAATGATTTCATAATCGCTTCTTCTGTACATGCCCCCAGACAATCCAATATAGGGTCGGACATTCTCGTTGGTGAAAAAATAATCACTCGTCAGGGATATATTTCCGATTGCCTGCGCCCTGGTGACAGCCTGTGTATTGTGAAAGAGAAACTGCCCCTCGCCTATAATATTGGTGCCCAGATGCAAACCCACATGGAGCTGGTCGTTGATTCCATATCGGGGTTCAACAAAAAACCCGCCTCCAACCGTCAGGTCAGTATTGGCAGGAAAAGTCAGGTTGATGCCTACGTCTACTTTAAAAGGTTTGTAGTTTCTTGATGGCTTACCCAATCCCTGGGCTTGACTGATCATCGGCATGGTTACGATCAACAATACGATGCCCCACTTTAATTTCTTCATCATATATTCTCCTTCTACTGCCTTGCAATATAGATGCTTTCTTCAAAAATCCGAGGCTTTTTGTATGGCAAATGTCTCGGGAGAATAAAGGGAAATGTTGAGTCTAACCGTATTTCAGTACTCCATAAACGTTAAGTCCGTATCTTTTTCTTATGACGCCTTCTTTATAAACGATATGGACACGATAGAAGCAGCTGTCTAGGCCGCGAATATTGAGGGTAGGTTTGGTTCCGGAAGTAATCCGGGTTTTAACGCTCATCTCCCCGTGTGTTTCTTGTCGCTGATCCCAAACGGATCATATGTCATAGGAAATCACGCTGATAATAAGCGGCTCGACCCCAGTCGGAGTCGTATTGATCCGGACCCGGTTCGGCTATAGACCTTTGGCCTATTCGGGGTCGGAAGCCCGTCTTA
>DATGQZ010000033.1:0-7919 GCA_035303945.1 Cyclobacteriaceae bacterium
TGTGCGACGACTGCACGACACCGGTAAAAGCGGTCTTTGGCTGTTGGTGGCCATCATTCCTTTTATTGGCTGGATCATCCTGATCTACTTTACGCTGCAGGAAAGCGAACCTCATGACAATCAATACGGACCGAATCCCAAAAGATTGGGGGTATATTAATGGAAGGTGGTATTGCTTAGCCTCATGAGTCTATCCTGGTAGTTAAGATTTTCTTCTATTTCGGAAGATATTTCTCTCACAGTATTTTTCAATAAATTATTTTTCCCCTATATTACTTCTGTTTTTTTGGCAAAGGCAGCAATAAGCCTTACGGTTCCCGACGGCCGGGATAGACCCATTGATCAGGGCAGATACAGATTAGACTTCTCAGTTTTAGTAAATGCGGGGGAAACCAATCCAGCGTTTGGTTTATTTCTCCCCATCGCAGGCCTTAATCGGCAGCAACAAACCAACTATTAGTGCCGGAAAGGCGTATCTAGGCAACTGCAACGCCCAAAGATGCGCGTGTAACGTGTTTTATTCCTATTGTAGCGTGTTTTAATCCTATTTTAATAAGTGAAAAAGCGTATGCAACGTGTTTTTATGCTATTGCAACGTGCTTTAATGCTATTGTAATGGGTAGAAATCCAAATGTAACGTGTATTAATCCTATTGTAACGGATATATCCGCAGGTAAAAGGGGTTTTCATCCAATTGCAAGAGCATAAACCTCCTGGAAGGCAGCGACATCAGAAAAAAACAACAAAAATACCTTAAATCCAAAGTATCACTTAAACGACACGACTATGGCAATGACAGAGTTAGAAACCCTTGAGCTCTACCGGGTGTCCCTCCACAACGCCGGATCACAGCCGGAAATCTCATCCGCTATGACAGAATTCGGTTACGGACCGGAAAAATTGGCGATAGGTCATGCAGTGCTGTTCTCGGCACGGGAAGGCTATGATACGAGCAAAACCGAAAAGCACGAAACCAAAGCCGCTTACCAGGCCTTTGATCTCAAAAGAGACGCTTTGGCTGAGCGCTACGCTATGGATCGCAAGAAGGCCAAAGTAATTTTTAGCGATGAGCCGGTAACCATGGAGCGGCTTGACATTGCAGGCAGCCTCCCTCGCGCGTACATCCGTTGGCTGGAGACGGTGAAGACCTTCTACACGGTCAGTCTGGCGGACCTTGAGATCCAAAGACAGTTGGGCGCTCTAAAAATCACCCCAGAATACCTCAATGAAACCTATGCGATGGTTGGAGAAGTGGAAGCCGCAAGGGCACTTTATATTCAAGAAATAGGTGAATCCCAAAATGCTACCAAGGTTAAAGACGCCGCTTTCGCCCAAGTGGATGATTACATGAGGAAGTTTTATGCCACCGCTAGGATCGCCTTGGCAGAAAGGCCTCAACTCTTAGAATCCTTAGGCAAATTGGTCAGGAGCTAACCTTCTCCCATGCTACCTCCACCGACCTTTTGCCTGTAGCAGAAGGGCGGTGGAGCCCAGCCCTTCTTCCTAAGCATTAATTACCGCCAAAGCCAACAAATTTTCGTGCCAGCAGCCTTCCACACCCTACATTCTTCCTCATCGCGTGCGTGCTTCTTTAGGCCCCGAAGCTACCAGCCCCTGCAGATCAAAGGCTGGTTAAGCCAAACGCAATTCGGCTCCGGCTTACTAAATAGCTAAGAAAGTATCAATGTGGACCAGCAATGGTCGAAATATTCCTTTCTAGACTTGGCAAAACAATCTACTACTAAAATCATCTCAAACCATATAATTTTCAGCTCATATATTTATATTGTGTGAAAGAGCTGGGAATTGATAAAAAGATCAACGCCTATTTCTATTTGATTATACTTGTTTACATACCACCATTCTTCTTTTGCTAAAGAAAAAGCCCGACATGAAAAAATTGATATTATTCAGCACCTTATTCTTCTGGATGACAAAAACCTATGGACAAAACGTCTTTGAAAAGGATTTTACAAAGCCTGAAGCTACGGAAATCTGGAAACCGGTGCCCAAAATAGTGACTCCCGGAAGTGACAATGCACCCCCTTCGGATGCAATCGTGCTGTTTGATGGCACCAATCTGGACGCTTGGGTGATGGCCAAAGATGGTACAACCGCCGCCTGGCACTTGAAGGACGGGGTAATGACAGTAAACAAAGAGGTGGGGGATATTCAGACCGTTCAGAAGTTCGGTGACGCTCAGATTCACATTGAATTTAAACTTCCGGTGGACGCTAAGAACGAAACCCAACCAGGCAATTCAGGCAACAGCGGGGTATTTATCCAAGAGCGCTATGAAGTGCAGATTTTTGATTCCTATCAAAATTCATCCCCAACTTATTCCAATGGACAGACCGGCAGTCTTTATAAACAGGCGATACCCATGGCCAATGCCTCCAGTAAAACCGGGGAATGGAACATCTTCGACATTTACTACACCGCTCCGCGCTTTCGTGATAATGGTACGGTAAAGCAACACGCCTATATTACCCTGGTGCACAACGGTATATTGACCCTCAATCATTTCGAAATCCAAGGTACGATCAAGTATATCGGCATCCCGCAGTATGAACCTCATGGTAAAGCTTCCCTTCGACTGCAGGGACATGGGAGTGAGGTAAGCTTTAGAAATATTTGGGTTAGAGAACTGTAGGCAAAATCCACCTGATAATCCCAAAATTTAAGCAACTATGCAGGAGACATAACAATATTCGCGCCGCCAAATTCTCAAAAGCACGGTGGCTTTGGCCGGAGCTGGTGCCTTCCTTCCGGCCTGGGATGCCTTTTCATCCGCTCGGGGAAAAGGATATAAAATCAGCGCGTGTGACTGGTCTATCGGGATGCACAGCAAAGTCGAAGCCATGGCCTTGGCTGAGAAAATAGGCTTGGACGGTGTACAGGTAAGCTTAGGGAATGTACAAAACAACATGCACCTGCGCGTGCCGGAGGTGCAGAAGGCCTATAAACAAGCCGCCAAAAAGCACAAGGTGAAGGTCTCCAGTCTTGCCATCGGTGAATTGAACAGTACTCCTTACAAATCTGCTCCCCAAACCGAGGAATGGGTAAGTGACAGCATCGATGTGGCTAAAGCAATGGGATGTGAGGTCGTGCTATTGGCCTTCTTCGGAGAGGGCGATCTCAAAGGCGATAAAGCAGGGACTGCAGAAGTCATCCGTCGTTTAAAAAACGTGGCGCCTAAAGCGGAAAAAGCAGGGGTGATCCTGGGAATCGAATCATGGCTTAGCGCAGATGAACATCTGGAAATCATTGATGCAGTCGAGTCGGAAAGCGTTCGGGTCTATTATGATGTAGCCAACTCCAACCATATAGGATATGACATTTACGAGGAAATGGCGAGACTGGGCAGCAAATATATCTGCGAAATCCACGCAAAGGAAAACGGCTACCTGCTAGGTCAAGGCAAAGTCGATTTTGAAAGAGTGAAAAGGGTCTTACATCAGATAGATTATAAGGGCTGGGTCATCATAGAGGGAGCAGTCCCACAGGGCATGGCGATGTTCGATGCCTATCAAGCTAATAATGCGTACCTGCGCCAAGTATTAAATCGTACATAACCCCCTTCAACAATCATCATGAAACTAAAGCCAAAAGCCACGCTTTGTACCTTGGTAGCCGCGGCATTTTTGTCTTCCTGCGCTTCAAAAGGGGATGAAACTGCTACCGTAGAAACCAAACCCGTACTCTTTGTTCCGGATGATTTGGAAGTAACAATTTGGGCAGAATCGCCGCAGTTCTTTAATCCAACCAATATTGATGTAGATGTTTTCGGCCGTATCTGGGTGACAGAAGCCGTTAACTACAGAGATTTTAACAATGCGGATGGTCACATGCACAACCCTGAAGGGGATAGGGTGATAATCCTTGAAGACACAGATGGTGACGGTGTTGCGGATTCATCTAAGGTATTCGTACAAGATAAAGACCTGCGTTCACCCCTAGGGATCGCCGTGGTGGGCAACAAAGTCATTGTCTCCTGTTCTCCCTCAATCATTGTGTACACGGACTTGGATGGTGATGACAGACCCGATAAAAAAGAGGTGTTTTTAACGGGCTTTGGCGGACTTGACCATGATCATGGACTGCATGCGGGGGTGGCCGGGCCGGATGGGAAACTTTATTTTATCGCAGGAAATGCAGGTCCTCATGAAGTGAGTGATAAATCCGGACAAACTTTACGGGCCGGAAGTGTCTATACCGGCGGCTCGCCCTATAACACTAAAAACACCCCTGCTCTGAAAAGCAGCGACGGAAAAATATGGGCAGGAGGGGTGGCGTTTAGGGTTAATCCCGATGGAACTGGCTTGGAGGTACTTGCACATAATTTCAGAAATTCTTACGAGTTGGCGGTGGATTCCTACGGCAACATGTGGCAAAACGACAATGATGATGAAAAAGCCGCCTGCCGCACCAGCTGGGTTATCGAGGGGGGAAATGCAGGTTTCTTTAGTGAGACAGGCGTACGTACTTGGGCCGCTGATCGGCGCCCAGGCCAGACTATTCAGACCGCCCATTGGCATCAGGAAGATCCCGGCGTCATGCCGGTGGGAGATTTGTATGGATCAGGTTCTCCAACAGGAATCGTCTTGCATGAAGGAGATGCTTTGGGCGAGCAATACCGTGGGCTGTTGCTAAGCTCAGATGCCGGAAGAAATATTGTTTTTGGCTATAAGCCTCGATTGGAAGGAGCGGGATATAACTTGGACGATCGAATGAGCTTTATCGCATCGGTGGATAGAGACAATGTCGACTACAGGTGGAATAAATTGGAGGAAGACCAGAGCAAGTGGTTCCGCCCCAGTGATGTAGCCATCGGGACAGACGGAGCAATTTATGTAGCAGACTGGTTTGATCCCATCGTGGGAGGGCATCAAATGCACGATAGAGAAGGGTTTGGACGAATCTACCGCATTGCACCTAAAGATAAGAAGCTATCAGAACCGCGCATTGATCTGAGTCATACGGAAGGCCAAATCTTAGCCTTGTTGAATACGGCCATCAATGTTCGAAATCAAGGTTTTGAACTGCTGAAATCCCAAGGTGAAGCCGTGTTGCCATCCGTAAAAGCCATTCTTGGCGAAGACAATCCCTATCATCGCGCACGGGCTGTATGGTTATTGTCACAACTTGGACCAAAGGGTATTGCAATAGTTGAGGGCCTGCTACAAGACAGCGATCCTCAGATACGTATCACGGCATTGAGGGCTTTGCGCCAAGCTCAGCCCGAGAAAATAGTTGAGTATTGCAACCGATTGGTAAAGGACGCTTCCGCTGCTGTAAGGAGGGAGACAGCCATTGCACTCAAAGACATTCCCTTAGGGCAAAGCAGTTCCCTGCTTCTAGATCTTGTGAATAGTTTTGACGGACATGATCGTTGGTACTTGTCGGCCTTAGGGATCGCCCTAAAAGGTAAAGAAGAGAACTTTTATCCCTTGCTATTGGCGCATTTTAACCATCCTGCTCCAGAGGCCTGGCCAGCCAACTTAGCTTCTGTGGTATGGGAACTTCATCCTTCCGCAGCGGTAGAGGCGTTGTATCAACGGGCAGGTTCAACGAAGTTGTCTCAACAGGATAAAGAAAAAGCCCTCGTAGCTTTAGCTTTTATACCTACTCAAGAGTCCGCAAATGCAGTCCGCAGCTTGGCGGATAAGTTGCCCAATGACTTAGCTGAGCAGTCCCAGTACTGGTTGCAGTTCAGAAAAACCAATGATTGGAGCACTTTTCTTGACGATTGGGAATCTCCGGGGACACGCTTGCCGGAAGCCCAACCAGAACTGCTAAGACTCAGACAAGAGGTGGCCAATAAGGAATTGGGAGTGGATCGTCGGTTAGCTGCAGCCACTGAACTGACGAATAGCAAAGCGGGCAAGCTTCACCTCGTCTACTTGGCAAGCAGCAATGCCCTTTCAGATACGTTAATCAATCAGGTTCGGGGAAAAATGCTTGAAGAGGAAGACAGGCAGTTAAGTCCCCTGTTTGCCCGCTTTTTCGATCCGGCGGATTCCATAGGTTTTATGGTGGAAGATGTTGGAAAACTGACTTCGGATATAGAGAAAGGCCAAACCTTGATGTACACCAATTGTATTTCCTGTCACAAAATGGGTGATACTGGCGGAGAGTTAGGGCCCATCTTGACCTATATCGGTGAAAAGTACGATAAGCTGGGACTTCTAGAAGCTATTGTTCGTCCGGACGCCGGCATTGCCTTCGGTTCAGAACCTTATTTGATCACGTTGAAGAACGGAGCCATGCTGTATGGCATCCTGCTCTCCGATGGTCCTGTCGTCACGGTTATGGACATTTATAACCAAAGACACATGTTGGACGCTACCGTTATATCAGATAAGAGGCAGCTTCGGGTAAGCCCTAGGCCATCGCCAAGGCAGCTGAAACTGACTGAACAAGAAGTAGCGGACATCGCCGGCTTCTTGCTTCAAAACAGCCAAAAACTTGCCTCGCGCTGATATTCCGAAAGACAGTATATACCAAAAAAAAGGAGACGTTGCCGTCTCCCCTTTCTATTTTTAATCCAGTTTTTTGATCTGGATGTTTCTGAACCAAACATCATCATTATGATCCTGAAGCACGATGCGGCCTTCTTTGTACTTGCCAAAGCCAGGCATATCTTTAAACTTGCTTCCCGCAACCATTTGATCCCATTCCTCAGTCCACATGGTAGTGGTAACGGTATTGACACCATTGAGGTAGAATTCTAACTTCCCGTCTTTAACAATAATCTCGGTTTGATTCCATTCTCCAACCGGATTTACAGGCTCCTCTGAAGATTGAATCAAGTCATAGAGATCAGCAGTCCTGTGGGTTGTGATTTTTCCGTCAGGATGGCCATCATTATCCAGCAATTGATATTCGGGGCCGGTATGATAGGGAGCGCCAAATTCGCCATTGTCCTGGACAAAGAACATGATTCCACTATTGCCATTTTCAGAGATCTTCCATTCCAGCTTTAGATGAAAGTCTTTAAAAGAGTCCTTCGTGACCAAATCGCCACCTGAGACACCTTCGTTTTTCTTGGCATTGGCATCAAAATGGATTACGCCGTCCTCTACCTTCCACGCTTCGCCTGGAGCATCTTTGCCATAACCTTTCCAGCCATCCAGGTTCTGGCCATTAAATAATTCTATCCAATCATTTTCCGCCATAACTTCTGTTTCTTGGTTTACCGCCACATCATCGCTGCTGCTCTCATTGGAAGAGGTGCCACATGCAGAGGCGAGAAGCAGTAAGGCGGATAAGGATAACATTGTTTTCTTCATGAATATTTAGTTTTTAAGTGAAAACACAAATGTAGCCATTTGTTCGGCTTCTTCTTTCGAAATTTCTGGATGGGCAGGCATAGGGATCTCTCCCCATACGCCCACACTACCGTTGATAATCCGATCTGCCAGTACCCCTAAAGCCACTTTATTATCCTGATATTTAGTGGCTATAGCCGTATAAGCCGGCCCTACACTTCTGCGTTCTAAAGCATGACAGCTGGGGCAATCATTTTCCTGGATTTTTGCCCAACCTTTTTTGGCAATGGCCTCTTGCTGCTGTTCGAACGAAGTTCCGATTATAGATTCGGTAGGCACCGGACTTTTAGTGACTGCGGGACTACAGGAGGGGCCACAAACCGAGAAGACCATTAAGACCACTCCATATGCTGACCTCGGTGTCCTCACTCGATGCCCAACACCTTTCTGTTGAGGCTTTCATCCTGACCTGCTGAAGCAAAGTCGTCAAAGGTCTTTTCTGTCACACGGATGATCTTGTCTTTGATAAATTGTGCTCCTTCAATAGCTCCGGCCTCCGGATGTTTGATGGCACACTCCCATTCCAATACCGCCCAACCATCGAAATCATATTGTGAAAGTTTGGTAAAGATGGCGTTGAAATCAACC
>DATGQZ010000034.1:0-49566 GCA_035303945.1 Cyclobacteriaceae bacterium
ACATTGGGCGGCCCTGCGCAGGGGACCCACCTCTTCCCATACCGAACAGAGAAGTTAAGCCCTGCAGCGCCGATGGTACTGGGGTCACACCCGGGAGAGTAGGTCGCCGCCCGTACCCATTGGCCCGCCTTTACGGCGGGCTTTTTTTTGTCATATTTTTTTCAGTACAGGCAGATAATACCGGCTTGTGAATGGTTACAAATGACATAACGGAAGGAGATTTTTTAAGCGGTTATAATGGCATTCATTGCTTGCTCATTATACAACATGAGTATGCTGGCAAAATTTATAAAATGGTTGAGGTAATTATTGCTCTATAGCTGGTAGCTCTCCTCCTATAGAGCGTTTATCTGCCTAAAAATGTTATTTAGGTATGGATTTACTGCTCAAATTCATTATCGACCCAATTACCGTGGTTGGAGGCACTTCATTTTTATCTGTATAATTAATGCTAAAAGAGTTAAAGTGAAAAATTGGCGTGCGTGTGCGCATGGAAAATTTATGCTGGCAGCTTCAATACAGTTAGACTTTTCAATAATAAAGTAACGGACTTTCGGCAAATTTGGGGCAAGAATAGAAAAAGAGGGTTTAAAAAATTAATTAAAAATTCCCTCTTTAGATTTTAATAATGTAAACTTAGTATAAAAAGCTGCTTAATCACCCGATCCAAAGGTAGGTTAAAGGTTTTCATAAAAAAATACCCAAAACAGGGTATTTTTTCACTGGGTTCTTATTAATTGCTTTTAATAATGTTATTCTTTTTTATGCCTATTTTGCTGTAGACCAGCGAAATAACGTTTGGATCCCATTGTTTCGTCATTTGTGCTTACTTGTGACTGTACAGGCTGGGTCTACTTCTGTTTTTTGGAAAATATAACATCGGTCCTACCTATCCTTACCTACCTCTCCCTAGCTTTAGAATCACGGACCCAATTACGGAGTTCCTAATTTTGCATAAGGAGCGTACTTCTGCGTATGGGTAACAACCGATTCGATTAGTACAATAGGCGTTATCCAAAGTGCTGTTGCTGTTTCGACCGTGTAGTTTATTTGTTTACTGCCGTTGCACACATCGTCACTATTCTATGATGGTACAATGGTCGCAAATGACTAGCATGGCTTAGTAGGGCAGCCATTGCCATCTATTTCATCCAATTAATGGTGATGAATCAGCCGCAAGTTTTTCAGACCTTCTCTCCCTAGGTGTTAGCTTCTAATGCGTTAAAGCAATATTGCCCTCAGCTGCCTGTTATTTTACAACAAAAAAAGTCCCCTAGAGATTAGAGGACTTCAGTATCAGTTTAAAATGCTTTGTTTAGTTATTCATGCTAATTAGGAATTCTGCATTGTCGCGGGTACCCTTCATGCGTTGCAATAAAAATTCCATTGCTTCCTGCGAGGTCATGTCTGACATCAGCTTTCTGAGGATCCATACCCGCTGCATTTCCTCTTTATCCATCAAGAGGTCCTCTCTTCTGGTACCAGAGCCTGGAACATCAATGGCCGGATAAATACGACGATTAGAAAGTTTACGGTCAAGGGATAACTCCATGTTGCCGGTGCCTTTAAACTCTTCAAAAATCACCTCGTCCATTTTGGAGCCAGTCTCTACCAATGCAGTAGCAATAATGGTTAAAGACCCGCCATTTTCCACATTTCTAGCGGCGCCAAAAAACCGCTTGGGCTTATGTAGCGCGTTGGCGTCCACACCCCCAGACAAAATTTTACCTGAAGAAGGCACCACTGTATTATAAGCCCTAGCTAAACGGGTAATAGAGTCCAACAGAATAACCACATCATGTCCGCATTCCACCATTCTTTTGGCTTTTTCCAACACCATTGAAGCCACTTTAACATGGCGCTCTGCTTGTTCATCAAAGGTGGAAGAAATTACCTCAGCTTTCACAGAACGAGCCATTTCGGTAACTTCTTCTGGTCGTTCGTCAATTAAGAGGATCATTAAATGCACCTCTGGATGGTTTTCAGCAATGGCATTGGCAATTTTTTGCAACAAAACCGTTTTACCAGTTTTAGGTTGTGCCACAATCATCCCTCGCTGCCCTTTCCCAATGGGAGCAAACAAATCAACGATACGCGTAGAATAATTGTCAGGAGTGGTAGTCAAATTCAACCTCTCTTCTGGGAAAAGCGGGGTAAGATATTCAAAGGAAATTCTGTCTCTAATTTCCTCCGTGGTTTTTCCGTTAACCGTTCCTACTTTGAGAAGTGCAAAATATTTTTCTCCCTCCTTGGGGGGTCTGATTTGACCTTTAATATTGTCGCCTACCTTTAAACCAAAAAGTTTGATTTGGGAGGGAGATACATAAATATCATCAGGGGAAGCCAAGTAATTGTAGTCCAAAGAGCGGAGAAACCCATATCCATCGGACATAATTTCCAACACACCTTCATTTTCGATAATGCCATCAAAATCTTTAATGCTGATGGTAGGTTTTCTTTTCGTAGGGGCGACGGTTTCTGCACTGTTGCCTTCTTCTATTTCACGGATGCTCTCCCGTCTAGGAAGCTCTCTTTCAGGTTCTGAATTAGTGTCAGCTGCAATTTTAGCTAACTCATCTTCTTCCAGTGCCCTTCTTCTAGGCCTGAAAGTACGGGATCTGCTCTCCTCTTCTTTTATATTCCGAGCACCTTCTCTAGCCGCATTCCTTTCGGCTTTAATTTCTTCCCGAGAAGGTACAGGTTTATTTTCTTTTTTAGGCTGTTCTTTATCCTTTGCTTGATCCTTCACTGGTTCCGCCCGCGGCGCCTGTTCTTCTTTTGGTGGCTTAGTTTCCTTTTCAGTTTTTGACGACTCTGCTTCTGCCGAACCTTTGGAAATCTCTGTTACATTTTGCCTTTTGAACTTAGGCTTTTCCGGAGTGGTGGAAGCTTGCTGTTGAGATGGAGTTTCTTCTTTTGGAGAATTTTCTGCTTCCGGTGCTTCCTGCTCTATTTTAGAAGGCTTTTTCTTTGGGAGGGATTTTTCGGGGGTAATAGCTTGCTGGTCTAGAATGGCGTAAATAAGGTCGTCTTTTTTCAATGTTTTGTAATTTTTGACGCCCAACTCTTCCGCTATCTCTCTTAATTCAGACAGCAATCTGATTTTCAGTTCTTCTATATTATACATAAAAAGCGAATGAATGTAATTTGGGTGTGAAATGAAGTAAGTACTGTGACTAAGTTGATTGGTGTAAAAAGGTCTTCAGATAAGTGTAAAATCGCCGGGAATGGGATTTTGAATGATCGAATATGCAATATTACGGCAAGGCAAATTAAATAGCAAATTTATTTTTTGCTGATATCAAAGTCCTTCTTTAATACGTGTTTATCGTAGAATCAAGGTGCTTATTATTTTTACTATCTTTGCGCAATATATCTTCTGACCCCACAAAGCAATTAATCATGCTACAAGTTCATTATATCCGGGAGAATTTTGAAAAAGCCCTTACTGGCTTAAAGAAACGAAATTTTCCCAAAGCCGAGGAGGCACTTTTGCAAGTTCTTGATTTAGATAAAAAAAGGAAGGAAACCCAAACGGAAAGGGATCAGCTGCAAGCAGAGGCTAATACCATATCAAAGCAAATTGGTACGCTGATGAAAAGCGGCCAAAGAGAAGAAGCTGAGGTCATTAAGGCCCGTACGGCGGATATCAAAGCCCAGATAAAGACGTTGGAAAACAACTATGATCAGCTTGAAGCTGATCTAAGGGATCTGTTGTACACACTTCCTAATGTGCCCCATGAAAGTGTACCTGCAGGATTGTCTGCAGACGACAATGAAGTGGTCTTAACCAACGGGGAGCTTCCTACTCTTTATGATGGAAATCAGCCGCATTGGGAGCTGATCAAGAAATACGATATCATTGATTTTGAGCTAGGGGCGAAAATTACCGGTGCTGGGTTTCCTGTTTATAAAGGTAAAGGTGCACGTCTGCAACGTGGTCTAGTTAATTTTTTCTTGGATGAAGCCCTTCGCTATGGATACAACGAAGTACAACCCCCTATCCTTGTCAATGAAGACAGCGGTTACGGAACGGGACAACTTCCGGATAAGGAAGGTCAAATGTACTTTGATGCTTCCCAAAATTTATATCTTATTCCCACTGCGGAAGTTCCCATTACCAACCTTTACCGCGACGTCATTGTGAACGAGGCGGAGTTTCCCATCAAAAATGTGGGCTTTACCCCTTGCTTTAGAAAGGAGGCCGGTAGTTGGGGAGCACATGTGAGAGGACTCAACCGACTTCATCAGTTTGACAAGGTAGAAATCGTGCAGATAACACATCCTGAAAAGTCCTATGAGGCTTTAGAAGAAATGAGTAACTATGTGCAAAACCTCTTGCAGAAGCTGCAACTTCCTTATCGTGTGTTGAGACTTTGCGGCGGCGACATGGGCTTTACTTCTGCACTCACCTATGATATGGAAGTATACTCTGCAGCACAGGAAAAGTGGTTGGAGGTAAGCTCTGTTAGCAACTTTGAAACCTATCAATCTAACCGCTTGAAATTACGGTTCAGGGAAGAAGGGAAAAAGACGACAACACTTGCCCATACCCTAAATGGAAGTGCACTTGCCCTGCCGCGGATTGTAGCCTCGCTTCTTGAAAACAACCAAACAAAACGGGGCATTAGAATACCCGACGTGCTGGTGCCTTATGTTGGATTTGAGTGGATTGATTGACAGTACTGATCCTCATCTTCTTTATAGCACTCAGTGAAAGACATTATCATGGAAAACAATCATCAACTCCTTGCAATTGCTATGGCTTCAACATGTTTATTGGCCTGTGCCAACAAGGAACAACAATTCGAGCAAATCACCTTGGAATATCCGGACACAAAAAAGATAGATCATATTGACGAGTATTGGGGTGAACAGGTAGCAGACCCTTATCGTTGGTTGGAGGATGATCACGCCGAGGACACAAAAGCGTGGGTATCCGCTCAAAACGAGGTGACTTATGCCTATCTGGAGAAAATTCCTTTTAGACAGAAGATTCGTGACAGGCTGGAGGAAGTATGGAATTATGAGAAAGTATCCGCACCATTTATCTACGGTGAATATATTTATTACTATAAGAATGATGGTCTCCAAAACCAGTCCGTACTGTATAGAAAGAGAGGGGAGCAAGGGGAGGAAGAGGTTTTCCTAGACCCAAATAAACTTTCTGAGGACGGTACCACCTCTCTGGCTGGTACTGCCTTTACCAAGGACGGGAGGCTGTTCGCGTATTCCGTATCTATAGCGGGGTCCGATTGGCGGAATATCTATGTGATGGACGCCGAGACTAAGGAGTTGTTGGCGGATGAAATATCTGATGCGAAATTCACAGGCATTTCCTGGAAAGGGAATGAAGGCTTTTATTACAGCACTTATGAGCAGCCGGGGGGTAGCAAATTGTCCGCTATGACCAATAACCACCGGCTTTACTTTCACAGACTTGGCACTCCTCAATCGGACGATCAACTTATTTTTGGAAAGGACGAGAATCCCCGAAGATATGTGGGTGGCTATGTGACGGAAGATGGACGCTATCTTATCATTTCTGCTGCCAACAGTACAACAGGGAATGAGTTGTATTTTATGGATTTGCAAAACCCAGGGAAAGGCATTGTGCCTATCGTCGAAAACATGGATAATTCACACTATGTGCTGACTAGTAATGGTGAGCATTTGTATATCCTCACCAACTTAAATGCACCCAACAACCGTATTGTTAAGGTGGATATTGTCAGTCCCAGTGTAGTTGATGCCGAAGAAGTTATAGCGGAATCACCTAACGTGTTGGAAGCGTCCACCGCGGGAGGGAAAATATTCGCCTCTTATCTTAAGGATGCCATTACCGAAGTAAAACAGTTTGATCTGGACGGCAAGGAAGAGCGGACGGTAACCCTTCCTGGTATAGGAACGGCAGGTGGTTTTTCCGGAAAAGCCTCTGAAGATTTCCTGTATTATTCTTTCACTTCATACATTAACCCGAGCAGCATTTATAAATATGATATCGCTTCAGGCAAAAGTGAACTGTATGTAAAGCCCGAAGTTCAATTTGATCCTAATCAATACGAAAGCCATCAGGTCTTCTACCATAGCAAGGATGGCACAAAGGTACCGATGATCATTACCCACAAAAAAGGAATCGAGCTTAACGGTCAAAACCCCACCATCCTTTATGGATACGGTGGGTTTAACATCAGCCTTACGCCTTCCTTTAGTATAGCCAACGCCGTATGGCTGGAAAATGGAGGTGTCTATGCCGTGCCAAACCTGAGAGGTGGGGGCGAATATGGTGAAGAATGGCATTTAGCAGGTACTAAAATGCGCAAGCAAAACGTTTTTGATGATTTTATTGCTGCTGCGGAATACCTGATTCGAGAAGGTTATACCTCATCAGAAAAGCTTGCCATTAGTGGTGGCAGCAATGGTGGGTTGTTAATAGGAGCAACCATGACGCAAAGACCTGAGCTTGCCAAAGTGGCATTTCCTGCAGTCGGTGTTCTGGACATGCTGCGCTACCATCAGTTTACAGCCGGGGCGGGTTGGGCCTATGATTATGGAACTTCGGATGAAAGCGAAGAAATGTACCGCTATTTGAAAGCTTATAGTCCGGTACATAACCTGAAAAAAAGCGTTTCATATCCCGCCACTATGGTCACTACGGCAGATCATGATGATCGGGTAGTCCCAGCTCACAGTTTTAAGTTTGCTGCACATCTGCAGGAGGCTCATGAAGGCAGCAATCCCGTTATCATTAGAATTGAAACCAATGCAGGTCATGGGGCAGGTAAGCCAACCAGTAAAATATTGGATGAGACGGCCGACAAATTTGCATTTGCCTGGTACAACATGAATGTGAATCCATTCGAGTAGGGCTATGTGGAAAGAGATCATTGTGTTGGTCAAAAAAGAGGTGACTTTGGAATGGCGACAAAAGTTTGCCTTAAACGGAATTCTGCTCTACGTGGTCAGCGCTGTTTTTATCACATACCTTAGCTTTGGTGCCAATCAAGGCAATCTTTCTGTTCCAACTTGGAACGCGCTGTACTGGATCATCATGCTGTTTTCCGCTGTCAATGCGGTGGCGAAGAGTTTTGTACAAGAGCATCAGGGTAGACAGTTGTATTATTATATGGTGGCTTCTCCGGAAGCCATCATTTTATCTAAAATATTATATAATTCCCTGCTAACACTTATTTTAGCCTTATTGGGGTTTGTCGTATTTGGAGTAATCATGGGTAATCCCATACAGGATCAGCCCCTATTTCTACTCAACCTTGTAGTAGCATCATTGGGATTCTCAGGCTGCCTCACCATGGTATCAGGAATAGCTTCCAAGGCTGGTAACAATGCCACGTTAATGGCGATTTTGAGTTTTCCCATCGTCATCCCCATCTTGCTCTTAGCCATCAGCATATCCAAGCACGCCATAGACGGATTAGATCGGGGGTTGAGTGTCGACAAGCTACTGACCCTGCTCGCCATCAACACTATCATTGGAGCGGCATCTTATATTTTGTTTCCTTATTTGTGGAGAAGTTAAGATATAAGCGCAGCTTTTGTTTTATCCTGCAAATATACCCTCTTTAAACGCGCCTTCCAGCGATTAAATGATAGCTATTCCGCTCATAATGACGGGGATCCATCTTTCACTTTATCCGGAATTAAAGCTTATAAAAGGGCTGTTTTCATGAACTTATCCCTTATTTTTGCGCTTAATAAACCAAAACAATAATGAGAGCTTATTGGTGGAAGATACTGACCGTAGTGTTATTGGCATACACCCTCATTGGTGGGATGCTCTTTGACGTTCCTCGGTTGCCTATTCTAAACGAAACGATACGCGCCCTCCACTTCCATGTGACCATGTGGTTTGGAATGATTCTCATGTTGATTGGTGCTGTCCTCTATAGCATAAAATATCTACGGACCAATGATCTCAAAAACGATGACATGGCCTTGGAGCTTACCAATGCTGGGATATTGTTTGGAGTACTGGGAATTGTCACAGGTATGTTATGGGCTAAATTTACTTGGGGAGCCTACTGGAGCGGGGATCCCAAACAAAATGCGGCAGCCATCGGCCTTCTTATTTATTTTGCTTATCTGATACTTAGAAATTCACTCACTGACATGCACCAGAGGGCGAGGATTGGAGCAGTATATAATATTTTTGCTTTTGCTGCTTTCATCCCCTTAATTTTCATTTTGCCGAGACTGACAGATAGCTTGCACCCCGGCAATGGAGGTAATCCTGGTTTTAATGCCTATGATCTGGATAGTGGATTGCGAAGGGTATTTTATCCAGCTATTATTGGATGGACCCTGCTCGGAGTCTGGATAAGTACCATTAGAGTGAGGCAGAAGCGACTCGTAAGAAAATTAGAAGATCAATTGATAAATCAGGTATAATGAAAAAGTGGTTAGTAATTCTTCTTTTCCTGGTAAGTTTCCATGGAATGGCCCAGGATAAGATCGGGATCACATCTCAGGACTATCAAAACTCAAGTGTCGAGATGGCGGACGTGATGCGTTCTGAAGGAAAGATTTACGTTTTAGTAGGCATCATCGGAATAGTCTTGGCCGGTATCCTGGTTTACGTAGTCAATACCGATAGGAAGATCACCAAGCTTGAAGAACAATTTAAAAACAACTCACTCTGATATTCCGTATTCCGGATTAAGTAAAAATATTATGAAAAAGGGACATATTTTAGGTTTGGGCGTAATTGCTGTTGCAATCATGATTATTGTAACATCCATTGGTGATGCGAGTACTTATGAAAGCTTCTCTACGGCCAAGTCTTTAGCCATGAACGGTAATGATTCCCCTATTCACGTGGTAGGGGAATTGAAGAAGGATGAAACGGGCCGAGTGGTAGGTTTGGAAGTAAGTGAAGAAAAAACCTCCTTCACCTTTATGATGGTGGACAGTGAAGGGCAAGAACAACAAGTGTATTATAATGAACCCGTTCCAGCCGACTTTGTACGTGCCGAACAGGTTGTAGTAATAGGCTCATACAGAAACGAAAAAATGTTTGTAGCCGACAAAATCCTGATGAAATGTCCTTCCAAATATCAGGAAACTGAAGTACAAGCTGCTTCATTTTAGTATCGAATCCTTTTCCTAAAGAATCATGATCAATACCTTCGTGGGTAATGTAGGCCATTTCATGGTGATCTTATCTTTTGTAAGCTCCCTTGTAACGGCCTTTTCCTATTATCAATACACCGTAGCTTCAGAAATAGACAAACCATCTTGGAAGAGGTTTAGTAGAATTTCATTTTATGTTCACGGTATTGCCAGTATAGCGATAGCCGTTGCACTTTTCGATATCATCTACAACTTTAGGTTTGAGTATTTTTATTCGTTTTCCCATTCTTCCAAAGCGCTCCCGCTGCATTATATGATTTCCAGTTTCTGGGAAGGCCAGGAAGGTGCATTCATATTGTGGATATTTTGGAATGTGGTGCTGGGATGGATTTTGATCCACACCAATAAATCTTGGGAAGGCCCCGTAATGGTGGTTTTTGCCTTGGTGCAGGCCTTTTTGGTGTCAATGATCCTAGGTGTTGTTATTGGAGATCTGAAAATTGGAAGCTCTCCGTTTATTTTGTTAAGAGACGTATCCAATTCTCCTATCTTCCAAATCAATCCAGAATTTGTTCCTGAAGATGGAACCGGTCTTAACCCGCTCCTGCAAAACATCTGGATGGTGATCCATCCTCCAACTTTGTTTTTAGGATATGCCTCTACTTTGGTGCCTTTTGCTTTCCTGATGGCTGGGCTGTGGACCAAACGTTATCATGAATGGATCCGACCAGCGTTGCCTTGGGCAATCTTTTCCGCCATGATTTTAGGTATGGGTATTATCATGGGCGCCTATTGGGCCTATGTGACGCTAAACTTCGGCGGCTATTGGAATTGGGACCCCGTGGAAAATGCGGTGTATGTGCCTTGGTTGATCCTTGTAGCCGCCATCCATACGATGATCACCTACAAAAAGAGCAGCACCGCTTTGAAAACATCCATGGTGCTGGTCATCACTTCCTTTATCTTGGTGCTTTATGCTACCTTCTTGGTGCGAAGCGGGGTACTGGGAGACAGTTCTGTTCACTCATTTACAGATTTGGGACTTTCAGGACAACTGCTGCTTTATATGCTGTTCTTCACCTTTGTAGCCATATTTCTGGCCGCAAAATCATGGAAGTATATTCCCACATCGGAGCGGGAGGCATCAGTTTATTCCAGAGAATTTTGGATTTTTATCGGCGCTACAACTTTGGGTTTGATGGCTTTTCAAGTGATCATCCCTACCTCCATTCCTGTTTATAATGCTATAGTGGAAATTTTTGGAGGGATATCTAACATGGCACCTCCGGCAGATCAAGTTGAGTTTTATACGAAATTCCAACTGTGGTTTGCCGTGGTACTGGCGATCTTGACCGGTTTGGGTCAGTTCTTCTGGTGGAACAAGATGGATAAGAAAGAACTTAAAAATGCGCTGATCACGCCCTATATTATCTCTCTGGTGGTAGGAGCTGTCATTATTACTTTGGGCAAGGTGTATAATATTTCGTACATCGTGGTGGTTCTTGCCGGGGCATTTACCATTGTGGCTAATGCTGCCATTTTGGTGAGGCTACTGAAGAAATCAACCTTTAAGCTCACTGGAGGATCCATCGCCCATATCGGTTTGGGTATGATACTGATAGGGACGATGTTCTCATCAGGATATTCTGATGTCATCTCAGTAAATATGTCCGGCTTGACCTACAAGAGGGATTGGGAAGACGAGCTAAACAAAGAAAATGTACTTCTTTGGATCAACAAGCCCTTGCAGATGAAAGGGTATGATGTGATCTATAGGGGGAGATACAAAAAGGTGAAGAAAGTGCCGGATTACGTGAAGGCGGACAAATTGTTGTCCATTGATGGTATTGGAAAAGCAATTTGCCTGGATGATATTGTGGTGAATGGAAAACAATACCATGCGAAAGGGGATACGGTAGATATTGTGTTGGAAGACAACAGCTATTTTAAAGTCGAGTATTATCAGGATCAAGAGCATAAATTTACCCTATATCCCATGTCTCAGCCAAACCCGACCATGGGATTGATATCCTCGCCTGATTCTAAAAATTTCCTTAGCATGGACCTCTATACCCATGTGTCAGCAATTAATGATTATGAGGAACCGGAGTGGAAGGAAGACCAGTTTTACGAAGTTTCGCCAGGGGAGCAATTCTTTATCAACGATTTTGTGACCGACTTTGCTGGGGGAGAGGTGTTAGATGAAATCGAGGGGTACGAACTCCAAGAAGGAGATATTGCCGTGAAAGCCAAGTTGACCGTGTTGGACAACGATGTGGAAATCAATCTGGAACCGGTCTTTTTGATCAGGGAGAATCAGATCGGTAAGATTCCTTATATTGATCATGACCTTGGAGTAAAGGTCGAAATAGATAATATTGTACCGGAGAAAAACCAGTTTGTCTTTAAAGTCAACACATATCAAAAGGATTATATCGTGATGAAGGCATTGGTGAAGCCACATATCAATGTGTTGTGGGCAGGTACCGTTATTATGTTGATTGGCTTCTGCGTTGCGATATACAGAAGATATGACGAGTTTGTTAAAATGAGAGATAAAGGTTTGGAATAACAGCTGAACATACAAAAGCCGCTAAGTAACGAGTGGCTTTTTTGTTGGTTCGATTATCAGCTTTAGCTAGTGGTTAGTTTTCAAATTTTTATATTTAGGGGATAACCAGATACTTCCCATAATGAAATTCAGGATCGCGATCATCGGCACAGGTAATGTAGCTTGGCATTTGGCGCCAGCCTTGGAGAATGCCGGTCATACCGTTACCGAGGTGTACAGTAGAGATATTCACCGGGCAGCCAAGATCACTGGACGCTTGTATACTACAGATCCTAAAGATGATTTGGACTTTTCAGAAAGTGAGGCAGAGATTTTCATTATTGCGGTCAGCGATCATGCCATACCCGCCATCGCCGATTCCATTATTTTGCCCGAAGAAAGTATTTTGGTGCATACATCGGGAAGCGTTCCACTTACAGCTTTAGCGTATAGCTCGGCGACCTACACCGGCATCTTATATCCCTTGCAGAGTTTTAGCAAATCCCGTGAAATCGATTTTGATGATGTTCCTTTTCTTTTAGAATCTGATGATCATGAAGTGCTACAGAAGCTAAGGGGGCTCGCAAAGAGCTTATCGCCACAGCAATATGTAGTCAAGTCCAAAGACAGGATGGCGCTGCATGTTGCTGCCGTATTTGCCAGCAATTTCACCAACCACCTGCTGCGAATTGCCGAAGATATCATGGGCAGGCAAGGACTGGATTTTGAAATGCTGAAGCCACTTATCATCGAACAGATCAACAAAAGTTTGCAAATGGGCGCTAAAGCAGCCCAGACTGGCCCGGCGCTTAGAGGAGATGTCAGCACTTTAGAGACGCATTACCAGTTTTTAAATTATAATGAGCAGCTGGCGGAAATTTACAGAGTGATATCACAGGATATCATTGATTCAAATTAAAGCGCCATTATTTGCACAATTAGTGCCTTTTATTAGCTGATGACTGCACAAAAACTTGTCATTTGACAAATAATCACTAGGATTGCCAACTCCTTGTCCCCTTTAGCGTACTTTTGAATTATGATTGCCAGAAGAGTGTTTAGTTTTTCTGCTTTTTTTAGAATCATTAGGCCGGTCAACCTGCTGATCATGGCGTTTGCCCAGTTGATGACGGCCCATTTTCTGGTGGAAGTGACTCCAGAGGGTCAACCCATTCTGTCGGATGTCCAACTTTATTTATTGGTCTTGGCCACCGTATTAATTGCTGCCTCTGGGTATATGATCAACGACTATTATGACGTAAAAATCGATTATGTCAATAAGCCGGAAGAGGTAGTGGTGGGCAAGAATATAAAGAGGCGGATGGTGATGTTTCTTCACACCATTTTTAACCTACTTGGAATAGGTATCGGAATAATGCTCGGATTAAAAGTGGGATTTATCATTCTCATTGCTTCATTTTTGCTATGGCTGTATAGCAACTCCCTTAAGCGCCTTCCCTTTGTTGGGAATTTGGTAGTAGCGCTGCTCACGGCGCTAGCCATCTACATTATTGGTTTTTATTATCACACCAACGAGCTTCTGGTATTAACCTATGCCATTTTTGCGTTTTTCATCAACCTTATTAGGGAAATAATAAAAGATATAGAGGACCGTCACGGGGATAGAAAGCATGGGAGTAAGACGCTTCCCATTGTTTTAGGATTTAGAAAAACAAAGCATGTGATTTTCTTGATTGCAGGTGTTTTTATTTTATCCATAGTGGTCGTTACCTATAAGCTGCATAATGAGCTGCTGTTTTACTATTTTGGATGCCTCAGTGTACTCTTCTTCCTTTTTTTATATAAGATATATATGGCTGACCGCAAGGCCCACTTCACTCAGCTAAGTCTACTATCCAAGTTGCTGATGATGACGGGGATCATCAGTATGGGATTTCTTTGAGCAGGCACAATGGTGTGAAGGCTTTTTGCTAGCCAAACCACCACTTTGTGGTAATCTTATAATTTTTGGCTATATTCGCTTTTGTTACAAGGGGTGCTTAACCAAATGGTTAGGCTGAGATCATACCCGACCTGATCTGGATAATGCCAGCGTAGGAACTGTAAAAATTACCCGTCCGTATTTTCACATCTCCCTCATTTTGCTGCTTTAACCAATCAGGCATTTAATCATTTAAATGACCCGATAGGACTATGGTAGAAGAAAAATTTGATCTAATCACTCAGGATCTCCAACAATGGCAAGGACGCCAAGAATGGTTTTTTAACCGCAAGCATACCGACACCTATGAGCTTTGGTATGAGGGCCGCTACAAACGTGCAGAGGTTTGGCAAAAGAAAATAATCGCCCAGCTTATCAAAAAAGATAAGAGGGTGCATACGCTCTTGGAGTTTGGTTGTGGAACGACCCGTTTTACCCGCTGGTGGAAAGAAATCGGCATAGACGCCAGTGGGGGCGATATTTCACCCTTCATGCTTGGGCAGGGGGCGCACCTCTTTGATGGAGATTTGGTGTTGGCCGACTCCCACTTTATGCCTTTTAAAGATGGTACCTTCGATGCCCTTGCTTTCATTACCACTTTCGAATATTACAGAGACCCCGTACAGGTGATTCGGGAAGCGGCTAGGGTGGGAAAGTATGGCATTGTCTTCGGGATGATGAACCGTAATTCTCCCAAAGTCGTCCGCCGCAGAATTCAAGAGCGATTTGGGAAAAATCCATTTTATGTAACAGCAACCTTCTATACCCCAAAAAAGCTGATGGCAGTTATAGAAGAAGCTTTGCAGGGACGTAACTATAGCATAGAATGGACAGCGACTGGCTTGCCCCAATGGTTTCCAGTTCAGCAATGGGGAATACCTTACGGTGATTTCTTTGGTTTGTATGTAAAATTAGAGGATCAGCATGACAGCGTTTGATGTTTTTTCCGGCAAAATCACAGCCCCCTCTTTTCAAGATTTAATAAAGCCTAATACTGGTGCATACCGTTCTGAGGTACTTGCAGGTCCACATTATGGGGTTGACACGGCCGTTCTAGATCTGGGAAACAATCTTGGAATGGCAGTGTCAAGTGATCCGCTTTCCTTAATTCCTGCCATAGGAATGCAGGCTTCTGCTTGGCTATCGGTACACCTGACCGCCAATGATTTGGCTACTACGGGATTTGCTCCCATGTACGCGCAGATGGTGTTGAATCTACCTCCTGGCATGGCCGTAGACGAGTTTGAAAATTATTGGCTGCATATTCACCGGTTTTGCGATGAATTGGGCGTTGCCATAACCGGTGGACATACTGGCTTGATCCAAGGTCAGCACTCAACGGTATCAGGAGCAGGGACAATGTTTTTGACGGCTCCGCTGGATAAGATACTGGTTAGTTCGGGAGCAAAACCTGGAGACCTTGTTGTGTTGACCAAGGAAGCAGCCATGACTTCTACATCCATTCTCGCGATGAGTTTCCCCCAAACGGTCATCAATAAACTGGGAAGGGAAGTATATGATACCGCCTGTGAAAACTTCTACAGGACTTCTTCTCTCCCTGAAGCTTTGTTGGCGAGGGAGGTGCTGGAGCCTTATCAAGAATTGAAAGCAATGCATGATGTGACAGAAGGGGGAGTGCTCGGAGCGATTTTGGAAATGGCGGAGGCCTCGGGTTGTACTGTTCAGGTAAACAATGATGCTTTACCTATAGGGTACAGCCAACGGCAGATTGCATCCTTATTTAATATTGATCCGAGGTTTTCTGTTGGCGCAGGATCTATGGTAATGGCAGTGAAAAGGGGCAAAGAGGACATTCTCCTCCGCCGTCTGCATGCTGTCGGTATATCAGCTGCTGTGGTGGGGGAGTTTACCGCTAAACCTTCCACAAATGTAATAATAGAAGATGGGGAGGCAAAACCGTTGGCGTTTGTGGGCCCCGACCCTTATTGGGAGGCTTTTTTTCAGGCATATCGTGCGAATTGGAAATGAAGAACATAAGAAGCATACCCAAAGGATTGTATCTGGTACTTGATCCTTCTATGGAAAGGGATTTGTTGCTTAAGCGGCTCCAGGCTGCACTTGAAGGTGGCGTACAGCTTCTCCAGATTTGGAACAATTGGCCACCTGATTTTGATCTGCACCATAAGAGAGCGCTGATCGACAATGTGGTGACAATAGCAAATCCATTTCACGTGTTGGTGTTGATCAATGAAGACTGGGAGCTGCTGCAGGGTACGGGATTGTCGGGCGTCCATTTTGATCAAATCCCTGCTGACTTTGATACAATCCGAAAGGCCTTACAGGCCGAAGCTGTTATTGGCATCACCTGTGGGAATGATCTTCGAGTGGTCGAATGGGCAGAGCAACAGCGAATACACTATATCTCCTTTTGCGCTATGTTCCCCTCGAGTTCTGCAGTCGATTGTGAGATAGTTACGCCTGAAACGATACAAAAGGCAAGAGACCTCACAAACCTGCCGCTATTTGTATCGGGGGGCATAACACCAGAAAATATGTCCCAGCTTGAAGCCTTGGATATAGCCGGCGTAGCCGTCATCTCCGGTATACTTAGCCATGAGCATCCAAAGTCCGCTGCTTTAATTTATTCCAACAACTTAAAGAAATTTGAAAAATGAAATTATCCCTAATAAACAAACTCTGTTGTCCCCAAGATAAAAATGATTTGTCGCTACAGGTCTTTGCTAAGAAACAAGATGAAACCATTCAAGAGGGATTGCTTACCTGTTCGCATTGCGGAAGATATTATCCCATTGTTTATGGCATTCCCATCATGACACCAGATGAATACAGAGAGCGAGCGCTGGAGCAGCCTCTGTTGAAAAAGTGGGGGCTTAGCATGGGAGGTGGAAAAAAATTTATGTTGGAAATCGAAGAGGGGGCTTAAGCCTCCTTTTCTTTTGAAGACATCCCCACTGAAAAGGCAAAAAACTCAGCTCGGATTGGCATATCTTTGGCTTTATCATCAGGATTTTAATGATTTTATTTAATTAAACCTTCTCAAAAATGAAAACGCCACAAGAGCTAGCTTCCCAATTGAATGACGTACTGGAAAGAAATTATGACGCCATCAATGGTTACAAAGATGCCGCCAGAGATGTCGAGAATGAAGCATTAAAGGATTATCTCATCAAACAAGCTAAGGAGCGGATCCGCTTTGGACAAGAGATGAGACAAGAAATCATGCTATTGGGAGGGGCACCCACTGAAGAGGGAAGCGCTTTGGGCTTTTTGCACCGTACGTGGATGAATTTTAAAACCAATTTAGTGCATAATAATGAAGATGAAGTGTGTGAGGAATGTATCCGTGGAGAAAAGGCAGCCGTGGAGGAATATGATGAATTGCTGGAAGAACCCGGTCTTTCAGCAAGGTTGAGGGCAGAGCTGTTGGAGCACAAGACCAAAACCCTTCAGGCAATAGCAGATCTATCTTTGATCAGAGATGCTTTCAAGTGAGACATGGCGTCTTATATTTCGACGTAAAAAAATCCGGATTTTTTTGTTTTAATTTTGTAGTTTTATGAGGGCTGGTGTCTTCCACCAGCCCATGTTGCGGTTTAGAAGATTGTTCTACAGTTTTTATAAAATCATTCTTTGCTGAATTTAACAAGATCAATATGATAAGAATCAACTTCATGATCTTACTGGCAGTTTTTTTTAGCTCGTCGGTAATGGCGCAAAACAGGATTGAATTCAAAGAATTCACCTTAGACAATGGATTGCATGTCATCATGCATCGGGACAATACCACCCCTATTATTGTTACATCGGTATTGTATCACGTCGGTTCGAAAAATGAAGATCCCGAACGTACTGGATTTGCCCACTTCTTCGAGCACCTGCTATTTGAGGGTACTGAAAATATCGGGCGGGGAGAATATACCAAAATTGTGGAATCAGCGGGAGGTAGCCTGAACGCCTTTACCTCCAATGACCATACCTATTACTATGAGCTGCTTCCCTCCAATTATCTAGAGCTCTCGCTCTATCTGGAAAGCGAAAGAATGCTGCATGCTAAGATAGACCAGGTAGGTGTGGATACTCAGCGGGAAGTGGTGAAGGAGGAACGGCGTCAAAGAATCGATAACCAACCCTACGGTAGTATCTTAAGTGAAACCCTAAAAAGGGCCTATTCCAAACATCCTTATCAATGGGCGCCGATTGGATCTATGGATCATTTGAATGCAGCCACTTTGGATGAATTCGTCCAGTTCTACAAAGATTTCTATGTACCTAATAATGCTACTTTGTCTATTGCCGGGGATATTGACTATGATCAAACCGAAAAGTGGGTAAGACTTTATTTCTCTGACATTCCTGTAGGCACAAAGGAGGTTTATCGACCCAATGTGGAAGAGCCCAGAAAAACCCAGGAGATAAGGGATATTGTTTATGATAATATCCAGATTCCAGCGGTGATCCAAGCCTACAACATCCCACGCAAAGATCACGCTGACTCATATGCCATGTCGATGCTGTCTACCTATCTGACGGGAGGTAATTCATCTTTGATGACTAAGGAATTGGTGGACAAGCAGCAAAAGGCATTGGCGGTGTCGGCCTTTCCTTTAGACCTAGAAGATGGAGGGCTATTTATTATGTACGGTATCGCCAATATGGGCATAGAAGCTGCAGACTTGGAGAAAGAAATTGACGTACTGATCAGGCAAGTGCAGGAAGAAGGGATTTCGGACAAGGATTTCCAGAAGCTTCAAAATATTATAGAAAATGACTTGGTAAGCAAGAATTCGTCTATGGCGGGCATTGCTCAAAACCTTGCTGAGGCTAAAGTGTTTTATGGGAGCACTGATTTTGTTAATCAGGAACTAGATCAATATCGCAAAGTGACCAAGGAAGACATCCAGCGGGTAGCGCGAGCGTATATGACCTTGGGCGGGAGAGTGGTGTTGCACTATTTGCCTAAATCTGCACAAGCCACGGAGTAATTTTTTACCAAAAACATGACAAATATGAAAAAGCCATATATATTTCTGATCATAGGCCTGCTCATTAATACGGTAGCAATAGCCCAGATAGATAGAACCAAGTTGCCTGAGCCAGGACCTGCTCCTGAGATTAAGCTAGGCGAGGTTGAGCAATTTACTTTAGACAATGGGCTGAAGGTATTTGTAGTAGAAAATGATAAACTGCCGCGGGTTACCTTCTCCTTGGTTTTGGAAAGAGACCCGCTAGTGGAGGGTGACAAGGCTGGCATGACTAGCTTTGTAGGAGAGATGTTGACTGCTGGGACCGCGAGCAGAACCAAGGATGAGCTAGATGAAGAAGTAGATTTTATCGGGGCTTCCTTAAGCGCCACCTCCACCTCCTTATATGCATCTTCTTTGAAGAAGCATCAGGCCAAGATTTTGGAACTGATGGCAGATGTGCTGTATAATCCCACATTCCCCCAATCGGAGTTGGATAAGCTCAAGAAGCAGGCGATCACCGGTCTGGCCGCTGCCAAGGATAATCCAGATGCCATTTCTTCTCTCTTGACCAATGCTTTGGTTTATGGAAAAGCGCATCCCTATGGTGAAAATCAAACCGAGGCGACTACCGAGAATATTACTGTTGAGGATATTAAAAACTACTATCAAACGTACTTCAAGCCAAATATTGCTTATTTAGCTATTGTGGGTAACATTGATGCCAAAGAGGCTGAAAAGGTTGTGAATGAATACTTTGGCAAGTGGGAGCGTGGTGAAGTGCCAAGTAAAAAATACGACACGCCTCAAGCGCCTGAAAAGTTAAAAGTAGCGGTGGTCGATCGGCCAGCTTCCGTTCAGTCAGTGATAAAAATGGCATATCCTTTAGAAATGAATCCTGCCAAAGAGGATTTTTTGAGTAGCCGGATACTTTCATATATCCTTGGGGGAGGTTTTAACTCCCGCTTGAATATGAAGCTTAGAGAAGAGAAAGGCTATACCTATGGGGCCCGTTCTTCTATAGGCTCTGATAAATTAATCGCTAATTTCGTCGCCAGCACTTCAGTGAGAACAGAAGTAACCGATTCGGCGCTGAATGAAATGATATATGAAATCAGGAGCATCGTTGATAAGGGTATTACCGAGGATGAATTGCAGGAAGCCAAAGCTAATTTGAGCGGAAGCTTTGGCCGCTCATTGGAACAACCATCCACCATCGCAAGCTTTGCCATAAACATTGCCCGTTACGGTCTGCCTGAGGATTACTATTCCACCTACCTACAACGGTTAAATGCGCTCACTGTGGAGGATATAAATGCTGCGGCCAAAAAATATATCCGTCCCGACAATATGTACATTACCATCGTAGGCAATGGAAGCGAGTTTAAAGATAAGGTAGCTCAATTTGGTGAAGTCAAAGCCTATACCAACACCGGAGAGGAGGCCAAGGAAATGGCAGTGGATGCCGATATGACTGCGGAAAAAGTAATTGACAACTACGTAACCGCCATTGGGGGGAAAGAGAAAGCTTCTGCCATCAGAAGTGCCAAAATAGCCCAAACTTCGGAAATTCAGGGACAACAACTGACCATCAATACCGTTCATGATCTTGATCAGATGAAGTTTGAGCAGGCAGTGAGTGTTATGGGGCAGGTGATGCAGCAGGTTACTATGGAGAATGGTAAGGCGACCATTTCTGCCCAAGGACAAACCATGAGCATGACAGACGAGCAGTATGAGGAAGCTAAGATGGGTATGTTTATTTTCCCAGAACTCCACTATGAAGAAATGGGGTACAGCCTAGCTTTAGATGGAATTCAGGATGTGGACGGAGTCGCAGCGTATAAAGTGACAGTAACCAATCCAACGGGCTCCGCCTTGACCAATTATTACCAAGTAGATAATGGTTTGAAGATCCGAAGTGAAAGCCCAACCATTGGCACAGTGAGTTATAAGAAATATGAAACTGTAGAAGGGATTAAATTTCCGATGGAAATGAACCTTCAAATGCCGGGCATGCCGATGACTTTGGTGAGTAAGGTTGAAACGGTGACTTTTAAGTAAGGTTCAGTTGATAAAAGTAAAAAGCCGCTCTCAGAGCGGCTTTTTACTATGATGAAGATTTATTAAAAGTCCAATAGGAAATCCTTCAATAGCGCTTTGTACTCGTAACTGTAGTTTCTTTTTTCATCTCTGATGTAAAGGCGGCGTTCCTTGAAAATTGCCTGATGATAGCCGAAAGCCTGAATTACCCTTAGGACCCGCCCTGATGGATGATTATGTATCGCAACTTTTTCTTGAGGGAATAGATTTTTTGACACCGCCAGATATTCCAAGTCCACCATTTGGCGCTCAGGTAGAATCACCCAAAACTGTCCGGAAGGTGCTAACAGTTTGCTTACGCCATCAATGAGCTCTGTGAAAGGAAGAGCATCATTGTGCAATGCCAAGTTTCTTTGTTGATCCTGGGATTTTATATGATCCGGGAAATATGGCGGATTGCTAACGATCAAGTTAAAGGCACCGATGCTTTCTTGCGCATGCTCTTGAAACGATCGATGAAAAATGTTGATGTAGTCATTCCAAGGGCTGAGCGCCGCATTTTCACTGGCTTGGTCGAAGGCTTCTTTGTCTATTTCCACCGCCTCTATGGTCGCATATGGATAGCGTTGGGCGAGCATCAAGGCAATGGCTCCCGTACCTGTGCCTATATCCAAAATTTTTTGAGGAGTAGTATAGGAAGCCAAGGCACCGAGTAGAACAGCATCAGTGCTGAGCTTCATCCCGCAACGATCCTGATGAATGATAAATTTTTTAAACCGAAAAAAGGTATTAGCCATGGGCGAATAGGCTAAAGAAGCCCCTTTTGCATTTCAGCTTCATATCCCCGATCTACCTGAAGCTGATCCGACTCTGCAGCAGCTACCGCCAGACGATCGCAGCGTTCGTTTTCGACGTTCCCCGCATGCCCCCTTACCCATTCAAAGCGGGGCTTGTATTTGAGATGTAAAGGGATGTACCGTTTCCAAAGGTCGACGTTTTTTTTATCTTTAAATCCCTTCTTTTGCCAGCTCCATATCCAGCCTTTGGTAACAGAATCTACTACATATTTGCTGTCAGAATAGATGGTAACTGGAATTCCTTCCACCTTCAGTTCTTCTAGACCTTTAATGACTGCCAACAGTTCCATCCGGTTGTTGGTGGTCAATCGAAAGCCTTCCGAGAGCTCTTTTCGGTGGTTTTTATAGATCAGAATAGTGCCATATCCCCCCTTGCCGGGATTTCCCTTGGCAGCTCCATCTGTATAAATAATTATCATGGTTCAAAATAGATAATAAAATGTCAGAAGATACCTTCTGACATGATACTTGCAGGCTGGAAGCGATTAGAATCCGCCAAGGTTGGATTTGAAAATTTTGATCGCGATTGAGAGCAAAATGATCCCAAATATTCGCCTCAGTACGTCTAAGCCAGTTCTCCCTAGCTTATATTCCAACCAATTGGTGCTTTTCAGTACAACATACACGACAATTAAGTTGATCATGATACCGATGGCGATATTGCTTTGAGAAAACTCTGACTTTAGCGTCAATATGGTGGTCAAAGTCCCTGCACCCGCAATTAACGGAAAAGCGATAGGTACAATGGAGGTGCTGGTGGCGCTGGCTTCGGCATCAGGCTTGAAGATTTCAATGCCTAGGATCATTTCTGCACCCAAAGCAAAGATGATCAAAGCTCCGGCGATGGCGAAGTCCTCTACGCCTATCCCGAAAAGACTTAGTATAGATTCGCCCAAAAGGAGAAACAACACCATTAATATGCCTGCGGCAATGGTTGCTTTCTCCGATTGTATGTGCCCCACCTTTTTTCGTAGATTGATCACAATGGGTATAGATCCCAAAATATCAATCACAGAGAAAAGAATCAGCGTAACAGAAAATATTTCTTTCAAATTAAACATAGATTTACCCTATAAGGAGTAAGGCACAGTGCTTCATGAAAGTTCATCTTCCTGCTGACACCGGCTATAAAGAGATGTGTCTCTGTCAATATTGCTGTAGAAAAGCAATTAGCTTTTCAAATTCTTCATCGGTCACTGCAGGAAAATTCGCAATCCTGAAGCTAGTGGGCTTCAAAGCCCCATATCCGCTACCCATCTGCATACCGGCAGCTTCAGCAGCTTTTTTAATCTGCGACACAAATTCCTCTTTCCCAGCAATACCTAGCACTGTTCTGCTTCTTGTCTTGGGGTTTTGTATGAGAAAATGCAACGACTGTGTCTGCAAAATTGTCTCCTCCAGTCTTTGCATCCGTTGCTTTGTCCTTGCATCCGTTGCCGAAATAAATGGGATGTCCTTAAGGCTCCGGTTGAGCAAATAAATACCCAATACGTTTGGCGTATAATGGGTTTGATAATTTTTTGCATTTTCGAGCATAAAGGATAGGCTGTTGTACCGTCCTTTCTCGCCTTTTCTTTCGACTTTTTCAATAGCCTTGGGCGAAAGGATCAGAATCCCTAATCCTGCAGGGAGTCCGAAGCATTTCTGTACAGAAGCATACCATATGTCCGCGTTGTTAAAATCAAGATAAATACCGGCCATGGAAGAGGTGGTGTCCACGGCAATCATTTTTTCCGGAAATCGTGCCCCCACCGCAGCAATAAGCTCGTTGCTGACCTGTGTGGCATTTGAGGTCTCATTTTGTGTAATGCCAATCAGATCATGATCATCACCGATTTCCAAGGCTTCGACATCCAACTCTTCATCTTTGTCTAACTGCAGCGCGCCTGTAGCAGGCTGGATATGCTGGGCAAATCCATACCATTTTTTGCCAAAAGCACCTGAATAAATATGGAAGGAGGACCTCTCCACTACTGACTGGGCGATAATTTCCCAGTTTTCTGTCGCGCTGGAGGTGAATAGCAATTTGTAGCTGGAAGGTATATCAAGCTTTTCTTTGATTAGCTCTTCCGTTTCCTGATAGAGATGCATGAATAAGGAGCTGCGGTGGTTAGCGCTTAAAATGCCCTGATCGTAGGCCTCCTTTAAATATATAGGTAGTTGGTCATAGACCTTAGATGGTCCCGGAGAAAAAGATGTCATGAGATTTAATTGTTTTTGTCGAGGAAATATTGAATACCCAATTCATAACCTATGAGGCCTAAGCCGGCAATCATTCCTATGCATTCTTTGGATATGATGCTTTTATGCCGGAATTCCTCCCGTTTGTAGATATTGGAAATATGCACCTCCAGTGCGGGTGTAGTCACTGCTGCGATAGCATCTGAAATAGCCACTGAAGTATGGGTGTAGCCGCCGGCATTGATTAAGATGCCATCGTAGCTAAAACCTACCTCATGTATTTTGTTGATTAACTCCCCTTCAACATTACTTTGGTAGTATTCCAGTTGGAGTGAAGGATGTTTTTCTTTAAGTGTTTGAAAAAAATCCTCAAAGGTGGCACTTCCATAAATTTCCGGTTCCCGCTTACCCAATAGGTTTAAGTTGGGTCCGTTGATAATGATGATCTTCACTTTGATATTGTTTAAGTCACCTCAGTTGAGTGATTGTATAAAATCCCTTCAAAATTAAGCAATCCCACATTAAGGCATCTATTTATTTTTCATTCTTTTTATAAGGTTGATTCTATTTATCTTTCGGGAATTTAAAGCGAGGCCATGTCTTGGGAGAGTCGAATTAAGCAATTTCAGTATTATCTAAAGATAGAGCGAGCGCTAAGCGACAACACGCAGTTGGCTTATGTGCTGGATATCGATAAGCTTCGTCGGTATGTGGAACAAAATTTCCCTTCATTGGGGCCGGAGGCCATTCAGCTTGAACACCTAAGATCCTTTGTAACTGGCTTAGCCAGCCTTGAGATTTCTGAATTTACGCAGGCAAGGATCATCTCCGGCATTAAAGCATTTTATAAGTATCTGGTGTACGAAGACATCATTGAAGAGGATCCTGCTGCCCTGCTTCAAGCTCCGAAGCTGGGGCGTAAACTGCCGGACACCTTGTCCTACCACGAAATCACACAGTTGCTGGACGCCATAGCGTTAGGCAAGCCTGAGGGTCACCGCAATCGCGCCATTATTGAAGTGCTTTATAGCAGTGGCTTACGGGTCAGTGAGTTGATCAACCTCAAAATGGGTAATATCTATAGCGAAATTGGGTTTTTGAGAGTGCTGGGAAAAGGCAATAAGGAACGTTTGGTTCCTATTGGAAAGGATGCTTTAAAATACCTACAAATGTATTTAGAGGAGGTCAGGCGGCACCAGCCGGTTGCAAAAGGCCATGAGGAGTTTGTATTTTTGAATAGAAGGGGCAAAAAACTTAGCCGAGTCATGATCTTTATTATGATCAAAAATCTCGCTGAGCAAATAGCATTGGGCAAAAAGATCAGTCCGCATACTTTTAGACATAGTTTTGCCACCCACCTCATAGAGGGAGGTGCAGACCTGCGGGCGGTGCAGGAAATGCTTGGGCATGAAAGTATTACCACAACTGAAATATACACCCATCTGGATCGTGATTACCTTCGTCAGGTTTTAAACTCCTTTCACCCGCGGAAATAACGGTTCTCTTTTGATGTGATGCCTGCCAAGGAAATTAAGGACTTGGAACCATCTGCACAAAATATTGACTAATTTAGCATCCTCAAACATTTTCATTCAGCAGTGTACAAATCGCTCATTAAACCACTTCTGTTTTTAAAGAACCCGGAAAGTGCGCATCATTTGACATTTTCTCTCATGCGTTCTATCTTCAATTTTCCCCTGTTGAAGGCGATGATCAAAAGTAAGTACCGTTTTGATGATCCGAGGCTGGAGCGGGAAGTGTTTGGGCTGAAGTTTAAGAATCCTGTTGGGCTTGCTGCTGGTTTGGATAAGGATGCCAAGTTCGTCGACGAACTGGAGATGTTGGGGTTTGGCTTTATAGAGATTGGGACGTTAACTCCCAGACCCCAGCCAGGCAATCCCCAGCCAAGGCTATTCCGTCTTCCTGGCGACGAAGCTTTGATGAACCGTATGGGCTTCAACAATGGTGGTGTGGAAGAGGCAGCGCTCCGACTAAAAAATAGAAAATCCACCGTCTTGGTAGGCGGCAACATTGGCAAAAACAAGGATACGCCCAATGATCAAGCCATAGACGATTATCTAAAGTGTCTGGAGGCTTTGCATCCTTATGTGGATTATTTTGTAGTCAATGTGAGTTCTCCGAACACACCCAACCTTAGGGATCTGCAGGAAAAGGAGCCTTTGAAAAAGTTGCTTTCAGCAGTAAAAGAGGCTAACGAAAAAAGGGACACACCTCGGCCAATTTTGCTGAAGATTGCTCCCGACCTTACAAATGGGCAACTGGACGACATTATTGAAATTGTGCAGGAGACGGGTGTGGATGGTGTAATTGCTACCAATACAACCATTGATTATGATCGGGTGAAGAAAGAAAGAGAAGCGGTGAGGATCATAGGAAGTGGCGGCATTAGCGGCAAACCGCTTAGAGAAAGGAGTACTGAAGTGATCAGCTATCTGTATCAAGCATCTAAGGGGAGTTTCCCTATCATAGGAGTAGGTGGAATATTTACGGCCCAAGATGCTATAGAGAAATTGGAAGCGGGAGCTTCGCTTGTTCAAGTTTATTCGGGTATGATCTATGAAGGCCCGGGAATGATTAAAGAAATTAAAAAAGGAATTGCACGTTATTACCAAAGCTGAGATTTTTACAATCCGGCTATTGGCGTGCTCAGCGTGGAGAGATATGGCTTCGAATACCTATAAATCAAACACTTTTCGTAAAAAGCAGGAACCTAAAAAGACAGTAACGAAATCCCCAAAAATCCGGATGTCGTTACGATTTCTGAAAGACAAACGCATTGGCGTGTCTTTAGGAATAGTGCTATTGATGGTCTCTGTCTTCTTGTTTTTAGCATTTTTAGGTTATTTGGTCAGTGGGCCATCAGATCAAAGTGTGGTCATAAGCGATGCAGACAGTTCCCTTAGAGCCAATGCCTCAGAAACCCGGAACTGGCTGGGCTATACCGGAGCGGCGGTGTCTCATTATCTGATCTTCCGCTGGTTTGGACTTGCTGCATTCTTAGTACCCCCCTTTTTGTTCTTTTTGGGATCCCGATTAGCTTTTAAAAAGTCTTTGGTATCGCTGTGGAGATACAGCGTTTTTGGTTTGTTCTTTCTTTTGTGGTTAGGCTTACTCTTGGGATATGTGGTCCATATAGCAGACAATTATCAGTACCTGGGATTCCTTAGTGGAGGTTTTGGCTATGAGCTGGCTTTGTTGGCAGATGATTTCTTAGGTTGGGGTACCTTTATCTTGATATTTGGGTCACTGCTGATCTTTGTTATATTTTTCTTTGACATTGATCAACTTCGTTGGTTTTCATCTTCTTCAAAATCAGCAGCCATTGATGAAGAGGATGAGGAATCTAATAGATACTCCTATGGCTCCCGTTTCGATGAAAAGGAAACCGTGGATGCTGATGATGAAGCGGGGAATGAAGCAGCTGAACCGGGAATGGAGGAGGAAGTCGTACTTGATGAAAGTCAGTGGACGCTAAAACCCGAACCTGTCAAAGCCAAATCTTCCACAATTGAGCCTGCTTTTAATATAGAGGATTCAGCCTTGTTGGCGGATGATGAAGCTGATTTGGATGCAACGAGTGTAGAACAAAAATTTTCCATTGCCAAAACGACTTCGGAGGAGAAGACGGTTACGGAGGTGGAAAATTTGGATCCATACGACCCTACCCTGGACTTGCCCAACTATCAATATCCAACCTTGGATTTGCTAAATGAGGTGGACCCGCAAAAGGTGATGGTATCCCGGCAGGAACTGGAGGAGAACAAAAACAAAATTGTAGAAACGCTGGTCAATTTTAAGATAGGCATTCAGGAAATTAAAGCCACCATTGGTCCTACCGTTACGCTATATGAAATTATCCCAGATCCAGGGGTCAAAATTTCGAAGATTAAAAACCTTGAGGATGATATTGCCCTTAGCTTAGCTGCCTTGGGGATCCGTATTATTGCGCCTATTCCGGGTAAAGGAACCATTGGTATCGAAGTTCCCAACAAAAACCGCGAGCTGGTGTTGGCAAGATCTGTATTGGGGACAGAGAAATTCATGAAAAGCGACAAGGAGCTGCCCATAGCGCTAGGCAAAAATATTTCCAATGAGGTGTTCGTGGTGGATCTCGCCAAAATGCCGCATTTGCTGATGGCCGGTGCTACCGGACAGGGTAAATCAGTAGGGTTAAATATGATATTGGCTTCGCTGGTGTACAAAAAGCACCCTTCCCAATTGAAATTTGTCCTTGTCGACCCTAAGAAAGTTGAACTCACGCTCTTCAATAAGATTGAAAGGCATTTTCTTGCCAAATTGCCGAATGCAGAAGAGGCCATCATCACCGACACCAAAAAGGTCATTTACACGTTGAATTCCCTTTGCGTGGAAATGGACAACCGCTATGATCTATTGAAAGATGCGGGCTGTCGTAACCTGAAGGAATATAATGCCAAATTCGTAGCGCGAAAACTGAACCCAGAAAAGGGCCATCGTTTTATGCCTTATATTGTGTTGGTTATTGACGAATTAGCTGACTTGATGATGACGGCAGGGAAGGAAATAGAAGGTCCCATTGCCCGCTTGGCACAGCTTGCCCGTGCCATAGGCGTTCACTTGGTGGTGGCCACGCAACGTCCCTCTGTAAATGTCATCACAGGTATCATTAAAGCGAACTTTCCTGCGAGATTATCCTTCCGCGTGACATCTAAGATTGATAGCCGCACCATCTTGGATGCAGGAGGGGCGGATCAACTTGTGGGGATGGGCGATATGTTGTTGTCGATGGGCTCAGACATGGTACGGATACAGTGTGCTTTTTTAGATACTCCTGAAGTAGATGCAATCTGTGACTGGATCGGCGGTCAAAAAGGGTATAGTGATGCGTATCTGCTGCCGGAATATGCGGGAGATGAGGAAGACAGTGCTTTAGATATCGATCTCTCGGATAGAGATCCGCTTTTTGATGATGCCGCCAGACTGATCGTGCTTCATCAACAGGGTAGTACGTCCTTGATACAAAGGAAATTAAAACTGGGCTATAACCGTGCAGGTAGAATAATCGATCAATTGGAAGCTGCCGGAATAGTTGGGCCGTTTGAAGGAAGTAAAGCCCGTGAAGTATTGATCCAAGATGAGCATAGTTTGGAACAATTATTGGGGAGCCTCTGAAAAATCAATTTAATGATGTTTATTCACAAGTGGATGATTGCCGGCTTCTTGGCTTTGATGGTAAATTTTGCCGTTATGGCACAAAAAGACCAAACAGCGGAAACCATTCTCAATAATGTAAGCGAGAGATACCAATCCTTAAGTGGCTTAACAGCTACTTTTGACTATACCTACTCTACCAGCCCCGGTGATGTGGCTGAAAAAAGTACAGGCCAAGTGGCTGTCAAAGGCAATAAATACAAACTGGTGTTGAATGATCAGGAGATCTACAACAACGGAAAGACCGTTTGGACCTATATCAAATCCAACAACTTCAAAGAAGTTACCATCAATAGCGTGGAGGATAGTGCCGATGAGTTGACACCGTCAAATATTTATAACCTATACAAGAAAGGGTATGATTACAAGCTTCTTGGGGAGAAGCAACAAAACGGTACCACTATACAGGAAATAGAGCTTAGTGCGCAGAAAAGAAACAATCAGTTTCAAAGAATTAAATTGTTTGTAGACAAAGCAAAAATGGATCTCTTAGGCTGGGAAATCCAAGATGAAATGGGAGGGGTCTTTAGCTATAGGTTTAGAGATATCAATACCCAGGCGAATCTTCCTGATAGCCATTTTATCTTCGACACCCAAAAGCATCCAGATGTAGAGGTCATCGATCTGCGTTAGCAGTCATTAAAGGATAAAAGTGGGCCACGGTAGTGAAATGCCGTGGCTTTTTCTATTTTTGCCAAAACTTCGGCATTATGGATAAACTTGCGCTCTTTCAACAAATCAAGAAGAAATCGTCTTTTTTGTGTATCGGTCTCGATCCGGCTATTGAAAAAATCCCATCTCATTTGCGGAAAGAAGCAGATCCCATTTTTGCCTTCAACAAAGCCATAATTGACGGGACAGCTGATTATGCTATCGCTTATAAACCCAATTTGGCTTTTTACGAAGCACTAGGTCCCCAGGGCTGGGAGAGCCTTCAAAAAACACTGGAGTATATCCCCAAAGATATTTTTACAATTGCTGATGCCAAAAGAGGCGATATTGGCAACACATCCAAACTGTATGCTAAGGCATTTTTTGAGCAGATGAATTTTGATTCAGTCACAGTGGCTCCATATATGGGCAAGGATAGCGTTTCGCCGTTTTTAGAATTTAAAGGTAAGTGGGTGATACTTTTAGCATTGACCTCCAATGAAGGTAGCGGCGATTTCCAACGATTTGAAAATGTAGAGGGAAAGCCGTTGTATCAGGAAGTAATTAGCAGAAGTCAAGCATGGGGTACTGAAGATAACCTGATGTACGTAATAGGAGCAACCAGGGGAGAGATGATTGAGGAGGCAAGAAAATTCGCGCCTAATTACTTTTTTCTGGTTCCGGGGGTGGGCGCACAGGGAGGGAGTTTGGAGGAGGTAGCACGCTATGGGATGACTGAAACCTGTGGCTTGTTGGTGAATTCCTCGCGCGGCATTATTTATGCCTCCTCAGGTAAGGACTTTGCTCAGGCAGCAGCAAGGGAGGCAGCAATGTTGCAAAAGGAGATGGATAAATACCTTGATTTATATGCCCGGCGATAACGCTGCTAAAGAGACGCCTGTAGACCTCTGGTAGATTTCTCCGATTACGCTTATCATAGAATTTTATGCCCCGGAAATGTGCAAAGAGAAGAATTTTTGTTATATTAACCCTTCTTTTTCCGCGCAATACAATTTTTCCGGTATGGCTAATTTCCATGAGAATTTTCTTCAATTGGTGTGGAAGTACCAGTATTTTAATAAAACTCAGCTGGCGACCACCCAGAACTTACCCCTTGTGGTCAAGAAGATTGGCTTCCATAACTTCTATGAGGGCCCAGACTTTTCTGAAGCCCACATTAGGCTGGCTCAATTAGACCATTATGGTCACGTGGAAATACACCTTCGGTCTTCTGATTGGCACAATCATGCCCACAGTGCCGACACCCGTTATGACAGTGTTATTTTACATGTCGTTTGGGATCACGACCAAGACATTTATCGATCCGACGGCACAGTCATTCCCACTTTGGAGTTAAAGGGCAAGGTTTATTTGGATGTGTTGCGGAATTTTGAACGGCTAATTTCCGGTAATTCAGACATTTTGTGTAGTGATGATCTTGGGCGAGTGGAGGATATCATCAAATTTTCCATGTTGGAAAAGACGTTGGTCGAACGGTTCGTGGAAAAGAGCAAATTAGTGAATGAGATACTTGCCACTACCAAAGGAGATTGGGAGGAAACCACCTACCGGTGGCT
Source organism: Cyclobacteriaceae bacterium (assembly GCA_035303945.1). GTDB lineage: Bacteria > Bacteroidota > Bacteroidia > Cytophagales > Cyclobacteriaceae > DATGMS01. Next base: position 31,044 of record DATGQZ010000034.1, read on the forward strand.
CTTTTACAACTTTGGCTTTAAAGCCAACAATGCGGTCATGCTGAAGCTTGCTACCAGTCTGCCGTACCGCATATTAAAACGACATACTGGTCAGCCGCTGATACAGGAGGCCCTTCTTATGGGGCAGGCGGGCTTTCTAAATGCGGCTGTTGAGGATGATTATGGCCGCTTTTTGTATAGGGAATATGATTTTTTTCGCAATAAGTATAAAATTAAATCCAGCGTTTATCCTTCAGAGTGGAAATTTATGCGGGTGAGGCCTACCAACTATCCCTCGGTAAGGCTGGCGCAGCTTGCGGCTATTCTTCATCATTCTCCCAACCTTTTCTCTGCTATCCTAGACAGTGTCAAAGATCATCACGCATTCAGGAATCAGTTTTCATTTCAGATCTCCAGCTATTGGCAACACCATTATCAACTTGGCAAACAAACAGCTAGAAAACAAAACAGAGCCCTGAGTGCAGAAATGCTGGACCTATTAGCCATCAACTTCATGGTTCCACTGTGGTATGCCTATGGTCAATATATGGACGATACGTCCTGGCAGGAGAGATGTTTTGACCTATTGCAGGAGATATCGGCAGAAAAAAACCATATTACACAAAGGTTTGAGTTTCGCCAATGGACCGCGCACAGTGCGTATGATTCTCAGGGAATGATCGGTCTCTATAATAATTACTGCACCAAAAAAAGATGTCTTGAGTGCAAAGTCGGCCAAAATCTTTTACGCCCACAAAAAGTTTAATTTTTGGGATAAACCTTAAATTGGCGTATTTTTGCACCTCAAAAAGAAGGATTTATGGAGAAGCCGGTAATAATAATTGGAGCGAAGGGAATAGCCATTCCTGCTTTAGAAATTTTCAACAGCAACAAAATTGACGTTTACGGCTTTTTGGATGAAGATAAAGATCTTCACGGAAAAGAGATTAACAATGTATCGGTGTTGGGCCATACTGAAGATGATGGCTTTTTGAAGTTGATAGGACACAAGTGCGAAGCGTTTGTGGCTGTGGATGATAACAGCTATAGACAATTCTTAGTGAAGCTGCTGAACGAAAGAAGGAAAACCCAACCTGTAAATGCGATCCACGAAACCGCCTACATTGCAACAGATGCTGCTATTGGGCACGGCAATTTTATTAATGCCAAAGTGTCTATTGGAGCCGCTGCAACTGTGGGTCAGCATGGAATATTCCACACCAACTGTTCGATTGAACACGAGGTGGAAATTGGTGATTATGTTCAAATTGGTGCGGGCACCGTTATCAACTCAGGCGTCAAAATAGGCAATGGTGCTTTCATCGGTTCCGGCGTCACCATTGTGTCAGGTGTAAAAGTAGGAGACAATGCCCGAGTAGGTGCTGGGTCTGTAGTTATTGCGGATGTTCCTGCCGATACCACAGTTTTTGGTAACCCTGCCGCTGCCATTAAAAAGTAATCATTTCATTAAACCAGACAGCCTGATTGAAACAGGACGAGCGTTATGGAAAACGAAAATAAATACAACATTTTACTCTACTACTGTTACGCCGAAATCGAGGATCCAGAAGCGTATCGTGAAGAACATCATTTGTTCTGCGTAGAAAACAATATTCGAGGCAGAATCATCATTTCCTCAGAAGGATTAAATGGAACGGTTTCAGGTCTGATTGAGGATTGCGCCAAGTATATGAACTATGTTAAATCTGATCCTCGATTCGCAAAGACAGAATTTAAAATTGATACGCATGACAAACATGCCTTCTCTAAAATCAATGTAAGGTATAAGGAAGAAATTGTTCATTCCAGCTTGAGGCATATCAACCCAAATGTCCGTACGGGCATTCATCTTGCTCCTGACGAATTCAAAAAAATGAAAGATCAGGAAGATGTGGTAATTTTGGATGTACGGTCTAACTATGAGCATGAGTTGGGTAGGTTCAAAAATGCCATTACCTTAGATATTGACAACTTTAGGGATTTTCCCAGCAAGGTGAAGGAGTTGGAGCACCTGAAGGATAAAAAGGTATTGACCTATTGTACCGGTGGTATCAAATGTGAAAAGGCATCTGCCTATCTGCTGGAACAGGGCTTTAAAGATGTATACCAATTGCACGGGGGCATCATCCGTTACGGTATTGAAGCTGGTGGCGAGGATTTTGAAGGCAAGTGCTATGTTTTTGACAACCGGGTGGCTATTGATGTCAACAAGGTGAATCCTACTGTAGTATCTACCTGTTATGTATGTGGGACAAAATCAGACCGTATGGTCAATTGTGCCAACCCCACCTGCAACCGACATGTGCCTATCTGTGAAAAATGTGGCTGGGAGATGGAAGGTGCCTGCTCTGTGGAGTGTAAAGAGCATCCAGATAAGCGGCCTTATAATGGTACGGGCTACTATCAAAAGAATAGCAACGGCTATAATCCCTACAAAGGTTTATTTCAAAAGCCTGATAAGAAAAGGATCAAATCATTGATCAATGGATAATTTTATTCCAGACTCGGAATTAATTATTAATCCAGATGGTAGCATTTATCATCTGAATTTGAAGCCAGAACATCTGGCTTCTTCTATTATTGCTGTGGGCGACCCAGAACGCGTAGCGGCTGTTTCAAGGCACTTTGATAAGATGGAGCTGATGATCTCTCGACGTGAATTTGTCACCCATACCGGGTGGTACAAAGGAAAGCGCCTGAGCGTGATCAGCACAGGCATGGGGACTGATAATATTGAAATCTTCATGAATGAGCTGGATGCGCTTGTCAATGTAGATCTGCAAACCCGTCGTCCAAAGCCAAACCACACCAGCCTTAATATTGTGAGGGTAGGTACATCGGGAAGTATGCAGCCAAGTATCCCCGCAGGGTCCTTGCTGGCCTCTGTTTATGGAGTTGGTTTGGACAGCCTTATGCAATTTTATCCGGGAACGTATTCGGTTGATGAGATAGCCATAGGCGAAGCGGTACAACATGCCCTTTCTTTACCCTACCGTCCCTACTGCGTCAGAGGTTCGGAAAAGTTAATGGAGAGGGTAGGCCAGGGGTTGATATATGGGAATACGGTCACTTGTCCCGGCTTCTTCGGTCCTCAAGGCAGGATGGTGCGCATCAAGCCAGCCATTCCTGATATCATTGAACGTTTGAGCCAAGTGCGGGTAAAAAATATGGTGCTAACGAATTTTGAAATGGAAACAGCTGGTTATTATACAATGGGAAGATTACTTGGACATGAAGTTATAAGTCTTAATGCCATTGTAGCCAATAGAATAACCCGAGAATTTGCCACAGATCCTGGCCAAATTATTGAACGGCTCATTTTGCATACGCTAAACGCCATTTGATACTGGCTGAGTGGAGGCGTGAGCATTATCAGCATACTCCAGCTGCTTCTCTTTAGGGAAGAGTCTGTGAAGCTGGTAGAGGCATATCATAAAAAGAACGATAGCGCATCCCATTACCACTAACAACTGCCATGCACCTCCATACATCTCTAGCAGACCATCGCCGCTCAAGTCCAGGCCGCCAGCCACAGTCCGCATAATATAGGCAGCAAGATTGGCAGAAGCGTGTATGATGATGGCTAGGGAGATGCTTTTCGATCGATAATATACCCAACCCACAAATAGACCTAATAAGAAACCAGTTACAAATTGCCAAGGATTCAGGTGTACGATACCAAACAGAAAGCTGGAGAAGACGATGGATTTTGCTGGTGCATGCTGCTTTAACAATCCGTCCAAATTATCCCTCTAAAAATCAGCTCTTCCAGTACTGGAGCTGCTATTGCCATCAGCAATAGGGTGAATATACCCCTTCCGCTACTCGCTTGCCTCATTGCTTCTACTAAAACATCCGGCACAGGAATCAACGTGTTGAGCGGTGTGATTAAACCAAATAGCAAGGCAATGCCTCCTATTGCCGAGTAGGAAATAACACGGGCATCCTTAATCTGAAAGTTGAACGTGCTGTTCCCTGTTCTCTTTTTCCGAATATTGATAGCCGTGGAGAGAGGAAGGCCTATAGCAAGAAGATAATAGAGTAGCATTGTCGCCTCAGATCCAATCAATGGATACAGTGGAGATAACAATGGTAAAAAAAGTAGCATGGTTAGCATCATTATGCCTACAATGCCCCAGCTTTGTCTGACATTAGGATAGAATTTGGTCATTTTGGGACGTTTTATAATAAAGATAAGCATTTAATATACTTTTTCACTCCTTTATGTGCAATCATCCAAACATCTGCCTACAACTTCTTCTCCTAAACTATCGGCAGTTTTCCACGTTAGTATGTGTATTCCCCAATAACCATCTGATATCAGTTGCATCCTAGTAGTTCCATGCACCAGCTGTGTCGAACTTAACACAATAACTTTTATGAGATTACGCCGATACCATGTATTAACAATTATTGTATTGTTGCTATGTTATTCAGCCTTGGCCCAATCCGTGCATCTGAAAGGAAGAGTAACGGACGAATCTACAGGTAATCCGTTGGAGTTTGCAAATATTGCCCTATTGTCTCCTTCAGATTCTGCGGTTGTAACGGGAGGGATGACAGGTTTGGATGGAACATTCGATTTTCGGGCGGAGCCGGGGTCCTACATTTTTCGGGTAGGTTTTATAGGCTATGAAAGTTATTTCCGCAAGATATCTATAGGCAATCGCGCGAACGAAAATTTTGGGAATATAAAGTTAGTACCGAGTGCCGCTGACTTAGAGGAAGTCACGGTGCAGGGGGTTACATCCATGTTTGAGACTGATATAGATAAGCGCCGATACAACGTAGAAAACAGTATTGTTGCCGAAGGGGCTACGGCGTCTGAATTGCTAAGCACATTGCCATCTATCCAAGTCGATGAGCAGGGGAGCATTTCTATGCGAGGCAGTGGGAATGTCTTGATCTATATCAATGGCAGACCCTCAAACCTATCAGGAGACGATGCAGAGGCGATTCTGGCCCAATTTCCCGCCAGTAGTATTCAAACAGTGGAATTGATCACTAACCCCTCATCTAGATATGATGCAGCAGGTGTTGGAGGCATAATCAATATTATTTTGAAGAAGAACCAAAATTTAGGATTGAACGGGCAGATCAACGGTGCGGTGGGAACGAGAGACAAGTATACCGGCGGCATCAACCTCAATTACGGTGTAGGTAAGGTTAATCTCTACAGTTCCTACAATTATCAGAACCGTCGTCGCTATAGGAAAAGTGATGAAAACAGGATTACCTTACTACCTAACGTGTCCCCAATGTTAAACCAGAACAGTTATAATGAAGAGGTAGATATATCCCATTTGGTTAGAGGAGGCTTGGACTACAGCATTTCCTCCCATAGTACACTTGGAATTTATGCACAAGGAAATTTCGGCGGGGAAGAGGCATTTGAAGATCTACATCAGCGGAGTCTGAGAGCCATTGATCAATTGGATAGCCTTTATGTCAGAAACAGTACGGAGGAGGAGGACAATGGCAATTTTGAAACAGGTATAAATTATACTTTCAATATAGACACAACAGGACACAGATTTTACACCTCTTTCTCCTATTCAAAAGATTTCCGAGATCACTTCAATGATTATTATCAACATTTCTTCAACGCAAACCATGAAGAGGTACCTGCCAAGGGACAGCGACAGCTTAACGATAGGACCTCTGGCAGTACATTTTATATTTTTCAAGCTGATTACGAACGCCCTGTTGGGAACAACAACCGCTTAGAGGCCGGAATTAAAGGTACGTTCGGAAAATGGGAGCGGGGGCAGGAGTTTTCTCAAGCGGACGAAGACAGCGGTTTCATTCCTGTTCGCAACGATACCATCAGTGATGCCTTTGACTTTAATGAAGATGTATATGCAGCTTATTTGATCTATAGAGGCAAAGTTGGCAAGGTAGGGTATCAGGCAGGCTTGAGAGGAGAATATACAGAAACGCTATCCTATCAAGCCAGTAAAGACAACCGCATCACCAACAACTATTTCGACTTATTTCCCAGCATTTATTTGAGCTATGCCATAGCAAAAGAGGAGGAATTCACAATCAATTATAGCAGACGGATTGAAAGGCCTAATATGTGGGGACTTTCGCCATTATATCGGGTGAACGACTTACTCAATATCAGCACCGGGAATCCCTATCTACGTCCGGAGTATACCAACAGCTATGAAGCAGGGTATATGAAGGGTTGGGATTGGTGGCTGCTAAATGCCACTGTATATCATCGTTACTCTACGGATGTGGCCACGCGGATCACCCGCCTTACCGACAACAATGTGACCATTCAAACCCGAGAGAATGCCGACACCCGTAGCGCCACGGGCTTCGAACTAATCAACCAACTGCAATTCACCAATTGGTTTGATGTTACGCTGACGGGGAACTTCTTCCATTCAAAAGTAAGTGGTGAGAATATCGAAAGAGGTTTTAGTAATTCCAACTTCAGCTGGACGGTCAGCTTACTTTCTAACATGGCTATTCCAAAATTTGTCACCTTGCAGTTGCAGGGCAACTATCGCGGGCCTATGGTATTACCTCAGGGAGAGATCAAACCTTTTTGGACCATGAACCTTGGTGCTAAAAAAGACATACTCAATAACAAGGGTACAATAAGTCTAAATGTGAGCGACATCTTCAACACCGGTATCTTTAAAATTTATACTGAGGACGAACGGTTTGTGCAGGATAGGACCTTTAACCGGGAAACAAGAATAGCTACCCTGTCCTTTAGTTACCGTTTTGGAGGCTTCCAAGAACGCAGAAACAACAGACAAAGAGAGGCTGAGGGAGGCATGGATGAAGACATGGGATTTTAACCCATTACTTGATCCTGTGTGACTCTCAATTGGCTCACAATATAAGCGGCATCCTTTTGCGACCCGTAGATCAATTGGGAGCTTCTTGATCTTTGATAGGGTATGCCTATAAAATGTAAACCTGAAACGGTGGACAAGCCCTGCTGCTTTCGGAGCTGGTTTAAGTCACCTTCAAATTCAGGTATGGCAATGAAATCAAAATTGGGGACAAATCCTGTGGCAAAAACAATAAAATCGTAATTCTTGCTTTCCCCTCCTTCAAAGGTTATTTGGCTACCTTCAGCCTGAATGACCTGTTTTCTTTTCTTGAGCTTTTTTAGCTGCTGCTTAAGCTCATCAAATATATATATCGCCTCACCTCTGTGGATGGTTTTTTCTGATGCAGCCTTGTCCAAATACCCAAAAGCCTTTCCTAGGCTGATGATGTTTTTTCCAAATAGATGCAGGGAAGCAAATTTAGGTTTTTTGTTCATAGACCAGTCAACCTCAAAGTGCTTGGTTAATTCCGCTCCAATTTGGGCAGCGCTGTTTCCCGTGCCCACCAATAGGATTTGCTTCCCTTTGATAGAAATTGGATTTTTGTACTGGTTGCTATGAATATAGGGAATGGACAAGTCAGTAGCCCAAGGGGGCAGATTTGGCCTCTCGCAAAATCCAGCGGCAATTATGACTTTTTCGGCTGTATAGCTTGTTCTTGATGTTTGGATTTGAAAGAGGCCCTGCACTTTGTTCAAGACGAAGACTTCCTCATTTACTTGAATCGGAAGATCAAAATGCTCGGCATAGCGGTTGAAATAGTCCGCAATCTGGTTTTTGTTTGGCCGGGATGTGGGAGCTATGGCCATGGGAAGATCGGGAAGCGCATTCAAGCTAGCCGGGGTGAACAATTTCAATGAATCATACCTCTTTCTCCAATTGTCTCCTACCTGTTTATTTTTTTCCAGAATTAGAAAGTCTGCCTTTTCCTTTTGAAGATATCTGCCCGCCGCCAGGCCACATTGACCGGCGCCGATAATGATAATGTCTTTATGCATTACTCTATTCCCTCCAGTTCACTAAGTTCAAGCCATCGCACTTCAAGGGTTTCTAATTGCTCATCGATCTCCTGCACCCGTGTTGACCAGGATATTAAGATTTCATGATCGTCAGTACCTTGACTGATTTTGTCAACCAGTTTTTGTTTCTCTTCCTCCAATGTAATCATATCTTGTTGCACCTGCTCGAATTCCTTTTTCTCTTTGAAACTGGCTTTCTTTGACCCTTCTTTGGCTGGACCTTCCTTAGGTTTTGGAGTGTTTACCACCGTTTTTCCTTTTTGTTCCGCCTTTTGCTCTTTTTCCCATTCTCTAAATTCAGAGTAGTTGCCAGGAAAGTCTTTAATCATTCCTTCGCCTTGGAAAACAAACAAGTGATCTACCAAACGATCCATAAAATACCTGTCGTGGGAGACAATGATCAAGCAGCCTGGGAAGTTGTCCAAAAATTCCTCTAAGGTATTCAGCGTCATAATGTCCAGATCATTGGTAGGTTCGTCAAGAATCAGGAAATTCGGATTCTTGATTAACACCATCAACAACTGAAGCCTTCTACGTTCTCCGCCGCTTAGGTTACCGATGGGCGTATGCTGTTGCTTTGGAGGGAAGCCAAACTTGTTTAGAAATTGGCTGATGGTGATGGTGCCGCCTCCGGCTACCGTCACTATTTCAGCAACCTCTTTGACAATGTCAATGAGCCGCTTTTCATCATCAAAGGAAAGCTCTTCCTGTTTGTAATAACCAAAAGCAGTCGTTTGCCCAATCTTTATTTGACCAGTATCAGGAGGTATTTGGCCGGTGATCATATTTAGGAAAGTCGTCTTTCCTGCTCCGTTTGGCCCTACAATACCTATTTTATCACCTTTCTTAAAAGTGTAGCTGAAGTTTGTTAAAACCGCTTTGTCTCCAAAGGATTTGCTGATCTTGTCAATTTCAATGATGGAATTCCCCAGCCGTTGGGAAGTGACAGTAAGCTCAATTTCTCTCTCTTCCTTTTTAGTAAAGGCTTTTTCCTTAGTCGCCTCAAATGCGTCCAATCGATATTTGGCTTTGGTTCCACGTGCTTTGGGCTGTCGTCTTACCCACTCCAATTCCTTTTTATATAGGCTTCGGGCTTTTTCCACTTCTGAAGCTTCATTGAGCCTTCTTTCCTCCTTTTTTTCTAGGAAATAGCTGTAATTGCCTTGGTATCGGAAAATTTTACCTTCATCCAATTCTAGGATTTCGTTGGTTACCTTTTCCAGAAAATACCGATCGTGGGTCACCATGAATAGAGACAGATTGGCTTTTGAGAGGTAGTCTTCCAACCATTCAATGGTTTCAAGATCCAAATGGTTGGTGGGTTCATCTAGTAGTAAGAGATCGGGCTTCTCAAGGATGGCTTTGGCTAATGCCACCCGTTTCCGCTGCCCTCCCGACAGGGTCCCGACCAGTAGATCGGTCTGATGAAGGCCGAGTTTGCCTGTAACTTCTTCTACTTGATATTCATAATCCCAAGCCTGCAAGGCATCCATTTGCTCCATTAGGCGATGGAATTCTTCATTGTCGCCCTGGCCGGACTCCACCTCCCGCATGGCTTTTTGATAGCGTTGAATTACCTCGAATACTTCGTTGGACGAGCCTGAAAATATGGTTTGGAAAATCGTGAAATCCGGCTCAAAAACCGGGTTTTGATGTACGTAGGCTACCTTAATGCCTTGATTAATGGCGACTTGTCCTGCGTCTGGCAGCTCCAAACCCATGATGATTTTCATCAAGGTTGACTTTCCGGCACCATTGATGCCTACTAAGGCTATTTTTTGGCCTTGATCAATCCCGAAAGAAATATTGTTAAAAAGCTTTTTTTCTCCGAATGACTTGGAGAGGTTCTCTACAGATAGGTAATTCATACGCAAAGCTAAGCAAAATATAGGGCAAAGAAAATGAGCCGCTGGAGTGATGCGGCGGGGTTTACTTGCTAAAGATGGCTTTAACAGCCTCGTTTAGTTGAAACAATGCTGCTTTGAGATGTTCTGCGGATTTTTTTAACTTCGGTTCCATGGCTTTGCGTTCATCTTGAAAGCGTTCCTCCACTTTTCTCTTTAACTCCTCAATCTCGTTTTCAAGATTCCATTTGTTGCGTTTCAGTTCTTCTATTTTCTGATCTATCTCATCACCTGCTTCACCGGATGCTTTTTTTCCCTTTTCGATCAACACATCGATTTTTTCTCCTATATCCTTTAGTAGTTTTTCTACTTCCTCAATGGTTTTGTTTTTTTTCGTCATGGAATACCTTTTAAAGCTGCATGAAAAAGCAGCCCGCATGAATACACAGGCTGCTTATAAATATGTTGAAAGTTGATTAGTAGGACAGTTGGTACGCCGCCACCTTGTTTTTTAGAAATGTAGGAACCAGGATGATATTGTCTTCCGGAATGAAATCAATGTCGGCTGTGTTGGATTCATCGGCCTGTGTGTCGATGATTAAAGACTCTGCACCATCTCGAACCAGATATACCTCTCCTTTCCAGCGGCTGGCGATAAAAGTATTGTCATCAATAATGACCAAACCGTCGCCGCCGGTGACGACATCATTAATGATTTCAAAGTTGCCCTCGGAATCGTATTTTTTTAAACCTGCACCATCCAATCCATATAGCGTCCCATTGTCGGCAATTCTGATACCGTTAATATTAGCTTGTCCATCAGCAAAGGTTGAGACTTGTCCTCCTTCCAATGTATGGATTTTTCCGGCACGCATATCCGTAAAATAAACAACGCCATCATGAGTATCAAGATCGTTTAAGAACTGCGCCCCTTCTACAGGGTGACGATTGGCTACTTTAGCCGAAGCAATGTCAATTTCCACCACCTCGTCTATGTCGGTAACATAGAGTTTGCCATTGGCTATGCCCATTCCTTTAGGCGCGTTTAAGCCTGTTACCCAGTCTCTTTGTGAGATTTGTCCATCTTTGGAGATGATAGAGATAGATCCTTTGCCGTCTTTTTCACTGGCGTCCCCTTCAATATTCGCAACATAGATGTTTCCACTCTCTGCATCGTATAAAACGGATTCACAGGTAGTCAGTTCGTCAGGAGTTTCCCATAGCAGCTCTGCGACGGCAACATTATCCTCTATTTCGGTATCGGCAGTCGTTTGATCCGAAGTGGCTTCAGTGTTTTGTTGTGGGCCACACTGGAAGAATAACAGGGCGGCGGCCAATAGATAACTTGAGTGATAGATGTGTTTTTTCATGTTGGTGAGTGTTTGGGGTTAACGTGTATTTGATTGCTTTGTGCATTTAAACATTGAAATTACACAAAAACTAATGATTCTGCAGGTTCAGCATTTGTTTTTCTTATCAAATCAAAACTTTACTTCTTAATAAATTGGAAATAATGGCAATAATTTTACTGCGAGTCACAGGTTCTCAGGGTTGTGGCCCCAACTGTACAAAGGGTGGCTATTAGCTTTAGATTTCTCCTCGATGCGTGGTTGGTTCAGTTTTTGACCAGTTTCAAGCCAACTTCTTAAGGGTGCTCCCTGTTGGTTGGTCAAAAACCTTTATGTATACGAAGAAAATTACATCCTTGTAATGGAGTTGTTATCCACAAGCGTTTTCATGAGTGCATCTAAAAAATTTACTGAAGGAAAGATATTAGGTTCGTTGGTTTCTATAGCTATACCAATTATTTTTTCAAATATTCTGCAGTCGGCTTATCAGCTTATTGATACTTTTTGGCTAGGACGATTGGGGGCCAATGCAGTCGCTGCGGTGAGTATTAGCTTTCCCATACTCTTCTTGGTGTTGTCATTGGGCGGCGGACTAACGCTGGCCGGAACCGTTATCGTCTCGCAATTTAAAGGCGCCAATGATCAGACCAATGTCGACTTCAGTTCATCTCAAACGGTGTTTGTTGTCTTTTTCGTGTCGGTGCTCTTGGCACTGGTAGGCAATTTTGCTGCGGGTCCTATGATGCGCATGGTAGGGGCGGGGTCAGAAATCTTGGAAGATTCTGTAACCTATTTTAAGATTTCGTCCTATGGATTTATTTTCTTATTTATGTTTTTTGTTTTTCAATCTTTAATGAGAGGGATTGGGAATGTGCTCTTGCCCATGTACATCGTATTAGGTACCGTATTTTTAAACCTGGTTCTTGATCCTTTGTTTATTTACGGCTTTGGGCCAATACCCGGTTATGGTGTGGCTGGAGCAGCGGTAGCAAGCGTGATGACGCAGGCCATATCGGCTTTAGCGGGTATTTACATTTTGTGGAAGGGGCGGCAGGGTATCAGGATAAGTAAATCCAATATGTATTTTGACCTAGGTTTCATGAAGAAGCTGTTTAGGATTGGGCTTCCCTCGAGTTTTGAGCAGTCAACACGCGCTGCGGGAATGACCATGATGGTGATGCTGGTGACCAGCTTTGGCAGTGAGGTAGTGGCAGCATACGGTATAGGGTCGCGGATATTGAGTTTGGTAATTGTGCCGGCTTTGGGATTGGCCATTGCTACTACAGCATTGGTGGGGCAGAATGTAGGTGCGGGTAAAATAGGCCGTGCAGAGAAAATCGGTAATCTCAGTTATATGGTTTCTTTCTCCAGCCTAAGTGTAATTGGGGTCTTGTTTTTTCTATTTGCGGAAGCATTGACAGCATTTTTCGTTCCTAACGAGCCCGACGTGATCAAGGACGGAGCCTTTTTTATTCGGATTATGTCGTTGAGTTTCGGATTTATGGGGGTGCAACAAGTACTGAATGGGGTATTTAATGGCACAGGTTTTACCAAAGCCTCTATGATGATATCGATTTTAGGATTGTGGGTGTTGAGGTTTCCTTTGGCTTATGTTTTATCCAATCATACCGCCTTGGGATATGAGGGGATATGGTGGGCATTTCCGATTTCGAACCTGATTACCGGATTGGTGGCCTTTGCTTTTTATAAATCAGGCTATTGGAAACGACGATTGGTAGTTGGTGGACCGTGATGTAGTTGGCAGCAAAAAAGTGTTTCGATAGGATATAAGAAAAAATAAAGCTATGGAACAAAGTTCCATAGCTTTAATCAATTAACAATAAACCCAAAATAACCAGCTGTAGGAGAAGGGTTCGAACCTCCACGGAGTTAGCTTTCACTTAGACTCCACTCCCTATATTTCGAGAGCTTGGCTACCAGATTTCAACACCCTACAGTATCGTGTCTTTTTGATATCACAAAAGTAGCATGTCTTCTGATATTTTGCAAATAATTTAATAGAAATATTTATCGATTAAAATATCAACAAAAACCAACGCATAATTCAAAGAATTATTGCCTGATATTTAATTTAATATGAATATAAAAGTATACCGTTTATGTTTTAGTGCAGAAAAGAAAGGCGGGTATTCTTTAGGGACAAAATAAAATTCTGATTACGGCTTTTTATGGGTGCATTACAAAAGATAATTCAGGCAAGACTGGGTAAGGGGTGTAAATAAATAAAGCTATGGAACAGGATTCCATAGCTTTAATCAATTAACAATAACCCAAAATAACCGGCTGTAGGAGAAGGACTCGAACCTCCACGGAGCAGTTAGGCAAACACGAGCTCGATATTTTGCTTTATCCTGGGACCTCCACCCCCGGGACAGGAGGGCTTGTCTGCCAATTTCAACATCCTACAGTATGGAGATCGTCTATCTCTTTGTTGATGCTTCAAAATTAATAAATCGATCTATTTCATGCAAAAAAAATAATTAAAATATTTAAAAATTATGTTATTTATAATTAAATGCTGATATATATGTATTTTAGTTAAATTACAAACCTGTGCGGCCTTGATTATTGCTGATCTAAAAATGCTCCTGTGCTTGTTTCAATGAGGTTTTATTCGTTGGAGGTGGAGTGGTCAGAATTGTAGGTGGATCTGGATGGATTTGGTAGCTTTAATTAATATCCTTACCTTAATTAAAAATCCTATTTTTGCAGTATGTTATCAAAGAAGACGAAATACGCTTTGCACGCATTAACTTATTTGGCTAGACATAAAGATAAAGGTGCCATATTAATTCAAGAGATATCGCAGGAGTATGGGATTTCTCATAAGTTTTTGGAGAATATTCTTTTGGAACTGAAGAAAGCGGGATTTTTGGGCAGTAAAAAGGGCAAAGGGGGAGGTTACTACCTTATCAAGGATCCTCAGGACGTCCCGCTGTCTACCATCATACGTATGCTGGATGGGCCTATTGCGCTACTGCCCTGTGTCAGCCTGAATTATTATGAACCTTGCGAGGAGTGTCACGATCAGGCAACGTGCGGCTTGAACAAGGTAATGGCCCAAGTTAGAGATGAAACCCTTAAAATACTGAGTATGAAGAGACTAGCGGATATTGTACACGAAGGTGTGTAATTTTTTTTGCATTAACCCTATAAGTTTGATGGGTTTTGTATATTTTTGCATTATAGCTATATAATTGATTATGATTCAGTCAAGTAATCTTGAAAACCTTTCGCAACAAATAGAGGCGCTTGAACCTGTAGAGGCAATGGCTTTATTGTGCGATCTCTTCCCTGATAAGGTCGTATTTTCAACCTCATTAGGTCAGGAAGATCAGGTGATTACGCAAATGATTGCCGCCAACGATCTTGGTGTAAATATATTTACCCTCGATACAGGCCGTTTGTTTTATGAAACTTATGATCTGCTGTCGAGGACTGTTGCCAAGTATAAGGTTGACATCAAGACCTATTACCCCAATACGGCGTCAGTTGAGAACTTTGTAAGGACCAAGGGCATCAACTCCTTTTATGAATCGGTAGAGAACAGAAAAGGTTGCTGTTATGTCCGGAAGGTAGAGCCATTAAAGCGTGCATTAAAAGGCAACAGTGTTTGGATCACTGGCCTTAGAGCTGAGCAAAGTCCTAATCGAAGCGCGATGAAGATGCTGGAATGGGACGAAGCCAACCAAATCATCAAATTTAACCCTTTACTGCACTGGACGATGGACCAAATGTTGGCTTATATCAGTGCACACAACATTCCTTATAATCCGCTTCACGACAAAGGCTTCATCAGCATTGGTTGCGCCCCCTGTACCCGTGCTATAATGCCAGGTGAGGACGCAAGGGCCGGACGCTGGTGGTGGGAAGCATCACACAAAGAATGTGGTCTGCATGCTGCGGAACTCATCAACGAAAAGACCCAGTAGCATCAGCCTATTTACCTTCTTTTTCCAGGCAAAGTCACCGCCGTCGGACTCAAAAAGATTATTATCATGCAAAGCTTCAGAACAGAACTCGAAAACCCAATTGTCGAAAAAGATATCATTGAACTAGCCACTAAAATTGAATTATTTAGAAATGGCAGAATCGATGAGGATAAATTTAAAAGCCTGAGGTTAGCTCGAGGAATCTATGGGCAAAGACAGCCTGGGGTTCAGATGGTAAGGATCAAATTACCACATGGAAAAGTTACATCCGAAAAACTTCTACGCATTTGTGATGTTTCGGAGAAATACTCTACAGGCAGACTGCATATTACTACCAGACAAGACATACAGATTCATTATGTCAGTTTGGATAGGACGCCTGAACTATGGTCAGAATTAGATAAGGACGATGTTACCATTCGTGAAGCATGCGGTAATACGGTCCGAAATATTACAGCTTCGGAAACGGCAGGTGTAGATCCCCACGAACCCTTTGATGTAACACCCTATGCTGATGCCGCCTTTAAATACCTTCTGAGAAATCCCATCAACCAAGAGATGGGAAGGAAGTTTAAAATAGCCTTTTCTTCCAGTGATGAAGATACGGCCTTGAGCTATTTGCATGATCTGGGCTTTATTCCAAAAATAAAGCACTTGGACGGTGAGGAAGTCAGAGGCTTCAAGGTACTGCTTGGTGGGGGATTGGGATCCCAGCCTCGAGCTGCCGATGTAGTTACGGAATTCCTTGAAACAGATCAGCTAATACCGTTTATAGAGGGTGTGATCAGGATATTCGATCGCTATGGAGAGAGGGCTAAAAGGATGAAAGCCAGAATGAAGTTCCTGATCAAAGCCTGGGGGCCAGAAGAATTTCTTCAAAAGGTCAAAGAAGAACAGAAAGCGCTGGCTTTCAAATCATATCCCATTGATCACGAAGTTTACGAGTCACAACGGACATTGCCTAATCCGGAAATTCCCCAAGTAGAAGAGCCTAATGATTTGACCTATAAGAGATGGAAGCTGACCAACATTCTTCCTCAGAAACAGAAAGGCTATGTCTCTATTGGCGTAAAAGTGCATTTAGGAGATTTTTACACCAAAGAAGCTCGACAGCTTGCTGCACTTATCAAGGCGTATGGCAACAATGAATTAAGATTTACTTTAAGACAGAACATACTGATTCGGGATGTAAAAGAGGAATTGATTCCCTACTTTTACCAGGAGTTGAAAAAGCTGGGTATGGCAGCTTATGGTTATAATAGTTTGGGGGATATCACCGCATGTCCTGGTACCGACACCTGTAACCTCGGTATAGCGAGCAGCACGGGGGCTGCTGTTGTGTTAGAAGAAGTGATTTTCAATGAATATCCGCAGTATTTGTTAAATAAGGATCTTACGATTAAAATTTCTGGCTGCATGAACGCCTGTGGGCAGCATAATATGGCTTCTATTGGTTTCCAAGGCATGTCTATGAAAGTGGGTAAATCCGTGGTGCCTGCCTTGCAGGTGTTGCTGGGGGGTGGTACCCTGGGCAATGGAGAAGGCCGTTTTGCGGATAAGGTCATAAAAATTCCCAGCAAAAGAGGACCAGAGGCATTAAGAATCCTTCTTAACGACTATCAGCAGCATGCTGAAGAAAACGAGCCTTTCTTGCACTATTATGACCGACAAGGCCAACTCTATTTCTATGATATCTTGAAGTCTTTGGCTACTACTGAGGATATCATTGCATCGGACTATATCGACTGGGGCAATAATGAACCTTATGTCACTGCCATAGGAGTAGGTGAGTGCGCAGGGGTAGTAATTGATCTGGTTTCTACCTTGCTGTTGGAGGCGAGAGAAAAGCTTGCCAATGCGGAGGAATCCAAAAAGCAGCAGAAATGGTCGGATAGTATTTATCACACCTACGCCAGCATGATCAACGCTGCCAAGGCGATTCTCTTGACGGAGGGATTGAGTGGTAATTCTTACGCCAACATTATTGAACAGTTTGACGAAGCCTTTGTTGCTGCTGGAAAGATTCAATTAGCAAGCAGTTTTGCCGATTTGGTATACCAAATAAAAGAAAATGAGCCTACGGCTGAATTTGCGGAAGCGTACTATCTTCAGGCGGAGAGGTTATACCATATTCTGAATGAATATAGAGAAAAAGAAGTTATTGCATGAAGGGAAAAATAGAGCCGCGCTTGACATTGGTGGGGGCGGGTCCAGGGGATCCAGAGTTGATAACCCTTAAGGGGATATTGGCATTGGCGAAAGCGGACGTTGTTTTGTATGATGCCTTGGTAGACCGGTCTTTACTTCAGCATGCGCCTAAAAGCGCCATCAAGATATATGTCGGCAAACGTAACGGCAACAATGAAAATCCCCAGGAGGAGACCAACCGCTTGATTGTACATTATGCCCTCAATTATGGCCATGTCGTTAGGTTAAAAGGAGGTGATCCCTTTGTTTTCGGTCGGGGCGCGGAAGAAGTTGACTACGCGCAAAGGTTTGGTATTGCTACGACAGTGATACCAGGTATTACATCCAGTATTGCCGTACCAGCTAGTCAAGGGGTACCGGTAACAAAGAGGGGGGTAGCGGAAAGTTTTTGGGTAATTACCGGAACCACATCTTCGGGGCAGTTGTCGCATGACCTGGAGTTGGCGGCACAGTCTACTGCTACAGTGGTCCTGTTGATGGGTACCAAGAAGCTCTCAGAAGTCGTTCAACTTTATAAGTTATACAACAAAGCCTCTATGCCTATTGCTTTGATTCAAAATGGCACTACAAAACAAGAAAAAGTAGTGGCTGGTATCATCGAAGACATCGAGCAAAAAGTATGTGAATCCGATATAGGCGCCCCAGCTGTTATCATCATCGGTGAGGTAGTCAAGGAGAGCCCGCTGTTGATGGACATATACAAGGAAGTGTTGGCGCTGGAAAACCCACTATAATAACCTTCATAATCGCGTTTTCCTTGTTTTTTACCGCGTTCCCAGGCACGATGAACCAACTATATCCTATATTTCTTAAGCTACATGAACTTAACACCTTGATTGTAGGTGCCGGAAAAGTGGGCTTGGAAAAGCTCAGTTTTCTGTTGAAATCCAGTCCTCATGCTCATGTGACGGTAGTGGCACCGGAGGTATGGACGGAAGTGAGGGAATTAGCTGAAAAACATGCCCACGTGACGATCCTTGAAGATAGCTATCAGGATAAATACCTTGCTGGAAAGCACATTGTAATTGCTGCTACCAATGATAAGCTTGTGAACCGACAAATTCATGCGGATGCCAAGGAGCGCTTTCTTTTAGTCAATGTGGCAGACACTCCTGACTTATGTGATTTTTATTTGGGAGGAATTGTGACCAAAGGAAATGTGAAAGTTGCTATCAGCACCAACGGCAAATCCCCTACCACTGCTAAACGCCTGAGACAGTTGTTTGAACAAATACTACCAGATGATATTAACGAAATGGTAGAAAACCTGCACCTTTATCGCGATACGCTCAAGGGAGATCTAGAACAGAAGATAGA
>DATGQZ010000035.1:0-3589 GCA_035303945.1 Cyclobacteriaceae bacterium
CCTGGATTCCTACCTCACCGGCCAGCCTTGCAACTTTATGTTTATGGTAAACGTTGTGGGGTTTTGTGACAACTTTATTAGTGCGGGCCAAAGCACGGTTTGGAATAAAGACTGAATATTGCTAGACTCCCTGAATGCCCAAAGCGAAGGGCTCATCATTTTCAATAAGGACCGTGAGGAAGTTCAACTAGTGGACTTTTAAGTATCCCAATCATTGGACAACACCCCCCGCTTTCCTGGTCTCTGCTGCACCCTTTCTCGATTTAACCATTCATTAAACTTCCCTTTTCTTTAAAGTAATATTCCAGTGCCACCTTTGTCACAGATAAGCATAAATCTAATTCCATTAAGATGAAAAAGTACTTAGCAGTTATTGTGGCTTGTGGCAGTCTATTTTATTTCACCTCCTGTTCGGAGGATGAGCAGCCAGATATTGAAAACCCCGGTGAGGAAAATCTGATCGCCTCCGACATCAACCAAGATATGACCTGGGAAACCGGCAATACCTATGTATTGGGAGGAAGGATCTTTGTCAATGATGGGGTGACCTTGACCATCCAACCGGGCGTCATTGTAAAAGGCGAAGCGGGCACCGGAACAAACGCTTCAGCACTAATCGTGGCAAGAGGCGCAAGAATACATGCGGAAGGAACAGCCGAACAACCGATTATTTTCACCTCTGTGGCGGACGAAATTGAACCCGGCATGATCAGTAGCCCCAATCTGGATCCCGATATTAATGGGTTATGGGGAGGCTTGATCGTTCTTGGGAAGGCGCCCATTTCCGTGTCGTCCAACGCCTCAGACTATCAGATTGAAGGAATTCCCCCCAGCGATACCAGAGGCATGTATGGTGGAAATTACGCTGATGATAATTCCGGTGTTTTAAAATATATTTCCATTCGTCATGGTGGCGCTAACATCGGGGAAGGCAACGAAATCAACGGCTTGACACTTGGCGGTGTGGGTAAAGGGACAATTGTTGAACATATTGAAGTAGTAGCCAATCAGGACGATGGTATCGAATGGTTTGGCGGTACGGTCGATGTAAAACATGCGTTGGTGTGGAATGCCGGTGATGATGCCATTGACACCGACCAAGCCTGGAGCGGCACCTTGGATAACTTTATCGTGATTTCCGGAGCTGAAACTGACCATGCACTGGAAATCGATGGCCCCGAGGGTGAAATGGAAGCATCACACACGTTGAAGAACGGATCGATCAAAGGATCTGCTACTACCGAATTGGCAGATTTTAGAGATGGTGCCCAGGGTACCTTTGAAAATCTCTATTTCTTTAATTTTCCTGATCCTGCTTCGGATGGCTATGGAGACTTCTCTTTAAGCGGTGATGAAACCTTGACCAACTTCAGCAATAAAAGCCTGGTCTTCAACCAGCTAGAAATCACGTTGGCGGACGGTGTAAACCTTCAATCCGTGTTTAAGAACGGTTCGCATGCTCACGCTACTGCTGTAGCAAGCGGAGCTAATAGTGTTGGTGCAGACACGAGCGGCTTCTCCAACTGGACCTGGTCGGCCCAAGCCGGACAACTAGACGATTTTTAAAGCAGTATTTTTCTGCTGACGGAGAACAATTATTTAAACTTACTTTTAGCACAAAGCGCCATCTGAAACAGGTGGCGCTTTGTTTTATCAGCCCACAGTCCACCGACTACGGCCGACAGCACGCCCCGACATCTTCAGTCTCCTGTCTACGTCAGTCGATAGTCCATGGTCTATAGCTTAACCCGTCAACGGACATCTGTCATCCGACTGTCTCGGATCTTCCTACTTCCATCTTCCTACTTCGAGCCCGCATCTTCCGTCTCCACTAAAACACCTCCTTCGCTATCTTATAGGTAGCATCCGCTTTACTCATGGTATAATAATGGATGCAGGGAATGCCGGCGGCAATCAGCTCCTTACTTTGTTGAATGGCCCATTGGATGCCCACTTCTTTAACAGCCGCATTGTCCTTACACTTTTCCAACTCATCCATAAGATCATCGGGAAAATCCAGGAAAAAAGTACTCGGCAGGTTGACGATTTGTGACAAGGTCGTGATGGGTTTTAATCCAGGAATGATAGGCACATCAATACCTGCTTCCCGCACCTTTTTAACATACTCCAAAAACTTGCTGTTGTCGAAAAACATCTGGGTGACAATATATTCCGCTCCTGCGTCAACTTTTGCCTTCAGGTATTTAAGATCGAACTTCATACTGGGCGCTTCGAAGTGCTTTTCCGGATAGCCAGCCACCCCCACGCAAAAATCAGTCTGGAAGCCAATCTCTGTTTCTTCATGAAGATAATGCCCGTTGTTCATGCGGACGATTTGCTCTACCAAATCGCAGGCATAGTTGTGACCATTGACTTCAGGAACAAACTTACCCTCCATCTTCGGTGCATCGCCTCTTAGCGCCAGCACATTTTGCACCCCGATAAAATTTAAGTCAATCAGGACGTTCTCTGTCTCCTCCTTGGTAAAGCCTCCACACAACAAATGCGGCACGGCATCCACGTGAAACCGGTTCATCAAGGCGGCGCAGATGCCTACAGTACCGGGCCTTTTCTTAGTACTGACTTTCTCCAGCAGACCGTTTGGATGTTTCTTATAAATGAATTCTTCCCGATGATAGGTCACATCCACAAAAGGGGGATTAAATTCCATAAGCGGAGCAATGCCTTCCAACAGGTTGTTGAGGCTCTGCCCTTTCAGCGGGGGTAAAATTTCAAAGGAGAAAAGCGGCTTGGTGGCTTGCTGAATATATTCGGTAATCTTCATCTATGTTGGTGATTGGTTATTGGCTATTGGGGTATTGAGTGTTAATTTCCTCTAACTGATATGATTGAATTTTAATGATTAATTGTTGACATTCGGTCATCCGACATCCCTGCTTCCCACTTCCCTGCTTCCCACTTCCATCTCTAATAAGCCAGATTCGGGGACAACCATTTCTCTGCCTGCTCCTTCGAAACGGTTTTTCTAGCGGCATAGCTTTCTACTTGATCCTCTCCGATTTTACCCAGCCCAAAATATTTGCTGTCTGGATGGGCGAAGTAAAAGCCACTAACGGCCGCCGTAGGATACATAGCGAAGCTGTCTGTCAGCTGCAAGCCAATCCGGGATTCCACTTCCAGCAGGTCGAAAAGGGTGCGTTTTTCGGAATGTTCCGGACAAGCGGGATATCCGGGGGCGGGCCGAATACCCTGATAACTTTCCCGGATCAAGGCTTCATTATCTAAGTGTTCGTCCTTTGCGTAGCCCCATATCTCCTTTCGTACGCGTTCGTGCAGGTATTCCGCTGAGGCTTCAGCCAAACGGTCAGCCATGGCCTTTAGCATGATGGCATTGTAATCATCCCCTTCTTTTTCAAATTTCTCCAATTGATCCTCAATACCAAACCCCGTGGTCACGGCAAAGGCACCCAAATAGTCGGTCCGCTTCGGATGAATGAAGTCCACTAAAGAGCGGTTGGGAACACCTTTTCCTTTTTTGCCCTGCTGCCTCAAAAAGCAGAACTTCGCTTTTGGCTGCCCGTCTTCGGGAGAAAGGACTAAAAGGTCATCCTCCACCTTTTTTACGGGA
>DATGQZ010000036.1:0-13079 GCA_035303945.1 Cyclobacteriaceae bacterium
TTTCAAGGCCTTGACTGATGCGGAAATCGCACAGGCTAATAATCAGCCGGAGGAAAGTTCCTATATGCCTAAGCAGGAGCGGGGTATCAAAGACTCCTGTGCGCTGAAGTATGAGCTTTATGTAGATGGCGAGACAGGTAAGTCTGGAGACTTTTCATTGACTTTTCGTGCTGGTAACGGCATCTTTGGGAAGGAGGCCCTGGGTAGTCCATTTAATGTCTATGCGCTGGGCAAGTACTTGAATCCGCAAAGCGAGCACTTTGAGCCGCTCAGGTTTTGGGCGTTTGCTGTTAAAGCCGGAGATAAGGTTCGTTATGAATGGCCTTTGGCGCATTTTGAGCGGGGGGAATACCATCTCCAGGTGCACGGACCCAATGGCTTTATGAGGGAGTTCCAAGGGAGTGCCGAGGATCCCCAGCTGGAAATCGGCTGTGAATATCAGCTTTTGGACAAACAGAAAGGACTGGGACAGGTGGTGGTAAAGGTCAAGAATCTCAACTCAAAGCCATTGAAAATCAGTTTGAAGGATCAGGCATACAAGAACCCCGCCGTGATGAAGTCCCTAGGAGCAGGCAAAACGGCGTCTTTGGCCATGGACACCCGCAGCAGTTATGGCTGGTATGACTGCAGTTTGGTTGTGGAGGGACATCCTTTGTTCAATCGACGATTTGCTGGCAGGGTGGAGTTTGGGCAACATAGCAAAAGTGATCCATTGATGGGTGGAGTGCTGTGAGTTTGATGATGCAATAGACAGTCACATATAATAATTGATCAGAAAAAGGATGCGGCAGCCTCTTCAAAAAGGGCTGCCGTTTCATCATTTCACCCTTGCTACATCAGTATCGATAATATGTTGATCGTTTGAGTTTGTATTGCTAATCGGGTTTTAAAATAATGTACTCAAAAAACCTGTAGAAGTATGGATTTCATCAACTCAACTTTCCTTGAACGTCTTCCCCATTGCCGGCTTCCTTCTAAAAGCATCTAGGTTGGTTGATGAAGCTTTTCTATTGTCATGAGAGGGTAGCTAGATCACATCGGAAGGCAACATTAAATAAATGCAGGGTGGAGAGGCGATATTTGCTACTTCTGCACACCTTTTGCCTTGAGAAGAGGTTGATGAGAACAAAAAAATTCCTTAATTTTTATCGATGAACCAAGGCGAAATTGTAGCTTCCTTAAAAAATGCCAAGAAGACCTATATCACTGGTGACACCAGTATAGTCGCATTAAACACAACTTCTCTTGATATTCATAAAAAAGAACTGATGCTGATCATGGGACCGTCCGGATCGGGCAAAACTACTTTATTGTCCCTGATCGGCTGTGTGATTTATCCCACTGAGGGGAAGGTATACATCCAAGGGCAGGACATCACAGCTTATACCGAAAAGCAGCTTGCGGATATTCGCCTCAACAACATCAGCTTTATTTTTCAGCATTTCAACTTGATCAATCCGCTTAATGCGCTGGAAAATGTGATGCAGCCCTTGTTGCTGCGGGGTGAGGACAAGGCTACTGCCCGACTAAAGGCGACAGCTGCGCTGGAAAGGGTGAATATGGGAGATAGACAAAAAAACCTACCCAAAAAGTTAAGCGGTGGACAGAAGCAAAGGGTAGCCATTGCCAGGGCTTTGGTGACGGATACGGAGATAATTCTTTGCGATGAACCTACCGCCTCTCTGGATGCCAAAAGTGCTTCGCAGGTTATGAAGCAACTTAAGGATTTGGCCAGTACCGGCAAGGCGGTGGTAGTGGTGACCCATGATCTGCGTTTGCGCCAATTCGCGGATCGGATTATTTATGTAGAAGAAGGTGTAGTTTCAGATAGACTTAAGCATGAAGAGGATTACAAATAAATTGATGCAGCTTGGCTTGGCCTTCCTGGTGCTCAGCCTCCTATTGCTAACAGGCGCCTGTGGCAAAAAGGAAAAGGAAATAGATGCCGAGGAACAGGCGAGATTAGATTCTTTGACCAGCCTGGATAGGGTGCGTATAGTTGCCGCCATTGCTAAAGTGGAGCCTGCGGAGGGATTTATCGAATTGTCCACCGAAATCTCCGGCATCGTCACAGAGTTGGTCAAGGCAGAAGGGGAGCGTGTGGAACTGGGCGACCTGATCCTGCGTCTGGATGCAGAGCAGGAAAACCTACAATTGGCTTCAACGCGTCAGGATCTCCTCAGTCAGCAGTCACGCGTACTGGCTGCCGAGGCTGATGTGCGACAGTATGAGGCCAGCCTAAAAGAAAAAGAAGAAGACCTGGCCATCACGACAAGGCTGGCCGCTACAGGGGCGGATACGCGACAAAATGTTGCTATAAAACAGAAAGAGCGGGATGTGATTTCAGCAAATCTGGAGGCGGCGAAGGCGCAGCTGAAGGTGGGACAGAGCGAATTAGCCAGTTTGAGAAACAAATTGGAGCAATCGGAGCTGAATGCAGGCCGCCGTTCGGTAACCGCCAAAGCTTCCGGAATACTGGTATCACTGGATGCAAAAGTGGGTTCCGGAATCAGTGCCTATACGCCTTTTGCCACGTTGGCGCCTGATGAGGAACTGGTGCTGCACGGTGAAATAGATGAGCGCTTCGCCAGTCTTGTTAAGCCGGGACAAAAGCTTCAGGTCAATTACATCGGCAGCAGACAGGTAGTCGCACAAGGGGAA
Source organism: Cyclobacteriaceae bacterium (assembly GCA_035303945.1). Classification (GTDB taxonomy): domain Bacteria; phylum Bacteroidota; class Bacteroidia; order Cytophagales; family Cyclobacteriaceae; genus DATGMS01. The sequence goes on from DATGQZ010000036.1 coordinate 2,662, forward strand.
ATTATCTATGTGTCGCCAATATTGGATAACAAGTCCTTGTTTTACGAACGATCGGGAGAAACCAGTGACCGCAGGGTGCGGCTATTTAAAGCTACCTTTAGTGCTCAGGAGCCGCTGTTGATCAATGCGAAAGTGGAGTGCAAAATAAATATCCAATAATACCATGGTGGGTACCGCGTTCAAGTTTATGAAATACGATAAGCCTAAGAGCATAGGCATTATAGTGGGTATTATCATCAGTATTTTTTTAATAGGACAGCAGTTGGGCACTTTAAGGTTTTTGATGGGGCTAATGGGGGGCTTGATAGAAAACTCCAATGCGCCTCACAATGCAATTTGGATTATCGATGGTGTCTCCGGCAACGTAAATGCTTTGGGTAGAATAGATGCACGAATCGTGCAGGAAGTTAAAAGCATTGATGGGGTAGAGGAAAGTTACGGCATTGTCGTAGCCAACAGCACAGTGACCTTTGAGGGCGCTAAAACCTCGGCAGTCAACTTGGTGGGCAGTGATGGGCCTATGTTTGTTGCCGGACCTAATCCTAGCAAAATCATAGCCGGGGATTTGCGTGAACTTTATCATAACAACGCTGTTTCGGCGGAATTTTTTGACGCTAAAAATTATGCGGTGGATTTGAAGACAGATTCGCCTTTAGAGTTGAATGATAAAGAGGCGGTCATTCGACTGTTAACTAAAAATGTGCAGGGCTTTGGTGGCTTTTACATGTTTACCAACCTTAGCAACGCAAGGTTTTATGGTAATTTTCCGCCTGACAAGGTGAGCATTGTCGTGGTCAAGCCGCGAGATGGTGTAAATACTGCGGACTTGGCAAAACGCATTAATAACAGCTTCTATGGCGTGAAGGCATGGGAGGCGGAGGTATTACAAAAGTCAACTGTTTCCGAAATACTTACGACTTCCAATATGGGGGTGAGTTTTGGGTCGCTGATTGTTTTCGCCATGGTGAGTGGCTTTTTTATTATTGGGTTAACGCTGTATTCTTCTGCTTTGGACCGCTTGGTGGACTATGGCACCTTGAAGGCGATCGGAGCCTCCAACGCCTATGTTAGCCGCTTGATCTTCACCCAAGCTTTGTTGTTTGCATTCATAGGTTTAGGTATTGCTTTAATATTGCTTTACTTGTTTAAATATGGCGTGGCAGGAGCTGGTTTGGTCATTGATATGGACATCCCCCTGCTATTAATTTTGTTGGGCATAACCTTGTTTATGTCTTTGGGCGGTTCCCTCTTCGCGGTGATCAAGATCAGTAAATTGGAGCCTGCTTCCATTTTCTAAGGAAATTGTGGTATGAGATGTTCTATTCGACAGTTACAAATGACAGCTTGCCTGCTTCTGGCATGGATGGGAATCAGTTTCTTCAGCCTTGCCCAGCAAGGTAAAGAACTCCTACGACTAACAATGGAGCAAAGCCAAAGCATTGCTGCGGAAAAGCATCCAAAAGTTGTTGCAAGTTTAATCGACGAACAGCTCAACAAGCAAGCAACTGCCGAAGCGAGGCTTAGGCGTATTCCCATGGTTTATGGAGACGCCCAGCTGCAGCGTAACTTGATCATCCCAGTAACGCCGGTGCCCGCCAATGCTTTTGATCCTTCGGAACCGGAGGGCAAAATGCTTCCCTTGCGTTTTACCACCCAATGGACTTCCCACGCAGGCATCAACGGAAGCTTTGACCTGATTAATCCGCAAAAGAAGGGCGCAGTGCAAGAGGCGCAAATCCAGGAGGAGCTTGGTCGCCTGGAAAGCGCGAGTAACATCAATGTGCATCGATATGAAGCGGGGGTGGCCTATCTTGGCGCTTTGATTGCGGCAGAGCAGTTAAGATTAGCCATTGTCGATACGCTCACCCAAAGCCAGATCTTGGCCATGAGTCAGCAGCAGTATGATGAAGGGAGATTGCTTTTGTCTTTGCTCAATCAGGCTAAAGCAGACAGAAATACAGCCCTCAACAACCTGGAGGAAGCCCAGCAGATATATGATAACAACAAAGCTGAATTGCTCTATGCCTTGGGCTATGGACCTGAGGAGGAAGTAGATATTGTGTTTGAGGAAGATTTGGGAGCTTTGTTTGAAGCTTATCAAACGTTGCCAGAAAGAGACACCTTCAACAGTATTTCTTACCTGAGGCTTGTACAGAATAGCGCACTGTTGGATGTTCAGGTTCAAACCGAACGTAGCAGCTTTTTGCCTTCGCTAACGCTCAACGCCTATTACGGTGCGAACTACTATGACAACAGTTTCGACCTGTTTAAATCTGGCAATTGGAATGGAAACAGCTTCGTGAACGTCGCGCTTCGGTTACCGATTTCTGAAGGTTTTGAACGGCAAAGGAAGATCAGCCGCTTGAGGTTACAGCAGGAGGCTGATCAGATGCGCTTTAGAGATGAACGCAATAAGAACAGGTTGGAATACCTCTCTGCACTCAGGGAAGCGGAAAGGTATGCAAATAATTATGTAAGGGCTAGAGAAAATTTCATGCTAGCAGAACAGAATCTGAGATTGGCAGAGGAGCAGTTTGCCAATGGCAGGCTATTGATTGGTGATTTCAGTGTGGCCAATTTTAATTATCAGCGGGAGAAAAATAATTACCTAACAGTAGCGTATAATTTTATTTCATCAAAGCTGAACCTCCAGAGGTTGCAGAACGATTAGATCAATCGCTAATTGTGGACCTATAGCCAATGCTACCTTTACTGTTTTTTTTCTATAGGTCAAGCTAGCCATATTGGAATAGTGCCATTATATGTCCACCGTAATTTCTCCCATTTGCAGCGCGATGGTGGGAAATTTGTCTTCGCCTCTCAATACCACGCCCTGCTGATCTTTGATGCGGAATTTGGCTTCCTTCTTTTTAAAAAACTGCCACCATTCTTTGTGGTCGTAGATGATCTGTTGTGCCTTAATGGCAAACACCAAGTAGGTATCTGCCTCAGTATGTGTAAGCGTCAATTCATTGTTTTTGTTTCTTGAAACATCCACCCTTGCATCCACCACGCCTTTAATATTTGCCTCTATATCTACCTTAGCGCCGGCAAGGTCTTCCACGACAACAGAAAATGAATTGCTTTTTAAGACATTGTTGATCACATAAAGTTCGCCGTCCTCTAGCTTTTCCCTGAAGGTGTTGAATCTTCCCTGAATGGGATCCGAACCACTGATGAAGCTATCCAGTTCTAACAAACTTACTTTATCTTCCCTTATATTTTGATAGCTGATTTTTACCTTGTGCGTAGCGTCTATTTCTGTTGTTGCATTGAGCCTGCCCATTTTCAACTTTTGCAATAACCAATCCAGCATGGATATGCCTGCTTCTGCATCGAAAACTACCGAAGCGGAACCATCTATGTTGTTCACCACCTTATTTTTTATCACGACAGGTAGAGGAGCATCCGCTACCGCAAACAGCTTATCTACCGTGCTCTCCAAGGCACTAACTGATTTTCCGTTTTTGTATAACAGCATCAACGGCGTAATATCTTCTTTGGGAAGTGCCACCAAATTGTACCCATAGTTAGAGAGAAAGTTGTTCAGAATTTTTGCCATGATGATTTAAGGTTAATAGATCAGAACGGGGATATCGTAAACAGGAATATCGTAAGTGCCAAAGTCCTCTTTGCAGGATTTAATGGCTTGGATGCCGCCTTTATGGCAATAGGGAATATTGGATAAGTTATTTTCAAATAGCGTTTGATAAAAACCTGCAGCATAGACAATACCCGCACTCGCTGGAAAAACCCGCTGTGTTCCGATCGCAAAATCACAATAAGCTGTTACGGCTTCAGCATGTGCCTTCGAATTGCATGCGCTCAAAAGAATGCAGGTAGGCTTAAGCACTTCTTCGCTAAACAGCTTGATGATGTCAGCAAATTCGGCTACGGGCATAGGGAACACTTCTTTGTGCTCATCTTCAAAATATAAACCATCCTGCAAGGTTGTGTGCATGCACAAATGAAGAAAATGAGGCTTGTGATGATTCAGCAGGTCAAAAAATTCCGCTTTCTTAACGGAAGTTTCGATTTCAATTTCAAAGTTGTCCCTGTCAGTACTGGCGCGCAAGGCATTTTTTATCCTTTTGTACTCATCATCAAATGCGGTAGGGTTGGAGTCACGTGGACTTGTACAAATTAATAGGATCTTCTTTTTTGCCATCCGCGTCAACAACCGTTCGATATTATTCCGTACATACTTGTTTTTGAAATTGTAAATACCTTCTTCCAGTTGTACGAAGCTGCCCGGATCAGCGGAATTTTCGCTGTACAAAGCGAAGTCCAACAATTTTTGCTGTTGGATTGAATACCTGGTTTTTTGGAAAATCTTCTGGCCAGTCTGCTCGAAATAAGCATTGGCAAGTTGTGCTTGCGCACTATCAGGGTCCATCAGGATCTCTTTGCTTTTGATACCGTTGAGCAATATCCTTATCGTCTCCTTTTCTAAATGGATGCGAAGAAGATTAATACGCAGATTTCTGAGCACTGCCTTTGCCGGCTTATTTAGATCAGTCATTCTTGATGGCAGTTCGATCAACCAAACTTTGTAGCTGAGATTTTCATGCCTCAGTTTGTAGCCATGTAGTTTCAGCTTAACCGTCTCACCCGGCAGCTCAATTTCCTCTATCTTAAAAGAATAATGGGGCAATTTAAAAGCATTGCTGGTACTGTATACAAGCAAGATGACGACATCGCCGGCTTTTACGCTCTTGTTTCTTGCCTGAGGAATGACTTTTACGGGTGTGGATTGAAGATAATAGTTGTCCGCAAGCCGCTGCCCAATGCGTGAAAGCTTGAACTGTTTGCCGTCCACGGTTACCGGCATATTACAATAGTGTCTTAGGATAGCCTCTAGCTTGACACTGTTAGACGGAAGTTGGTGCCTGTAAATTAATCCTTCTGCATTGTCAACAAATCCCGCTTCCATTCTTCCCAAGAAATTCTCAGCCGAGGAATACCGCCGGTAGGCGTTGAAGATGGCAGTTTTAATACCGGGAACTAATTCAAATCCTTTGTGGTGTAAGTTGTCATATTGCATGACAAGATGGGCGTTGCAGTAATAACCCTCTCCCGACCAGTATTCGTTGCCACCCGCCTTGCGTTGCTGCACAGCTCCAAAACGGCGGATAAAACGTTGGGACGACATGCCAATGTCCGGCCACTCTGGATAAGGTAGCTTTTCGACGGAATTCAGCAAAGGCCTAAAGTCAACTATCGGAAACTGGAATATGATGTGCATGGATGAATGCAAAAGGAGGGTTCTCACAAAGATTCCCCCCCCGTTCTGAATGACAAGATTCATTCTCGATGAACCCCTCGCCGAATGCGAACATTGCGACGTTTCAGTCCTGCCAACGGAGAGATTTCTACCCGCCTACAGGAGTGAGGAATTTATGCTTTTTTGAGGAAAAGAGAAAATTTTTGGCGGTGTATTTTAAATCCATTTGGTATCTGTCGCGCAAAATTGGCTTGATAAAACTTTTACTTTTTGCGGTATCAAAGTAATGTATGAATGAGGGCAGCAATCACCCTGCTCAGCCCTTCAGGTGCCCGTCTTTTATCCGGTGCTTCATCAATACGCGAGTGATTTGCTCATCTTGTAGTTCTTCAAGTGTTGTCCCTTGATCTGTACCCATTGCTCTTTCTCAATAATAAAACCGTTTTTTTCGAAAAACCGTCGGGCGGTAATACTAGAGGCAGTCGTCAGGTGGCGTTGTCCCGCAGACTTGGCTTTTTGAATAAGGTCGTCTAGCAGCTTTTGAGCAATGCCTTGTCTTTGATGATCCTTGTGTACATACAGCAAATCAAGATACCCTCCCTCTGCTAAGGTGGCAAAACCGCATAAGCGTCCATCACACTCCGCCACCACAATCTGCTGCTTTGTAAAAATAGCGTAACAGCGTTCTTAGTTTTCTGTACTGGATGCCCAAGCATCAAGCTGCTCGGGACGGTAGTCTTCCGCACAGACATTCCTGATACTTTCTACGAATAAGGCCTGCATGGCTTGTAAATCTTCAAGATGGCCTGGTCGTAGGATAATTTTTATAGCTTTCACAGGATTTATAGTATGCGTTATTGCATAGTGACAATGTCATGAGCCACTTGGCTTAAATCATTGTTAAACTGGTGTCCCCCCATTTCGATTTCTCGAAATTTAGCCCAAGGAATACGCTGCTTATAGGACAGCAAGTGCGAAAAAGGAATTTCCTCATCGTCACGACAATGGTAAAACACCGTGGGAACATTAGGAAGAAGCCCATCAGCAAAGTTATCTCGGAGTTTCAGAGGCTGCACCCATTCTTCTTCCCCCTCCCAATAGGGTGTCCCGAGTAGAAAAATTCCCTTGATATTAGGATGCATTTTAATTTCTGAAAGGTATTTAAGCAAAAGAGAGGCCCCCAACGAATGTCCCACCAGATAAAGATCCCCAAGACAGACTGATATGGCTTGTGCCATATTGCTAAGCCATTCAGGGACAAATTCTGCTTGGCTTTCATCCCGTAGCATCTGCGGATAGTGGAGCCTGTATCCACTGCCTAACGCGTTCTGCAACGATTCGGCTAAGGCTTTGTCGGCTCCGTAGCCTCCCTGGCCGCCACCTTGAAAGAAAATAACTTGCTTTAGCGTCATTGATCCTTTTGCTGTAGTGGAAATACAAGCTCCCATAAATGGCCGTCAGGATCGGCTAGATATCCTATATAGCCGCCGAATGATGGATCTATTGCTGCCTTCGCCTCTCGTTTACCGCCGTACTGCGGGGCATCTTCTAAGGCTTTGTCTACCGCTTCCTTGCTCACCAAGGCACAACTGAAAATAGCCGGCACCCCAGCGCTGGGGAATAAGGCAGGCCGTCCAGCTTTTTGGCTGTAGACTTCAAAGGCTTCCTTTTCCATCAAAAACAAAGACAGGTTTGGCAATTCTATTATAGCCATTCCCTCTTCTATCTGGGTTTTAAGGCCGAAAATTTGGGTATAAAAGGAAACGGATTTTCCTAAGTCCTGGACAGGAATGGCAATTACTGTACTTCTTATTTCCATCGGGTCTACGGTTTAGGGCTTAATTATACATCCACTTAAAGATACAAATTTCATACTCCGGCGTAGTTGCCACTAGGTAGGAATTTCCTTAAACAAATTTCCGGATACTCATCATATAACCCAAATGCAGTCCTTCATGGTAATTGTTGAATTCCAAGGCATCTTTGATCGAAGCAAGATGAAAGCCGGTAATGGTGGTGCGTTCGTTATAGCTTTTGAAAATTCCAGCGGCAAAGTCTTTTTCCGTTTGTGCGATAAGGCTAGTCAATAGCTCCTTTAGTTCGTCCACTTCCCTTTGGGTAGTGGCACCGGTGGGAACCGTACCGGGCTTGTAAAGCTGAATGAGTTCATCTGAAAGGTGCATTGGCAGGTTGGCACCTCTGTACACCAAGGACTGCTGTGCAACAATGATATGTCCAATATTCCAGATGAGGTTATTGCTAAATCCCTGCGGAATCTTATTTAATTGCTCCAAAGAGTAGTCGAAAAATTTCAGGTATAATTGTCGGTTTGTTTTCCAGGCTTTAAAAAGGGCTTCCATAGGTTAATGTTTAATCTGTAAAAATGTGAATTGGTCCGGCCATCAGCCGTTACGACGCGTCAATTTACAATTCCCTGATCAATCGAAAAAGAAAGGCCCTATAAAATGTAGCTTACAATGGCTCGGCCCCACTTTTACCTTCGCCGTCTAAGTGAAAGTCAGTTGAACGACTGTCTAAATTCCAAAGGCGACTGTTTGGTTTTGCTTTTAAAAAGTTTGCTGAAGGACTGTGAATGCTCAAAACCCAAATCGAAAGCGATTTCACTGATGGATAGATTCGTGGTAGAGAGCTTTTCCTTAGCTTTTTCGATCAGTTTTTCATGGATGTGTTGTTGGGTGCTTTGGCCGGTAAGCACTTTTAGCAGGCTACTGAGATAATTAGGGGACACATGAAGCTGCTCAGCGACAAAATGTACAGAAGGCAGGCCTTTTTCCACCAGCATATCTCCAGCAAAGTATTTATCTAACAAGGCTTCTAAGCGATCCAAGATCCTATGGTTGCTGATCTTTCGGGTGATAAATTGCCTTTCATAAAAACGCTCTGCATAATTCAACAGCGTTTCGACTTGAGAGAGGATGATGTTCTGGCTAAACTTATCAATATTGCCTTGATATTCATGCCTGATATTCCCGATGATGCTGTTAAGGGTTGCCTTTTCTTTTTCAGATAAGAACAATGCTTCGTGTACGGCATATCCAAAAAAATCATAGCGTTTGATCGATTTGGCCAAGGTACTGCCCCACAAAAAATCAGGATGGATCAATAAAATCCAACCTGATGGACGCGCATGGGCATCTGGGGCAGGGGAAGCATGCAGCACCTGCTTTGGTGCCATAAAATACATTACCCCTTCATCAAAATCATATTCCTGCTGTCCATAGCGCATCTTTCCCGTCATGCCATGCTTCACGGATATGGAGTAGTAATCAGCCACTGTTGGCGGAATATCCTTCTTAAGTTTGGACATGGCTACAAGCGTGTAGTCCACAATGCTGATCAATGGGTGAGCAGGTGGAGGGAGGTCGTGTAGCTGGTGAAACTCGCTGATGGATTTGAGATGCAGAGGGTCCATGCTTCTAATTTACAAAAGATTAAAGCATTTGTCCACCGGAAACTTCGATGCGTTGCCCATTGATCCAATATGCCTCTTCCGAGCAAAGAAAGGCTACGACCCCGCCTATATCATCCGGTAAGCCTGCTCTGCCAAGCGCGGTATTGCTGGCGATCAAGGCATTCACTTCTTTATTGTCCCGGGTTCTTCCGCCGCCAAAGTCCGTTTCTACAGCACCGGGCGCTATAGCATTTGCCCGGATCTTTCTATCTCCCAGCTCTTTTGCCAGGTAACGGGTAAAGGTCTCCACGGCGCTTTTTGCAGCAGCATAAACGGAAGAGCCAGGTAGCGTCATCCGCGCCAAGCCGGAAGAAACATTGATGATTGCCCCGCCCTCATTGATAAAAGGCAGGCTTTTTTGGGTGAGGAAAAAGACGCCTTTGAAATGAATGTTGAAGATATCATCCAGCTGGGCTTCTGTCACTGCTGGAATGGGGGCATACAAGGCGGTTCCCGCATTGTTGATCAGGAAATCAAATTTAGAACTTCCGGTTTTTTCTTCTAAAGTTTTGGTGAGGCTTTGGACAAAATCATCGAAGGAATGCACGTTTCTGGTGTCCAGCTGAAATGCCATAGCTTCTTTTCCAAGAGCATGAATTTCCTTAACCACTTCATCCGCTTTTTCTTTGTTACTGTTATAGGTCAGGACCACGTCCATGCCTTTTTTGGCGATAGCTAGTGCCATGTTTCTACCCAGTCCGCGGCTTCCTCCGGTAATTAATGCAATTTTTTGCTTGCTCATGATACTTGTTGTTTAGTGATAAAACCAATCGTCAAACATGAATGGGTGTCAGCCACAAAGGCGCTGCACCATTATGTGTTTTTCTTAACGCAAATTTGAGCTAATTAGCAGTAACAGGCGTAGCCAAATCTACGCTTGTTGTAGCCGTATAGTGGATAATGGAAATTCCCATATAAACGAAAGAAATTTTATCCAAGCCAATTTCCGGTTTCATGTCAGCTTGAAGGAGAAGGGTAGTCTATTGGATATTCCCTATCTGCTCATGGATTTCCTGCTGTGATCGGGCGAATAATTCCCCACCATATTCTTCGTTGTCAAGAGATATGATTTCAACATCTTTTACGCCAATGATAGTAAAAATAGATTTCAGGTAGCTGGTCTGAAAATTTCTATGCGCGTTAGGTTCGCCTTCTGAGTAGCCATTATCTCCTCTGCTGGATAGGATGAACAGCTTTTTGTTGTGGAGTAATCCTACATAATTTCCATCAGGTTTACCTGAGCGAAACTTCCATGTCTCATTTATCCTTAGGATATGGTCGAGATAAGCTTTTAAGCCGCTGGGAATAGACCAATTGTACATGGGAACCCCCATTACATACACATCTGCCTCCCTGAGTTCCTTTAGAAGGATATTGCTTAGACGCAAAGGTTTTTGATTGGCGTCAGTTCGTTCTTCAACTTTTGTGAAGGCAGCAGTGATCCATTCTTGGGTAATATGGGGAATGGGATTTAAACCTACTTCACGATAGATATAGGTGTCGTTTGGATATTTTTTGGACCAGACTTCTACAAATAGTTTGGTGAGTGCTCTGCTGTGGGATGTATGTTCCCTAAGACTTGAATTGATTACTAATACCTTTCTCATCTTTATCTTCTTTGGTTGATGAGCAAATGTATCGCTAAGGCTTAGGCGATTTCTTAATCTAGATTAAGAATTGGAAGCGGATTTTTTGCTTCGTATTTTGCTCAAAAACTCCGGT
>DATGQZ010000037.1:0-26408 GCA_035303945.1 Cyclobacteriaceae bacterium
CGAGTTCCTCAATCCCCCAGCATTATCTGCATACATAAAGGCAGGCCCTACCCCAACAAAAACATTATGGTACCTGGGTACAATTTCCTTATAAAAGCTTTGTGAATAGCTGAAATGACTTAGTAGTAGCAATAAAATAAAGAAGTGGAAGAATCTATTCTGCATATTATTTAAAATTGATCTAAAGCTTAAAATTCCGAAATAAAATCCACATAAGGTTTACTCCTGATAAGTTTAATTAGTAGTTTTATCCTTTGTACAGTCCCTAAGCTATGTTGGGCATCTTTTTTGGAACGTCGGCAGTTTGGAAAATGCTATAATCAAAGCTAAAAAAAGAGTACACATAATTCATTCCAATTAATTTTTACCTGTAGATTGTATGAAAGGAATCATTCTAGCCGGTGGCTCTGGCACACGTCTTTACCCCCTGACAATTGCTGTAAGTAAGCAACTTATGCCTGTTTACGATAAGCCTATGATTTATTACCCGCTGTCTGTACTGATGATGGCCGGAATCAGGGAGATTCTCATTATCACCACCCCTGAAGACTCGGCTGCATTCCAGAAATTGCTGGGTGATGGCAGTCAAGTGGGCTGCCATTTTGAATTTGCGGTACAGCCCAAGCCTGAAGGACTTGCTCAAGCCTTTATCATCGGAGAGGAATTTATAGGCGAAGAGAAGGTTGCTTTGATTTTGGGTGACAATATATTCTATGGTGCAGGATTGCAGGATGTTTTGAAAGCGCATACGGATCCGGATGGGGGCGTGGTGTTTGCCTATCATGTCAATGACCCGCAACGGTATGGCGTAGTGGAGTTTGATGAGAATAAGCGTGCCATCAGTATAGAGGAGAAGCCAAGTCAGCCAAAATCTAATTTTGCTGTTCCCGGCTTGTATTTTTATGACAACGAAGTAGTCAGCATTGCTAAAGATATCAAGCCCAGTAGTCGCGGTGAATTGGAAATTACAGACGTCAATAATGTTTACCTTCAAAAAAGAAGCCTGCATGTTGGTATTTTAAATAGAGGCACGGCCTGGCTTGATACCGGCACCCACCAGTCTTTGCTGCAAGCCGGTCAATTTGTAGAGGTAATAGAGGAGAGGCAAGGCCTGAAGATTGGTTGTATTGAAGAGGTGGCTTACCGTAACGGCTACATCAATAAGGAGCAATTACTACATCAGGCAGAAAAGCTCGGGAAGAGCGGATATGGGGAATATCTCAAGCGACTTATTTAGGTACAGTGGACCCATGGGTCGTTGTAGAAAATGAATATTCCCCTAGTATCCGTTATTTGTACCTGTTACAACCACCGCGAATATATACAAGAAGCTTTAGATAGTGTTGTTCGGCAGGATTATCCTTCTGTAGAGCTTGTGATTATTGACAACGGAAGCTGGGATGATTCCGCAAGGCATATTGAAAGTTGGGCGGAAAGGTCTGCAGGAAGAATAGCTGTTACCACAATAATTCGTGCCAGCCCGATAAACTATTGCCGATCCTTTAATCAGGCTTTGGCTTTAATAAGCGGGAAGTATGTAATCGATCTTTCTGGTGACGACGCGCTTTTAAGCTCCCATATAAGATCGGCTGTAGAGAAACTGGAAGCCAATCCAAGCCATCTCTATTTTTCCAATGCCTTTTTGGAAACAGCAGGAAAAAGGCGTGCAACTTTTTACCGCGTTAACTCTCACGGTCAAGCTTCTGTGGGTGTCGATTCAGGCTATATATATCAACAGGTGGTGGCCAGAACCCCCATATGCGCGCCTACCCTTGTATTTCCAACGGCCATTCTACGGGCTGAACGAGGTTATGATGAGGATTTGGCCTACGAAGATTTTGATATAATCGTCAGGCTTGCGCGAAAATACCCGTTCCTATATAATGATCAGATAGGTGTAAAAAAAAGGGTATTAAGCAGTTCTTTTTCTGCCCAGCAGTACCGTGTCCGAAATTCAAAGATGCTGCCTTCCACCTTGAAAGTTTGCCACAAAATCCGGCACATGAACTATACGGAGCAGGAAAATCAAGCATTGATGGCGCGCATCATGTATGAAACGAAGCACGCCTTGGCATCCGCCAATTTCGACGTGGCGCTAGGATTTTTAGATTTAGCAACTGAAATAGGTGTACACACTTGGCATATCAACCTGTATAGGTGGTGGGCGAAAGCAAAGTTGGATTTATCCGCTTTATATATCCTATACCAAAAGATTAAATAGCCCCAACAATTACTTCCATAATGTTGTCACGATCGAAGTAGCTGTTTCCGATTCTCATGATGTCTTCAGGTTGAAAGCTTCGTATAAATTCCAATTGTTCTTCATAAAAATTGTAGTCTAACCCCTGATGATAAACATTTTTAAATCTGGTCACCAGGTCGAAAGGGGAGCTGAAGCTGGACATCAAGCTGCCAATCATGTAATTTCGGATAAGTTCTTTTTCAGCAGGCTCAACCGGCACAGTTTTTAGCAGTTCTATCTCTTTGTACACCTCTTCAATAACTTCTTCGGCATAACCTTGCTGCACATCGGCCATCACCATCCAGTAATCAGACGGGGTCAAGTTGCCGATAGAACTATAGATACCATAGGTGTGCCCTTTCTCCTCACGAATATTTTTGATAAGCCTGCTGCCAAAGTAACCTCCCAAGATCGTATTGAAAACTACCAGAGCGTGATAGTCGGGATGGTTTTTGGGTATTAAATGCTGGCCCAAGCGAATACTCGCCTGTACAGCCTTTTCTTTTGGCTCTATCAGCCGTTTATCGATAAGGGTAGCAGAAAATGGGACGTCTTCATCTGCGGGCACCACGTGAAGGTCTTCAAAAAGCTCTTCTATCTTACCCAATTGATGATCCTCGAGGTTGCCAGTTACAAAGATCTCCGGTCGCGCCAGAAAAGCGTCGGAATAAAATGCTTTTAGATCCTCTCGGGTAACACGTCGAACATCCTCTTCTTCGGCTATATACCCATAAGGATGATTTTGGCCGAAAAGTCCCTGACGATAAAGCTGATTTGCCCTGGCGCTGGTTTGATCACGACTTAAGGAAATTGACAGTTCTTTTTGAGATTTTCTTTTTGCCAACTCCTTATCAGGAAACGTTGCTTCTGTAAACAGCGAACGGAACAAAGGCAAAACATGGGATAAATGTTTTTTGGTCGTTAAAAGAGAAAGCCCGCTTTGCTCAAAGTTGGAAATGACATCCACTTCAGTGGCATAATGGTCAAAAAAATGATCCAATTCCTCAGATTTCATTTCCTTGGTACCTTCCAGCAACATATGCAGGGTGATAAAAGGTACCAGCGCCTTATCGGTTGTCAATAATTTTTTGTTAGCCGCTGTAATCACTTCTATTTTTACCGCCTCAATGTGGGGGGTATGGATGTAGAAGAGAGGGATATGGTTTGATAGCAGCCGCTTCAAAGGCGGCACAAGACTAATTTTATCAGGTATTTGAAATTCCGGGGCCTTTGATCGATCTAATGTCATCTTACAATATCATATGCCAGGGAGAATCGCAAGGTTTCAGCGAGTGGGTGGTTTTGCTGCTGTGGTATCAAATAGGAGAAGTCAAAACCCAGTCTTTTGTAATTAAAACCTACTCCTAAAGTAAAATATTTTCTTCCACCTTTATTGGGGTTTTCGTAAAAGTAGCCAGTTCTAAAGGCAAACTTCTCATCATAGGAATATTCCACTCCAAAGGAAATCATCAACTCTTGCAATTCTTCTTTAAACCCACCTGGTGCATCAGTAAAAGATCCAAAAATACCGCTGATCAGGGGACGATTAGGATCCTTGCCTCCATTTGGAGCAATGACTAAATTTCCATTGCCATCGACGACTAGGTTGCCGTTTTCATCGCGTTCGTAGATGGGCGTGGTAGGTACCAATAGCTTGTTGAGATCTAATGCAAAAGTCAAGCTGTTATATTCATCAAGAGGAAGCTTTAAAGCAGTGCCCAGTCTCAAATTTGTAGGAATGTAGTCTTGGTCTTCAGGGCTGTTGTAGGTGATTTTCGGGCCGATGTTGGAAATATTGGCACCCAAAGACCAGTCTGCCTCTTCACCACCTATTAGTACTTCATTAGTATAATAAAGGCCGACATCAGTTCCCACACTTATGCCAGGACGACTGTCATTTCCATTCGAACTTCCCATATTACCAGATAGGTTAGAGTGAATGAAACGTGCAGAGATGCCCAAAGCCAGTTTGTTGGAAAGTTTGCGGGAATATGTGCCACCAATGGCGATATCTCTAGGGGAAAATTCACCTAAATCATCTCCGTAGATGTCAGTTAGATGAATAGAACCCATGTTGAAATAGCGCAGGTCTATGCCAAATGTCGAAACTTCATCAATTCGTTTATATCCCGTAAGATAATTCAAGGACATATCTGGCACCAGTTTGCCTAACCAAGGAGAATAGGACAACGAAAAGCCAAGTTCACTCTCTATGAAGGCAAGCTTGGCAGCATTCCAATGAGCAGAATTGCCATCAGGGGAGGTTGCAACACCAACATCGCCCATCCCGGAATGTCTGCTATCCGGAGCAAAATTTAAAAAAGGAACTGCTGTAGTGATGACCCTTCGGTCGCCATCCTGTCCCGAGATAATGGGCGACACTTGGGCGTTACCCTGAGCAGCCCACAGGTGTAAAACTAAAACAAAAAATATCTTCTTTGATGCGTCGATCATTGTTGTTATTGGATTAATAATTTGCCATTCTTCCGGTCGAAGGATCCGTCCGTCTCTGACTGTAGCTCTAACTTGTAAAGATACATCCCTTTTGCCGGAAAATTAGGGTTGATTTGCATAAAATACCAAGTAACATTTTTCAGTGTGGGGGCGGCGTTTGGAAAACGGCGCGACAATGAGATTATTTTACTGCCCGACATGGAATAAACCTCGAAACCCAGCAAAAGATTCTCACCACTGCGATTATGGGTTAATGTGACTTGTGCATACCGATCGGCAGGATTAGGGAATACTTGATGAGATAAGATACTCGTCCTGTTGCTGCCTGAAACCCACAGTTCCATCACCATTGAAGAGCTATTACTCTGATTATCATAGGCTTTGAAAACCAATTTGTTCTTCCCTTCCTTCAAGGTGCTCACAGGAAAGATTAGGGAGCCTTGCACAAATGAGCCTTCGGCGGCAGAGAAATAGTCATTGAGTTCCATGATTTCTTCCTCGTTGACCTGGATGGAAATGCCCTGTGCAGGAAGTAAACTTATCCCGTTGGCATCAGAAAGCGTGGCCTTGATTTGAACCCAAGTTGAGTGGAGGTTGGATGCATCAAAGGGAGGTATAAGTGCTAAATCAATGATAGGACCTTCTTTGTCCTCAGCCTCAACATCTTTTTCCTGTTTCAACACAACTTTGCTATACCCAATGGCTTCGGTCTGATTGGATTTATGCATCGCATAAAATTTCAGCCGCAGCGGTGTTTTGGGGTCAGGTAGCGGAGGCAAAAGCAATTCGCCTTCAAAAACCCCCTTTTCCACCTTGGCAGTGCCGCGGAAAATGATATTTTTATCATCTTCATAATCGGTAGGCTGGCTTTCATCACCCTTTGTGCTTTTTACAATGGGCGGTGCCGCCACGAGGATTTCTATTTGCCCCTGAAAAGATTGAACATCGGCTCCAGTGAGGGGATCGGCAATCCTTCCGCGATACCGAATAGGCTTTAGCGCCACAAGCGCATCTTTTCCCAATTCCTCATTTGTTTGAGCTATTTCTGATAACACGACCTGCAGCTCAGGCAATGCCAAGCGGAGAGAGGGGTCTCCCAACAGGGAAAAATTTCTGTTTAAGGATCCGTTAAGGCTGTTGTTTTTGGTTCGCCGATATAGTTCCCCTAAGGTAAGGCTTTGGCCGTTCTCCCTTTCGAACACCTCCTGCATAAAGGCTTGATTGAGTGCGAAGTTGACATTGGAAAAAACAGGTCTGCCTGTTGTGAGTAAAGCTATGGCTCCTCGATTGGCAGCAACAAGTACTTCTTCTGCTCCCGAGCGAACCAGTGGACTGTCATGCCTTCCAAATTCACACGTCGCCGTGACAAAAAGAGGCCATCTCGCATTTTCCCGCCAATTTGCTATATCTGATATGGTAAAAAGTTCCTCTGCCATCAAGGTAGTCTCGTTACCATGGCCTATATAATTGATGACCAGTGCCGACGAGTCTATCAAAGTTTCAAAGGCAGCTTTAGCGGCAGGTGCTTTTTGGGTAACGCCGTGGTTTTCTTGACTGTAGCTGTCCAGATATAGTTTCTCAACTAGCATTTCCGGTTGGCGTGCAGAAATTTGTCTGGCTAGTTTCTCCGAATCGTTTAAATGCACGTTGTTATCACCGTCATCAGCGACAAAAAGTATTTTCCGTTTCCAGTTGCCCGATGCGCTATTTGACGCATAGGCAATGATCTTATCCACGACGTTTTTTGCCTCCTGCGTACTGATTACCGGCAGCCGCCCGATGCCAATATCCAAGGAATGATCCCCTTCTTCAGATTCTTGCCAATCCCCCTCTCCGAGTTCTAAAAAGCCGAAATAATCATCTGAGCTGTATGTGGTGAGTGGATTTAGGCTACTCCTAGAACTATAGGTCGGCACCCAGTTTGGCCGCCCGCCAAGCTGATGTTTGTAATCAAAAGTGCCTTTGCCAAACAAAAGCACATGTTTCAACTGCTTGCCATGATGGAAATGAAAGGCTAAAAAATTACGTATGGCGCTGATGTCCACATTCCCATATCCAAATGCCCCATAAATCTGTGATAGGGTCACCACTTGGCTGCTGGTGCCATTGCTATTCTTGAAGGCAGCAAGCCTTTCTGCCTGCGAAGCCAATGCCGGATGGGTGATAATGACAAGTTCTGAGAAACGGGGATGAATGCGTAAATCCATAGCTACCGACTCAAAACCTTGCAGGAGCGGAGATGTCTCTGGCTTGAAAACAGCTATTTTGTCCACATCAAGAGGGAGTGATCCAGAAACGCTGATTTCCTCAATGGCATAAAAGTCACTTACATCCCACACCCGATAGTCCTTAGCATCCAATAGAAATGTTTGCCTGTTCAAGTTATAGTATACACCAGCAGACAGCTCCATGGAACGGTAGGGGTAACCTAGCATAAAATAATCCAAATAACCGGTAGCATTCCTGTCGCCCGACTGATAATACATCTTCACCTGTGGAGGACCGGTAGCGGAGATCAAAACTTTCCCATGCACTTCCTTTTCCCTACCCTTTATACCATAGGTGCTGTTGGGAATGGAAGGAATAGAAAGGGAAGCAACCTGTGCCTGACCGATGGTAATGTCAAAGCTGCTTTCGACCAAGGATTGGGATAGAAGCCTGCCTTGAAAGTAGGCAGACATGCCAGCTTCGAGATGATCCGAATAATTCAAGATGATGGATTCACCACCAAAAACCCTTTCTCCATACCAATTTCTGCCCGAGGATAACAAATTGTGTTCTTCATTCTTGTAAATAACGGGACGATACAAGACGTTTTCTGCTGTCCCTTCGGCAGGGGATGGGATCACAGAAGGAATCTGAAGGGTAGAAGGTCTTTGGGTTTGGACCAGATAGTGAAGCGTGTCCGTGTAATGGTGAGGTAGAAATTCTGTCCCCTCTGGCCCGAGCTTCATCCTTTCGGCAGCGACAAGATAGATGAAGAGGTCATTGCCTATTTTTGAAACTGGGATCTCCTGAAGCTGTAAGCTGTTGCTGTCCAGTTTTTGAGGGATCATTCCTGGATAGCCATAGAAGCTAAGCTCTTCTACAGAAGCTGCACCTAGCTGTGCTGCTTGTTCGGCTGTAATCCGGTAAACGCCTTCCTGTGTAACGGAGAATTTGTAAAAATTTCCTTGGGCAACAGCTTTTGAACTTAGCAGTATGGCCGCGAATAGAATTACCCCCTTATATAGGCTTATCAGCTTTTGCATGGCGCTGTCCCAGATTTTCTACAACGGACAAAACTACATAGGTGAGGATAGCTAGGGGTATGCCTCCCACGCCCATGGTCAGGAGACATATCAGCGATAGGAAGAGCACCAAATACCGGTAGATATTGTCCTTCAGGCTGAAGTTTTTAAATTTCAAAGCTATTAGGGGCAATTCCGCCGTCAACAACAAGGCGAAGCATAAGGAAAAGGCCAGTAGAAAAATCCCATTTTGGATCAAACCTTCCATCCAATTGAATTTTTCTGCCATAAAGGGTAGCGTGGATAGCATTAAAGCGTTGGCAGGCGTGGGCACGCCAATAAAGCGGTCTGTCTGCCGGGTATCGATGTTGAACTTGGCCAACCTTATTGCCGACTGCGTGGCTATAAAAAAAGCAAGAATAGGAAGATAAGACCGGGGATAAATATCTTGTAGCAATGTAAAGATAATAAAAGCCGGCAACACCCCGAAAGTAACCAGATCAGCCAAGGAGTCCAGTTGCTTACCAATCTCACTATATGCTTTCAGTAGCCTCGCAACAAAGCCATCTAAAAAGTCCAATACAGCTGCTGCAAAAATAAAATAAGCACCATAAGCCAAGTGGCCGTTCAATACGGAATAAATACCTGCCATACCACAAACGAGGTTGAGGCAGGTGAGGGTATTTGGAATGTGCTTTACTATTCTCAAAATCTTGCCTGTTGACCTACAAAAGGGTTAAACTTCTTTTCTCCACCAATGGTAGTAGCGGGGCCATGTCCCGGATAAACCTTTGTGGCGTCCGGTAAGGCAAAAAGCCGGGTTTTTATCGCATTAAGTAAGGTCTGATGATCACCCCCAGGCAGATCAGTTCTCCCGATGCTCCCTTGGAATAGCGTATCTCCGGCAATGCATATGCCGCTTGCTTCGTTATAAAATACCAAATGACCTGGCGCATGACCGGGAACAAGGATACTTTCTAGGGTGGTATTTCCAAACTTGATGAGCTCCCCGTCCTGAATATAATGATGAGCATGACTTTCCTGATAGAGGGGAAAGCCGTAGTTGGATGCATAGCTGGAGACTGCTCGAAGTATAGGTTCTTCATCCTTATGAAACCATAAGGGAATATCGTAGGAGTTTATGGCGAATGCATTGCCCAATACATGGTCAATATGGCAATGCGTATTGAGTAATTTGACAGGAGTTAATTGATTTTCCTTCACAAAATCAAACAGTTCGGCTTTTTCTCCCTTCTCATAACAACCCGGATCTACGATGACCGCTTCGCCTGTCTCGTCGTACAGCACATAGGTGTTTTCAGCGAAAGGGTTAAAAGTAAAGCATTTAATTTTCAGCATTTGGAATCTTTGAATTTAACCTTCAAAATAACAAAGAAAGATTTAATTTTGGCTATGGATGTAGATTTTTTACTGGTAGGGCAAGGAATAGGAGGCACAGCGCTGGCTTATAGGCTAATGGCATTGGGCAAGCGAGTTTATGTAGTTGACCAAGCTCAACAAAATAACAGCAGTAGGATAGCGGCGGGCTTATACAATCCCATTACCGGGAGGAAAATGGTCAAAAGTTGGCTTGCAGATCAGCTTTTTCCGGAAATCCAACCTTTTTACACTTCCTTGGAAAAGTTGTTAGGAGCAAAGTTCCTTCACGAAATGCCCATATACCGCCCCTTTCTTTCAATAGAGGAACAGAACGAATGGATGGGAAAGAGCGGAGAACTTGAGTACCAGTACTTCATCCGCGCCGTCAGGCAATCTTCTGCATACAAGGAAGTTAACGACCCCTACGGTGGATTGCTCCTGTCACAATCGGGCTATGTAGATCTGAATACCCTAATGGATGCCTTTAGCACACTGCTTAAGGAAAAATCCCTGCTACGGGAAGAGTTGTTTGATGAAAAAGCGTTGGCCTTTGACCATGGAATTATTACTTATAAAGGTATATCGGCAAAGGCTTTAGTATTAACCAACGGCTTAGGTGCACTGAACAGCAGTTTTTTTCATTGGCTGCCTTTGAAGCCGAACAAGGGAGAAGTGTTGGTAATTGACCAGGATTTTCATGTCCAGGAAATAATCAATCGCGGTATCTTCAGAATTGGATTGCCGGATGGTAGCATTAAAGTGGGTTCCACCTATAGCCATAGTGAATTGTCGCCACAGCCGACGGAAGCAGCAAAGGCTGAATTGTTGGAGAAGCTGGAGAAACTCATCTTCTTACCGGTCAAGGCAATAAAGCACCATATGGTGGGCATGCGGCCAACATGTGTCGATAGAAGGCCGATTTTGGGCAAACATCCGCATCATGATAACGTTTATATCTTCAATGGATTGGGATCAAAAGGCGTTTCCTTAGCTCCCTATTTCAGTAAAGTCATGGCGGATTTGCTGATTTTTGATAAGGAACCGCCGAAAGAAGTGAACATAAGTCGGTTTTTTAAGTATATTTAAAACCTAGACGAAGCCAAACAGATGATGTTAAAAATACGCTTTCTTTTATGGGCACTTTTACTAATCACCTTGCCCAGCAGCGTGATAGCGCAATTTGATCAGGAGCGATTTGGGAAAAACAGAATCCAGCACAAAAATATGGACTGGTATTTTTTCAGCTCCAACAACTTTGAAGTCTATTATTACGACGGGGGCCAGAACAACGCCCGAATGGCCATCGACTATCTAGAAAGTGAATTTGAAAGGCTGACCCAGCTCATTGGTTTTGTAGCTTACACCAAGCCAAAAATCTTTATTTACAATTCCCGTCAGGAGCTGTTACAAAGCAACCTCAACCTGAATAAGGATGATTATACGGTAGATGGGCAAACCTATTTTTCAAAGTTGCTTGCGGAGGTTCCTTACACGGGTTCTTGGGATAGCTTCAAGGAAGAGCTCCTCTATGGAACTTCAAAAGCTATTATTGAGGAAATGCTATATGGCTCAAGTATTTCCGACGCCTTTCAGTCCAATTTGATCAACAGCTTTCCCAATTGGTATATCGACGGAATTGCCCGGTACCTAGCCACCGGCTGGAGCAAGGAAATGGATGATTTTGTAAGGCACTACCTAAGAGAAAATGAAAAGCCTAAGCTGCACAGGCTCGACCCGGATGAAGCGGGTCTGGTGGGCCAGTCGATTTGGAATTTTATCGTTGAAAGGTATGGCAGACGGTATATCTCCAGCATTCTAAACCTTAGCCGGATCAATCGCAATGAGGAAAACAGCATTGCCAACACCATTGGTGTAAGCTATAAGACGTTTTCTGATCAATGGAAACAGTATTATACGGACCTCAACAAGCAGGTCTTTACCAATTTTAAAGAAATAAATAAAGACAATGTCATAGCGGGTTCTTCCACAAAAAGAAAAGGGAGAATCATTGACGTACGTTTTAGTCCCGATGCTAAAAATCTCGCCTACGTGATCAGCAATGATGGAAAGTATCGTGTCATTGTAAGAAATCTAAGTACGGGTCAGGAAAGTGTGCTGTACAAGGGAGGGTATATAGCAGATGATCAACGACCTGATTTTTCTTCTCCGGTCATCGCCTGGAAAGATACGCTGAATTTGGCTTTGGCTTCGTTTAAGAGGGGAGTGACGAGTCTTCGCTTAAGAGCTATCGATGGCAGCGGCCAGGACAGGATATTTCTTCGAAATATTACCCAAATTTTGGATCTCGACTTCTCACCAAGCGGAAGAAATATGGTTTTATCCGCTATCTCCGGTGGGAGAACAGACATCTTCACGTTGAATTTGAGAGGTCAAGGGAGAAGATTGACCAATGACGTTTTTGATGACATCACCCCGGCCTTCTTAAATGACTCTACCATCATTTATGCCTCTAACTTCACCGAATTGCCGGATAGCGTTTTGACCAGAACACCTGACGTCAATCAGTTGCCTGACTACTTTAATCTGTATATGATGGAAGTAGGGGATTCTATAGTTACGACCCGGCTTACCAATATCGATAATAAGAATTACCGTCCAAGGGTGCTAAATCGCAATATGATTCTCCATCTTAGCGAGCAAAGCGGCATCACGAATCTTATGCGATACGGCATAGGAAGTTCTGTGTCTAGCCAAGTTTCCGCCTTCAACAAAAGCATCGAGACCTTTGATTATTCCTTGACCTCCAACCAATGGGCATACGCTGTTAGAGATGGCTTGGAGAGCCAACTGATAATAGAACCTTTTAGCAACCTCGATCAATTTACCGCAAGCACTCCACGGGTTCAGCTTAGCCAAGCGAAAAAGTTGAACGAAAGGCTTACTACCAGAAGGCTGCAGGAACAGGCCACTGCCAAAAGCAGGGAGACAGAAGAAGGCCTACGTGTTCCACAGCAAAAGGAAGCGGTCTTGCCAAATGCTGAAGCCGGTAATCAAGAGCAGGAGAGGCGTGCAGACACTATTCCCCCCGCGGAACAAACCGGCGCAATTAATCTGGATAAGCTTCGCTTTGAAAGAAGGGGAGGGATCAATACCGACAATTATGTCTTTGACACGATTCCTCCTGTTACACAAGCGCCAAATCTAGCAGTAGGACAAGGAGGAGAAAGCCTACTTGATGCTTTCAGAAAGCAAAGTATGGTGAAAAGAGTAACCGGCCCACGCCAGTACATTCCCCAATTTATCGCAAGCAGCCTGACCACTTCCTTTGTGGTTGATCCATTGCGTGGCTTTGGCATCAGCTTGAATGCGAAGATGTCGGATTTGTTGGACAACCATTCCTTTACAGGTGGAATCATGACGACGCTTGACTTCCGTTCGGGCAGCGATATCTTTTTTGAGTACCAGTATCTCAAGCACCGCTTGGACATCAGAGGAAGGTTTGACAGGAAGTCGATTGTACGGTCGGAAGGAGATCTTACCTTCCAAAGGTATACGCTCACCAAGACAGAACTTGGTTTCTCTTATCCATTGACTGTCCATACCCGCGTCAGTGTAAGTCCTTTTGTGGCCAAGACCCAATACTATAACCTTAATCCCGATTCTATTTTAAGGGGAGAAGATGGACCCAATAACCAGTTGCACGTCAATTATGCAGGTGCTAGGGCTGAATTGGTAGTTGACAGAACACAGCTGTTGGGGCTTTACATGCAGCAGGGCTTCAAAGGTAAGGCAGGATATGTCCATTATCAGGGTCTGAACAATGAGCCAAGAAGCTTTAGCAATGTTTACCTAGACCTACGCAATTACCAAAAGGTGAGCAAAAATATCACTTTTGCTACCCGTTTGTTTGCAGGTTCTTATTTTGGGAAGAACCCGCAGACTTACCTTGTAGGGGGAATGAACAATTGGCTGTTCAATAAATTTTATGAGCCGCCGGTAAACCGCCCGGAAGTTTCTCCAGTGAGAAATGTTGAGGGAACAGAAAATTCCAACTTGTTGTTTGCAGAGTTTGTTGATTTAAGAGGCTATGACTACGATGAAATAAGAGGCACCAATGTCATTACTTTCTCTGCCGAATTGAGGATACCTATTTTTTCCTATTTATCCAGAGGAAATATTGCATCTAATTTTAT
Organism: Cyclobacteriaceae bacterium; assembly: GCA_035303945.1. Taxonomy (GTDB): domain Bacteria; phylum Bacteroidota; class Bacteroidia; order Cytophagales; family Cyclobacteriaceae; genus DATGMS01. The sequence goes on from DATGQZ010000037.1 coordinate 13,461, forward strand.
TAAGAATTTCCAGTTGATCGGCTTCTACGACGCAGGATCCAGTTGGACCAATGCGCCACCATGGGAGCGGGTAAATGATCAAAATACGGAGGTGATTGATACGGAGGGTTCTCCTTTCGAAATTACCCTGAACAACTTCAACAATCCCTGGTTGCAAAGCTATGGGGCAGGGTTGAGGACGGTGTTGCTAAACTATTACGTGAAGTTCGATGTCGCCCGCCCTATCCGAGATTACTCCGTAGAGAAACCTCGGTTTTACGTAACCTTAGGCTACAATTTCTAAGGGTATTTGTTACCCAATTCTAAAAGATGATCAAATCTATGACGGGCTACGGTATAGCCCATTTCGACAATGATGCTGTCTCTATCAGCGTGGAGGTAAAAACGCTGAATTCTAAATTTTTGGATCTCTCCATCCGTAGTCCCAAGCAATTTGCGGATAAGGAACTGGAAATTCGGAATCTGGTAACGGATAAACTTGAACGCGGCAAGGTCAATCTGACCATCGAATACCAGCCGAAAGGAGGGGTGGAACTTCCTATTTCCATTAATGAAGCCCTTTTCACCTCCTTTTATGAAAAATATAGAGCTCTAGCCCAACAGGTAGGAGCAAAGGAGGACGATATCTTCAAGCTGGCTTTGCAGTCGCCGAATGTATCCACTTCCAATGTAGACAGCAACAAAGGCCAAGAGGATTGGGAAGCCATCAAGCAGGTTATCGTTGAAGCGATAGACAATTGTGACCGCTTTAGACAAGATGAGGGCAACACCTTATACCAACGCTTTGAAGACAATATTCGTGTGCTTGAGGAAGGTTTGGAGCAGGTTAAGCTAGAAGAACCAAGACGTAGGGAGAAACTTATCGGCAAGATCAAAAGCAATTTTTCAGAATGGTTGGAAGAGAACAGTTTTGACCAAAACCGCTTTGAACAAGAACTGATTTACTATTTCGAAAAGCTGGATATCACAGAGGAAATCGTAAGATTGGGTACACATTTGGCTTATTTTAAGGAAAGCCTCTCTACCGGAAAGGGTCAAGGAAAAAAACTGGGGTTTATCAGCCAGGAAATCGGCCGGGAAATCAATACAATCGGGTCCAAAGCCAATGATGCAGTCATCCAACGGCAAGTGATCCTGATGAAGGATGAGCTGGAAAAGATCAAAGAGCAGGCACTGAATATACTATAAAGAAGGGCCAAGATATCGACAGTCCACGGGACTCTTCAAGTTTCTGGTGGGCTGTTGCCATTTCTTTCGCCTTATTAATTAGCACCGAACAGATAACCCTCCACCTCTTTGACATCAATCAACCTGCCTTCTTTGCCCCATACATTATAAATATAGGTGACGATTTGTGCTATTTCCATGGAAGTCAGCTGTGGATTGGGCGGCATAGGCTGATTGTATTCAATGCCATTGACGATGATCTCTCCCTCAATGCCGTACTTAATTAAGCGGATGGTTCTGCCAATATCCTCCTGCATAAAATCAGAATTGATCAATGGAGGAATCAGTCGGCCTAATCCAGAGCCATCCACTTGATGACAGTTGGCGCAAAGCTTATCATAAATCCTTTTGCCCTCAATGGCATATTGGCGGGTGGTCAGGTCGGTAATATCTTTAATAGACGGCCCGTCTTGGACTTTGTTGCTCCCACTATTGCACGCCCAAAAGGCAAGTAAGGCCAGCAAGGCAAAACTAACCCGCCTCATTTCTACGCAGCAGTTTTGGGATATCAGCAATCAATCGGTCCACCTGATCGGTTTTGGTGCCATCGTACACCCCTCTGATATGACCCTGTTGATCAATCAAAACAAAAGCTCCACTATGCAACAGGCCGCCTGGAGCATTTTTATCTTCCATTGCCGTGGAAAGATAACTGGTCTGGCCGATTTCAAAAATTTTCTCCTGATCACCCGTCAAGAAATGCCAAGTGGTAGCATCCTCCACCCCCAACCGTTCCGCATAGTCCTTCAGCAGGTCTACGGTGTCGTGGCTTGGATCGATGGTATGGCTGAGAATCCTAAATTCCGGCTGGTCTTTGTAAGTCTCATATACCCTCAGCATTTCCTTTTTCATAATGGGGCAGATAGTCGGACAACTGGTAAAAAAGAAGTCTGCCACATAGACTTTTCCTTCCACCTCTTTGTTGGTGACCGTTTCACCTTCTTGGTTCAGAAAAGAAAAGGCTGCTATTTGATGGTATATCGTATCTACCCGAACGGTGGTGTCTGATGTAACTGGATCCACTATTGCTACTTCTTCAGCATGTCGGTTTCCCAGATAGGGCAATGATTCCGTAGTGTTATTGGAAGTGCATCCCCAGCTCAGTAAGCTTCCTGCAAAGAGGAGATAAATACCTTTCATGTGATAAAATCAATGGTTACTTTAGATGACATTCGTGTGATGGCTTTAGTTCCTCTCCCTTCGCTTTCTATATAAACGAATGCCGAGCATCAGCAGCCCCGTCAACACCAGCAAACCGACAATGCCCCAAACCATATCCACCAAGTTTTTAAGCACGATGAGGAAGACAATGGCAAAAAGCAATACCGTAGCGCCTTCGTTAAACAGCCGCAGCTGATTGGAAGTCCATACTGGTTTCTCTTGCTGAAGACTTTTGTAGATGGAGTGGCATTTAAGATGATAGCCGTACAAGAGCAGGACGAATGCCAGCTTTGCATGCATAAAGCCCAACTGCATATAGCCCCAACGATAGGACAGGACACTGATACCCAAGATCAGCGTTAAAATGGCAGATGGCCAAGTGATTCCCAACCATAGCCTTTTTGCCATAAGCGCAAGTTGGGGGCTAAGCACCTTTCGTTCCTCCAAAGGCCTTTCCAAAGCCTCCGTTTGATAAATAAATAACCTGACGATATAGAAGAGTCCAGCAAACCAGGTGACTACAAAAATTATATGCAGTGCTTTGAGATATTCGAATGCCATTCCAAATTTTTCCACTAATTTAATGGTTATAGCCATAACAACCTTATCCGGAAGCAAAATTGCGGGCGGAAAGGCTTACTAACAGGCTTATGAAATCAAAGTACATTATGTATGGTATTGCGGCCATAGTGCTGGTCACGATGATCTGGATTTTAGGAGACACTTTTACCCAGCCGGGGATAAAAGATCTGCAGGGCCACTATGAAGAGGTCGCTATGTATAGGAATGAAAACAACACAGGCCCAGTGCTTAGGGTATATGCTGTATACACCGCTGATACGCTATGGGAGGATATGGAAGCGTATGGACAGTTTATGCCGCACACCAAATATGGCAATACCAAAGTTTTTTTCTTTTCGGATCCCAAACATATACCCACTGAGGTTTTTCCGGAGCCACCACACTTTGATCCCAAATTACAGCCCTATTGCGTAGCTAAATACGAAAAATCATCCATGGGGGAAACTCACTTTTTGCGATTCCCCTACCAATAAGCAGAAAGATAATGACGCATCGGAGAAATCGGCTTTCTATTGAGCAATATGTACAGGGGGTCCTTCAACAGGATCGCGTGATACTGAGCCGGGCTATTACTTTGGTGGAAAGTAGCCATCCGGCCGATCAAGTGCTTGCGGATGCGGTGCTCCATCAAATTCTTCCCCACGCTGGCAGGTCTTTGCGTATTGGCATCACCGGCGTGCCGGGGGTGGGGAAGAGTACGTTTATAGAGGCCTTTGGACAGCATGTACTACAGCAAGGCCACCGGTTAGCAGTGCTAACGGTGGATCCAAGTAGCCAAGCATCGAAAGGAAGCATATTGGGAGATAAGACGCGCATGTCGGCATTAGCCAGTGATAAGCGGGCTTTCATTCGACCTTCGCCTTCGGGCAATTCCCTGGGCGGTGTGGCAGCCAAAACGCGGGAGGCAATGCTGCTGTGTGAAGCCGCTGGGTTTGATGTCATCTTTGTGGAAACGGTAGGGGTAGGCCAGTCAGAAACAGTAGTGAAAGGAATGGTCGATTTTTTCCTGCTTTTGATGTTGGCGGGCGCAGGGGATGAACTTCAGGGAATCAAGAAAGGGATTATCGAAACAGCTGATGCCTTGGTCATTACCAAAGCCGATGGCGACAATGTCACACCTGCGAAGAAGGCAAAAAAAGAATATCAAAATGCCTTACATCTCTTTCCCGCCCATGAGAGCGGTTGGCGTCCATTGGTGAAAATTTGCTCCGCACTCGAAGCCATCGGCTTGGAAGAGGTATGGCACATGATAGGAGATTATGTGCAGACTGTGCAAGCAAACGGCTACTTCAACCACAACAGGGCGCAACAGAGATTATCCTGGATGCATGAACACATCAAGTGGACATTAGAAACGCGCTTTTACAATGATCCAGCAGTAAGGGAAAGGATGAAGGCATTAGCGCCTATGGTCGAGAAAGGGGAGGTGCCTGCCTTGGCCACGGCACGCCAATTGGTACAGGATTTTTTGGGAACATAAGCCTTCTGTACTTTTTTAAGCAGCTCGTGACATTAAAGGCTATAAAAGCCGAAGACATTTCTGGAAGAAGGATTTTGATTTGTAACTTTAGCATTTACTACTTCAACCATACATAAGCTGTGATGAAAACCCTTATTTTACTACTTCCGCTGGTCTATCTGTCCTCCTGTAACGCCCCTTCTACAACCAAACACATGGCTGCCGAACTCCACTATGAAGAGACGACGGAGACCTATCAGGAATGCGTCGAGGATAAATGTGCCACGGTTAAATTGGTTTATCCTGTGTTTGAAGGCGATTCTATGTTGGCAGCTACAATGAACAGGCAGGTGGTTGAACAGAACTTCACCATGTGGATGAACAATGACCGCGAATTTGAGAACCTACAAGCCGCAGTCAATGCTTTTTTTGATGATTACAAGCGATTCAGAAATGATTTTCCTGAGGCAGCTCAAGAATGGAGTTTTGAAACCGAGGCCAGGGTTACGCACCATTCCGATGATTTGATCAGCATCCGTTTTGAAAATTTCTCCTACCAGGGCGGCGCCCATCCCAATACCGTTGTGTCCTACCTGAATCTTGATTTATCAGAAAATGCAGCTGTTTTGGTACATGAAAAAATGCTGATGGATAGCAATAAGCTTTTGGAATTGGCTGAACAGAAATTTCGGGCTTATCATGAAGTTGAAGCTGGGATTGGTTTGGAAGACGATGGAAGGTTTTTTCTCGATGAGGACAGGTTTTTCCTTCCCGCAGCCATGGGTTACGAAGGGGAGGAGTTTGTCCTATTGTACAATGCCTATGAAATTGGGCCCTACGCCATGGGTAGGACCGAGTTGAGGTTTTCTTTGAAAGAACTGGAGGGGGTGGTGTATGGAGGTGGAAGTAATGAATAAATGCCAGCCGAGGTAACAGAAGAAACCGCCCTATCACCGACAATGGTGTGAAAAAAGTAGATCCGGAGCTGCCATTAAGGTTTTCTCTAGGGCGGACATCAGTAGTAAGCGTAGAGGCCATATAACAACCTCACATTTAAAAATAAGTTATTTTCACGAAGTCTTTAGTTTGAGTGCTGATTTTTTCTTAAGTTTCTGGTTCTCTTCGTAATCCATGCACCATGAAGCAAAAAGCATCTTACCTAAGTGCCTTTCTCAATATTGGCAAATGGGCTGCCATGTCAAATTTAATCTTCTTTCCATTTTTTGTTGCGCCATTCCTGGTTCAGGGTCAATACCTACTTAAAAAAGAGAAAGAATTTCATATAGATTCCCTCTATCCGGTGGAACTCGTCGATTATCATCCGGGGCAAGGGCTCTATCTGGGGTATGTGGAGATGCGATCCAAGGGCGTGGAGGTCGTTTTGGTCAATGAGGAGGGGGAAATCGTGGTTCAAAAGAAATAAGCAGGGGAGGGGCCTGAGCAATACACCGCCTCCCTGAATTGCCTTGCGTTCTCTGACGAGGGAGAAGTATTGCTTCAGACACCTTTTGAGGTGTTGCGTTACGACCGGAATCTTAAACTCAAGGAAAGAGTACGCTTTCAAGCCAGTGTGCAGATGTATCTCTCCGGAAACCTAAGGCCATTTGCTTATTTCTTTAAAGATTCCAGCCCTTCCGTTTTTTCCTTCTTTACCACTCCTACGGGAGCCAGTAGATATCTGGGCTCTGGCGATTTCCGGGCAAGCAAGCTGCTGGAGATTTATGATCTGAAAGAGAAAACATCTTACGAAATCTTGCCTGTTGCTGAAAGGCCTTTATACAAGAAGCTCGACAAATCGGTAGGGGTACTTTATTTTCCGGTCTACACGGTGGACCGGCACCAGTCCCGCCTTTATGCGACCACTTCATTGGACAATGAGATCACCGTGGTGGACCTAAATACCAACAAGACCCTTTCCCGGATACCTATTAATCACGGTGAGTTTGGCGGTTTGAAAAGCAACCTTATCAGTAGCGAGAGTCTCCCCTCCTATAAGCATATCACATTGGCCGGGAGAAACCACAAAATGTATATACTAGACAACGGGCTCATCGCCTTGGAATACATCAGAGAAATTCCTTTTGGCACTTACGAGAAGCGGATAGCGGATGATCCTAATTATCATCATTTTCAGGATCCTAATTATCACAGACTGATCTTGTTTGACGGAAAGAAGCAAATATCCACCGACCTGTTGGTTCCCCCCAACGTGAAGATAAAAACCACTTTACCCGGTGCCCGCTTTCTGGTAAAAATAGAAAATCCGGAAGTAGAGGAAGATTTTATCCGCTACGGCATCTTTGGGCTCATTCGTCAGGGTCAATAGACCTTTGGTTTTTCTCATCAACACTTCAGAGCTACCTATGCAGTGCTATTCAGGAGTTTTCTACCTTTATCAGCGACCGACCTAGGAGTAAGGTGACAAAAAAGTATGACCGGGCTATTCTCCGACCTTCAGTCCCACTTTAAAAATCTGAAAATAATCCAGCTCGACTTCGCCATTCGCATTTCCCATCATCCAAAGTTCCCCGTTTCGCCCAAGCATGCTTGTCGCGACGAGACCTTCGGGAACAAAGTCGTTAATTACTTTTCCTTGGCTATCCAAGACTGCGATGCGTAAAGGATATTTTTCCCGCATCCGTTCCCAAAAATCGGGACTTCTATTACTGGAAAAGCTTTCCTCCCTATCCGAAGCATCAAAACCAGGGAAGTAGGCAATCACAAAGTAATCTTTTATTTTTTTAATATTATGAATCCTGCCTGAGCTTCTTCTGTGCCCAAAGAACCGGACATCCTGATTGTTATACTCACTCGCACCCTTAAAATAATGGTATTTCGGCAGCTCCATCGGAATACTTGAGAGGAGGGAAAAGGGATGTTGATTTTCATATACATAGATGACCGGCTCCAATCCAAATACAATATAGAGTCCGTCATCTTCCGCATAGTAGGCCGGTAGCCAGGCTTCACTGAAGAAAAACTTCCCTTGTCTGAAAATACCGGATTCGGGAAGGGGTATAATGGATTCCCTGTTGCCCGTCAGAGGATCCAATAAGGACATGGCATAATAGTCATCAAAAAAGTCCTTGGTTTCATAATCAAAATTCCTGCCTATACCTCGGTAGATATATTGCCCTCCCGACTTCTGTAAACCGGATCCCATCCCAATTATTCTTGTGCTACCCGGGCCTTCAAAATTAATTATTTTCACCTCGGAAATCAGGTTGCCCTCAAAGTCATAGCGCATAAAACCGTTAAATGCATATGCCATAAACGAGCCTTCCCCATCCAATACTAGGGGTGCCATGATTTGTCCATAGGTGTCCTTGGTATCCCCTTCTTTGATATAGGACGCCAAAATATTTCCATCAAAATCCGCCACAAAGATTTCTTCGTTCCTTGAGTAGGCGTTGTTCTCCATAAAAAGCACTCGCTTGGATAAAGGATCAATATCGTGGACGACAGGGGTGCCTAAATAGTTGATTTGAATGCTGTCCAGCTTTTCTAGAGTGGCTCTATGAACTAAAGAAGGTTCGTTGGCAGTGTTTTTAGAATGGCAGGAAAAAAAGGAAAGGTGAATAAAAAGGAAGAGGAGACAATTTTTCAACATGGCCTTTGCTGCATAGTGATGGGCAATGAAAGTTAAACTATGAGGTGTCAGGTCGTAGCTCCTGCATCTGCGGTGTTCCTGACAAGTCTTTCTCCAAGAACAATTCTACCCTAGCTGACCCTGCGCTAGGCAATTTAAACATTATTCCTAAATATTTAGTTAAAAAAATTCTTTTTTAATGCTCATGATAAAAGTTGGGCTGAGATAGCCAAGCTTAATTGTAATGCAGTAGAACAGAAGAATCTAGACAGCACTAGGGGAGCGCTGGACATTCTAGTACCGACCAGGAGACTGACCTTACCCAATGTCTCATGGTACTGCTTCTACGCTTTCCGCTGATAAGGTATCGGCCAGCTGCGATACCTGGCACTTTCCCCTTGCAACGTAGGCCATTTCACCTTATACACAGTCGATTTCCGATCCTTCACAGCCTATTTTGACTGACACAGTGTCTGTTTCAGATAATGCTTAGTTCATTCTAACTGCCACTATGTCTATTTCTGTAATTGCACAGCCTATTCCGACAGATACCTAGTCCCATTACAGAGAAGCATAGTCCATTCTAGATTCTCATCCTTCGCTTCAGGTGTTGCAAAATGAATTGCAGTTATTACCCCGTGCATTACCGATGTCGCACCATTCGTTTCTGTTTTGTCAAGCCAAATTCCCCTATAGTAATAGGTAGGTAGCTTGATGCCCTTTTTTCGGGAAGACCATCAACTAATTACCAAGCCCAAAGTTATTACTTTAACATATTGTATAGTATAAGCCAAAATCAATCGAATGAAAGCATTTGGATTTCGAAAAAAGGTGGTAATTAATATGGTAATTGTTTAAATTAGGTAGGCTTTTGTTGTACCCATAAATAACCCTATTATGTCAAAAAGATCAATCAACCACAAACTGCTTTCGTACCGAACGCTGATTGTTAACAGCCGAAATCCCGACATCGCTCCTTTACTGGCTAATTTTGGTGTGGATGCCGCCTACCTGAACGAGGGAGATGCGATTTTAGCAGATACCGAACGTCTGATGGAGCTTCAAAAGAAGGAATATCAGGAAGAAAGGGCTGCATTCGACCTGTATTACGCCCAAAAAGATGAGGTGGAAAAAATGCTCAAAAAAACCCGGAGCTTGGTGAAGGCGCTTACCAAGAAAGATCCGGATCTCCAAAGCCGTTTGAATCTCAGTCCCTTAAGCGACCTTCGGATCAATGACTGGATCCAGACCGGCATTTCATTTTATAACAGCCTCTTATTGGAAAAAGGTATTTTAGAGACTTTGGCTAAATACAACTTTACCACCGAACGGTTGACTGCCGAGAAGCAGGAACTAGAAAGCCTGTTGCAACTCCGGCTACAGAGCACCATCGAGAAGGGCCAAGCGCAGGAAGCCACCCGACAGAGAAACCAGAAATTGGAGGAGCTGGAAGATTACTGCAGCATATTGAAAGCGGTCGTTACTATCGCACTGGCCGACCGCCCGCAAATGATGGAAAGCTTGGGTATTTTGGTGCGTTCCTGAGATCATCCCCAGAGAAGTCTTTATGGATTCCGGGGTATCCTGTTTGAGGGCGATTTAAGAAAATCAAATTAGAGAACCGTCCGTAACTGTAGTGAGGCAGGTTATATCCGCTCATTCCTTGCGACCTTTCCCTCGCATTTCAAAGCGTTGTAAAACTTCCCAAATTTACTTGAAGTAGAAGTGTAAAAAAGCTGATGCTTAATTTGGGGGGCATTGCTCAAATCAGCAATTGCTTGTGCGTCGGGTAATGGTGGCGGCGGAACATTCAGGGTAGCGTGGCAAATGCCCCTCTACTTTGGCTGCTTCAGCCTGCTGATTTCCGGCCGGGGATAATTACCTTTAGCTGATTGCAGTCAATAAGGGCTCATCAAAAATTTAAAAAGCCATGGACACTATTAAGGATTTTTTCACCATTTATAAGCGGTCTGCCTGGGAGAAAGACGCCAAAAGCATGATCGAATTGTATGATGATAATGTGCTCGTCTTTGACCTGTGGGAGCACGGTTATCAAGTCGGGCTGAAGAACTGGTCGGCAGCCATCGAGGATTGGTTAGGTTCTTTAGGGACAGAAAGCGTAAACGTTCAATTTGACATGGTTGATATCCATGAAGGGGAGGAATTGGGATGGGCAACTGCTGTTGTGCAATTCGAGGCGGTCACGTATGACAACCATATTTTACGAAGCATGAAAAACCGCATGTCACTGGGACTGGTCAAGAAAGAGGGCCAGTGGAAAGTACAACATCAACATACCTCGGCGCCAATCAGTGATGAGTTAAGTGCCCTATTTGATTTTTGATCTGTAGAACAAAACTCCCCTGCTTATCCAAAGCAGAGGAGTTTACAATATTGGTGATGGGTATATAACTGGATGATTTATCGCCAACCCAGTTCAGGAGCTACATGCTCCAGTATTGCCGACAGCAGATGAACATTGTAGTCTACCCCCAATGTATTGGGAATGGTGAGCAGCAGGGTGTCCGCTTCCTGTATGGCCTCGTCCTTGGAGAGCTCTTTGACCAACTGATCAGGTTCAGCGGCATAGCTTCTGCCAAAGATCGCCCTTTTATTGTCTATATAGCCCACTTGATCACCCCTTCTGCTTTCACCGCCGAAATAAAGCCGGTCCTGATCATTGACAATAGCAAATATAGACCGACTTACCGACACCCGGGGTTCCCGTTCGTGTCCGGCTGCTTGCCACGCTTCCTTATAAGCACGGATTTGTTCGGCTTGCTGTACATGGAAAGGCTTGCCGTTTTCGTCGTCTTTTAAGGTAGAACTTTGCAGGTTCATTCCATGTTCGGCTGCCCATACGGCTGTGGCGTTGGAGCCTGCTCCCCACCATATCCTATCTCTCAAGCCTTCAGCATGTGGTTCTAAGCGGAGCAAACCTGGGGGATTGGGAAACATGGGATTGGGATTAGGCTTGGCAAAACCTTCGCCTCGGAGCTTGTTCAAAAATTCCAGCGCATGGCGGCGCCCCATGGTGGCATCGTCTTCACCTTCAAAAGGCTCGTATCCGAAGTAGCGCCATCCATCAATGACTTGTTCTGGGGATCCCCGGCTGATGCCCAGCTGCAAGCGGCCACCGGCAATTAAGTCAGCAGCGCCCGCGTTTTCCACCATATACAGCGGGTTTTCATACCGCATATCTATGACGCCCGTTCCAATTTCTATTTTGCTGGTTTTAGCACCTATTGCGGCAAGTAAAGGGAATGGGGAGGCAAGTTGGGCGGCAAAATGATGCACACGGAAGTAAGCGCCATCCAAACCTATTTCTTCGGCAGCCACGGCCAAATCGATCGACTGCAGCAATGTGTCAGCTGCAGATCGCGTCTGATAAGACGGGTGCTTGCCCCAATGTCCAAACGATAAGAATCCTATTTTTTTCATAGTATCAAATTTATACTGATTAATTCCCCTTCAGGTTAACCTATGTTAACAAATCTGCCATCCCGTGCCGCGAATAGTGCAGGTTGAGGAGTAATCATTTGCTAGCCCACTTCCCGGATTTTTTCATGTGCCATTTGTTCAGGAAATTATAGATGGATAGAATATACGGCAAGGGGCTCCATCAAATCAGTTGCTCCACGGTAAGGGTTTTCCCTCTAAAGGAGGTGCTTTGCTGCTCCTTTAGTCCTTTGATGGCTACAAAAAGCGGGGAGTCCGTCGAGATCAGTAAGTATTCCTGCTCTTCATCTGTAATTTTTCCCAAAGAAATACCTACCCATACCAGCCCAATGGGCAGTTGTACCAAGGCGCCTTCCTGTACTTGGTGCATCTCAGTGATCGGAATCTGCGCAAGTTGGCGCATCATCAGCTGTATTCTGGATAGTTGGCGGTCCAGGATGTCCTGGCTTTGTTTGATCATTTCCCGCTGGGTTTCATATTTATCACCCGCAGAGCTTTTGTCTTCTTCTGCGCTGGAGGAGCTGAGATCGGCAAGTTGCTGCCTGGTTTCCGCAAGGTGGGAATAAAGTTTTTCCCGGGCCAATGCGGCTATTCTGGCTTTCATTTCCAGGTTAAGTGTGTCCATAAAGCTAATGTAGACATTTTGTCGATTGGGATCACCTTTTAGTTGGGCTAAGGCAGTATTGTTTTCATCGACTAAAGCTGAAAAAAATTCCTGTATATGCTTAAAGTCGTCGCAAGATCCTTGGTCCACCTGCTCCATAAGGCGGGATGCGCTGCCAGTTGGGCTACAGCTTTTGTAAAAAGAAAAAGCCCCGGATTTTTCCGAGGCTTTCCAGTGATCCCGCTGGGATTCGAACCCAGGACCCATACATTAAAAGTGTATTGCTCTACCAGCTGAGCTACGGAATCATTTTGTTTAATAAGTGATCCTGTCAGGACTCGAACCTGAAACCTACTGCTTAGAAGGCAGTTGCTCTATCCAGTTGAGCTACAGGACCAATAATCGACAGACATCCACTTCTTGGATATGTCTTGCAAATCCGATGCAAAGGTAAGGGAAGTTTTTTTATATCCCAATAAAATATGGAAAAACGGAAATAATATTCCTAACTGCCTCTTTTCTAGTAGTTAATTTTGCTGCTCCGATCTACCCGTCCATTTGATCATTAGCTTCCGCCCCTTCAAATACGGTGAAGAGAGGGCTAAATTCCCCGAGCCTTATTCCTAAAAGCGCAAGAAATAATACCTCGTAGCGTGTACAAATCTCGCACCGTCTGCACGAACAAACATCGGGCTATCGAAAAGCATCACTTTCTCACATGTAGAGGCAATAAAAAAGGCGACAAAATAATTGTCGCCATTGCATTATAAAGGGGTTGCCGTCTTAGGTCAACATCGCGCCGTCTACCTGAAGGACCTGACCTGAGATATACGAAGCCAAGTCTGATGCTAGGAAGGCACAGGCATT
>DATGQZ010000038.1:0-6944 GCA_035303945.1 Cyclobacteriaceae bacterium
ATGGATATGGAAGCCTCAGGATTTGGGGGAATAGGACAGAGCTTCTGGCCTTCAACGTCGTCGAATCAGGCATTACTCCTGCGGATTCCCGGAAAGCAAAAAGCCCTGGATTTCTCCAAGGCTTTTGCGGAATGGACGGGACTCGAACCCGCGACCTCCTGCGTGACAGGCAGGCATTCTAACCAACTGAACTACCACTCCTAATATTATTGTTCAGCAACAACAGCTGATTTTTTTCTTTTGTTTTCTTCTCGTTTGAAGTGATGCAAAGGTAGCGCTTCTATTGTTATTTGCAAAACCTTGGTTAAAAAAAAATGGGTTTAACATATAACCTGCCTCAATTTCAAGGGGATAATTTTTTCAATATTTGTTTCACCATCCAGCAGTGCTCACCTAAATCTGAATAAGTGGCCGGTGCCAGTGAGCGCCGAGGTGACAATTAGTTTAAAAAGTTTTTTTTATTGCTTGTTGGATAATAGCAGGGAAGAGAAATATATTTACACAACCGGTTGCGCAAATCGGGATTTCCAATAAACCTAAAAATATCTTAATGAAAACACTTTCTCGCTTATGCCTGTTGCTCTTTTTGCTCTCTTTAATTTCTGGTCAGAGTATAGCGCAGGATAAAAAGCCCAATATTCTACTAATACTAGTAGATGACTTGAAGCCCACCTTGGGAGCTTATGGGGATACGGTGGCCAAAAGCCCCAATATTGATCGATTGGCAGGAGAGGCCATGCGCTTTGATAGAGCCTACAGCAATCAGCCGGTGTGTGCGCCTTCACGGTACAACCTCATGCTGGGATCAAGATCCACCAGCACAGGATTGTATAATTTCGGAAACGAATTCCGCGACCTCATTCCCGATGCCTTAACCCTACCGCAGTTCTTTATGCAGCAAGGCTATCGCGCTGAGGCTATGGGCAAGGTTTTTCATATCGGTCACGGGAATCTCGATGATGATGCTTCCTGGAGCGTTCCTCCTTTCAAGGACAAGCTGATCGAATACATCGTCCCCGAAAGCACCAAAGGAAAACTAACTAGGGAAGAGGCACTCTTTGAGAATACAAGACTTTATCTGGAAGATACGCCGCCGATCCATGAGCTGCCTAGGGGAGCCGCTTGGGAAGCGCCGGATGTTTTGGATGAAGCCTATGCTGATGCGCGGGTGGCCAACCATGCTATTTCCCGGCTGAGGGCGTTCAGTAAGGAGCCGGAACAACCCTTCTTTATGGCAGTGGGATTTGCAAGGCCTCATCTGCCCTTCAGTGTGCCCAAAAGATACTGGGACCTATACAATCCTGATCACCTTCCTATGCCGCAGTACGAAAAAGCCCCGGAAGGATCACCTGATTTTACCAAGAAAAGGGATCACGAAATGGCTGCCTACTTTCCTATCCCTGTCGGCAAAGATGTGTATGATGATGATCTGAAAAGGAAGCTTATCCATGGATACTATGCCAGCATAAGCTACATGGATGCCCAGCTAGGCAAGGTGATCGATGAACTAAAAAGGCTGAAGCTGGATGAAAATACAATCATTATACTATGGGGAGACCATGGTTGGCATTTAGGGGATCACGGCATCTGGACCAAGCATACTAATTTTGAGGAGGCGAATCACATTCCATTGATCATCAAGGTGCCTGGAGTGACCCAGCCAGGGAGTGTCACACAGCAGTTTGCGGAGACGGTAGATCTATATCCCACGCTTGCCGCACTTGTAGGGCAGGAGCGCCCTTCAGTACCGCAGCCCTTTGATGGTATTGATCTCAGTCCTGTGCTCAAGGATGCTGGAAAGCAGTTGAAAGATCATGCATACCATGCCTTTCCGATGGGGGGTTATCTAGGGGAGGCCATCAGAACCGACCGGTATAGGATGGTGAGATGGACCCATATGCAACAGCGTGATCGGGATGTGTTGATAGAACTCTACGACTATGAAAATGATCCACTGGAAACGAAAAATGTTGCTTCCGAAAAACCCGACGTGGTCAAGCAGCTGCTCGATAAGCTCAATGCTTACCCGAAGGCAAAGCTGAGGTAGCCCCGCAAGCTTAAGTAAGCGGTAAAATAGATTTCTTTCCAAGGCAAGGGCTCTAGGGGACGTTATTATCCTTTAGGGCCTTCTATTTGATTTTTCTTATATTGGGTTATTATCTTAAATGACCGCCGATGCCATTTGAAATTGATGCCCAAACCATACAGGATCTTCGTATTTTTGATGATAATAATCCATCTCGAGAGTCTATCTTTAGCTATTTCAACAAAACCAAAACATTCGGTGGGAAGTTGGAATTAGAAAAGATGATGCAATATCCGCTGGATGATTTGTCCGCCTTACGGGAAAGACAGGAAATCATTAGGTTTTTCAAGGAGCATCCGTTTTCGTTGGCCTTAAGTTCTGCGCAGATGGACTTCATTGATCATTATTTTAGGTTGAATAAGGCTCCCTTAAAGGCTAACGCCCTAGAAAGTTTTTTGACCAAGTACTGGGTGCGGCAATCGGAAAGGAATGATTTGTACCTTATCCAGACTAGAGTAACAAACTTGGTCTATTTGCTTCTTGAACTTGAAAAATGGTTATCGGAGGTCATTCCAAAAGCATCTACTCCCACCCTGCAGGCTGTGTTGGCTGTTTTTGAGGAATATTGTAACTTGCCAGAGATCAAAAGGATGCTGTCCACAGTGACGAGAAAACCTCAAAAAATACCTGCTCATCTTTATGATGGATTATTCAGGTCGAAATATAAAAGAGAAACAGAGGAACTCATGGGGCTGATATACCATATAGACGCCTATCATGCTGTAGCGGAAACAGCGGCCATACAAGGGCTGGGGTTTCCTGAATATGTGGAATCCTCCCTTCCTGAAGTAGATATTGAAGGAATGTTTCACCCACTTTTGAAAAATCCAGTGCCTAACGATTGGGCAGTGAAGGAAAACAAAAACCTGTGTTTTTTAACTGGTCCCAACATGGCTGGTAAATCAACCTTTCTAAAATCCTTGGGCCTGTCTCTATATCTCGCACACCTGGGCTTTCCGGTTCCTGCGCGATCAATGCGAACAACAATTTATCATGGCTTGGTGACTACAATCAATCTGTCTGATCATATCGACAAGGGGTATAGTCATTTTTATGCTGAAGTTCATAGGATTAAAGAGGTTGCCCAAATGATAGGTAGTAAGAAGCGTGTATTTGTTATATTTGATGAACTTTTTCGTGGGACAAATGTCAAAGATGCCTACGATGCTTCTTTATTGGTCATTGAAGCTTTTGCTCAGATCCAGCAATGCACATTTTGTATCTCCACTCATATTACTGAAGTCGCTGAAAAATTACAGCACAAAAGCACTATGCTGTTTAAGTTTTTTGAAGTTGACATTGTGGGCACCACCCCCAACTATAAGTACCAACTTCAGGATGGTGTGTCACACGAACGCTTAGGAATGTTAATCCTAAAAAATGAAGGAATCCTTGAACACTTAGCCGCGTCTCGCCAATCTTTGCCCTAAATAAAGCACCCAGTACTTGGTCCAAGTAGTACAGGAAGGAGCAGGGTGGTTTCCGCTATGGCTGTCGCAGAGAGACCCGGTAGCGGTAAAATACATTAAAATCGCTCTCAACATCTTCCTTAGGCTTGATGTATATGACATTATCAGCATCCATATATTGTATTGATCCTTCTCTCGGAAGTTCGGAGATGGCAGCTTGGTTGCCTTTTGTGTCTACAAGGATATACTTGCTTTTGCCGTAGGTTTCCATTGCCTTCAAGTATTCCGGGTCTGTCATCAATGCATTTCCTCGCATTTTAAATGATTCCAGTAAAGTCTTGGGAAAAGCAGTTGAAAATTCTGCTAATAAATAATTGTCGCCACTGTAAAGTTTGTTAAAAAAAGGATATACCCTTGAATCATCTTCATTTGCATCATAAGCCATATCGCCACTCCTTTCTGGATGTACCAGTTTGAGGTCAAAAAGCGCATCAGGCTGATTGGAATCAAATGCATAAAAAAACAGCTGATCTCCATAGGTAGGAAGTATGGCTAGGATCTTTCCCTGTTGGCTAAGCTGCATTATAGGCAATTGGTTGCCTACCCATTTCTTGTTTTTCCTGGGTTCCCAGTTTGCAGGAAAAGGGTTAAACCGAACCAATTCTCCTGTTTCTACGGTGAAGATGTAGCCTGCCTCAGCACTCTCATAAAAACTGGCGTTATTTGTTTGCAGTAACTCGATACTCAAAACGTTAATTTCACTTCCTATAATAACAGTTTTGTCATCCTTTTTTGTCGTAGAAAAGCTTTTTCCCATATTTGGTATGGTGAGATAAACCAAATCAATGGCAAGGGCAGGACTTTTTTGAATCTTTTTAAAATTTCCGTTGAAGATATGGATGCTTTGCGTCGGAGACATTTCCTTGATCAACAATCCTTCTTCCCAAAAGGCTACTTCTACAGGAGAGCTTACCTGATCAGGACCTTCTCCCGATGCTTCAAACGCTGCACTTACACTGCCGTCTCGATCAGTAACATAAATGTGCTCCAAGTACCAATCATTTAATAACATGCGCCCAGATGCATCTACATCTGATAAAAACAGCGGGGCCAGAGACGCAATCTTCACGGAATCCAAAAACTCGAAATGAGCCTCGAAAGCTGAAGTTTGATCCTGATTATCTGCCGGTTTACAGGCGACAATCGAAGAGATCCATAAGGCGAGCAGAAATAGCTGGAGGCAACGCATTATCTGACAGTTGATTACTTTTCTTTTAAGTTAAGACTAAAGTACTAGTTTTAAAAATTTAAATACAATTTATTTTAAAACAATTATCTCTGATTGAATAAGTTATAGAGAGGGTGGGGAATGAGACCCTAATAGTTAGGGAGAGAGTCTACAGTGAAAAAGAATCTCTATAATTAAGCCAAAGGTCAACATCAAGAAATATTAGTTGTTGGCCATGATTTTTTGTTGTTTTTTTGTATATACTGTTGCGTTTCTCACGTTTATTCCGTTATAGTGTCGCAACAGGAAAATCACCCAATTTACGCTTAAAATGAATTTTGTGCTTCGGATTTTGTTGTAGTACGCAAAACGCGTTTACTCCAGCGTGAGTGAAAAATGTTGTTTTGGCTTGAATTTCGATAAAGTTTCCAAGATTTAACATAAGATAACATTTAAGGTATCAATAGTCTCGGGCTGGTAACGTTAGTTTTGTAATAGAATTTAGACGCGATGGCAGATTTGAAGAAAATATTTTTGACTAAGGAGTTCCAAGACAGTTGGAACCTTAACTATAAGAAGTATAAGAAGCTGAGGAAGACCATTGGCTCTGCTGGGAAAATTGAAAACATTGCCGATCCCGGTTTACACGCTTGGATCGAGCATCAAAGGGATATTAAGGATCTACTTCCGCAGGAGCTTAAAGAAAAGCTAATGACACTGGGTGTTGATCTCGAACAGCAGAAGGACAGTTGGGAAGAGATGTATCAGGAGCTAAACCACTTCGTGTTGCGCCATGGTCATGCACATGTACCGGCAGATCCCGAGTATGATGCTTTGAGAGATTGGCTTACCCGACAGATTATCAATAGGTCATTGTTAACCGACGAGCAATTTCAAAAATTAGATAGCTCGGCGGTAGATTGGGAGATGACTGTGTCAAGGGATCATCGATGGGAAGTGATGTATCAGCGGCTCAGAAACTTCTACTATACCTATGGCCATAGCCGAGTACCTCAGAAATGGGATATGGATAAGCAGCTGGCATTGTGGGTTCAAGTACAGCGAAGAACATATACCCAGGGGAAGCTCAAAAAGGACCGTGAGCAAAAGTTACGGGAAGTTGAATTCGTGTGGTCGGTCCAAACCATCTTTGATGCCCAATGGCAACAGCATTTCGACACTTTGGTTGCCTTCTACAAAAAGCATGGGCATACAAGAGTGCCTACCAAACATGAAAAGTTGGTAGGTTGGATGGAGCGGCAGCGATTGGCCAAAAGCAAGGGTCAGCTGGACAAGAAGCGCAAGGAAATGCTGGATGGAATCAACTTTATCTGGGATTTCAAGGATATCAAGAGAAAGGCTTGGGAAGAAAAGTTCAAGCAGCTGAAGGAATTTCACAAAGAACACGGACATGCTTTTGTTCCAGTCAACTACAAAGAAAATAAGTCCCTTGGTACCTGGGTAGCCTCCCAGCGCTGGCTTGAAGCAAAAGGAAAGCTAGATCCTGGTAAAAAGAAAAAGTTGGATCAACTAGGCTTTGTATGGAGTAAGGATACGGAGAAAGAGTTGAAAGCCATTAACGATGAAAAATGGGAAGAATCGTTTAACAAGTTGAAGGCTTATAAAGAGAAGTATGGAACATGCCAAGTCTCCCTGAAGGTCGACAGGGTGCTGCAGCGCTGGACATGTTGGCAAAGAAAGGCTTTTTATGAAGGTAAACTGCCGGAAGACCGGCTCAATCGCCTAAATGAATTGAGATTTCCTTGGAGCATCCAAGAGGGGTATTGGATGAAGATGTACGATGCGCTGTTGGAGTTTAAGAAAAAGTACGGACATACCAGGATACCTTTTCAATGGAAAGAAAACCACAAATTGGCAGATTGGGTGTATAGAACGAAGGTGAATAAAGATAGTCTGGAGGTTCAAAAAATCGAGTTGCTGGATAAGATCGGCTTTGACTGGAGCTTGACGAGAAGAAATGTTGTTCCCTGGAAGGAAATGTATGCAAGACTCATCACCTTCAAGCAGAAGTACGGCCATACCAAGGTGCCGGTGAAGTGGGAGAAGGATACTAAACTAGGGAAGTGGGTGAGCAGGATGAGGAACGAACGCGAAAATATGGACCCAGAAAGAGTAGCGCTGCTGGAAGCCATAGAGTTTGATTGGGGGTATAAATTTGCCCCCAAGAAGGAAAAAGTGATCACCAGTTGATCACCAATCT
>DATGQZ010000039.1:0-13614 GCA_035303945.1 Cyclobacteriaceae bacterium
GATAGAGATGTTCCTGAAATTCAATAAACAACCGGCTGATATTGCCCACCTCTCCCAGCATGGCTTTGGCGTCTTCCAGGGACTGATACTTGTTGGTTAAGAGGATTGGAAGTTTCTCCTGATCGAGTTCGTCTACTCCGCTTTCGATGTATTTGCTCAAGACAAAAGCGATAAACTCTTTTTGCTTGTCATTCAGCAAGGCAAATATGGTCGCTTCGGCAGCTTTGGCTCGCGCTTCTCTGGTCATGGCAATATACTCTCCATTAAACACATACTCCAGCACATCATACAGATCGCTTTTTTCCATATCGACCAGCTTCTGCAAGGTCAGCAAGTCTGCTTTTGGAAAGCCCGCATCTTCTAATTTTTCCAGCAATGTCCTCCGGGTAATGGGATTGCTCCAAATCCTCCGCAATTCTTCTTCGTCTTTAAAAAGCTTGGGTAATTCCCCAAACAGATCATTTAAAAACTCTTCCGCCGATATAGGCCTACCATCTGCGCTCCAAAAGGAGGTTGAAATCATGTGCTTAATTTCTCTTTCTTTCCCGTTCCGAAGCTTCACTTTAACTTTCTTCTTGCACACACAAGGAAATTGTCCACATCTATAACAGGGTGGTGGAGGTTCTTGGGCGCAGATACAGGGTCTTTGTCCGCAGACGGAACAAGGTGTCGGGGGGGCGTATTCGCATTCACAGGGATTGTTTCCGCATTTCTTACAAATTTCTTCTTCCAATGGCTCCCCATCCCACTGCGGATCGGAGAAATGCTTGTAGGCATCTACAAAATCGTAAATCGTAAAAAATTCTTTTCCGTCAAATAAGCGGGTGCCCCGTCCTACAATCTGCTTAAACTCAATCATTGAGTTCACCGGCCGTAGCAGGACAATATTGCGGATATTCCGGGCATCTACCCCCGTGGAAAGCTTCTGTGAAGTGGTGAGGATTGTCGGGATCGTCTTCTCATTGTCCTGAAATTCACGCAGAAACCTTTCGCCTTCTTCCCCATCATTGGCGGTGACACGGACGCAGTAAAAAGGATCTTTCTTTGCCGAAGAATATCCTGAGACAGGCTTGGCGTATTGGTTGACCAAGTCCCGTATCAATGCAGCATGTCCCTGATTGGCACAAAAAATAATAGCCTTTTCCCTTTGGTTGGCTTCTTCCAGAAAGATAGTTACCCGCTTGGCCTCCCGCTCGACTATTTCGATCGTCCGGTTAAAATCCTTTTCTTCATACAACCGCCCTTCTTCTATTTCTCCTTCTACTACGGTATCATCTGAGGTGAAGCGGTAATCATCCAAGGTGGTTTTGATGCGCTTGACTTTAAAAGGTGTGAGAAATCCATCATTGATGCCCTCCTTCAAGGAATAGATATATACGGGTTCGCCAAAATATTTATAAGTATCTACATTGTCTTTGCGTTTTGGCGTTGCTGTCAATCCCAATTGCACTGCAGGGCTGAAATAATCCAAAATCCCCCGCCAGTTGCTTTCGTTATTGGCCCCGCCACGATGACATTCGTCGATGATGATAAAGTCAAAGAAATCCGGAGGGTACTGACCAAAATTGGGTGTCGGATTTCCTTCTGAATCAAAGCCTGACATAAAGGATTGGAAGATGGTAAAGAAGATACTGCCATTCGTCGGGACTCTTCCGTTCTTGCTTACTTCCTTGGGAGTGATCCGCACCAAAGCATCTTCGGGAAATGCTGAAAAGGAATTGAAAGCTTGATCAGCCAAAATATTCCGGTCTGCTAAAAATAGGATCCTTGGTCTTCTCGGTGCGTAGGACGTGGTATTAAAAAATAGGTTCCACCGGGTTTGAAACAGTTTCCATGCAATCTGAAAGGCAATCGCCGTTTTCCCTGTTCCTGTGGCCAGTGTGAGTAAAACCCGGTCTTCGCCTTTGGCAATGGCTTCCACGGTTTTTTGCACCGCAATTTCCTGATAGTAGCGCAACTGCCAGCTTCCACTTTTATCTTCAAAAGGAACGTTGGCAAACTTTTCCCGCCAAACTTCGGTATTTCGCGTTTGCTCAATGTTCCCGGCGATTCCAGAGTCCGCGGTTCCTGATCCTGCCGAACGGCTGTCCCCTGAGCCTGTCGAAGGGAAGGTCTTATCCCAAAGCTGATCAGGTGTCAAAAAGTTGTCGGCCAATCCTTCAGCGCCGGTTTTCATACAGACCTGGTAAACCGATTCTCCATTAGTGCTGTAGGTGGTTTCCAGTTGGAGCTTTTCGGCGTACTTCTTGGCCTGCATCACGCCTTCACCTACTTCGCACAAGGAGCTTTTTGCTTCTATGACGGCCAACTTGATGCCCTTATACACCAGTACATAATCAGCGATCTCCCGCTTTCCCCTGCCGCCACCGGTTTGGATTTTGCCGGCGGTGATCTGGTATTCCCGAAGGACTTTGGAGCCTTCCACAACACCCCATCCACAAGCTTTCAGCTTGGGATCTATCAGTTCGGCGCGGGTTTCTGCTTCGTTCATTTTGTTTGTTTAACCCCGAAGGGGTGCAAAGATTATAGCCAAATGCCAATCAAATGGGTTGTCAACCCCGAAGGGGTGAGATTATCAATAATAAAGGTGAAGTAAACCGATAAGACATCAGGCTATAGGATAGCCAACACCCGACCTCGTTAAGACCCACGCCACCACATAAGGAAGCGTAGAGTGGATGGTTTGTATATAAATTGGGAAAGGCTATTATTATGTTGTCGAGTGGGTGGAGGGAGGGAGTGGATATTATTCATAGCCCGCCCCAAAAAAAGAGGCATAAAAAAGCACGGTTGCCCGGGCTTTGTAAAAAAATGAACACTATCAAATATTAGGCACAATGACCTTGTCTTCAATGGTTTTCAGGATATTCTCATCTACCACAATGTTGAAGGATCCGTCCGTTTCATCATAAAGCTTAAAGTGGAAAAGGGAAATTTTATTGGCGGTATAGGTGTGGGAAAGATTGTAATGTGTGGTGCCGCCGGTGGTATTTAATATTTGGAAGGCGGTGTTTCTTTGGATAGACACTTGACCACTTTGATCTCTTACATAAATGATGTAATAATGATCCGTTGAGAAATAGGGAGTTCCTTGCATGGTAGGGACGCTCTTCACCATGGCAGATTTCAAGATCATACTGGCTGCGTAGTCGTTGGTGACAGTGACTGAACCTTCATTGGAGGCCTTATAGTCAATGTTATTTTCCCCATAGAGGTAGATATCGGAGGAATATTCTGGCAGCAGGTTTCTTCTGATCTGATCTCCCGTAGTAGCTGCGTTGAAGTTCTTATTCGTCACAACCACTCGGTAGGGTCTGCCAGGCACAATCAGGCGATGGCTTCCAGCGCCCAATCCTTAGAAACTTTTAATTACTGTATTTTGATCGCTACCGCTAGTGGCGATAAAATACACGCTAAATTGAGTCGGAAGCGCGTGTACATAATCAGGAAATTCTGGGTCGGCTTGAATTCTAGCAAAGGGTATATCACTAGTGGCTACTAATCCTTGGGTATTAAGGATAACCTCCTTTTCAGGGTAGGTTTCTAATTGAACATCCTCGCTATTGACACAGGAACTAAAAACCGTCGCAAACAAGGCAAACAGAAATAATTTAAGAGCTTTTATTTTTGTGAATACGTAAAATATAACTAATAAAATGCTTTTTGAATATGAAAAACTGTTTTTCATAAATACGACGCGAAGATAAACGCAAAAGTATATATACAAAATTATTATAAAAAATAACTACGCATAGATGACCTTAGGCACGATTCTGGCACTGTAATGGGCTTTTTCTTCTAAAAAAAATTTTAAAGCCATAGATCAATAAAAAAATAGACATCACATTAGTGATATAAAAAAACAGTTTGATTCTAAAATGGTTTGGGTTTCTTACCCAGAGCAGCTAGAGACGCGATTTGTCCAATACGATTGGCTCTTGTTTCTTGGCGTTTAGCGGAAAATACCCAATAGAGCATACCTTTTTTTGCTGATTTACTTTGGGCCAAAAAAAATGCTTTGGCTCCTGCTCTTTCGTCGAGCGCATTCTGCAGATCTTGAGGAATAATAAGTGCTTCTACTTCATCCAGGGCGTTCCATGTGCCGTTTTGTTGGGCTATTTTTACTGCTGCCAGACCGGACGGCGTCATCAATCCTTCGCTGATTAAACGTTCGACTTTGTCTTTGTTGATTTTTGACCAAGTACTTTTGGCTTTTCGCCTGGTAAAAAATTGATGCGTAGCATCCTTGTCTACTGCTATTTTTTTGCTGTCAATCCAGCCAAAACAGAGGGCAACATCCACTGCCTCGCTCCAGCTGATGGATGGTCTACCGGAGGCTTTGTTATATTGGAGGAGCCATACCGAAGTCTTCAGGTGGTGATTTTGCTCCATCCATTTTCGCCATTCTTCCACAGTTTGGGGATAGAAAATGTCTGTTGTCGTTTCCATTGCCTTGTCTTCCTTTTTATGTAAAAGTAGAAAGCACCAATGACAACCCTTTGTCAGGAAGGTTCGGGCTCATAGCAATTTCTTATTCAATAGCGGCAAAACTTGATGACGGCTGCTATCATTGATTTGCCTGGTAACCTCTATTGAAGTCGGACTTACCAATTATTCTTCCTGCATCAGGGCGAGATAGGCTCCTGCAGGATCCTGAATGATGGCGAAGATGTATTTGCCTGTCTTCCTCGGACCGTCCACCACTTTTCCTCCACGGGCAAGGCAGGATGCTACACTCGTATCGATATTTTCTACCATCACGTAATTAAGCCATTGAGAAGGAATGTTTTTGTTGACACCCCGTTTGTGGCAAATCCCAGCTGCCACTTCCTTGTCTTCAGGTTCTAGCATATTGTAGTCGTCATAGTCTCCTAAGCTGACTTCTTCAAAGGTCCAGCCGACTACGGCGGAGTAGAAATCCCTTATTTGTTCGGCGTCCTCTACGGTGAGGTCTTGCCAGAATATTTTGCCGATTTTGTCCATGGGTTTGGGTGTTGGTAATAGTATATTGGATTCTGGTTATTAGCTGGCTTTTATTGGTACTGAGTTAGTGGTGTGGACTGATTGGAGTCGATCGGGAAGACAATTAGGAAAAGGAAGTATCGAGGTTTTTTCTGGAGCCTGAGATGCACCTCATTTTAATCGGACTAACTCCCCTTTTCGTTTGACCAGATTCTTGTAGTCCCACTGGATGTTTCTTGCCTTGTCCAGCCAGCGTATCAGATCCTTTTCTTCAATCTGGTTAGGATGGGTATATAGCATAGAGGCATCTTTAAACTTGCCGGTTCCGGGTTTTAATTGCTCCTCTTCAAAATCAACACCACTCCAGAACATCAGTCTGATGCCGTCTTTCAGTTTGCTGTAGCCGACGATCGGATTCCCTTCCAGGAACCACACCGGATGGGCATGCCAGATCTTGCTGTCGGCTTCGGGGAGATATTGGTGTATATGTCGGCACAGCAGATCGCAGATTTCTCTGTATGGATATGATTGTGAGTTGTTGTAGTTTTGGATCGCACTGTTCATCATCGCTGGGGTTTTGAAACTTCACATTTGTTCTTCTAAAACGGCCTGAAGTAGGGTCTGCTCGTAAAAGGTGAAAACGGCCATGGTACAGAGGAGAGGATAATCAGCAGTCCTACAGCATACCAAATGGCTATGATTTTGAATTTTTCAACATCGGTCGTCTTGCGTTTCGCCTTAGCCGATCCTATGCTAATCACAGCCACCGCCAGTAACATCATTGCGCTGTGCTCCATTCCAAAAAACCGGATTTCTCTCTGATGGATAGCATCGGGGAAGTGATGCAGAAAATAGTCGACGATCGGGCTGATGAAGTAGAGTCCCACTCCTAGGAGAAATTGAATGTGAATAATGGTGGCTGTCCAATGCCTGACCGAATTGTCCACCGCGGTAAAGTTACCCTTCGAGCGCCATCCTTGGTAATTCCGGATGATGGCAAAAAGCAGGCTGGCCAGCACCAACCAACGGACCAAGGAATGGGTAGCTAGTAATATTGGATACATAGATGATGTAGCGTAGCGCACGCTGTGTATGTATGGCCAAAATAAAGATTAAATATGATAATTTGTCGCGAAATCAATACTTTTTCCGTTCTGACAGATGCCTTAACCCCGTTATCGACAATCCCTACATCATGAAACAATACCACCCACTCCCGCTTGTTTTTAGCCTTACCATTTTTCTGGGCGCCTGCATCAACGATCAGCCTGATGAACCTATCACGATTGTCGAGCCGCCGCTTACCCAGTTGATTTCCACAGACACCATCAGCTCAGGGAGCTATCTGGGTTTTACCATTGGAGAAGATGCCGAAGAAACCTACTCCCATGTCAATGCGCTTAAGGTTTCCCTAGGGGTCACTTACCTAAATATCGTAGGGAATGTGTTTGATGGACTTACCGGCCTAGAAGAAAGAATGCATTTGTACCAGACGATATTCCTGGATAGAAAGCCCGGATCAGACAGCGGCGTCCAACTTACGTTAACTGACGGGCGGGTCAGCAGTATTTTTCTTAACAGTGGCAAAGAGCTAACCCAATGGCCGGAGAAGCCACACCTGTTGCCGGCTGTTCGGCTCGGGGACGGGGCAACAGCGCTCTATCCTAAGTTGGAGAAAATAAGCGCTGATAAGGCTTATCGAAATCGGTTTGAATACGTGTCGCTACTGACCAAGGATCTGTCGAAACCTTACGATCCACCTATGGCTGACGCTCCCCAATGGTACTTTGCCTATACCTTAGAGGATAATAGAATGGATGAAGTAAAGTTAAACTTTGAGGAGGGCAGGCTCAAGGAAATCCTCGTCAATCACTACCGACGCTACTAAAGGAAGGAAAAGCCGAGACCGTTATTAATGGCTCCGGCTTTTTCATGTATGTTAGTGGTGTGTTTTTGATCAGCCATTAGCCAATGTTGGCTCGTTTAATTTGTTGGTTTTTTTCTCGGTGGAAGGCGCTGTGACATGGTCTTTTCTTTTCAGACTCAAACTTACGATCAAAGAAATCACCGATAGTATCAACCACAGCGCATCAATAAGAAAGATGTCGTAATACCCTTGTGTAAAGCTCTTCCAAATCCAGTTGCCGGTCATCAGCCCATTGGCAATGGGAACGGCAAAACCTAATATAGCACCCAGCATTAGCGTGTACTTATTGGTGAAAAAATTGTCTCTTTTGAAAGTGAAGAACAGGCTGAGGACGAGCCAAGAATAGAAGAAAAAGTAGTAGATAGTGGCCATTCGACTAGGGTTAAAATCTACCACAAAAAGTTTTACCCCAACAAAGGTAAATGCCGTGGCGGGATACATGCTGAGGCATACAGCCAAAAACAGCCAACCCGTCCAGGCATTGAACTTTCTTTTGTGTGGCGCCACATGTTTTTTATCTCTCGCTACCAGCCAGATCAATATACCCGAGATGATCACAAAGCAAGATATCAGCCCCAAAACAAAATAAACGATCTTCAAGCCTATACCACCGAAATCGCCAAAGTGCAGCCGGTCCATAATGCCAGTGGCTCCTTCCATATAGGAGGTATGGGTGAAAGGATTTTTTTCTGACACAATTTCTCCGCTGCTGGCGTGAAATAACAGCTTTCCCTCCCCTAATAACTTACTGCCAAATTCGGGAATTCCCACCACCTCAATGTGCATATTGCTGTCCCCATAGCTGTATAAATTGACGCCGGTAATCTTGAAATCGGCCCAGTGGGATTGGGTGCTACTGATGAATTCATTCAGGTCGATATGCTCTTCAAGCTTCGTCATCGAGAGGGGTATGTGGGGTGCATGATAACCAAAATCTTCATTCATCTTCTCCATATCGCCTCCATAAAAAAAGGTCAACACAGGAGGGGACATCAAGGTGGTACCGATGATCAGGAATACTCCCGTGACGGCATATACAAATTGATAAGGTAGCCCGATAATGCCCAAGGCTGTATGGGCATCTGTCCACAGGTTTTTGAGGCTGGCGCGGGGTCTAAATAGATAAAAATTGGAAATGATTTTTTTCCAGTGCACCAGCACTCCGGTGACAATGGCAAATAGAAAGAAAAAAGAGATCACGCCGGCAATGAAATATCCTGAGCGGCCATAGAGATTGAGTTGGGCAAAAAAGTGCAAACGGTAGAGGAACTCACCAATAGAGTAGTTGCTGGCATAGTCATATGTTTTGTAGTTGACCATATCCATATAGAAAAAATTGCCTCTTCGTCCTTTTTTCTCTTCCTGAGCAGCCGTTGTATCCTTGGAGGCTGTATAATTGACATTGATCCGCCGGTCTTCATAATATTTAGAAAAGGAGATGTCCCTTCCATAGTTTTCTTGCCGCTGGTCCAACGTGTCCATCATGAGGTTGAGGTCCATGTCCTCAAAACTGCTATGGACCAAAGATTCATTTCTTTCCCATCCGACCATTTCATCTCTAAAAAAAGAAAATGATCCTGCAAAGAATATAACATACAGCCCTACGCTGATCAGGAGTCCGCTGACGGTATGGGTATGAAAAAGGATATTGTAGATTCTGTTGCTCATGGTCAAAGAAGAGGGAGGTAAGTTTTGCTGATATAAAAAGCAAAGCTGAAAATCAAGCTGATGGTGAGGTAAGCGGCCCAGACTTTCCAGCCATTTCTTGCCAGAAAAGCCACAATGAGCAGCGCTACCCACAGGATAAATCCCCCAAACCGGAGGGTGATCAGTACATTAATAGGGTCAATCCAAGCAGCAAGGGCAAGGTGCAGGGAAACTGTTACCAAATAGCCGCCAACAAGGCCGGCGCTGATTTTCGCGAACCGTTGTAAAGGAGACTTGGTCAGGTATTTTTTGTTGGCAGGCATTATTTCCAGATAAATTCCAAGAACAAACCCAAGGAAAGGGATGCTGCAATCACCCAAGTGGGAATGTATTGCAGAGGAGAAAGCAACACGATGCAGCTAGCGATGGTCATCAGAATGACCGTAAAGCCAAAGATCCCGGATGCAAATCCGTAGAAGGTCATGCTTAAGCCTAAGCTAAGCGTCAGCGCAAAGGTGGCTACAATCTTTGCGACCCTAGCATTGTCTTGCGCCCAGCAGGCTAGGGCATTATTGCGGCTGAGGATGGCTTTTTGGGAGGTATTGTACCATACATAAAAAGCCATAGAGACGAGTAAAATAAGCGTTGTAAACATATTGTTGGTGTTAGGGATTTAGAAATGGGTGCAGGTTTTACCTGCAACCCAACCCAGCCGGCCGCACCAGAGCCGGCTTCATCTATGTTTCTTTATCCGATTTCAATCTTTTGTGTGGCGCATCTCCATATGGATTCATAAGACGCTTTTTTTGTCTGTCCGCCTTCTTTTTCATGAAAGGTCGTTGCTTCTATAAAATAGGTACCTTCTGTTGGAAGCTGGACATGAATTTGCCCTGCTGCATCGCTTGTCACTTCTTTGGTTTCTCCCGACGGCAGGAAGAGCGTAGCTTTGACGCCTTCTTGCACTTGCCCTTTAAAGTAGGCTACAAAGGTTTTAGCGTCCTTGCCTTTTTGAGAAGTTTCCAATAAATAAAGGTCCGGCCCGCCTGCAGTGAGCGGAAGTTCGGAGGCTTTTTTCCCTACCTGAACCTGTGCAAAGGTGTTGAATTGATAGGCAGTTTTTTCGCCGGGATCTTCCGCTGTATGGGAAACTTCCAGGCGATATGTTCCCTTCCTTTCTGGAATGAAACTGGCTGTAAAATGGTCTTCCTGCGCCTCTGTCTCCAACGCTGTCTTTTTTCCATCCGGATGGATGAGCCAAAGCTGAAATTCCTTCACATCTGAGTACCAGTCAGCTACCTTCTCTACCGTTCCATCGGCAAATTCACTGTAGTAGATCTTTACTTCCTGTTCCTTACCCAATTTGCCTTGGGTGTCGGTATCGATATATAGGGCATGGGCATGGCTCCAGCCCAGGTTGACCAGCAGCATCAGGGCTGACAGGATAATGGCATTGCAATATTTCTTCATGGTATTTTTATTTAGATAACTGATATTTATTTAACCTCAAGTCTGCTGATAGCAGTGATGGTGCCCCCTTCTACATGAAGCCCTTGGATAGCGGTGCCGCTATCTGCATCGAAAACATAGACATAGCTTCCCTCATTGGTGGTAATGCCTACGTAAGCCGTTTTGCCATCCATCTCCGAGTAGTTGTTATTTGTGACTTTTACAACCTGTGCCGGATCAGGCGTGCCGGTGATCCATTTGAAGCTACCTTCATAAAGATCCACAATTCCAAATTGATTGCCGGTGGCATAAGGTCCCTTTTCATCCAAAAGTATGACCAGTGACTTGCCCTCACCCAGGTAGGTTTGGTCGGTGACATGATAGCCTCCGGTTAGCTCTTCTATGTTGAGGTAATAGCTGGGATCAAATGCTGTTTCTCCCTTTTTGATTTTGAGATAAGCCGAAGGAGTAGTGGAAGTGGGTGAGGAATTATTAGTGGCTACGGCAGGGGAGAATGCATATACATCTCCCTTTTCATCCACGATCAAGCCATTCGTAAAATACCTTCCGATGTAGCTGGCACGATCGTCTTTGATCACCTTTTCCAATTCCATCGAGGGGTAAGAAAAAACGGCAATCCAGGCACTGTCTGGATAGTTGGTGCCAAAGGTATCGTTGCAACATCCTTTGATGCTCATATAGGGTGCAAAGACTTTATCACCCACCTGGGTAAGCCAGGTGAAATGCGCACGCTCTCCATTGGCAGCCACCTCCTCAATATTAATCTGTCCTTCGCCTACAATTTGTAGCAATTCCGTATCCAAGCTGTACCACGAGGCGTTGGCGGCACCGGAACGGGGGATTTTCATCAGTAAGATATCGTCATTTACCGGTGCAAAGGCCTGAACAGTTTCGGCTTGAAAATCAGAAATCTTCGTCAATTGCCCCGAGGGGTTCAGTTCATAGGTAGTGACGGCTCCTGGGTTGCCCTGACCATACAGCATACTGAAAAACCTGTTGTTGTGGGTGACATAGTAGCGGTAGGTGCCATCCTGCTCGATCCCATTGCCTACGGTGCTGATGGTGCCTTGGCGAAGATCATCTGCTGTAAGCAGGTAGTCGGCCACGCCATCAGAAGCAATGGGCGTGGAGGCGATGATATAGCGGGCGCCAGCTTCAGGGCCGCCTGGAATAGCATCATTGTCTTCACTGCAGCCAAATGAGACAGCGACAGCCAGCGCGATGCATCCTAATAGGTTGGTTGTGTTCTTTTTCATAGTAAGGTTTTATAGGTGTTATAGGATAAAATATCTGATTTTGCTGGTGAAGCTACGCCCCGGCTTTTGAAGGCTAAAATTGTCGTACAGTGGCTTATCCAGCAGGTTGCGGCATTCTACGGTAAATTGGAATTTGTTTTTACCGCCCAAGGTATAAGTCAAGCTCAGATCAAGGGATAACTGTTCGGGTACCTGAAGCTTGTCGCTGCCCAAGCTTGGCCAATAGAGGTAAAAATCATGTACATACAGCAGGTTGTAGCCTATCGCGAGGTTATTGCCGGCAGCGAATAAATCCTGCAGGGTATAGGCGGCGTCAGCGTTGCCGAAGAGATAGGGCATATTGGGAATTCTATCCCTATATACCACGCTCTCCACGGACTGGCCTTCGACAAAACGGGTGTTGTTGCGAAGATCTTGGTAAGAAGCATTAATACCTGCTGTAAAGCGGTCGCTGTACTGGTACCTCAGTTCCGCTTCTGCACCCGTATTGGTTACATTGAAAAGATTTTCCATAACCTGCATCGCTTGGTTATTGTTAAGCCGAGGTCGAATGAAGTCTTTTGAATCGCGGTAAAATCCGTTTCCACTGATCTCCAGTCGGTGCTCTGGCGCCAGATTACGCCAATAGCTGAAGCCAATGTTGTAGTTATAGCTTTTCTCCGGCTCCAGTTCATTGTTGCCTTGCAGGTTGATCATATCGCCAAATAACTCTTCCGGCTCGGGGAGGCGATAGCTTTTTTCAAAAGAAGCCTTAATCTGAAGGTTGTCATTCAGGAAATAAGATCCCGTCCAGCCGTATCCCAAATATTGAAAGGATGCCCGTTCGTTTCGGTAGGCGAGATCTCCATATTCCCCCGAAGGATTATAGGCTAGCGCAAATCGGTTGATCTGGGTGTAGTGTTTGACAAAGGCAGAGGTGCTGAAGCGGTCATCCCATTGGTACTGGTAACCTATGCCTGCTATATTTTTGAGGGTTTTACGGGGTTGTTCATAGCTGTCTTGATCCGGAAAAAGCGGATCTTTTCCTTGTCTATCGAAGGAATTCACCACGTTGCTAAGGGTCAGCTGATGGTGGTTGGCCCATTGCCAATTAAGGGTGGATGTGGCAACGGCATTGTTGTTTTTATATTTGTATAGAGAGTAAGAGCGTTCGCCACCTGGGGTGTCGTATGCTTTATACTGCCTAAACCAATTGTAGCGTCGGTTGACCGTATCGATATTTTGTTCAGCGCCTAAATTGTAGTTGGCGTTGACGGTCAGGTCCAAACCTTTGGTAAAGAGGTCTTTCTTAGCATATTTGAAAGTGGGCATAATGATGTTGCCCCGTCGGTGCCAGTCGCCAAATACAGTGACCAAGCGAGCACCTGTCTGGATTTCCGCATAGTTTTGACCCAAAGTGATGCCCAACAGTAGCTTGTCCGCATAGGGTTTTCCCTGTACACCAAACTGTGAAACAAGCGTTTCATTGTGATAGGTGTCATGAAATCTGCGAACGCGTTGGTTGGGGTAATATTGACCGGTATGGATATCCGCCACATCCACGTCGACCCAGTAATTGTTATCGGAATAATTTTGGAATAAGTTGAATTGAGCGGTCAACCCCGAGGGGCTTACATAGGCAGCATTAATGGCCGTTCGGTGGGTATTGAAGGAACCGTAAGAATAGGAGACGTCCAAGTAGCTTTTTTGCGAAGCATTGGTGATGATATTGACTGCCCCTCCCAGGGCGTCAGCGCCTAATCCCACCGGCACCACGCCTTTGTACACTTCAATGCGTTCCGCAATATTGATAGGTATGTTGTTGAGCTGAAAGGAGGACCCAAAATCTTCCATGGGGATGCCATCAATAAAAAATTTGACCTGTTTACCGGTAAATCCATTCAAGGAAAAAGACATTCTCGACCCCACTCCTCCGCTTTCTCGGATGCGTATACCCGAAACCCGGTCAAGGGCGTGGCCAATGTCTAAAGAAGTATGGTGCAGCTTTTTCGCATCTACTACATTTACATTGTAGGCCTTTTCCCTGATAAGTCGATTTTCGGATTTGCCGGTGACGGTGACAGCTTCCAGATCTTGGGTAGCCTCTTTTAAGACAATGGCAAGGGAGGCCCCTGGTTTTTGGAGGATAAGGTCCTGTTGTTGGGTCTGGAATCCTAGAAAGCTAAAGATGAGGGTGTAGCTTTGACCCCTTGGACCGTTGATGCGGAAATTTCCCTTTTCATCCGTGAGGGTTGCCTGATCCAGTGGCTGAATTTTGATGAGCACTCCGGGAAGAGATTCCCCGGCCACATTGGTGACGGTCCCCTGAATGAGGGCTGTTTCCTGGGCAAAAGTTTTCCAGGAGGAAATACCATA
>DATGQZ010000040.1:0-3500 GCA_035303945.1 Cyclobacteriaceae bacterium
AATATTAGCAAAATATCTTCCTATAATTAATGTATTTTATTAGCTTTGAGGCGTTTTTCAAAGGACCATTCAGTTTCAAAATTTAAATATGTCAAAAATAGTTAAGCTTAAGAAAGGGTTTGATATTAAGCTCGTTGGAAAGGCTGAAAAGCAGCTGATCGACTTCCAGCAAGCTCAAACCTTTGCGATAAAGCCTACGGACTTTATCGGAATGCAGCGGCCAAAACTGCTGGTAAAAGAAGGTGATGTGGTTAAGGCAGGAACTCCCATCCTCTTTGACAGGAAATCGGAAAGGGTAATGTACACATCTCCGGTGTCAGGTGAGGTAGTGGAAGTCAAAAGAGGCGAAAAAAGGAAACTCTTAGAAATTAAAATCCTAGCAGACCAGCAGATCAGCTATGAAGCGTATAAGCAATTTACTGATGCTGAGCTTCAGTCAGCCTCCAGAGAGCAGATTGTTGAGCAGATTGCTGCGAGCGGTGTCTGGCCACAATTCATCCAGCGGCCTTTTGGTGTGGTAGCTGACCCCCATGATGAGCCTAAAGCTATTTTTATTTCCGCCTTTGATACACATCCACTAGCTCCAGATTTAGGATTTACCTTACAGGGAGAAGAAAGATATTTCCAGGCGGGCTTGAACATATTAAAGAAACTGACCAAGGGTACCGTGCATCTGAATATTAAAGATGCTTCTGACAATGCGGCGATTTTTACAAATGCCAAAGGTGTTCAGATCAACCGTTTTTCCGGCCCGCACCCTGCAGGCAACGTGGGCGTACAAATTCACCATTTAGATCCGATTAATAAAGGCGACATTGCATGGACAATCAGCCCCTATGGGGTAAGCCAAATCGGCAAGCTGTTCTTGGATGGTCGTTACGATGCCTCTAAGGTCATTGCTGTAACCGGTTCGGAGGCAAAAAGGCGGGGTTATGTAAGGACCTACGCAGGAGCTTGTGTGGATAAATGGGTCAACGGAAATACCAACTCAGAAA
Source organism: Cyclobacteriaceae bacterium (assembly GCA_035303945.1). Lineage (GTDB taxonomy): Bacteria > Bacteroidota > Bacteroidia > Cytophagales > Cyclobacteriaceae > DATGMS01. The sequence goes on from DATGQZ010000040.1 coordinate 996, forward strand.
ATGTCAGGGTAGTATCTGGCAATGTGCTGACAGGCGAGAAAATCCTGCGTGATGGTTATTTGGGCTACTATAATAACCAAATTACCATTCTTCCTGAAGGAGACTATTACGAATTTATGGGATGGGCCAAGCCTACTGCCACCAAATTGAGCTACCACCGTGCACTTGGATTGCTTTCCTTCTTATCACCCAACAAAGAGTATGCATTAGACACCAACAACAGAGGCGAAGAAAGGGCTTTTGTTCAGACTGGGGTTTTCGAAAGCGTCACTCCTATGGACATTTATCCTGTGTATTTACTAAAAGCCATTATGGCTGAGGATTATGATGAAATGGAGGAATTAGGAATATTTGAAGTAGTTGAAGAGGATTTGGCGTTATGCGAATTCGTCGACGTATCCAAACATCCGGTTCAGCAAATACTCAGAAAAGGAATTGAACTAATTCAACATAGTTAATTGATATGAAATTTCTACGTGACCTGTTAGATAAACAAAAACCGCTCTTCCACAAGGGTGGCAAATTTGAAAAACTCTATTATTTATATGAGGCGGGGGAAACCTTTATGTTTTCTCCCAACCACACAACACCCATTAAAGGTGCGCAGGTAAAGGATGCCATTGACCTCAAAAGGTTGATGATCACGGTGGTTATTGCCATGATCCCCTGTTTGATCTTCGGGATCTACAACACCGGTCATCAACATTTCCTAGCAGTGGGTGAAGCCGCTACCTTTGGAGATAAATTTCTTTTGGGTTTAAAACTTGTGCTTCCTATCCTTATTGTCGCCTATGCTTCTGGAGGTATTGTTGAAGCGGTTTTCGCAGTTATCAGAAAGCACCCCATCAATGAGGGTTTCTTGGTGACGGGTATGTTGATCCCTTTGATTGTTCCAGCGACTATACCTTTATGGCAAGTTGCTTTGGCTACAGTATTCGCTGTAGTTATTGCTAAGGAAGTTTTCGGCGGTACAGGAATGAACGTGCTTAACGTAGCTATGACCGCAAGGGCATTCTTATACTTCGCCTATCCAGCGCAGATTTCCGGCGACCAAGTTTGGACCTATTTAGGAGATAAGACTCCAGTAGATGGATTCTCTGGCGCCACTGCATTAGGCGTGGCTTACCAATCCAGCGTGGATGGAAAAGTGATCACTACTGCCTTGGCATCTCACAATGCTTCTATCGCTGACAATCTTTATAGCTTCGCTAATATGTTCTTTGGATTTATTCCTGGATCTATTGGTGAGACATCTACTTTAATGGTGTTGATTGGCGCAGCCATCCTTGTACTGACCGGCGTAGGAAGCTGGAAAATCATGGCAAGTGCTTTTGCCGGAACTTACTTGATGGGTTTGGTAATGAATTTATTAGCAAGCAACGAATATATGGCTTTGCCGGCACACTATCACTTGGTGCTTGGCGGCGTAGCATTTGGTATTGTATTCATGGCCACTGACCCAGTAACCGCTTCTCAAACCGAAACAGGTAAATGGATTTATGGCTTCCTAATCGGGGTGCTTACCGTTATTATCAGGGTGACTAACCCCGCCTATCCTGAAGGCATCATGCTGGCCGTTTTATTTATGAACGTCTTCGCACCGCTTATTGATTTCTATGTAGTAAAAGCAAACAAGAAAAGGAGGTTACAACGTGCAACAGTCTAATACATACATTATTATATTTTCTGTGATACTGACAGTGGTCTGCGGGCTCTTACTGTCAGGCTCTTCGCAGCTGCTAGGGCCGATTCAGCAGAAAGCCATAGAGCTGGATACCAAGAAGCAGATCTTGGGAGCGGTAATGTCTCAGGATGAACTTGCTTCCATGGCCCCAGATGAAATTACAGCTTATTACGAAAACCACATTGCATCAATGGTGGTTGATATCAATGGAGAGGAAGTGACAGAAGTAGAAGGTACTCCTGTCAATGCTGAATCTGTGGATATCGGAAGCAATTACAAAAGAGCTCCTGAAAACAGGTTGTATCCCGTGTTCATTTATCATGAAGAGGGAAATCCGGAGAACGTATCTGCTTATATACTGCCGTTATATGGAGCTGGTCTTTGGAATGCTATCTGGGGTTATTTGGCGCTGCAATCTGACTTAAATACCATAGAAGGTGTGACTTTCGCGCACGCGGGTGAAACACCTGGTCTGGGTGCCAGAATTACCGAAGAAGGCGTACAGCAAAGGTATAAAGGCAAAGAGATCTTCGGCGAAGGCGGAGCATTGGAATCTGTTTACATGCAGAAAGGTGAGGGCAGAGATTACTCCAATGACCCCCACAAAGTGGACGGAATGTCTGGAGCGACAATTACCGGGGTAGGCGTGAACAATATGCTGAAAAACTACCTGGGATACTATGAAGCTTTCCTAAATAAATTGAAGGATGGCTCTGCTGCTAAGATGGCCGTTAATAATTAATAAAAACTGAATACATCAAAATGAGCACCGAAGCAATAGATCAAAAAGTAGCAAAGAAGTCTGTTGAGCCACTTCTTTC
>DATGQZ010000041.1:0-9186 GCA_035303945.1 Cyclobacteriaceae bacterium
ATTGCTAATATCCAGCTGCTGCTGAGCCGTAAATCCAATTAATCTTTTTGTAATGGAGTATATCAGTATCATCATTCTTGTAGTCACCTTCGTGTCCCTTATGGCTCTGGGGGTTCCTGTTGCGTGGAGTCTGGGCTTTTCAGGTTTTATCACTCTTCTGGTTACCGTTGCCACTGTGCCTGCGGCGACTACTGTTGCCCAGCGTATGGGAACAGGTTTAGACAGCTTTTCTTTGTTGGCAATCCCATTCTTTGTTTTAGCCGGGGAAATAATGAACAAAGGGGGCATCGCTAACCGGCTCATTGACTTGGCTAAAGCTATCACGGGAAGATTGCCTGGCGGCTTGTTGTATGTCAATGTCATTGCTGCAATGCTATTCGGTGCTATTGCCGGGTCCGCAGTAGCCGCCGCCTCGGCCATGGGAGGTATACTTGGACCTCGAATGGAAAAGGAAGGGTACCCCAGAGAACTGGGTGCAGCTGTAAATATCACTTCCTCCACCACCGGGCTGATCATTCCTCCTTCCAACATATTGATCGTTTATTCTCTTGCGAGTGGAGGCGTCTCCATTGGAGCATTGTTTATCGCAGGATATGTTCCAGGTTTGTTGATTGGCTTATTGCTTATGCTGATGGCCACGATTTTCATCAGGAAACACCGGTTGCCTATCGGGGATGTAACTTCTTGGAAAGAACTGGGGGTAAAAATTGTAAGGGCTTTTCCCAGCTTGATGTTGTTGGTGGTAGTGATTGGGGGCATTGTGGTAGGCGCATTTACCGCCACGGAAGCCTCGGCCATTGCGGTGATTTATACCTTGTGCCTCTCCTTAATTTATAAAGAGCTCAAAGTAAAAGAAATCCCCTCAATTCTTTTAAAAGCATCCGAAACCACTGCCATTGTGATGTTGCTGATTGCTACCTCTATGGCTATGTCTTGGGTAATGTCCAGTGAAGACATCCCTCAATCGATCAGCAGCGCCTTATTGACCCTCAGCGACAACAAGTTCGTTGTTTTGATCATCATTAACCTGTTGCTTTTGTTTGTAGGGTTGTTTATGGATATGACTCCAGCGGTGCTGATTTTCACCCCGATTTTTCTTCCAGTAGCGGTCTCTCTCGGGATTGATCCCATTCACTTCGGCATTATCATGGTGACCAACCTGTGTATAGGTGTTTGTACTCCACCGGTAGGATCCGTCTTGTTCATAGGAGTAGGTGTGGCCAAAACCTCTATTGCAAAGGTGTTTCTTCCGATTTTGCCGTTTTTCCTGGCGATGATCCTGGGATTGGCCATGATTACACTCTGGCCGCAGCTGAGCCTGTGGTTGCCGCGCTTGTTTGGGTTGTAGGCCGCGCAGCACGAATATAGAGATCAAACTAAGATTGAAGCTTTGGACGGCTTTGACAACTTGTTTTTTTGGGAATAAAACAGTAGTCTTGTTAGGAATGGATAATAAATAAAAAATTGTAATAATAAAACGCTATAAAAGATAATCATGTCACAAAAAGTAGTAACCCTAGGAGAAATTATGCTCCGCTTGTCCACCCCGGATTTTAAAAGATTTGTGCAAGCAGATAATTTTGACGTTACCTATGGTGGAGGCGAGGCCAACGTAGCGGTAGCGCTTTGTAATTATGGTCTTCAAGGTGTCTTTGTCTCCAAAGTTCCTGACAATCCCATTGGCCAGTCCGCCATCAACCATTTAAGAAGATATGGCGTAGATACGCAGTATATCTCACGCGGTGGCAAAAGGTTAGGTATTTATTTTCTAGAAACAGGGGCATCATCCAGAGCCTCCCAGGTGGTGTATGACCGTGCGGATGCTGCTATAGCAGAAGCCGATGTTTCTGAATTTGATTTTGACAAAATATTGGACGGAGCCGTATGGTTCCATACCACAGGTATTACACCGGCTTTAAGTGACAAGGCTGCGGCGCTTACAGAAGCGGCATTGAAAGCTGCCAAAGCTAAGGGTATTACCACCAGCATTGACTTGAACTACCGTAAAAAGCTGTGGAGCAAGGAGAAGGCGAGAGAAGTAATGACCCGCCTTTGCAAATATGTGGATGTTTGTATCGGCAATGAGGAAGATGCAGAGACTACCTTAGGATTTGTCAGCAAAGGTACTGACGTAACTAAGGGCGAACTGAATCTGGACAGCTACAAAGATGTGTTCCAACAGATGAAGGAAAAATTTGGCTTTAAATATATTGCTTCTACGCTAAGGGAAAGCCACAGCGCTTCCGACAATGGTTGGAGTGCTTTGGTGTATGACGGGAACGAATTCTATCATACAAAACAGTATAACGTCCGCATTGTAGATAGGGTAGGTAGTGGCGATTCTTTTGCCAGCGGCTTCATTTATGGTTTGGTCAGCCAAATGGCAATGAGGGATGCAGCTGAGTTTGGCGTAGCAGCCTCGGCGCTGAAGCATACTATTCCTGGTGACTTGAACCACGCTACCTTGAGCGAAGTGAAAGTGTTAATGGGCGGAGACGCCAGTGGCAGGGTTCAGCGCTAATCTCTAGATACAAATGATCATCGATAGCATACAACAAGCGGGAAAGTACCATTGCGTGCACCCGCTTTTTGAAAAGGCCTTTGAAGCAATAGCATCTTGGGACCTTGAGGGGCTGGCATCCGGCAATTATGACATTGAGGGCGATGTCCTTAAGGCAGTGCTAATGGAAAAGCCGGGTAAGACAGCCGCTGAATCCCTGGAAAAATTTGAGTGCCACGACAAGCACATCGATATTCAAGTGCTTATTCAGGGAGACGAGCAGATCGGTTGGAAGCCCCGTGAGGATTGCAAGTATCCTAAGGGTGATTATAACGAAGAAAAAGACGTGCTATTCTTTAATGACGATCCTGATATGTATTTCCAACTCAAGGCGGGTCAGTTTGTCATCCTTTTTCCTGAAGATGTACATGCACCGATGATCAGCAAGGGAAACATCAAGAAGCTCGTAATCAAAGTTCGTTTATGACGCTCGAGCCCTTCACGCATATGAATTCTAATGCCTGTATTGATCAAGTACAGGCATTTTTTTAAAACCAAAACCTAGGTGATATTCCACGCGGAACAATATATATTTGCATTTATTAGAAGTTGCCAAGCCTTTTATTTTACTGATATATGCATAGTAATAGTCCGGGTTATTTTTTATCTCGTAGTAGTAATGATGCATATATGATTTTTTAGTTAAATTGTTAGGGGATTTCACGATGTTCCTATGAGTAACGAGCCTCTATTTGAAGAGATTTTTCAAGAATCTCCTGTGCCGAAGGTCATTCTTCGGGCCAATGCCCCGGATTTTGCGGTTATTGAGGCCAATAAAGCCTTTTTGAAACTTAATGGCAGATCGAAGGAAGACCTGATCGGCAAAGGGTTTTTCGACTGTTATCCGCTTGTAGCCATGTCCACCCAAGAGAGTATTACCGGAGTAAGGAGATGCTTCGCCAAAGTGCTTCAAGAAAAGAAAATTGTTCGTGGCGCTACGCAAAAGGTCCCTCAACATTTTTTAAAAGGCAATTCTCCCAAGCCGCTCTACCTGCAGTCTGTTAATACGCCAACTTTAAATCAAAAGGGGGAGGTAACCTCCATCATCCGCTCACTGGAAGATGTGACCGACATGGTGCATACTCAATATAAGGAACAGGAAATCCTTCAGGTGCTTCGAGAAAACGATCGATTTCTAAAGGAAACGCAGTCAGCCGGGAAAATCGGCAGTTGGCAGATTGACCGGGACTACAACGTAACTTGGTCTGATATTCATTATGAAATCTTTGAGACCGGAGATGATTATCATCCTACCACTGAAAATGGGCTTAAGTTTCTGAAGCATGAGGCAGACAAGGAGAGGCTTCGCGGGGTGTTTTTGAAATCTATGGAAACTGGTGCTGCCTTCGATGAGGAATTCGAGGTGGTGACAGCAAAAGGAAATACAAAATGGATTCGTTTTGCCGGAAAAGGAGATGTTAAAGATGGAGAACTTTTGAGAATTTACGGTATCTCGCAAGACATCACTGCCCATAAAACACTCGAGCATGAGCTTATTCACTCTCGCAACCAATACCTCGATCTAATTCAAACCATCCAAGGGGTAGTATGGGAAGCAGATTGGGAAACCCATCAAATGACCTTTATCAGTGACCAAGTGGAGACAATACTTGGATATACGAAAGAAGAATGCCTCAAAGAGCGGAGTTTTTGGCAAAACCATCTTCATCCTCAAAATAGGGATGAGGTTATTAAATATACAATGACTAAAGTGATCGAAGGGCGCCCTTTTACCCATGACTATCGCATCATGAAAAAGGATGGGTCGTATGTTTGGTTGCGAACTTCCTTTTCGGTGATTAGCGAAAATAATGAGGCGGTAAGGGTACGGGGACTGATGGTTGATGTAACGGATAAACGCCTTTTGACCGATCTGGATAATCTGGAGAAAACGGTATTAAAACTTAATTCTTCGCCTGGGGTATCTTTGGAAGATGCCCTTAAGATATATTTGGAGGGAATAACAGAGTTGTTTCCCGAAATGCATGCAGCCCTTATGAGAATCAAAAATGGGCATATGTACAATTGGGTGTCTACTTCTTTACCGGCTGCCTACGAGCAGGCTATTGACGGACTTCCTATTGGAGAAGGACAAGGGTCATGCGGAACGGCAGCTTATCGAAAGCAACTTGTGGTGGTGAGCGACATAGCCAATGACCCGCTTTGGTCTAATTATAAACATGTGGCACTAAGGGAGAACCTATGTTCTTGCTGGTCTTATCCAATCATCAGTACAGCAGGAGAGGTGATGGCCACCTTTGGGATGTATTATTCGGATATCAAGCAGCCGTCTGAAGAGGAACTTAAGGTCGTAGAAAGGACTGCCTCGATTCTGAAGGTTATTATCGAGCAAAACCATTATGCTGAGCTGGTAGAAGAAGCTAATTCACTTATGAGGCAAAGCCAGGAGTTGGCCCATTTCGGTATATTGCAATGGGATATACCTGCCGATACGCTCACCTGGTCCAAGGAAATGTATGCTATTTTTGGCATTGATCCACAAGTTGAAGTGACGCAGGAGGCGCATTTTAGCTTAGTACATCCTCAAGATCGGGAGATCGCAAGAAGCCGGGTTGCTCAGCTGTTTGCTTCCGGAGAAGATCAGATTTTTGAAGAGCGGATCATCCGGCCCGACGGAGAAGTACGACATTTGAAAACGTGGATAAGACTTAAATCTGACCAGAACAGCAATCCCCTCTATATGATTGGGGCCTGTATCGACATCACCGAAAACAAGACCTACGAAGAAAGACTTTTGGCAAGTGAGCGAAGGCTGAGAAATATCCTGGACTCACAAACAAATTACGTGGTAAGGATTGGTTTGGACTTTAGATATAATTATACCAATAAGAAATTTATCGACGATTTTGCCTATGAGGGAGAGGTGGATTTGATTGGAAAAGAGGCGTTGCGAACAGTGAGGGACGATCAAAGAGAAGAGGTGAAGCAGCTTATGCTCGAATGTATTGCTCAACCGGGTATGATTGTCTCGGGCGAATTGGAAAAACTTAGCCCGCGATACCCCAACAAGGCGACGTTTTGGCATTTTGTCTGCTTTACCGATGCGGAAGGGAACCCGAGCGAGGTGCAAGGTATTGGCATCGATATCTCTGAACGGAAAAAAGCAGAGAAAGAAAAAGAAGTAAAAACCCGAGAGTTGGAGGCATCTGAAAGGAGATACAGTGATCTTTTTCATCTTAGTCCCCAACCCATGTACTTATTCGATACGATCACATTACAATTTTTGGACGTCAATGAAGCTGCCATTAAGCAATATGGCTATAGTAGGAAAGAGTTTCTTTCCATGACCGTTAAGGAAATCAAAACTCCTGAATCGCTGACGAAGCTAGAAGACGAAATGGCAAAAGCAAAGGAACGCAATATAGGTTTCTATCGCTCCACCTTCACCCATCTCACTAAAAGTGGAGAAATTATACACGTAGATCTCCATAGCAACCTGATCCCTTATAAAGATCATGAAGCGCGTCTTGTCTTGGCCAGCAATATTACCGATCGTATGAAATACCTCAACGCCTTGGAGCTGCAGAACAAAAAATTGAAGGATATTGCTTGGACCCAATCACACATTGTACGGGCGCCACTCGCACGGATAATGGCATTAATCGATATGATAAAGAATTATCCCGATCTTCATGAAGAAAACCAAGAGTTGTTAACCTACGTGCTCAGTTCTGCAACGGAGCTGGATGAGGTGATCAGAGATATATCAAAAAAAGCAGAAGCCGTCAGCTTTGGTAAATAATCATTGCGCCATCATGGGCTGATCTGAAGGTGTTCATAAGGGTGTTGCATGAGTTGCCTATCGCCCACTTTAACAAATCCCAACTGCAGGTAGAGGTTTTTAGCTTTGGGATTATCTACATCTACTAAAAGCCCAACGGTCTGCCCTGCCTGCTTAACGATTCGATTGATCACAAACCTCAATAAACCTGTACCTAAGCCTTTTCCTCTATGCGAGGGGTGAACAGCTATAGTGTCAACATAATACTCACCTGCCTCAGTTTCATCCTCTGGATGCACCACCCGGCCATAGCCGGTAGCTAACAACTCCAAAACCGGTTCCCTCAACGCATGAAGTTCTGATCCCTTGTAGCAGGTAATGCTGCCCACTACCTGCCCCTCTTCTTCGGCCACCCAAGTGTGTTGGTAGCTGTATTGGTTTCCCTCTTGCTCTACTAGCCTGCGCATAAAGAGTAGGGCTTTTTGGTGATCACGGCGGTTCAGAAAGGCATACACTATTTCTTCCATCGCCATTAACATGAGGCCGGCAATAGGTTCACTATCGGACTGTCGGGCTTTTCGAATGAGGTAAGACATAGCCCTAGTATAAACAAAACAGGGGGAAATTCCCCCTGTTGTATACTTATTAAATCTAATATTCTAGCTTAGTTCTGCACCAACTTTCTCCAAAAGCGCCTTCGTCTTTTTAATGCCTTCTTCTTCACTCAACTTGCTGCCTTCATACTCGATACCGACATAGCCTTTATAGCCGGCATCTTTTACAATGGTAAGCATGCGACGGTAATCAATGTTTGTTTCATCCCCATTCTCATCAAAGTCGTGAGACTTAGCACTTACGCCTTTTGCAAAGGGCATCAGATCAGTTACCCCCTGATACCGGTCATACTCATAAAAGTTACCAAAGTCGGGAAGACTTCCGCAGTTCTTCATGCCTACTTCTTTTAAGACCGCACTTAACCAATCCCCATGGGAAGAGATTCCACCGTGGTTTTCGACGATCACGTTGATTTTATGCTTGGCAGCGAATTCGCTCAGGCGACCCAAGCCATCAACTGCAGCTTGTTTTACCTCATCAGGTGTGCCTTTTCCAGCGGCATTTACCCTGATCGCATGGCATCCTAAGAATTTAGCAGCTTCCACCCACTTGTAATGGTTCTCTACGGCTGTCTTTCTTTCCTGATCTGATGCCGCACCAAGATTTCCTTCGCCGTCGATCATGATCAGAACATTCTTAACCTTGTTATCTTTTGCTCTTTTCTTCAGCTCTTTCAGATAGGTCGTATCTTTGGCCTTATCCTTGAAAAACTGGTTTACATATTCCACCGCATGGATGCCATACGTTTTTGCAGCTACTTCAGGGAAGTCCAGGTTATCCAATTTGCCAGCAAACAAAGTTTTGTGCAGTGACCATTGGGCGAGCGAAATATCGAAAAACATCTTTTTCTTTGCCTCAAAGAGGGATGCTTCCGCAAAAGCCGGCAAAGCAGTTAGGCCAAGAGCACCCACTCCCAGCTGTTTCAGAAACAATCGTCTGTTATTCATATGTAGTCTTAATTTTGGTACCTTGGTAATAAAAGTCCCGATTAATAATCAATCTCAGGCTATAAAATTTTTTCCAAATTATACCATTTAAGGAATAATCCCAAACAAATCATCAAGATCATCATGGCCATGTTTGTCGCTAAAAAGGGGGAGGAACCCATAACAAAATACTTAGTTTCGGTGGTAGTTAAAATTGATAGGCATTCGCAAAGGTTTAAGAGTTTTAGGGTGGATAAAATTTGCTACAGCTTTCCGGTTTTGCGAATGTTTCCTAAAAGCAGCACCAGTGCAATGATGAAATACACACTCAAGCTGAGTGCAGAGTAGCGGATATTATTTGTTAACTGTTCAATTAAAGCAAAAGCAAAAAGCCCAATTACAATGGCTAGCTTTTCGGTAACATCATAAAAGCTGAAAAATGAGGTGGTGTCGCTTTCATTTTCAGGAATCATTTTGGAATAAGTCGAACGGGACAGGGATTGAATACCGCCCATGACCATACCCACTACGGCCGCCAATATATAAAATTGGTTTTCTGTTTGTAGAAAATAGGCAGATACACAGATCAATATCCATAAGGCCACGACCAAGGCCAAAACCTTTAAGTTGCCTATAACCCTACCAAGCAGTGACATCAGATAGGCACCACCTATGGCTACGAGCTGGATGATCAACACAGTGGCAATCAATTTGGGCGCACCAAGATGAAGCACTTTTTCTCCAAAAGCCGCCGCCACAATCATGATGGTATGCACTCCCATGGCATAAAAGAAGAAGGCTGGGAGAAAGCGCTTGATAGAAGGGATATTTTTCAGCCTTTGGAACACGTCTTTTAGTTCCATAACGGCATTCTTGAACACATGGCGGTCCACGGTCTTTCCTGTGGGGATATCATCCGGCAACTTTTTGAACGGGATCTGCGCAAATACAATCCACCAAACACCCACCAAGAAGAAGGACAGCCGGGCGGGCAGAGAGTCATCTTCAATGCCAAACCAGTCAGGACGAAGCACAAAAGCAAAACATATCAGTTGGAGGAGTACGCTGCCGATGTAACCGTAAGCAAATCCTTGCGCACTGATTCTGTTTTGTTGATCAGCAGTAGCAATTTCCGGCAGGTACGCATTGTTAAACAAAATCCCGCCCACATAGCCCATGGCGGCAAGGGTGGCGCAAATAATACCCCATTCTAAAGTTTCCAGCTTAAAGAAGAATAACCCCATACAGGCGGTAGCCCCTAAGTAAGTAAAGCTCTTCATAAAGGCTTTGCGATAGCCCTTGATATCCGCTATGGCAGATAGGAAGGGGAGTGTGAGCGCCAT
>DATGQZ010000042.1:0-32460 GCA_035303945.1 Cyclobacteriaceae bacterium
TTTTCCAAAAATCTTCTTTCGGTGGTTTTCACCCCAACTACGCAGGGCATCAATAACGGGGGAGAGGGTTTCGGCATAAGGCTCGGTACTGTACAGGATCTTGATGGGATAATCCTCCACGACGCTCCGCTTGATCAATTGGTGCTGTTCCAGTTCCTTGAGCTCCTTGGCCAGCACCTTGGGCGTAATGCCCGGGATGCTCTCCTGTATATCGGTAAAACGTGCATTGCCGTTGGCAATAGAGATGATAATCGGCAATTTCCATTTGCCATTGATCACTTGCAGCGCCTCCCGCAGGGGCTGAATGGTCACGTTACAACATATATGCGCTTTCTTGACTGCCATCGTCGTCGGATTGGTTGATCTTGCTATCCTTTAGGAAAGTACTATACAAAGTAAAGTAGAATTTTGTATCTTTGCAAATCGTCAGTGAGTAGCAATCCCGTGGTTTTTTAAAATCGCTGGTTTCGGATTGCTTCGGTCTCCGGTCATCGGTCTTCCGTCCTTCACTACTAAAACGTCAACCTAACAGACATTGGCTAATACAAATAACTATGTCCCACAACTCCATCGCATACTCCCTCCTTGAACTGGCCTTGGTGTCGCAGGGGAAAAGCTTCAAAGCAACCTTAAATGATTCCCTGGAATTGGCCCAAGCGGCCGAGGAATGGGGATATACCCGTTTTTGGTTTGCGGAGCACCATAATTCCGACAATATCGGCAGCAGTGCTACCTCGTTGTTGATCGGCTATGTGGCGGAAAACACCCAGCGTATCCGGGTAGGCTCCGGCGGGGTGATGCTGCCCAACCATTCGCCGCTGATCATTGCGGAGCAGTTTGGCACCCTGGCGCATCTCTATCCCAACCGCATTGACCTGGGACTGGGGCGGGCGCCGGGCACGGATCCAGCGACGGCGCAGGCCATCCGCTCGGATTTTATGCAGGCAGCCCACTCCTTTCCGCAGGAAATTCAAAAAATACAGCAGTATTTTTCCCCGGACAACAAAGACGCCAAGGTCCGGGCGCCGATTGCGGAGGGCGTGGACGTGCCGATCTATATTTTGGGTTCCAGTACGGACAGTGCTTATTTGGCGGCCGCAAAGGGTTTGCCTTATGCTTTTGCCAGCCACTTTGCCACCACGCATCTATTTTCGGCTTTAAAGATTTATCACGAGCAGTTTCAGCCATCGTCTGTGCTGGCTAAGCCTTACACCATGGCGGGGGTCAATATTATTATTGCCGACAGCGATGCGGAGGCCGAAAGGCAGTTTACCACACTGATCCGGATGTTTTTGGGTGTGTTGACTGGGGCTAGGGAGCCTTTGCAGCCGCCCACGGAAATGGATGAGGAGTTAAGGCAGATCCTGGCGCATCCCTCGGTGCAACAGATGCTAAAGTTTTCCTTTGTGGGCAGCAAGGAGACGGTCAAGGCACAGGTGCGGGATTTTATCCAGCAAACCCAGGTGGACGAGCTGATTGCCGTGTCGAATCTGTATGACCATCAGGATAGGATGAAATCTGTGCGGTTGTTTTCGGAGCTGATGCAGGAGATCAATGCCGAAAGGGGAGGTAAAGATAGGTAGGTGTAAGCGACAAGTTTCTTCGTTATACGGGGTCTGTGACCTCGTATCCAATAAACATAATTTTATAATTACCCTATTCCACCCCTTCAGGGTTCTAGGGAGAGGGTAAGCATGCCTATCCCTGGGCGCTGCCCAGGGTTGTTGTCTTCAAGCCTTTCAGGCTTGCCTGACTCTTCAATTCTTCGTCCTTCAGTCCGGCCCGCTATTCGAGGTCTGCGACGTCGTATGTTACCTGGCTCCCGAAGGCTTGGAAAGCCATACAAAAAGCAACGAAACAAGCACAAAAAGTAAGGTCATGCCTAGACAGTTGAATATCACTTGTTGAAAGCCTAACTGGGACACATCTAAAAAGGGATAGGGATAAAAGCCGGACGCGTATCCACGGAGCAACACATACACCAAGTAAACCGCAGGATAGATTAACCAGCTACCTATTTGCCTATACGCCACTGCACCGATGTTTCTACTTATCAGCCAAAAGAGGATCACCAAGACGGGAACTACTGAATGGAGCAATTCATCCACGACTTTTTGTAGGCCGGTGGGATCCCAGATATGACGCAGTAAAACCTGATAGACCAGCCCCACGATGAAAATATAAACCGCTACGGCGGTTAATCTTGCCAATTCGTTTTCGGTATTTTGCTTCTTTTTAATCCACTGATAGGAGAGGTAGGAAAAATACCCCGCCACCAAGCTGTTTGTCAGAATGGTGAAAAAGCTAAAAAAACGGATCAGCGTTTCACCCAAAGGCTGGGTGCTGTGGGACAGCATCAGGTCCAATTGCAAGACGACTGCAACGAGCGAGGAGATGGAAATGACTAGGGCTAAAAGCTGTTTCATGGATTCTGATTTTTTTGATCTGCCAGTGATGACGATTAACCCGGTTATACGAGGTCTGTGACCCCGTATCCTATCACATAATTTCATGATTTCCCTATTCCACCCCTTATAGGGAGAGGGGCATGCCTATTGTCTTCAAGCTTTTCAGGCTTGCTGGTCCCTCATAGCGCCCCTTGCGTCATTAGCGGATTAACCTATCTCTGCTAGTGATGCTGACCACACTCTTCCATCTCTCCGTCTCCCAGTCCCTTCGTCTCCCAGTCCCTTCCATCCCTTCGTTCCATCAGTCGATCAGGAAATTATTAAAGAAGGTACTCTTTAATCCCAGCCAGATAAACAGAAACAAGATACCCCAGAACAGGTAAACCCGGTAATAATCCAAGGTTTCTTTGTACCTGGTTTCGATGATCTCCGCCTTCTCCAGCTGGTCAATCTGGCTAAAAATATTTTCCAATGCCTGATCATCCGAAGCCCGGAAAAACTCCGCCTTGCCGATCTCGGCAATCTGCCTTAAGGTGGTTTCATTCAAATAGCTTTCGATCATCTGTGGTCTGCCAAAAAAGTCGGTGCCATAGGGTACCAGACCGTCTTTGCCCACAGCAATGGTATAGATCTTTATATCCATGGCTGCCGCCAACTCGGCCGCAAAAATGGGATCCACATTGCCCGCATTATTATCCCCATCGCTGAGCAATACGATCACCTTGGAGGCAGCTTCTGACTCCCGCATCCGGTTGGTGGCCGCCGCCAAGGCACTGCCTATGGCTGTTCCCTTGATATCCATCATGTCAAAAGATATCTCCTCGATCAATTCGGTCAGCAGTTCATAGTCTGTGGTCAAAGGGGATAGAGAAAAAGCTTCTCCCGCAAAGATCACCATGCCGATTCGGTCGCCAAAGCGGCCATTTATAAACTGTATCGCCGTTTCCTTGGCTGCCTCCAGCCTGTTGGGCTGAAAGTCCTGCAGGTCCATGGACTCAGAAATATCCATCACCAGCATAATGTCGATCCCTTCGGTATATTGCTCTACCTTTTCATTGGAACGCTGTGGCCTTGCCAAGGCAATGATGATCATCAAGAGGGTCAGGATAAAAAACAGTCCCGGCACCAACCTCAAATAGGTCCAGGGGTTGCTTTTGGACACTATTTTGGGAATGGATAATTCCAGCACAGGGTTTTTCAAAAACTTGACAAACTTGCGCATCAAAAACAACAGCGGAATCAACCACAGCAAGTGCAGGGCCCAGAGGTTTTCCCAATCGTAAGACCGGAAGGTGTCTGGGCTAAACCAAGTCCATGAAAAAAATTCACTGATATCGTTCATGTTCATGGTAGCGCTTTGATTTTTTGTTGATATGTGGACGTACTGATGGCTTCCAGGTGGTCACAGGCCTGCTCCACATCCACGGCGGGTCGGGCTGCATAGATGATCAGCTCAATCTTTCTGAAATCCGCCAGCACCTCCGGCATTTCCAGGTGCTCGGCAATTTCGGTGGCCGTCCATTCCTTAAAGGGCTCTCCGGTCAGGTTTTCCATACGGGCCTTCCACAATCCCAACAGCTCATCCGCATGTTCCAAGGTAGGCTGGGAAATAAAGGCCTTTTTGGTGGCATTCCACTGGGCGATAAACCGCTTTTGCCGCCTTTTTTCCTGGTATATCCTCCATCTTTTGCTGACCTTTTTGCCAAAGACCAAAAACAGCGCCACCGCCAATATAACTAAAGCCGCCAACCCCATCAGCAGGTAAGGGTAGTTAAAGTCTTTAGGGATGGGCTGATACCGGTTTGTTTCCTTAAACTCCAGTTCATCCGGCATCTCCTCGATGGTGAGCTTCAGGTGCAGGGCGGCATCTTCTGGAAAATGGCT
This sequence comes from Cyclobacteriaceae bacterium, assembly GCA_035303945.1. GTDB lineage: Bacteria > Bacteroidota > Bacteroidia > Cytophagales > Cyclobacteriaceae > DATGMS01. Next base: position 4,293 of record DATGQZ010000042.1, read on the forward strand.
GATGCTGTCATAGCGCAGCACTTCGAATATCGGCAGGCGATATTGCTTGACCGGTTCAAGGGAAAAGTTGGACAGAAAATAGACCGCACTGTCCAGCGTGGTGCTGTCCTGGGTATAGGAAGTAAAGATCTGCTTGTCCAAAAACTCCATACTGCCATATTGGTAGCTGGAGTCGGGGAAGAGCACATTAAGCTGGGAAGGGTAAGTGGCTTTTAGCACATAGCCCACCCGCTCGCCCAGCATAGCGGAGTCCTGAAGAAAATAACCCTCTACTTTCAGGTCTTGGGCATGGCTAATGAGGCCGATCGAGCAGAAAAGAAAACAACAAACTAACCTTATCTTACCCACGTTTCATGCTTTTGTTTCTGTGTTTAAATAATTCAATCAGTGGAAGCACAATGTCCTCCTTGGTATCGATCAGCAGGTGGTTAATCTGGTTTTTCTTGCATATTTCTTTCAAACTTTCCCTTTCCGAAACAAAGGTCTCAGCGATCTTTTTCGAAAAGCCTCCAAAGGCGGTGTTCACCCAAGTGGTTTTGCCTTCTTCTTTGTCATATATCGGGATGATTCCCAGAGAGGGAAGGGCAGACTCCAAAGGGTCGGTCAACTGTATCGCGACCAGGTCGTGCTTTTCAGCCAATGCCTTGAAGAACTTTTCATAGCCCTCGTCGATAAAGTCTGAGATCACGATGATGATGCTTCTTTTTTTGATCAGGTTCAGCGCAAAGGAAAACATCCCGCTGAGATCTGTTTTGTAGGATTTGTTGGTATGGTTGAAAATGCCTTTGATGATCTTGAGACCTTGACGCGGACCTTTGCCGGGGAGGATGACCTGTTCTTTTTGGTCTGAATAAGACAATAGTCCCACTTGGCTTCCCTCGTGGATGGCCGCCAGCGTAAGCACCCCGGCGATTTCCTTGCCCAGGTCAATCTTTTTGCGTTTGGCATCGCCAATGTCCTGGGATCCGCTGATGTCTAGCAGAAAGTACACCGACTGATCCTTGTCTTCCTTAAAGGTTTTGACAAAGGTGCCATGTCCTTTGGCTGAGACTTTCCACTCTATGGTCCGGATATCATCACCGTACTGGTAGGGCCGCAAGTCGTCAAACTCCAGGCCGGCGCCTTTGAAAATAGACTGGTAATCACCCTGAAGGTGGTTGTTGGCCACTTTCCTGATCATGATTTCGTATTTTCTGAGCTTTTTTACCAGTTGATTCATCAGCGTTTTCCTTTCCGGAGGCCTAATTTAGTGGTCTCCGCCGAATAATAAAACGAGTTCCTTATTAGTTGTTGCCCAAATTTAGTTTGAAATAGGTAATTTTGTGGGGTGAAAAAGAAAATCCTCCTCCTTTTAGTTGTCGGTCTATCATTTGCCTGCACAAGGAATACTCCTCCCGAAGGACTGCTTTCGGAAGATAAAATTGTGGAAATATTGGTGGACATTCATATGGCGGAAGGCATGGCAAGTTCTTTGCCCATTCCTTTTGATTCGTCCAGAAAAATATATCCTCTTCTGGAAAAGGAGGTTTTTCTCAAACATGATATTGCGGACAGTGTATTTATGGAAAGTTTCCAATATTACCTCAGGGATGCCAAGGTAATGGAGGGGATATATTCAAGAACCATCGATTCACTGGCCATTAAAGAAAAAATAGGAGATCAATAATATATGCTCTATCCGGCCAATCTTGAAAGCAAGATTAATTTTGACAAGATCAAAGACTTAATACGGGAGGAATGCAGCGGTAGTTTAGGGGCGGATTTTGTGGCCAAGATCGCCTTTAGCAAGGACCCCCGCTTGGTCAACAGGCTTCTCGATCAGACGGACGAATTCAGGCGGATCATCCTCTCCGGAGAGACCTTTCCAGCTTCCAATTTTCTCAATATTTTTCCCTACTTGGACAAATCCCGTGTGGAAGGCACCTTCCTGTATGAGGATGAATTTCATGAGATCAAGCTGGCGCTGGTCACGCTGAAGGGCTGTGTGGACTTTTTCAATAAGTTTCAGGAAGAATACCCACAGTTGTATCAGCTATTGGGCATGGTGAGCCTTGACAATACCTTGTTGCGCGCCATCGAGCGGGTGTTGGATGAAAGGGGAAAAATCCGCGACAATGCCACCCGCGAGCTGGCCATGATTCGTAGCCAGATCATCTACGAAGAAAGCAGGCTGAGAAAAGTCTTGGACAGCATCTTTCGTGCTGCCAAATCCAAAGGCTATGTGCCTGAGGATGCCTCTATCACCATTAGGGGAGGAAGGATGGTTATCCCCGTGCTGGCGGAAAATAAGAGGAAGATCAAAGGCTTTATTCATGATGAATCCGCCACCGGACAGACCGTATATATGGAGCCTGCGGAGGTGTTGGACATCAACAATGAGCTCAAGGATCTGGAATATATGGAGCGAAGGGAGGTCCAAAAGATCCTTACCCAACTGACGGATACCCTGAGGGCTTTTGCGCCCGAGCTGCGCCAGGCATTCAATTTTCTGGGTTTGGTGGACTTTATCCGCGCCAAGGCACGCTTTGCCATTAAAGTGGATGCCAGCAGGCCCAGCATAGAAAAAACAAAAGGGCTGGAGTGGACCAATGCCCGCCACCCATTATTGGAGATGGCGCTCAAACAGCAGGGCAAGGCGGTGGTGCCTTTGAATGTCAATCTGGATCATAACCGCAGGCTATTGGTCATCTCCGGACCCAATGCCGGTGGTAAGTCGGTGACTTTGAAGACCGTGGCTTTGCTACAGTATATGGTGCAGTGTGGCCTGTTGATCCCGGTGGATCCCAACTCAAAATGCAGTCTTTTTGACAATTTCTTTATCGATATAGGGGACGAACAAAATATTGAGAATGACCTGAGTACCTACAGTTCTCATTTGATGAACATGAAGTACTTTACGCAGTTTTCCAACAAGAAGACCATCTTCTTTATCGATGAGTTTGGTACCGGGACAGAGCCGCAGTTTGGCGGGGCCATTGCCGAAGCCATCTTGGTGACCCTTAATCAGACCGGCGCATATGGTGTGGTGACGACGCACTACGGTAACCTCAAGCAGGTGGCCGGCAAAACGCAGGGAATGGTTAATGGGGCCATGCGCTACGATGTGGATCGCTTGGAGCCTTTGTATCAGCTCGAGATTGGGAAGCCGGGAAGCTCCTTTGCCTTGGAAATTGCCAGCAAAATCGGCTTGTCGAAGGATATTATCGCCTATGCCAAAGAGCAGATCGGCGAGGAGCGTGTGCGCTACGACAGGCTGCTGAATAAGCTGGAGTCGGAAAAGAACAAGTTTGAGCAGCTGATGCGGGAAAATGAGAAGAAGGATAAGCTGCTGACCAAGAAGCTGGAGGAATACAATACGCTGAAGGCGACACTGGAAGCCAACAAGAAGGAAGTCCTACAGCAGGCAAAAGTTCAGGCGCAAAGCATCTTGGATGAGGCCAATAGAAAGATTGAAAATACCATCAGGACCATTAAGGAAACCCAGGCGGAAAAGGCCTCCACCCAAAAAGCCCGACAGGAGCTGGATCAGCTTAAAACCAAGCTGAAGCCGGAAAAGGTGAAAGCCAAGCAGCCGGAAATCAAAGTGGAAAAAGGCGCTATCGGGGTGGGGGATTACGTGCGGCTGAAAGACAGTGGCACCATCGCCGAAGTGCTTGGGATCAAAGGCAATGATGTAGAGATCAGCATCGGCGAACTGAAGTCCAATGTCAAACTAAGCCGTCTGGAGAAAATTTCCAGTACGACATTGAAGAAGGAAAAGAAAGCCATCAGCCGAAGCTTAGGATATGACACCAACTCCAAAATGATGGAATTTTCACCCAATCTGGATATCCGGGGCAAGCGGGGGGAGGAGGTTTTGTTCTTACTGCAGAACTTTGTGGACGAAGGCCACATGCTCGGGTTAAAAGACCTGCGGATTGTTCACGGCAAGGGGGATGGTATCCTCCGGGAAATTACTCGAAACCTGTTGAGCGGAATGTCAGCCGTCGCGAAATATCAGGATGAGCATGCTGACAGAGGCGGATCAGGCGTAACTTTAGTGACTTTGCGGAGCTAATTATATAGGTAAAAGAGGCTTTTCAGCCTCTTTTTTTTATAACCGCAGGTAGCTATTGCTTCTCTAGCTCAATGCTGATTTTTAATTAAATATGGTGGTCCTGTATTGGCAGTAGATTACTATAGGCGGATCTGTTTTGCCGCTGACTGGATTCCCGCACCATCAGTTCGCTCGGCAAGATGACTTCCTGCGGCGCGAAGTTGGGCTTATGGATATGCTTGAGCAGTAGCTCACAGCCGATCCTGCCTATATCAAAGGCGGGTTCTGCCATGGTCGTCAGGCTGGGGGAAATGATTTCCGATACAGGATCATTCGTAAAACCTACCACGCCAATACCACTACCGATGGGGATGTTATGTTTTTTGAGGGTGAGCATGGCGCCAATGGCTTTGCGGTCGTTGACGGCAAAGATGGCATCCGGTGGGTCGGGAAGACTGAGGAGGTAAGATGTGTCCTTTTGGCCGTCATCCTGAGAGAAGCCCGAATGTATGATCCATTCCTCATGAACATCCATGCCGTGGGCAGCAAGGGCTGCCTTATAGCCGTTAAGTCTTTTTTTGGTAAATAACTGCCCTTCGGGACCAGCAATATGGGCGATTTTGCGGTAGCCCTGCCGGATCAGGTGACTGGTAGCTTCGAATGCGCCGTTATAGTCGTCCTGCATAACCTTGGAGCCGGCAGTCTCTCCGGTGCGGTCAAAAAACACGACCGGAAGATTGGAGGCAACTTCCTCAATATGTCCACAATGGCTGCAACAGGTAGAGATCAGTAAACCATCCATGGAGGAAATGGGCAGGTTGTCGAGGATGTCTATTTCCCGCTCTGCAGAATCATTGGTGACATAAAGAATGATATTGTAGTCATGCAGGTAGGCCGTCTTCTGTATACCGGTAATAACGGTAGAAAAATAGTAGTTGTTGATCGAGGGTAGAATGATGCCGAGGTTGTGTGTTCGGCCTTGGGACAGCCCTCGGGCATTGAAGTTAGGCTTGTACTTGAGTTCGGCGGCCTTTTGAATGACCTTTTGACGGGTTTCGGCACTGACATCGTAGGTATCTCTCAAAGCTCTGGAGACGGTGGACACCGAGATGTTCAGTGCTTTGGCAATGTCTTTTATGGTAGTTGGGTGATGCATTGGAGGGTGAGTTTTTAATGGTAATAAAGCCAATTTCCGGTTAAAATAAAAGGGTAATCTTTTAAAGAAAGACTGGGTAATCCTTGATGGATGTTATTTCCTTTGGATGATCGTGGGAAAAACAAGTTTTCGATAACGCTTCCGGTATTATTTCATGGCAACTGTTTTCAGAATAGGCGGAGAAAATGTATTATTACCAAGCGTGTGCAGATTTTTGCTGCAGGCCATGTAAAATCTCCTATTTTGTATCATGAAATGGAACAGCTATGAAAGATAGTCGCAGGTCCTTTTTGAAGTTAACCGGCATGGTGGGTATGGGAATGGTAACCAATCCGCTATTGAAGGCAGGTCCTGTGGATCCTTCCGGTGATCCGGCCTCTGATATCACTCCATACTCCTCCTCAGGAGACAGTGATGAAGGACTGAACCTTATCGGACCCTACGGACCCTGGGCGAGCGGTCTTCATAAAGGCCAGCTTCCTCTTCATTCTTTTAGAAGAACCGAATGGACCGACCTGGACAAGTGGAGGATTATGGCCACAGAAAAGTTAAAAGAGCGGCTGGGCATTCCCGGCCTTGGCCCTGTACCTGCGGTGAATATTCATAAGCAATACGAATATGACGGGTTGCATATAGAGGAGCTGAGCTGGCAGCTTCCATATGGAAGAGCTACAGAGGCTATCCTGCTGAAGCCCATAGATGCCAAAGGTCCTTTGCCAGGGATTTTGGCTTTTCATGATCATGGGGGAAATAAGTATTTTGGAAAGCGGAAAATCACAAAAACATCCGATCAGCAGCATGAACTGATGGTGAGCCATCAGGAGCATTACTACGAAGGGATGGCCTGGGCAAATGAAATAGCTAAGCGTGGCTATGTGGTGATGGTCAATGATGCTTTCCCCTTTGCCAGCAGGAGGGTTATGTTAAAGGATGTGCCGGAGAGACAGCGTCAAGGGCTTGATGATGCAGATCCTGAAAATCCTTCTCAAATAGAAGCTTATAACAAATGGGCAGCCAACCATGAGCATATCATGGCCAAATCCCTATTCAGTGCCGGTACCACTTGGCCGGGTGTCTTTTTGGCGGAAGATCAGGTCGCTTTGGGCATACTTTGTGCAAGAGAAGATGTGGATGCAGAGCGAATAGGCTGCGGGGGATTGTCTGGTGGGGGCATGCGGACGGTCTTTATGGGCGGATTGGACCCACGCATCAAGTGCGCTGTATGCGTGGGCTTTATGACCACGTGGGATGATTTTATCCTGCACAAGTCCTTTACTCATACCTGGATGACCTATGTGCCGATTTCTCCCAAGGAGTTGGATTTTCCCGAAATCCTGGGCCTCCGAGCGCCTCTTCCTACTATGGTGCTAAATGATATAGATGACAGCCTCTACACCATGACCGAAATGAAAAAGGCAGACGAGATTCTCAAGGCTGTCTTTGCCAAGGCCAATGCCTCCGATAAGTACCAATGCAACTACCATCCCGGCCCCCATAAGTTTGACCGCAAGATGCAGTCAGAAGCTTTTGAGTGGTTTGATAAGTGGTTGAAGTGAACTTCCTTAGACTTAATTAACCCCAACACCCATGCTGACCAAATCGATATCATTCTCGCTGCTTTTGTTTTTTCTCGCAGCCTTGCCTATTGACGTCTTCTCCCAAGACAAAAAGCGTAATAAAACCCAGGAGCCCGAGCTATGTGTAGGGGCGTATTGGTCTGAAGAGGAAGGAAAAGCCTTTTTGCAAGAGATGCGACAATCCTACACCACCGCAGAAGCCTGGAAAAAGAGAAGGAAGACAATTAAACAGCATATTTTGCAGGGCCTGGACTTGCAAAAGTTTCCCAAAAAGAATGCCCTAAATCCCATAATGGGTGAAGTCCGTCAGTATGACGGTTATCAGGTGCAGAATGTCGCATTCGAAAGCCTTCCCGGCGTGTATGTCACAGGGAGTTTGTATATGCCGCTGGACCACAATGGCAAACTGCCTGGTATTTTGAGTCCGCATGGCCATTGGGCTAAGCCGGGTGATATCGGAAGGTATCGTTCCGATGCTCAAAAGAGATTTGCTACCATGGCACGCATGGGGGCGATGGTTTGGGCCTATGATGCCGTCGGATATGGCCAGATGGAGGAGATTGGATGGGAACATGAGCATCCCGAAGCCTTAAAGCTTCAAACCTGGAATAGCATTCGAGGAGTTGACTTTCTGTTGTCAATGGGTGCTGATCCCGACCGCATCGGAGTGACAGGGGCATCAGGCGGTGGCACCCAGACCTTTTTGCTAGCCGCTCTTGATGATCGTGTGGATCTTTCTGTACCCGTAGTGATGGTATCAGCCCATTTTTTTGGTGGTTGTGTATGCGAAAGTGGCATGCCTATCCATAAAAGCGCCGGATTTCAAACCAACAACCTGGAGATCGCAGCACTGGCAGCCCCCAAGCCTTTACTTATGGTATCTATCGGGAACGACTGGACACTCAACAACCCAGAAGTGGAATTTCCGCATGCCCAATACATTTATGCCCTGATGGGCAAAGCCTCGAATGTGGAAAATGTGCATCTGCCGGAAGAATTCCATGGTTATGATGAAAATAAAAGAAAGGCGGTGTATCCTTTTCTTGCCAAGCACTTTAAAATGGATCTCTCGAAGGCCATAAAGAGCGACGGCTCTCTTAATGAAGACATGGTAGTCATCGAGGAACAAAAAGCATTATATCCATTTGATGAGAATAATCCCTTTCCTGCCCATGGCATCAAGCATAATGACGGGGTAAAATGGAAATAGTGCCAGCCGCTCAGATAGCGCAAAGGCTATATCATTTTTTTAACAATTGAACTGGTTAACATTTAAAGGATTTAATGACTTCAGCTTTTACTAAAACTAACCGTAGGAAATTTCTGCAACGGCTGAGTGCAGCTGGGCTGAGTGTGGCAGGAGGGACTGGAGGGACTACTATGCTTGGTTCCTGTGCTGAGGAAAAGCCTGCCGAGCCCCTTGTCTCTCCAAAAGATTGGAGCGGTGACCCGGCATGGAGCGCAGCGAAATACGGATCTTGGAAAGGACCAGGTGTCCCGGAGGGCCCCGGTCCGATGGATAGCGTATTGTTAAAGGAATTTGCGCCAAAATCCTCCTTGGTGACGCCGGAGACATTTGTACCAAAGGCAAAATATCCTGTGGTGGATGTCCATGCACACGACTACCCCGGCAGGATAGAGGATAAAGCAATGGCCGGGGTGTTGGACGAATGGGTACGGGTGCAGGAAGAAGTGGGTGTCGCTGTGTCGGTAATCTTGACAGGAGCAACCGGTGCCGACTTTGACAGGCTGGTCAAGCACTATCTGGAGCCCTATCCAGATCGGTTTCAATTGTTTTGCGGCGTATCGGTGGAAGGTATTGAGCAGCCAGATTATCCGGAAAGGGCTGTGGCGGAGTTAGAACGATGTTATGCGCTTGGCGCGAAGGGTGTCGGCGAAGTAAGTGATAAAGGGTTTGGGATTAGCAAGGCTTCTTTACCTAAAGAGCAATGGCTTCATCCCGATGATTCGCGTTTAGATCCTTTGTGGAGCAAATGCGCTGAATTGGATTTACCGGTGAACCTCCATATTGCCGATCACCCCTCTTCATGGGAGGCCCCGGATGTTTTTCAGGAACGCAGTCCCGTTTTTCAGCGCTTTAACCAATATCAGAGTGAGGGACTGCATCATGATCAATTGCTGGAGATCTTACCGCGCCTTCTTCAGAAGCATCCCAACACCCGTTTTATTGCCTGCCACCTGGCCAATTTGGGACACGATCTGGCTCGACTAGGCAGTATGCTTGACCTGTACCCCAATTTGTTTGTGGATATTTCTGCCAGAGATTATGAGGTTGGACGACAGCCGCGGGCAGCGGCAAGCTTTCTTACAAAGTATGCTGACCGTGTGCTGTTCGGTACAGATATGGGCATGGACAGGGAGATGTATCAGAGCTGGTGGCGACTGCTGGAAAGTGCCGATGAGCATATGGTAGGCAGGGTTTGGTGGAGGTATTACGGCTTGGCGCTACCCGATCAGGTGCTTGAAGCGCTTTATCACACAAATGCGAAGAGGATCCTGAACTGGAGGACAAATTAATCTTGCAGCGTTATCATTAGGCTTCATGAACCAAGAGGGGATTTTGGAAAAAATAAACAAGTGGATAGAGAGGATACAGCTCCCGATTTTTTTATTGACAGTACTTATGGCCTGTGGATCTCCTGAGAAGCAACATGCTGGAGACCATCTTTCCGATTCGGTGGCGGTGCTTGCTGGAGAGCAGCTGTCGAGAAAATATTGTCAGTCCTGCCATTTATATCCAGAACCAAGGAGCTTAGATAAATATACCTGGGAACGCTCCGTGTTGCCATTGATGGGAAGGCTGTTTGGGATATATGAAGAAAGCGTTCCCCGCAGTGAGGTTATCAAAGGCGCACTCAATCCCAAGCTGGTGACGGAGTTGCAGCTTTTTCCGGAGCAACAAACGATCAGTGATGAGGAATGGAAAAAAATAGTGGCTTACTATATATCTCAGGCTCCAGATTCAGCTGATTTTTCACAACCCAATGTTTTTTCTTCCGTGCCTATCGATGACTTTGAAGTTTTGAGGCCTTATAAAGGAGAAGACGTACTCGCTACTACCTTGATAAAAGCCGACCTCGATCAGTCCCTTATTTATATTGGTGGCTCGAAAGGTGCTTTGGGCTTCCTGAATATCTATGACAATCACTTTGATTTAATAGATGAAATAAAGCTGCCATCACCTCCTACGACGATCAACATTGGTGAAAACCATTTAGCCATAACGCTAGCCGGATCTCTGCGCTTGGCTGCATCTAACAATCAATTTGGGGAGTTGATATACCTTTTTAGAAATTCCGGCGAGGAGAAATATTCCTCTTATCGCAAATTTCTGTCCCAGCTGAGCAGGCCTGTTCAAGCGATTTTTGAGGACTTTAAAGGCAAAGGTTTTGAAGATATACTTGTTGCGGAGTTTGGTTATTATACGGGCTCCTTGACCTTGTACGAACACAGTGCCAGTAATAGAGATTTATTCAAGCGGACCGTTCTTGCCAATCGTCCCGGTGCCATTAGGGTGGAGGTGGCGGATATGAACGAAGACGGTCACAAAGACATTGTGGCTTTATTTGCCCAAGGCGATGAAAAAATATCTATTTTTTATGGGGACGGGGAGGGAGGCTTTAGGGAAGAAACCGTTCTGCGATTTGAGCCTACGTACGGTTCCGTTTATTTTGAGCTGGTGGACTTGAACAAAGATGGATTTTTGGACATCCTCTACGCCAATGGTGATAATGGCGATTATCCTCCAGTGCTTAAAGACTACCATGGAATAAGAATCTTCGAAAATGATGGGGAAAACAACTTCAGACAGGCCTACTTCTTTCCCATGCACGGCGTGGTCAAAGCTTCTGCGGCTGACTTCGATCTAGATGGAGCGCTGGATATCTTCGCCATATCCTACTTTCCCGATCCTCATGCAGGTAATCGAAGCGACTTGGTACTGCTTCATAACGAGGGTGACAACAGTTTCCAGCCAAAAATACTACAAGAGGAGATTCCGGTCAGGTGGATCACTTTTGATATTGCGGATCTAGATGGTGATGGCTATCAAGATGTATTGCTGGGAAGCATGGGCAGCTTCCAATCCGTCAGTTTCCCAAAGCAAAACAAGCCCGATCCGCGGAGTTCCTTAATATTATTGAAGAGTAGGCAAAAGTAGCTGCTTGATAAAGCAAAAGTACGATCCAATACACCCAAATTACCACAGCATGTCGCAAAGCAAAAGGAACAAATTGATTGCAGCCATCTCCGCCATAGGACCAGGCTTGTTTTTGATCGGCTACAATATTGGCACAGGAAGCATCACCACAATGGCTAAGGTGGGGGCTGAATATGGGATGATGCTAACTTGGGCATTGGCTTTATCCTGTATTTTTACCTATGTCCTGATGGTTGCCTATGGCAAGACGACCCTTGTCACTGGCCATACTGCACTATACAACATCAAACAGCATATCCGCTACGGACGTGTTCTTGCTATATATATTATAGTGGCATTGGTCATTGGTGAAATTTTAGCTTTGATGGGAATCTTCGGCATTGTTGCTGACTTGATCAGGGAAGGGTCCAGATTGTTGTTGGGAGGAGAAGGGTTCAGCACGCTCGCCGTTACCGCGGTACTCGTGTTGGGTTTGTATGTGCTTTTGTGGTATGGGAATTATAAGGTTTTTGAAAAGGTACTTATTTTTTTTGTAGTGTTGATGGTCGTTTCCTTTATTGTTGTCTTCTTCATGGTCCGACCGGACTTTGAAAGCCTAGCCCGTGGTCTGGTGCCCTCCATTCCTGAAGAAAAGGGCTCTTTGCATTTGATCGCGGCGATTGCCGGTACTACCTGCTCGGCGGCTGTCTTTATCGTAAGAAGTACAGTGGTGGCAGAAAAGGGCTGGCGCATCGATCAGCTTGCAACAGAAAAGAGAGATTCGGCAGTATCCGCCAGCCTAATGTTTATTTTAAGTGTGGTGGTCATGGCAGTTTCTGCCGGGACTTTACACGTGATGGGCATCAGGTTAGAAAATACTTTAGAGATGATTGCGCTTTTTGAACCTATTGGCGGGAAAGCGGCTGCATTTATCCTGATTTTAGGCATTACAGGTGCCGGGATTTCCACGATCTTTCCAATTATTTTAATTGCTCCATGGCTGATCAGTGACTATATGGGAATGCCAAGAGATATTAAATCCCCGCTGTATCGGCTGCTGGGCTTTGGGGGAATTCTTTTTGGATTCGGAATGCAGTTTATGGAAACTCGACCACCACTTCTGATGGTTTTTTCCCAAGCTTTTCAGGCATTGATCCTACCGGCAGTTGCCATTCCAATATTTATCCTCATCAACCGGCGGGCTTTGATGGAGAGACATGTTGCGGAGACCAAAATGAACATGGCATTAATAGCTGTGATATTGTTCAGCTTGATGACCGCCTATTTTGCCATAGCAGACTTTTTCTGAGATGAATGGAGGCTTTAGGAACAAAAGGTTATAAACGTTGTCTTTTCGGAAACGTTATCGCTATTATTTAAAAGCAACTGCTTCCTTATTTTTTTATAATTGTTTAATTATACACAAGTAACAAGCACAGCTTTAACCTTTCAATGCTAAAAGATTCAGTGTATGGAAAACGCTACAAAATTATTGATGGTCGTTCTGATTATGATTTCGGCCGTCGTTCCTCTGTACGGTCAGGGCGGTACCTCGGTTAGAGGTAAAGTCACGGACGCAACAGGTATGCCCATTCCGGGTGTAACGGTGGTTGTAAAGGGCTCAACATCAGGAACTGTAACAGATATCGACGGTAACTACTCGATTCCCGTATCCAATGAGGCAGACATTTTAGTGTTCTCCTTTGTGGGGATGACTACGCAAGAAGTTGTCGTAAGCAATCAAAGCCAAATCAATGTGTCGCTATCTGAAGACGCTTCTGATCTGGATGAAGTAATTGTAATTGGCTATGGTACGCAAAGAAAAGCGACGTTGACCGGATCGGTAGCCAGCGTAAGTACAGAGGAGATCAGGAGTAGCCCTGCCATCAACCTCACCAACACCTTATCCGGATTATTGCCCGGATTGACGGCGCTTAACCGTTCGGGCGAACCCGGTGCCGATGCAGCTCAGGTGCTGGTGCGCGGGAGAAATACTACGGGTGACAACAGTCCTTTAGTGATTGTCGATGGAGTACAAAACCCTCCAGGTTGGCAACGTATCAATTCCAATGAAATAGAATCTATTTCTGTATTAAAAGATGCCTCTGCAGCAATCTATGGATCCAGGGCAGCAAATGGCGTCATCCTTATCACCACCAAGAGAGGTAAACTGGGCAAGCCGACGATCAGTTATTCCTTTAACCAAGGAATCAATCAACCCACCCGTTTGCCTAAGCTGGCCAGCTCTGCTCTTTTTGCCGAATATGTCAACGAAATGTTGGCAAGAGATGGTCAGGATCCACGCTATACACAGGAGGAAATTGAGCTATTCCGAAAAGGGACAGATCCTAATTACCCCAACACGGACTGGTATAGAGAAGTACTAAAAGACTATTCCTCCCAAAGCATGCACAATCTCAGTCTCCGCGGAGGTACTGAGGCTGTGAAATATGCGATTTCAGGTTCTTATTCAAACCAGAACAGCATATTCAAAAAAGGGATCCACGAGTTTAATGGCTACACCCTTAGGTCCAACATTGATGCTAAGATCACAGAAAGTATCCATGTGGATTTTGACCTCAACTTAGGCTTGGATGACCGGGTTCAGCCGGGCACGGAAAACCCATGGTATTGGCTGAACGCCATTCCAATGATGCCCGTGTACTATCCCAATGGTTATCCATCGGCAGGGATAGAGCAAGGCTTAAACCCCGCGGTGATGACTACAGCAGCCTCTGGTAATCATAATACCAAAACCAAGAGGGCAATTGCTAAAATTGGCGCCAAGGCCAAATTGCCCTGGGTGGAAGGCTTAAGCGCAGATGGTTATTTTGTATTCAGCAACCAGGATGTTTTAGACAAGAGATGGAGAACGCCATGGACGGTGTATAATTATGACCGCCAAAATGATGTGTATCTCCCATTAAGAGGAGGTCGTATAACGGCTCCAGAACTTACTCAATCCACCAGCTCCGCCACTAGTACCTTCTTTAACGTCAGGCTGGTTTACGAAAGACAATTGGAAGATCACTACATCAATACCTTTGTAGGGGCAGAGCAAACCAAAGGTGCAGACAATTCCTATTCCGCATTCCGCCGCAACTATCTTTCACCAACACTTTCTGAATTGTTCGCAGGGGATCCTGCTACGCAACAAAACACTGGGGTGTCGGCCGAGTCTGCCCGTCAAAGTTTGTTGGGAAGGGTCAGCTACAATTTCAAGGAGAAATACATGATTGACTTCAATGCGCGGTATGACGGTTCCTACATTTTCCCTGAAGGCAATCGCTTTGGGTTTTTCCCTGGAGTCTCGGTCGCTTGGGTGTTGTCGGAAGAATTTTTCAAAAGCAATGTGGCAGTCAATGATTTAAAGCTGCGCGCTTCCTTAGGAAAAATGGGAAATGACAGAATCGATCCGTACCAATTTATGTCTGCATACACGCTTGGTCTTCAAGGTTATCACTTTGGCTATCCTACCACTTCTCAGTTGGGTATCGTTCCTGGTGTTACTCCTAACCCGAACGTCACCTGGGAAGTCGCTACTACCCAAAATATTGGCTTTGACGCGATGTTGTGGAATGGTGGTTTAGGAGTGAGCGTCGATGTGTTCAAGCAACGCCGGGAAAACATCTTAACCAAAAGAAACCTGGAAATCCCATTTTATACCGGATTGCAGCTGCCGGATGAAAATATTGGGATTGTAGAAAACAAAGGCGTTGAACTGGCTGTATCCCATCGCAAAAGCTCTTCCAGGATCAGTGGACTGTCCTACTCGCTTGGCGGAAACATAGGCTATGCCCGTAACAAAGTAATCGATGTCAGCGAAGCACAGGACGTGCCGGATTACCAGAAAGCAGAAGGCCGTATTCTTGGTGCAGGGCTTTATTATGAGGCATTAGGCATCTTCAGAACCCAGGAGCAGGTAGACTCTAACCCTGTGTATCCAGGTACTATCGTAGGTCATTTACAGTATAGAGATGTCAATAATGATGGCATCATCAACTCACAGGATATGGTGAGGATGGATAAGTCTAACATTCCTGAAATTACCTTTGGCTTGAATGGTTCCTTCAATTATAAACGATTGTCGCTGTTCGCCAATTTTGCCGGACAGGCAAGGGCATGGCAGTATTATCATCAAAACGCCCGGATTGCTATGAATGGTCTGGAGGAATTGATCAGAAACCGTTACACGCCCGGAAGTATGGATTCGAAATACCCAATATTACCGGACCTGGAAACCCGCACGCAGCCGAGTGGCCTGCAAAGCACCTTCTGGCTCCAAAATGCTGCTTTCGTGAGGTTGAAGACCTTGCAGCTTGGGTACACGCTGCCAGAAAGCTGGGTTTCAAAGTTAAAACTGGCCCATGTACAGGTATATCTGAACGGTAACAACCTCTTCACTATTTCTGAAATCAAATGGTTTGATCCTGAAGGAAGTGATGAGAGAGGTACATTCTATCCTCAAAGTAAGATCTACAACTTGGGATTGGACATTTCTTTTTAACCACGCTTATACATAAATCATGAAAAGGATATATAAGAACTTGATAATTGCTAAGGCGAAGGGCTTGCGTTTGGTCATTTTGATCTTGTTCGCCTCAGGAATAATATCATCCTGTGATATGGATGTGCTCAACATTGCACCGGCCGACCGGTTCACAGAAGACGCGGTTTGGTCAGATAAAGCGCTGATAGAAGCCTTTATCGGCAATACTTACAGAACCATCCCCAGTGGTCTCAGATACAGTCTCTATGGCCTCTCTGTGGTGGTTGATGAAAACAATGCAAGAAGTAATTCTTGGGCTTGGAGTGTATGGGCCGGCAACCTTAATCCAGACGACTTAAGGGAGGTGGATTATTGGACGGGAGATAATTCGAGAAACATCAACTATTGGCAGCCCATCAACCGCACCAATATCTTTTTTGAAAATATTGACCGGGAAAGAGAGGTGGAAATTGATGAAGCCACGATGAACAGAATGAAAGGGGAGATGAAGGTAATTCGTGCCTATTCATATTTCAAGTTGATCAGTTTGTTTGGTGGTGTTCCCTTGATCACCAAAACATTTTCCTTGGATGATGATTTCAAGATGCAGCGGAATTCTTTTGACGAAGTCATGGCCTTTGTCCTAAAAGAATTGGATGAAGCCATTCCCTTGCTTCCCTTGGAGTATGACAATCCAAACAAAGGTAGAATTACCAAGGGGGCGGCCATGGCGGTAAAATCCCGGGCGCTACTTTATAGGGCAAGCCCGCTCAACAACCCGCAAAACGATCAACAAAGATGGAGAGAGGCTGCGGATGCCGCCAAAGCCATTATTGATCTAGGTAAATACCAGCTCTTCCCAGATTACAGGACCATGTTTCTGGAGGAGCAAATCTATAATAACGAAATGATCTGGCAACGTCCCTATAATCAGTTTGACAGTCCTGAAGCGGTGTATGTGGAGTTGAGTTTGTATCCGAACGGTTACAATGGATTTGGACAAGTGCATCCACTGCACAACCTGGTGGAGGATTATGAGACTACCAATGGATTGCTTCCCAAAGACGATCCGGAATATGATCCACAAAACCCTTATACAAATCGCGATCCACGCTTCTATGCCTCCATTTTGTATGACGGAGCGCCTTTCCAGGGAAGGGAGGTAGAGACTTTTCTTCCAGGAGGTTTGGACTCCAATGAGGGTCCCGTGTCAGCATGGAATGCCACCCAAACCGGTTATTATCAGCTGAAGTTTGCCAACGAGAAGATTGTTAACCCCAGCAGCAATAATATGTCCCAGACTCCCTGGACCTTCTTCCGCTATGCGGAGATTCTATTGAACTATGCCGAAGCCAGTTACTTTCTCGGAGACGAGGCGACTGCCAGGGAGTACATCAATATGGTGAGGTCTAGGGAGAGTGTCAACATGCCGCCTGTGACAGAAAGCGGGGAGGCCTTATTTGAAAGAATTGTCAATGAAAGGCGTATCGAATTGGTATTTGAAGAGCACCGCTGGTTCGATATCAGAAGGTGGAAGATCCTACCCCAGGTGGCGGATGAAGACCTCACCAGGATGATTATCAGAAAAAATCCTGATGGCACTAAACAATATGAAGTGGCATTCTGGAAAGAAGGAAACTTTAACGAAGCAAACTACCTTTTGCCGATTCCTCAATCGGAAATCAACAAAAATGGAATGCTTGAACAGAATCCGGGCTATAACTAAGCCCGGATATTGTATATTGTCAGTAACCAAACCCAAGGATGAATAATAACCGCAGGAATTTCCTAAAAATCAGCGCTGTGGCTGGATTAAGTATGGCGGGCTCCGGCTATGTGCCACTTGCTGCTGACTCCATGGCTTCGCCCGACCTTTCCAAGTTCAAGGACACGCTTAGGTTGTCAAAGAAAAAGCATAAGCAAAGGTTCAATATGTCGGGTTATGCAGCGCCTCCATTGGAAAAGGTTCGGATTGGGTTTATAGGCTTGGGAAGTAGAGGGCCTGCTGCGGTAGTCAGGATGAGCAAGATTGACGGTGTGGAAATTAAAGCCTTGTGCGATCTGAGACTTGAAAAGGCACAACAAGCAAAAAAGCGCATTGAAGGTACAGCTCATGATCCGGATCTGTATGCAGGTGATCCCGAAGCGTGGAAAAAGCTTTGTGAACGGGAGGATATTGATCTGGTTTACATTGCTACGCCTTGGGAATTGCATGCTCCCATGGCTGTGTACGCTATGGAACAAGGCAAGCACGCTGCAGTAGAAGTACCCGCTGCCATCACACTTGAAGAATGCTGGCAGATGGTCGAAACTTCCGAGCGGACAAAAAAGCACTGCATGATGCTGGAAAATACCTGCTATGACTTTTTCGAGCTGATGACCCTTAATATGGCAAGGCAGGGCTTTTTTGGAGAAATCATTCATGGAGAAGGAGCTTATATCCATGATTTTATTCCCGGGATTTTTAGCAAGGAAAAATGGAATATGTGGCGCTTCCGTCACAATGCCAGCAAGAACGGAAATCTATATCCCACCCACGGACTCGGCCCGATCTGTCAGATCATGAATGTGAATAGGGGAGATAAGATGGATTATCTGGTGTCTGTATCCAGCAATGATTTTGTGATGGGTAAAATGGTTAAGGAACTTGCCGAAAAAGATGATTTTTACGACCAATTCGTGGATATGCCTTACCGCGGTAATATGAATGTAACGACCATCAAAACCCAAAGAGGCCGAACCATCATGTTGCAGCATGATGTAAGCTCGCCACGTGTGTATTCCAGAATACATCTTGTAAGTGGGACGAAAGCTGTTGCCATGAAATATCCCTTGCCGGGGAGGGTTGCTACCAGTCATGAAGGATGGCTTCCTGATGAGCAGCTAAAAGCCTTGGAGGAAAAATATCAGCCTGAAATTGTAAAAAGAATCGGTGAATTGGCTAAGCAGGTAGGAGGTCATGGTGGTATGGACTTCCTGATGGACTGGCGGCTGATCGATTGCCTTCGCAATGGGCTTCCTTTGGACCAAGATGTATATGATGCTGCCTCATGGAGTGCTATTTTTCCGCTTAGCGAGTGGTCTGTTGCTAACCGCTCACAGCCAATTGATATACCGGACTTCACGGGTGGCTCTTGGCAAGGCAATGATCCTGTAGATATTTCTTTGGCCAAGGGGGGAAATACGAAAATTCTTCTTTGACCATAAACAGCATGTATATTATGAACAAGATAATCCTGCTCATCCTCGCTTCGACTTATGCCTTCTGTCTTGATGCTCGCCCATCCGGTTTTGCTCATGAAGCCAATGGCGATAGCCTTCCCAATGTGCTGCCAGCAAACCGTGCGGATCTTCTGGATAGCAGACTGAGGAAAGAAGCCAAATTAGCCTATGCGACCCAACAGTTGCCATCAAATTTGGAAGATTGGAAGATACTACGGGAGACGATTCGGCAGGAGATCATCGCCCATAGTGGAATTAAGGTGGATCACTCCCTCCCTTTAGATCTGAAGGAAACCGGTTCAATTCAGATGGATGGCTATACCATCAAAAACATCTACTTCCAGACGGCTCCAGGTGTTTATGCTACGGCTAATCTTTACATTCCTGATGGAAAGGGACCGTTTCCTGCCGTTGTAAATATGCATGGACACTGGCGCGAAGGCAAGTTAGCCGAAAGTGTGCAGTCTGTCGGGCATTCTTTGGCGAAGAACGGATACGTCTGCTTGACCATTGATGCTTTTGGTTCAGGGGAGAGAGCCACTACGCATGGCGACTACGAATACCATGGAGCCAATTTGGGAGCTTCTTTGATGAACATTGGAGAGAGTCTCTTGGGGGTGCAGGTAGTAGATAATATGCGTGCCGTTGATCTTTTGCTTTCCTTACCTTTTGTAGACAAAGAAAATATCGGCGCTACTGGCGCCAGTGGGGGAGGCAATCAGACCATGTGGTTTGCAGCTTTGGATGAAAGGATAAAAGCTGCGATGCCTATCGTCAGTGTAGGGACTTTTGAATCAGCCGTCATGGGATCGAACTGCGTGTGCGAGCTGATGCCCGGTGGTTTAACCTTTACTGAATCAGCGGGGGTCTTAGCTTTGTATGCACCCCGAGCCCTAAAGATGTGTAACCACCACAAGGACAGCAATCCCACCTTTTATCCGGCTGAAATGTTGAGGAGTTATGAAAATGCAAAACCGATTTTTCAACTGCATGGCGTAGCAGATAATATACAGTACGAATTGTTTGATCTAGAGCACGGATACGCCCCAGAAGATCGACGGGCTATGTTGGGTTTTTTTGACCTATACCTGAAAGAAAAAGGGTCGGGTGAAGCGCGGGATGAGGTTCCGTTCAGCACCTTGGCAATGGAGAAATTGATGGTGTTTAAACTCGGTGAAAGAGATCCAAAAGTAATGGGTATAGCAGATTATGCACGCTCAAGAGGACAAAAGCACAAGGAGACGTTTAGGGCCGGAGGTGCTGTAGAAAGAGCACAAAAGCGGGATGAGTTGCGTAAGCTGTTGATGATTGAAAACAGCTCCGGGTCATCTATCCAAAATGTTCATGCGTATTCGGCTGTTCAAGGTTGGGACAGGATGGCTTTATCTACCAGTTCTGGCAAACTAATTCCGCTTTTGCATTGGTCCCCGACTGTAAAGCCTAAAACCTATGTGGTAGTCAGCCATATGGAGGGCAAAAATGGTATTTCAACAAGCATGCTCGAGGAGTTTAAGACAAAGAATTGGGGAATTATATTGGTTGAGCTTTCCGGCACCGGAGAAGCCTCATCTCCCGCAGATTTGTTGAGAGGAGACCTGTCGCAATTTCACACCCTTTCTAGGGCTCACCTATGGCTGGGGAAGACCATGATGGGTGAATGGGTGGAAGAGATTCGGTTGGTCTCATCATATGTAAGGGACAAATTTAATCCGGAGCAGATAATTTTCGATGGTCATAAGGAGGCCGGCTTGGCGGCTTTATTTCTCGCTGCGGTGGAACAAGGCAAGTTGGATGCCTTGATACTAAGGAATGTTCCTCTGAGTTATGTCTTCGATCGCAGAGAAACGATCGAGTTCTTCAGTATGGGGATCCATGTACCTGGTGTGCTTCCCTGGGGAGATATCTCCTTGGCTGCCGCCTTGGCGGATATAGACCTTACAATTGCCCAACCTCTTTCAATGTCAGGGCGGACGATTTCAGGAGAGGAACTCGCTGCATACCAGGATGAATACAACAGCGTCATAGAGCGAAGCCAAAGCAGGACAAAGCTGTCATTTACCCCTTAAACCACGACGTTGAAGTAAAAGGCCATTTGGGTTACATTATTTAATGGTTATCTTAAAAAAACATTAAAGTTATTGCTATGGAAGTTTTAAACCGAAGATCATTTATCAAGAATACGGGTCTAATGGCTGCGTCAAGCCTCTTGGCGCCATTGGTGACGTTAGCCTCCCAACAATCTAAAAAAAGGGTAGCCATGGTAGGCACTGGTGGACGTGGGATTGGGATGTGGGGTGCTCCGGTGCAAGAGGAATACCAAGATATATTGGAGTTTGTAGGGCTGTGTGATATCAATCCCGGAAGGGTGGCCTATGCCAAGGAAAGGATGAAGGTCAGCTGCCCCGTGTACACCGACTTTGATAAGATGATAAAGGATGCTAAGCCGGATACATTGATCGTCGCTACTACAGATGCTACCCATCATGAGTATATTATCAAAGGTCTGGAAGCAGGAATGACGGTGATCTCCGAAAAGCCGATGACTACAGACGAGCAGAAGTGTCAGGCCATTTTTGATGCCGAAAGACGCACCGGCAATAAGTTGATTGTGACCTTTAACATGAGGTACACTCCCTATGTACAGGAAATATGGGAATTGCTGCGCTCAGGAGAGGTAGGGGATATCAAATCGGTTGATCTCAACTGGTATTTGGACACCAGCCACGGTGCAAGCTATTTTAGGCGTTGGCATGGAGAAAAAGAACATGGGGGTACTTTGTTGGTCCACAAGGCTACTCACCATTTTGACGTGCTTAACTATTGGGTAGATTCCGAACCTGAGGAAGTATTTGCCTATGGTTCCTTAGAATTCTATGGGGCCAAAAACAGCCCCTTCAACCATAGTCATTGCCGACCCTGTCCTCACAAATCCAAATGCAATTTTTACTGGGACATCACCAAAGACAAAGGGTCAATGGACCTGTACGTAGCGAATGAAAAGCATGATAGCTACCTTAGAGATGGTTGTGTGTTTAGAGATGAAATTGATATCTATGATACCATGGCTGTGCAATACAAATACGCCAATGGTGTTCCCGTTAATTATTCTCTTACCGCCTATTCTCCCTATGAAGGATACCGGTTGGCCATTAATGGTACCAAGGGTAGGCTTGATGCATGGATTCAATCGTCGATGCCTACGGGGGTGCCTCCTTACCAAGAAATTACCATCACCTCATTATTCGGGAACGTAAAAACTATTCAGGTTGTGCCCCAATCGGGTGGACATGGAGGATCCGATCCACGGCTAAAAGACAAAATTTTCAGATATCCCTCCAGTCCCGATACCTATAGACAATCCGCCGGGTCAAGAGATGGAGCGATGTCGGCATTGATAGGTATTGCTGCCCGAAAAAGCATAGAAACAGGCAAGATCATCCGGATAGAAGATCTTACCGAACTGAAACCACAGGCTCAAAAGGCTTAACCAAAGCAGGATCATATGGCAACCAATAGAAGGGAGTTTCTCATCGCTTCCAGTATGACGGGGATCGGTATGGCAGGGCTTGGGATTTTGGAGGCTTTTGCACAACCTCGTCATTTCGGCACTGCTTCGTCCAACTCTAAATCTGATGCTTCCGAATTCAGGATCAATGAGCAAATGAAGGAGGCATACCAGATCGCACTAAACATCCTGAAACCCAGTAAAAAAGAACTGGAGCGTGGACTGGAGTTGCACCGGGATTCTGTAGTTATTGATTGTTACGGCTTTATGCCAAGAGCGGCAGTAGATGGTGCCGCGATCACTGCGGCAATTGAAGGTGAAGCCTCTCCTTTGGAAATTCAGGATATGCAGGAGGATATGTCCATGACCCGCTTCGTGGTGAATGATCGGGAAAGGGAGGAATTTATGAATGCCTGGAGGGCATCAGGGGTCACTTGTGTGATCCAGAATGCCGGTGAAGAAGGTAATGAGATCCATCGGCTTTTGAAAAGGCTTTCACGCTTTACTTATTCTACCGATATGCTGAGGGACTTTGTCAGCAAGGCTGTTCTGCCGGATGACATTATAGCAACCAAGAAGGCCAATCGACATGCCCTATACTTCACCGGTAACGGAGTTCCTATGCCCCAAGACTGGATTTCGGTAGAAGAAGAGTTACGCTATATCAGGATGTTCTTCCAGCTAGGTATCCGCATGATGCATTTAACCTACAACCGGAGAAACATGATAGGGGACGGTTGTGGTGAGGTGACTGATTGTGGTTTGAGTGATTTTGGCAGGGCTGTGGTCAAAGAAATGAACAAGGTAGGGGTAATCGTTGATATTGCCCACTCGGGCTGGCAGACCAGCCTGGAAGCTGCACAAGTGTCAACAAAGCCGATGGTGGCCAGCCATACGACGGCCGCGGCACTTCATCATCACATAAGGGCTAAGCCTGACAATGTTATTCGTGCCATTGCTGACACCGATGGCTATGTGGGGATTTGTTGTATTCCTCGCTTTTTGGGGGCATCGGGTGATATTGCAGCCATGATGAACCATATAGACTACGTGGCCAGAAAGTTCGGTGTAGACCATGTGGCTATAGGAACGGATGTGGCCTATACATCTCAATATGCTTCCGAAGAAAACAGGAAAATTACACCTTATAGAAAACCAAGGATCCGATGGGAAGCGCTGTGGCCTCCGGATGATTTTGTGGAAACTACTGAAATGAGAAAGAGTATGGAGTGGACCAATTGGCCCTTATTTACCGTTGGCCTTGTTCAAAAGGGTTACTCTGATGATGATATTCAAAAGATTCTATCTGGAAATGTGTTACGAGTGGCCAGAGAGGTCCTCCGGGGAATAGCTTAGACATGATAATGATGAAAAGAACGATCAGCAATAAGAATATTAAAAGGATTGGAATAGCCGCGGGCTTTTTCCTTTGCTTAGCGAGTGTGGACCTGGCACATGCACAAGAGGACCTGCAGGTGTTAAACAAGAATTGGTTGCATTTTAGCGATGCACCTACATCTATATACAGGCATTTCTCACAAGAGGCTTATCAGCTATTGGAGGAAAGACGCCAAAAAATAGCAGGCATAAATTCCCTGGAAGATTGGCAGCAAAGGCAGCAGGAAGTAAAAAGCAAGTTTGAAAAGGTATTAGGACTTTTTCCGGAAAAAACACCGTTAAATCCTCAAGTCACCAAGAAAATAAATAAAGACAGCTACAATGTTGAGCATATTGTATACGAATCACAGCCGGGGTTCTATGTGACCTCCTCCCTTTACCTGCCCAAGGGGAAGAAAAAAAATCTGCCAGCCATCGTTTATTGCAGCGGACACGCTGAAGAGGGTTACAGGAGCGATACCTACCAGCATGTCATTCTGAATTTAGTCAGCAAAGGTTTTGCTGTTTTTGCCTTTGATCCGGTAGGCCAAGGGGAAAGGTTGGAGTACTATTCTGACGAGACCGGCCGATCCGGGATCGGTGGGCCGACCAAGGAGCATTCTTACCCGGGTGCCCAAGCTTTTGTAGCAGGACGATCCCAAGCTTGGTTTATGATTTGGGATGGAATTCGTGCGGTAGACTATTTGCTGACGCGGAAGGAGATCGATCCCAAGCGCATAGGAATTACTGGCCGTTCAGGTGGAGGTACCCAGTCCGCCTATATTGCAGCCATTGATGACCGTATTTATGCTGCGGCGCCCGAAAACTATATCACCAGCTTCCAACGGTTGATTGAGACCAATGGTCCCCAAGATGCGGAACAGAATTTTCTACATGGGATTGTTGAAGGTTTAGACCATGCAGATCTTTTGGCTGTTCGCGCCCCCAAACCCAACTTAATGATCACAACGACTAGAGACATCTTTAACATTCAGGGGGCGAGGGAAACCTGGTTAGAAGTGTCAAAAATTTATGAAGCTTATGGGAAGAAGAACCACTTTTCCATGGTTGAGGATGATGCTGCCCATGCCTCCACACTTAAAAACCGTGAAGCCATGTATGCTTTCTTTCAGGAGCATCTTGAGCTGCCTGGCAATCCCAAAGATGAGGAGGTAAGTAAGTTGACCGCAGATGAACTTATGGTAACCCCTTCGGGTCAGCTTGCTACATCTTTTAAGGGCGAAACGGTATTTTCTATCAACAAAAAGCTCACCGAATCTTCTACTAGAATTAGTGGGGATGTGGTAGAGAAGGCCAAGTTCCTCTCTGGCTTCCGAGACCCTTCCAATAAGGCGGAGCCTGTGATGACTGGCAGGCTTCAGAGAGAGGGCTATGTTATCGAAAAATATTATGTGAAAGGGGAAGGTGATTATATCATTCCGTATTTGCTGGCCATACCAGAGCAGCCGAATCAGCAAGCAGTCCTTTATCTGCATGCAGCGGGAAAAACTGCAGGCATTGCTGTGGGTGGGGAGATTGAAGATATGGTGAGGAAAGGATATACTGTGCTGGCTCCAGATCTTCTGGGATTAGGGGAGGTAGGCTCCAGCCAGGCGGTAGGGGATTCCAATTTTGAAGGCAGTAGCTACAATGTCTGGTTTGGCTTTTTGCTAACAGGAAGGAGTATTGTTGGCGTCCATGCTTCAGATATTATCCGCTTAGGCAGACTGCTAAAAAACCAAGGCATAAAAACGGTTCACGGTTGGGCCAATTGTAAATTAGGTCCTGCATTGCTACATGCTGCAGCCTTTGATCCCTTGTTTGCTAAATTAATATTGGTGGAGTCTCCAGTCTCCTATACATCGTTGGTAACGCATCACCAGTATAAGCCTGAATACGTAATGGGAACGGTTCCGGCCGCTTTGACAGCCTACGATCTTCCACAGCTTGTGGCTTCTATAACTCATTCCAAACTGTTGCTTATTAGCCCTGTCGATGCGGCAGGCGAGCCCATCAAGGAAAATATATACCCAGCTTCTTCATCATGGCGCCAGTTGTCAGCAGAAGGTGGAAGCCAAGGCTATTTACAATGGCTTTCGGATAGCTTTTGAAAACGTTCCCGTAACTATTAATGGCAATTGATGCTTATTCCCCATGGATTATCAATAGGTTTGGCATTGATAATAACTTTTAAACGCTTTAGTATGAATATCACTGAAACAGACAACCCAAAACAACTAGGACAGGTAGCTGGCCGTAGAGCAGCCACAATTGTTAATGAGGCTATTAAGGAAATGGGACATGCGAATGTCATACTGGCCACCGGCACCAGCCAGTTTGAGACCCTCAATCAGCTGCTCAGCGAATCTATAGATTGGAGCAAAGTGACGATTTTTCATTTGGACGAATACATTGATCTGCCAGAGTCCCATCCAGCCAGTTTTAGAAAATATCTAAAAGAACGTTTTCTCGAAAGGCTTGAAGAAGTTGGGGAAGTCTATTTGATCAACGGGGAGGTAGATCCGGAGGAGGAGTGTCGCAGGTTAGGAGCGCTCATTGCAAAGCATCCAATAGATGTTGCATTGGTAGGAATTGGAGAAAACGGCCACTTGGCCTTTAATGATCCGCCAGCCGATTTCGATACGGAAGCACCCTTTTTGGTTGTAAACTTGGATAGGGCATGCCGACTGCAACAACTAAACGAGGGTTGGTTTAAAACCTTGGAGGAAGTTCCGTTGCAGGCTATAAGCATGTCGATCCGGCAGATCATGAAGTCCAAGCACATCATCTGCTCTATTCCCGACCAAAGAAAAGCCGAAGCAGTGAAAAATTGTGTGGAAAATGAGGTGAGTAATCTATTTCCTGCTAGCATCTTACAGCAACACGCTAATTGTGAGTTATATTTGGACAAGGCATCAGCCTCCTTGTTGACCACTTCAAGAACCCAATAACATGAGCCAAACCACCACCGTTCAAGCGGTATCATTGACCAGGCGACAGACTAATATTTCAATTGCCATCATTGGCGTGTTGTTTTTTATATTCGGTTTTGTTTCCTGGATTAATGCCATTCTAATTCCCTATTTTAAAATCGCCTGCGAGCTCACCAACTTTCAGTCTTATTTGGTAGCTTTTGCTTTTTATATTTCCTACCTCATTTTTTCAGTGCCTGCTTCCTATTTACTCAAAGCGGTAGGCTTTAAAAAAGGGATGATGTACGGATTCTTAACGATGGCTTTGGGAGCCTTCATTTTTGTTCCCGCGGCATGGATTCGCACCTACGAAGTGTTTTTATTGGGGCTGTTTTTGTTAGGCGCAGGATTGGCGATTTTACAGACAGCAGCCAACCCTTATATCACCATTTTAGGTCCCAAGGAAAGTGCCGCGCAGCGAATCAGTATTATGGGTATATTGAATAAGGGCGCCGGTATTCTGGCCCCCTTAATCTTTGCTGCTGTAGTGCTCAAATCGACCGACAGTGCCTTATTCGAACAGATCCCTTTAATGGGTGAGGCCGAAAGGGAAGCTGTTTTAGATGAATTGATTCGAAGGGTCATCCTACCCTATACCGTTGTAGGTTTGGTGTTGATAGGACTAGGGTTGATGGTGCGGTATTCGCCTTTACCAGAAATAGATACGGAACATGAGGATGAAGCGCTGGCACAAAGCAATTCCGGGAAAACCAGCATTTTCCAATTCCCGCATTTGATCTTGGGTGCGGTAGCCATATTCCTCCATGTAGGTACACAGGTAATCGCCATTGACACTGTGATCGGCTATGCGGCATCTATGGATATTTCCCTGATGGAGGCTAAAGTTTTTCCTTCTTATACGTTATTTCTTACAATTTGTGGTTACATCTTGGGCATTGTAACCATTCCCCGTTGGATCAGCCAGGTGAATATGCTCCGGATTTTTACTGTCTTAGGTTTGGTATTTACATTGGGAATCATATTTCTGGATGGAAGCATACAGTTGCTAGGTCACCAATCCGATATTTCTATTTGGTTTGTTGTAGCACTTGGCTTTGCAAACTCTTTGGTGTGGGCAGGCATATGGCCGTTAGCCTTAGATGGTCTGGGTAAATTCACTAAACTAGGAGCGTCCATCTTAATAATGGGGCTCTGTGGTAATGCCCTGCTACCCCTGTTGTATGGTTATTTTGCCGATTTATGGGATCCACGCCACGCTTATTGGGTCTTGGCCCCCTGCTATCTATTTCTGGTGTTTTATGCGGTTTACGGCCATAAGATTCGGAGATGGGCGTGACATGTACAACTGCATTTTCAAAAATGAAAAATAGTAGCATCAAAAAAAAATATTTTTTTAATAAAAATGAAATGCGTTTTTCTAGATAAGTCCTGATTTTATCATTCTACATTTTACATTAATGGTTGTTTCATACTCAAATTGCTATTCATTGTATAGTACTTTTTTATAGGTATAAAAAACAATTGTTTTGGCATAACTTTAATTCAAAACTTTTATATTTCAATTTTTTATTGGAAAAACTATATATTTATTTTTAAAATCGAGTTTTACGTTTTGGGGTTTCTGTGATTTATAATTTTGTTTTTTAACAAAGTATTTGGTTTATATTTGCATGTATTTCAAATTTTCTGTTTTAAAGGTCTTGTTGGTACTATG
>DATGQZ010000043.1:0-218351 GCA_035303945.1 Cyclobacteriaceae bacterium
ACGCTGTCTTCGTGCTCGATTAATGTCCATTCAAAGGATTTCTTAGAGCCATATACATCAAAGCTTTCCCTATACTGCCTTGCTGTATTAAACAGAGATCTGGTTACTTCAGCAGAAAGATCGGAATCTTTCAGCTTGATATGGCAGGTCTCAATGGCAAAGGGCGAGCCATATTTTTCTATTAGGTTGTCGTCTATTTTGCCGGATCCAAAGCAGGATACATACTCCGCCTGCGCTTTGGGTAGGGCTAAGACTGGACCGACGCAGTGGGTAGCATAATGCATCGGTGGTAGTCCTTCCCAATAGCCGGGCCACCCAGCCATTTCCTGCTGGTGGGAAGCCCTTAAGAACTGGATTTTACCCAACTCCCCTTTTTCATACATCTCTTTGACAAAGAGGAATTCACGGCTATAGATCACCGTCTCCATCATCATATAAGTAAGGCCGGTTCTTTCTGTCTCTTCTACGATCTGCCGACATTCTTCTACCGTGGTAGCCATAGGCACTGTGCAAGCCACATGCTTCCCAGCTCTAAGGGCCTTCAACGTTTGCTCAGCATGGTTTTGAATGGGGGTATTGATATGAACTGCATCGATCTCGGGATCCTTCAGTAGCTCATCGTAGTCCGTATATCGCTTGTCAATTCCGAATGCATCTCCTATTTCATCGACCTTTTCTTTGGTTCTTTGGCAGATGGCATACATCTCTGCAAAGGGATGCTTTTGATAAATGGGGATAAACTCCGCACCAAAGCCCAAACCGATAATGGCAATCTTAAACTTCTTTTCGCTCATGGTTTATTTTAGATTTTTGTTTAATTGAAAAGGTAAATTTAACTATCTGCCCATTTTTTCAAAAACTTAAAGCCTTCTCTAGCAAACTCATCTTGGCTGGGCACCAAAGGTCTCCAGATACACACCGCGCCGGCAAGCTCCTTAATTTCTGGAGTAAAGCTTTCAATCGACACTACCCCTTTGTAATTCACTGCCTCTAAACCTCTCTTATAGGCATCCCAGCGTGTTTGCCCTGTACCGGGTGTTCCTCGATAGTTCTCAGAAACCTGAACGTGGATTAGCTTATCCCCCACCCGTTCTATGGCCAACTCGATATTCGGCTCCTCGATGTTCATATGAAAAGCATCAAGCAGCACTTTGGCAGCGGAATGGTTGATGTCGTCGATCAGTCGCATAAGGTCCTCTGAATTGTTGATCAGGTCGGTTTCAAAACGATTCAAAGCTTCTATGGCGATTTCCAAGCCTCGGGATTCCGCCATTTGGCACACTTTGTAAAGGTTGTTAACCGCCCTATCCCATTCCACTTTCTTCTGCTCTGTTGATACCAGCCGCGCTTTGCCTACGGCGGAATACATGGGGCCAGCTACAAATTTTGCCCCCAATGCTGCCGTGATTTCAAAACAGGCTTCTATATAGTCAAAGCTGTTTTTATGAAAGGTAGGATCTTCATGGGTGAGATCCCGGCTGGTACCAAAAGCGCCGCAGATGATCGGTTTTAAACCATGTTCATCCAGTGCCTCCTTTACCTTTTTTGGATTAATTAAACTTGGATCTTCTATGGGTATTTCAACAGCGTCGTAGCCCATAGATTTAATTTTTGGAAACAATGATACCGTATCGGTATTAAAGGGTGAGGTCCATAACCAGGTGCTCACCCCTAAACTAATGTCTAAGCTCATAAATTTATTCAACAGTCATAATACCATTCATAATTCTCCAGTGACCGGGAACTGTACAGATATAGGGATAGTCACCGGGTTCACTGGGTGCTGTGAACACCAGGCTCTCGCTACCCTCAGGATCTACCAATCGCGTGGCTACAATCACCTCCGGCATCTTAGGCACATACTGTTGCTCCGCTCCTTTTGGATCTCGGGCTAGGTCATCGGCAGCCTTGCCTACTTTTTCCAAAGAACCCTTTTGAATGATCAGCATGTTATGTTGCATAAAGTCCTGGTTCTCAAAGTCAATAGTTACCTGTTGTCCCGCCTTCACTTTGAAATTGGCTTTATCGAACTTCATCTCATGAGGGATCACGCCCATCTTGATGACCACGGCACCGGCCGCGGAGGATGAAGTGGATGCCGCTTCAGCTATTTGACCTCTGTCACCATCAGCCAATGAGGGGTCCTTAAGACTAAGAGAAGACTCTCTTCCCATTCTTCCTCTGAACCAGAAGTTTCCGCTGTATTCTCCCACATTGTCATCGCCTTGGTTATCAAAGCCCGCACGCACACGTTCAGGACGTAAAGGCGCTGGGAACAATGCAGGTGCTTGCGTTTTACCCACGTTTTTACCATTAATCTCCAAGGTCATTGCCCCTCCATCCAATAAGCTGGCAGTAACAGCAAACTGCTGATCGGGAAGGTTTGTCGCACGTACTTGATAGGCTTGGCCATTTTGCTTTACCAGCCAGATAAGGGCGTTGTTTTGCACATATAAGCTGTAACCATTGGCTTTGCCCCCTTGGGCTACAATCACCCCTTCCAGAGGCTCTTCTCCCTTGCTGACAACCGCATTGATAATAATCTCCTTGCCTGTAACATCCGGAGGAAACTGCAATTGTGCCCGTCTATCCAAAGGATATTGTTCTGACAATAGCCCCTTTACCACCCTCTCAGAAAGGTTTAATAAAGAGTCAGCTTTTGACGCGGGTTGATTTTGCTTGGCCATCTCGGTAAAGGCAGAAGGGTGACTTAGAGCGGAAGCAAACAAGGCTTGGGGCAGGTAAGCATCCTTAGCGTTGTCTTCGTTTTCCGCTGCCTTAAGCAATGCCTGAGCGGCTTTATCTGAAGAAGGAATATTGGCTACGGCCAAAAATGCTGCCTTCCGGAGATTTAGATCCTCCGCGTTCAAGAGGTCGGCTTTTAGGATGGCATCCAAGGTAGTTTCATTAGGAGGCAGCACGCGTAGCGCATTTTTCCTTACACTTATTGCTGGATGGGACAGGGCCTTGATGGCCACATCCATAGCCTCTCTATTCGAACCGTCAAGAAGACCCAAACCGTGTAAGGTCCACAGTGCATGTACCGCAGGGCTGTTCAAACCGATTTCATCCACCTCTTGGTTGTTGATAATATCGTATAGATCCTTAACAAGTTCTTTGTTTTGGGTTTCTACAATCAGCCTTTGGGCAGTAGTTCTCCAGAACATATTGTCGCTTTTCAGACCATTGATCAGGTCTTTTTTGCTGTTTCTGCCCATTGAGACGGGCTTGTACTTTTTCTCACCTTTGTAAGAAATTCTGTAGATACGACCATGCTTAGCATCTCTTAGGGGGTTAATATAAGCATTGCCTGCGCCATTTTCAAAGCCTTTGGGAGTGGGGTTGTGCTGAATGATAAAGTTGTACCAATCTGCCACCCAAAGCGCACCGTCGGGACCCACTTCTGCATGCACAGGAGCAAACCATTCGTCGGAGCTGGCCAAGATATTAAAACCGTTTTTCTCTTTGTAGCCAGACCCTTCTCTTTCGATGATGGCATTGTGCAATACCCTGCCCGTAGGTTCTGCTACAAAGGCGATCCTGTTCCAATATTTCTTAGGAAAGTTTCTAGCAGTATAGAAATTATGACCTGCTGCTGCAGTATAACCTCCATGCCAGTCGACCTGACGCAAGAATGGAGTCACATGTGGCATGTCATAATGGGAATCAATACCATGAACGGCGTTGCTGGATCCTCCAATAACAGGTCGTTTCAAGTAATGGTTAGGCATGGCCAGGTAGGCGCTGTGTTGTCCATTGGCGGTGGAGATAAACACATCAAAATCTTCTGTAAATCCTAAGCCCCAGGTGTTGTTGCTGGTTTGCCCTAGGTACTGCAGGTTTTCCCCGTCCGGATCAAATTTGTAGATGCCTTGGCTAAAAGAAATACGCTTGCCACTAACCTCTCCATTGAAGCCCGCATATCCCATTACACCCCAGATTTTGTTATCTAGGCCGTACTTTAAAGTGGAAGGGCCTGCGTGGGTATCACTTTGGGACCAGCCACTCATGATGATTTCTTTTACATCAGCTTTGTCATCTCCATCTGTATCTTTTAGGAAAAGAAAATGGGGAGCCATAGAGACGATGACGCCACCGTTGGCAAATACAAGGCTGGAAGGAATATTCAAACTGTCAGCGAAAATGGTAATTTTGTCGGCTTTGCCGTCTCCGTCTGTATCTTCAAGAATCTTAATCCGGTCATTGCCTCCTTCTTTTCTGACTTCATTGGGATAATCCAAAGTTTCGACTACAAACAGCCGTCCTCGTTCATCCCAGGCCATGGTCATGGGATTGACAATATCAGGCTCTGAGGCGAAAAGCTCGATTTCGAAGTCCACCGGAACCTGGATTAACTTCATGGACTCCTCAGGCGACAAAGGCTGTTGGAACCGTGGGGCTGGATCCCTGTTTTCATAATTAGGAATATCAGCATCTTCAAAAGAAGGCTGAGGGATGTTGTAGTCCGCTACCTGTTTGGCTACTTTCTCTCCTACTGCCCAAAGCACGCCATTGGCTACCAAGTCATGAAATTCGGGTTTACTCCAGGTTCTTTCGTCATGGCCATAGGCGGTATAGAACACGCGGCCTTTACCTTGTTCCCTCACCCAAGTATAAGGCTCTCGATGGTCGCCTTCTACCCTTTCCATAAGTACCGTCATGTCATCATTTAGCTCGCTGTGCACATAGGTTTCATCCCATGTTTCAAACTGGCTGATTCTAGCCATGACGGGGTGTTCCGCATTTACAATATCGACCGTAAAGTCTCCTTCACCATGGGATTTGAACTGACCTCCCACTGCTTGCACATACCAATCAGAATTTCTAAAGCAAAAGGATGCGCTGTGAATGGGAATCAGCGCTTTACCGCTCTCCACATAATTTTTTAAAGCCTTTTCTTGCTCAGGCGTAATTTCGTCATGATTGGCATAAATCATTATCCCATCATATTTGAACAAGGTCTCCTCATTAAGGTCGTTAGGGTCAGAGGTGTAGGTCAAGCTGATGCCGTGTTGGAAAAGCGGCATGGCCAATATGGGCATCAACTTTTCTGAGTCATGGTGCTTGCTGTCATGGCCCAAAAAAAGGATTTCCACCCGCCGAGGATCATCAGACAGACCCGATTGGGAGGCTTTGGTATTGCAGCCAGCCAAAACCCAGCCTGAAAAAATCAATAAATACAGAAGATTTTTCATAGAAGCATTTTGGTAAGTTTAGTGTTAATTTGACATTTAATTATCCGAGGCTAATTTGTAAATTTTTTTCAAGAAAAACCTTATTTCTACAGCAAATTTTAATAATCTTAGCCATTTATTCATTTCTAGGACCTAGAGCATACATATTATTTGACGTTCAGCATATGAGACAAACTTTTAATTTGGCATCTGACAAGGAGATTCGATGGGGCGTAATCGGAGTAGGAAATGTGTGTGAGGTCAAAAGTGCGCCGGCAATGAACTTGGTTCCCAACTCCAAGCTTGTAGCCGTAATGCGCCGGGATGCGCAAAAAGCAAAAGCTTATGCAGAAAAGCATCAGGTCGCCAAATGGTATGATGATGCGGATCAGTTGATCAACGATTCTGAAGTCAACGCCATCTACATCGCAACTCCACCCCATGTCCATGCAGCCTATACAAAAAAAGCTGCTGAAGCAGGAAAGCCTGTTTATGTAGAAAAGCCTATGGCAAGGACCTATCAGGAATGTCTTGAAATGATAGCGGCCTGTGAAAAAGCAGCAGTTCCCTTGTATGTAGCTTATTACAGAAGAACCTTACCTAATTTTTTGAAGATTAAGGCGCTTGTGGAAAGTGGAGCCATTGGTGAGGTCAGGTTGGTGAACATACAGATGAACCAGACCAAGGATACCAATATCATTATGTCCAACAAAACCAATTGGCGGGTGGATCCCACTATTGCCGGTGGCGGCTATTTCTATGATCTGGCGAGCCATCAACTGGATTTCCTTGACTTTGTATTTGGTCCAATCAAATCCGCCAAAGGCATTTCTTCCAATCAAGCCGGCGTTTATGAAGCGGAAGACATTGTCACAGCAGCCTTTGAATTTGAAAATGGGGTGATGGGAGTTGGCAGCTGGTGTTTTACCACTGCAAAATCAGCCAATAAAGATTTGACCACTATTGTCGGAAGCAGGGGCCAAATCAGCTATTCTACATTTGGGCAACCCCATGTGCTTCTTGAAACGGATGAAAAAGGTTTGCAGCGGTTTGAATTTGAGCTGCCAAAGCATATACAATATTTTCTTATCGAAAGTATCGTCAATGAGCTACTCGGAAAGGGCCAATGTCCCAGTACGGGAATTACTGCTGCAAGAACAAATTGGGCGATTCAGCAGATAGTGTATGGATCGGAGCTGCGCCTATAGAAAAGATAATAGCAAGCAAATACAACAAAACGCTAAACAAAAGGCATGAACAAAAAAAAAATAGGATTTGGAATTATTGGGACAGGGGCCATTGCCTCACACCACGCTGCAGCGATTAAAGCTTATGAGGGAAGTGAATTGGTTGCGGTATGCAGTTCTACAGCATCCAGAGCAAAGCAGGCGGAGGAAAAGTTCGGGGTTGTAGCTTACCATGAGCTAGACCGATTTCTCAGCAATCCTGCCATTGAGGTGGTTTGCATCTGCACCCATAGCGGAGCTCATATGGAACCCGGAATTGCTGCTGCCAAAGCGGGCAAACACGTGTTGTTAGAGAAACCCATCGAAGTTAGTCTTGACCGCGCCGATCAGCTGATCGAAGTTTGCAAGGCACAGGGGGTAAAATTGGGTGTCATCTTTCAGAATCGCTTCAAACCGGGATATTTACAGCTTAAGGAAGCTGTTAGTCAAGGTAAATTGGGGAAGCTGATTATGGGCACAGCAGCAATTAATTGGTATCGGGATCCCTCCTATTATAACAGCAGCAGTTGGAAAGGAACTTTGGAAGGAGATGGTGGTGCTGCATTAATTAATCAGGGGATCCATACTATTGATTTGTTGTTGGATGTAATGGGTGATGTGGCATCAGTATATGGACAGGTCAAGACTGTGGTACATAAAATTGAGGGAGAAGATCTGGGAGCAGCCATTCTTAACTTTAAAAATGGTGCTTTAGGAACGATTACCGGAGGCACTGCACTTTGTCCTGGTTACCCTGAGCGCCTAGAAATATACGGGGAAAAGGGGAGCATCATCTTGGAAGGTGGAAAGATCCACGCTTGGAATATTGCCGGTGAAGCGACACCTGATAAATTCGCCAACAGCCAGGAAAGCTCTGGGGCCTCAGACCCCATGGCGATCGACTTTAATCTTCACCTGGCACAGATCAAAGATATGGTAGAAGCCATTCATGAGGGTCGGGAACCTTTAGTAACAGGAGAAATCGGAAAAAAATCGCTAGCGCTGATCTTAGGAATCTATCAATCCTCCAAGGAGCAAAAGTTGCTTTTCCTCTAGCATAATTCAACCCACCACTGGCCGCTGTTGTTCAGGGTCAGTGATGGGAAAATTTAAAAAGGATAGGTATATACGGGCTGCCCTTTTACTTTTACTTTAGCTAAGAAGACATCGCCGCTTTGCGGATATTGCTGAAGTTGTTCTTGGCTAAGATTTTCGCTGGCCGTGGTAATTAGTAGTTGATCCAGTTTGGGACCCACAAATGCGCAGGAGGTTACATTAGGTACAGGCACTTCAATTTTTTCCAAACATTCACCCGTGTGGGGATTCCATCTGTAAACCCCAAAACCACCATAATGGGCTATCCAAAGCATACCTTCTTCATCTATGGCCATTCCGTCAGGACTGCCCATATTATCTGGTATTTCAATAACAGTGCGATCTAAAGCGATATCACCCGCTTCCGCATTGAAGTGATAGGCTTGAACCTTTTTAGTTGGTGTATCAATATAGTAGAAGGTCCGATCATCTGCTGTCCACGCTAGCCCATTAGAAATGGTAACGTCAGTGACCTTGCGGCTCACGCTATGATCAGTATTGATACAATAAAGGCTAGCGGCACCTTCTTGGATATTTAAGGCCATGGTCCCGACCCAGATCCTTCCCTGACTGTCGCAGGCGCCATCATTACAGCGGTGATTAGGGTAGTTTTTTTCCACGTCCACCAGCCAATCCAATGTTCCATTCTCCAGATCAAAGCGAGCCAGGCTTCTGTCTAATGCTAAAATCACGTTATTATTCCTTGCCTGAATCACCATGGTGACACGATAGTCGAAGCTCCAGGTGTTGATGGCTCGGCTGTTGATGTTACACTCATAAAGAATCCCTCTTTCAATATCTACCCAAAAACAGCTGTTTCTTTCCTTGTGCCAAAGAGGCCCTTCAGCCAAAATACATTGAGAGGGAAATAAGGTTTCAATTTGCATGTAGTAATGATTTAGTAATAAGTTAGTCGTGTGACGGTCGATAGGATGATAAATGGGAGGAATTTGGCCTTCTATTTGAAATTCTTAACCAATACTACAAGACCACGCTCCGCTTTTTCTTGGCGCTTAGGATCCCCAGTACTCCTTCACTTTTCGGTTGAGGAAAGACACGCTTCGCTCCAACTGATCCATGCCATCCACTCCATCTTCTATACTGATCCAACTGTCAAAGCCCACTCTTTTCAATTCGGCAAAGATGGCATCATAGTCATTTAAGCCCTTTCCAATTTCCCCATGTGCGAGGCGCTTGGCATAGCCTACTGCCCCACCTTCCTCTTTACGTAGATCCTCTATGGTTCCTTCTTTTAAATAGCGGTCGCTGGCATGCATGGTGACAACACGATGGGAAACTTTTTTGAGCAATTCTATTGGATCTTCACCCGCCAAGAAAGTATTGCTAGGGTCATAGTTTACGCCAAAGTTGGGATGATCAATGGCTTCTACCAGTTGGGTGAAGACATCCATTTTTTGCGCAAATTCAGGATATTCCCAAAAATCATCCTTATAGTGGTTTTCTAATATAAGCGTAATGCCCTTTTCCGCTGCATAAGGCAAGCATTCTTCAATCGATGCAGCGGCAAACTCAATCCCTTGGGCCACCGACAGTTCTGGCCGTCGTTGACCGGAAAGCACTCTACAGTAACTGCCTCCCAAAGCATATGTCATATCGATCCAGTATTTCTGTTTTTCGACCTGAGCCTGACGAAACGCCTTATCGGGATGCGTAAAGTCGGGTGAACAGCACATCATTGAAATAGATTTGCCATGGGCTTCAACTTTTTCCCGGAAACTGCTCCATTTGGTTTTATCCTGCATTTCTAGAAATCCGGCATACCATTCCAGTCCTTGCACATCCAATTTTACGGCAAGGTTGATCCACTCCTCTAGACGCATCGTTCCGTCTTTGCAAAGGGCATTCATAAAGGCTTTAGGAAATACTGCTATTTTAGGCATATTTGTTTGTAGAAATTTTTATTTAGCTATTGTTTGATGCGTCATTGCAGGTGAAGGAGGTCAGGCACTGGCTGCTTGTTCTGTATCACCTTATGAAATGGTGATATACTTATCCTATCCGCCTCGTACTTTAATA
Organism: Cyclobacteriaceae bacterium; assembly: GCA_035303945.1. GTDB lineage: Bacteria > Bacteroidota > Bacteroidia > Cytophagales > Cyclobacteriaceae > DATGMS01. The sequence continues at coordinate 9,533 of DATGQZ010000043.1, forward strand.
CGCTCCATTAACCCGAAAGGGCTATCTAATGTCATTATGGTTACGCTTTTGAAATACAGGTATTGGGCTAACCGGTTAGGAACTGGCATCTTGATAGCCGATTATAGGAACGATTCAAAAGCCTCCTGCCCAATCATCTCCTCTTGGATCGGCAGCACCCTCAAGTCTGCCATCTGGTTTTACAAGTATTGCATCTACCCTCCCAATGCTGCCGCGGGGAGAAATCCTGTGGCCCATGCCTTCTAAAGCTTTGCGAACCGCATCATTGATGGCCCCAGCTTCGGGTTGTATTTCATCCGGCTTCCATTGGTGATGGATTCTCTTCGCTTTGACCGCCTCGGTCATCGTCATCTCGTGAGCAATGACATTCAGGATCGTCTGAAAAACTGAGGTTATAATAGTAGAACCACCGGGCGTGCCCACGACCATAAATAGTTTCTTGTCCTTTTCTACAATTGTGGGCGTCATCGCACTTAGCATTCTTTTTTCTGGTTCGATGGCATTCGCTGCCCCACCTAACAGCCCATAAAGATTAGGCACGCCGGGCTTGCTGCTGAAGTCATCCATTTCGTTGTTTAACAAGAAGCCTGCACCTTTCACAAATACCTTCGCACCATAAGCAGCATTGATGGTGGTGGTGACTGATACTGCCATCCCCTCTGTATCTACTATGGAGTAATGGGTGGTCTCTTCACTTTCTTTAGGTTGAGGCAGCTCCATCGGTTGGACTTCCTCACTTGGTGTAGCCTTGTGGAGATCGATTTGCTTTACCCTACTGCCTAAATACTGAGGGGCTAGCATTTCTTGTTGTGGAACCTCCCAAAAATCTGGATCACCCAAGTGTTTCGCACGATCGGCATACACCCTGCGTTCCATTTCAGTCATTAAATGGATCGTTTGCGGGCTGTGATGTCCGGATGCTGCAAGATCAAAATGTTCTGCCATTCCTAACAGCTGGTTTAGTGCGATGCCCCCACTGCTGGGCGGTCCCATACTGATGATTTTGTAGCCTTTGTAATTGCCGATAACCGGATCACGCCACTTCGAATGGTATAATTGAAGATCCTCCAACGTAATAATTCCATTACCAGCCTCCATTTCTTCAACAATTAAACGGGCAGTTTCTCCCGCATAAAAGCCGTCCCTACCTTTTTTCTTGATGCGTTTGAGTGTCCGGGCGAGGTCCTTCTGCTTTAAGTTATCGCCTTGTTGCCACGAATCGCTTTTGACCAACGGAATAGCAAGGCTGTCCCGGTTATAGTTGATGAAGGTCTGTCGCAAGCTGTTGTAATTCCCAGCTTGCTGTTCGGTAATCACAAAGCCCTTTTGTGCCAATTGTATGGCTGGCTGTATTAGTATCTTAAAAGGCAATTTGCCAAACTTTTGGTGGGCTTTGATCATGCCGTCCACGGATCCCGGTACACCTGCGGCTTTTTGCCCATTTAGGCTTAATCCGGGAACTACTTCCCCTTCCTCATCCAAGTACATCGCTTCATAAGCTGAGAGGGGTGCTTTTTCTCGAAAGTCCAAGGTGTAGGCTTCTCCTGTGTTATCGCGCATCACCATAAAGCCTCCCCCTCCAATATTGCCGGCAGATGGATACACTACCGCCAAAGCAAAGTGCACAGCCACCATCGCATCGACGGCATTGCCTCCTCTGGCTAATATGTCAAGTCCTACTTTCGTTGCTTCGGGATGTGCAGTGACCACCATGGCTTTCGATCCATAAGCTGTCTTTCCAAATTCGGCCGCAGGATGGATTCCTTTGCAGGAGATTCCGATAAAAAGTAAGCAAAATGCTGCCCATGCGGGGCTGGTGATCTTTTTCATAAAAGCAATAAGTAATTAGCTGTAAAAAGGGCTAAGGCTGCCATTTAAGCTTCTAAAGTAGAAAAAAATCTCACAGGGAAAAAATGCATGCCAGTTGTGGAAGAAGCTGCTTGTAGTAACAAAAAAGGTACAGACTATAGCCTGTACCTTTTTTAATAAAGTATTTATCAAAGCTTATTTGCCTGCAATGTAGGCAACAAGGTCAACCACTTTGTTGGAATAACCCCACTCGTTGTCATACCAAGCAACTAATTTCACAAAAGTATCGCTCAATTGGATTCCGGCAGTCGCATCAAAGATAGATGTTCTTGGATCACCAATAAAATCGTTAGAAACAACCGCATCTTCAGTATAACCCAAAATGCCTTTCAATTCTCCTTCAGAAGCTTCTTTGATCTTAGCACAAATTTCTTCGTAGGAAGCTGGGTTTTTCAATCTTACAGTCAAGTCCACTACAGACACGTCAGGCGTTGGAACACGGAAGGACATACCTGTCAATTTACCGTTAAGTTCAGGTATAACTTTACCAACCGCTTTAGCAGCACCGGTAGATGATGGGATGATGTTTTGTCCCGCACCACGTCCACCTCTCCAGTCTTTGGCTGAAGGACCATCAACGGTTTTTTGCGTAGCAGTAGTAGCATGTACAGTAGTCATCAAGCCTTCTTCAATTCCCCAGTTATCATGAACCACTTTGGCCAAGGGAGCAAGACAGTTAGTTGTACATGAAGCGTTTGAAACAAACACCATGTCAGGGGTAAAGGTTGACTCGTTAACGCCCATTACAAACATAGGTGTATCATCTTTCGAAGGAGCTGACATTACCACTCTTTTAGCACCGGCATCGATATGGCCTTGCGCAGTTTCCTTGGTCAAGAATAAACCTGTAGATTCTACGATAATCTCTGCACCCACTTCATTCCACTTCAGGTTAGCCGGGCTCTTTTCAGCAGTAACTCGGATCTCCTGACCATTGACTACCAGTTTTCCGTCTCTTACTTCAACTTCACCTTTGAACTGTCCGTGGGTGGAGTCATATTTCAGCATATAAGCCATGTATTCAGCATCAATAAGATCATTGATGCCTACAATTTGAATATCATCTCTTTCTTGGGCTGCTCGGAAAACCAATCGGCCGATCCTTCCGAAACCATTAATACCAACTTTAATCTTTGTCATAATCTAGTATAATTGTTTTTAGGTTTAATAAAAGTCATTGCTTCTAACTATCCACCGCCTCAGCCAACGCCCAATGGTATAACGGTGGCTTCCTAACAATAATTCCTTTATCGGACAACTACCTCCTAGAAATCCAAATAATATGTTAGTGCAAAGGCTTAGGGTAGATTTCTGAATCTAAAGTAGATCAGCGTCAAAATTATTAAAATAAAACTTAGCAAGGAAATTTTTAAGTTAAAGTATTTTTTACTTGTATTTCTGTTGAAAAATGCGAAAATTTGTGCCTTCATAATGAAAGAGCTACAAGAAATAACATCCACCGTTTATTCCACTGATATTTTGTCAGGCGGTGCTTCTTTGCCTCTATTTTTTCATATAAGGACTTATAGACAGACCTTTAGGGCCTAGTCCCTGTGTTATTTATTGGTTTCCTACGTGGAAGCCACATTTCCGCAATACTTTCCTTTAATTTCATTTACAGATGCAGTCCTAGCAATAGGTGCGTATTTCAATTAATTTACCCAAACTTCGCCATACTACATCATGATAATGGTAGAGCAAAAATTCAAAGTTGTCGTTGCTGGAGAGCAGCACAGTCACTTTGCTGAAATCATCACCAAGGAGATGGAAGCTTCCGCCAAGGCCCGCGGTACCGGTATAGCCAAACGATCTCCTGAGTACATCAAAACCAAAATGGCAGAAGGAAAAGCTGTCATTGCCTTTAGTGAAGAAGGTGAATGGGCTGGCTTCTGCTATATTGAAGCTTGGAGTCACGGCAAGTATGTCGCCAATTCAGGCTTAATCGTTTCACCCAATTTCCGGAAATCCGGATTGGCGCGCCAAATTAAAAGAGAGGTATTTAAGCTGAGTCGGGCCAAGTATCCAGATGCAAAGATTTTTGGCCTGACAACTGGCGCAGCCGTAATGAAGATTAACTCCGAACTTGGTTATTATCCCGTAAGCTATTCAGACCTTACCGATGATGAGGAATTCTGGAAAGGTTGCCAAAGCTGTGTGAACTATGAAATCTTGAAAAGCAAAAACCGTCAGAATTGTCTCTGCACGGCCATGCTTTATGTGCCCAAACCACAGGAACAGCAGCCGGAAACCATCCTGAGAAGTGACTTTAAAAAGAATTTGGGTCTTTTTGAACGATGGGTACGCCTAAAGAAATACGTGCTTTTGAACCTAAAAAAAAGTAAGGACAAGTCTTAAACATACCTAAGCCGGCCAAAAGCCGGTGGATTAATTGGTTCCTTGAACGTTGTGCTTTAGTTTAGCACAGCGTTCTACATCAAGTTTACATTCATTAACAGAAATCCATATATGAAAAAAGTAGTTTTAGCCTATAGCGGCGGATTAGACACCACTTTTTGCGCACTCCACCTTAACCAAGAACGAGGTTTTGAAGTGCATGCTGTGTTGGTAAATACAGGCGGCTTTGGGGAAGATGAACTAAAGCAAATTGAAGAAAGGGCCACACAGTTGAAAGTAGCTTCCTTTACAGTCTTGGATGTACGTGACACCTATTATAAAGAGGTAATCAAATACCTGATTTTTGGCAACGTACTCAAAAACCAAACCTATCCCCTATCCGTCAGTGCTGAAAGGATTCTCCAGGCAAAAGCTTTGGCAGAATATGCGAAAAGAATAAAAGCTACAGCTATCGCCCACGGCAGTACCGGCGCAGGCAATGACCAGGTGCGCTTTGATATGATTTTCCAAACCATCATTCCTGATGTGGAAATCATCACACCGATTCGGGACCTGAAGTTAAGCCGCGAAGCAGAAATCGACTATTTGAAAAAGCATGGGGTGAGCATGAATTTCGAAAAGGCGGTTTATTCCATCAACAAAGGAATATGGGGAACCTCCGTAGGAGGCAAGGAGACATTAACCTCCGACCAGACCTTACCGGAAGAAGCATATCCCAGTCAATTGACCAAAGAAGAACCGTCCACCATTTCGCTTCACTTCGAACAGGGAGAATTGAAAGGTGTAAATGAGGAGAAATTTGACAATCCTGTCGATGCGATATTAAAAGCGCAGGAATTGGCAGCGCCTTATGCTATTGGCCGCGATATCCATGTCGGTGACACCATTATTGGGATCAAAGGCCGTGTAGGCTTCGAAGCTGCAGCACCCATGATCATCATCAAGGGCCATCAGCTTTTGGAAAAACATACCTTGACCAAATGGCAAACCTTCTGGAAAAATCAGTTAAGCGAATTTTACGGCAACCACCTGCATGAAGGGCATTATCTTGATCCGGTGATGAGAAACCTGGAGAAATTTCTTGCTGATACGCAAACCTATGTTACCGGTGAAGTAAAGGTGCTTTTACAACCTTACCGTTTTACGTTGGTCGGCATCAATTCAGCCCACGACTTAATGTCCTCCAAATTTGGCAGCTATGGAGAGATGAACAAAGGATACACCGGAGAAGATGTCAAAGGTTTCACCAAGATTCTGGGTAATCAGACCGCCATTTTTCATAAGGTTAATTCAAGCTTAGCATCTGATGAATAAAATAAGAACAGCTATCATAGGGGCAGCAGGTTATACGGGAGGAGAACTGATCCGCTTGTTGATCCACCATCCCCAATGTGAACTGGTATCCATTCATAGCAACAGCCAAAAAGGAAAAAAGCTCGCAGAGGTACATCCGGATTTAATTGGTGAGTCCGATCTGATCTTCACGGACCAAGTTTCTGTGGAAGGTATAGATGCCGTTTTTCTAGGACTGCCGCACGGCGAAGCCAAGCCTTTTCTTGAGGAGCATCGCTTCAGTCCGGATACGGTTATCATCGATTTGAGTACAGACTTTCGTGACGAATCCAATGGCTTTCTCTATGGATTGCCTGAGACAAAAAGACGGGAAATCCAGCAGGCAAAAAGAATTGCCAATCCAGGCTGCTTTGCAACCGGTATTCAGTTGGCCCTAATACCAGCAGTAGCCAACGGACTTATCCAGCAGACGGTGCATGTCACAGGCATCACAGGAAGCACAGGTGCCGGTAAAAAGCTTAGCGAAACGACGCATTTTAGCCAAAGAAATCAAAACATTTCTGTATACAAGCTTTTTACGCACCAGCATCAAAAAGAGATTAAGCAGACCTTCCAGTTTCTTCAGCCTAACTATAACCAAGAAATGCTGTTTGTCCCTTACAGAGGTAATTTCAGCCGGGGCATTTGGATTACCGCCTATTTTCCTTTTGAAGGGACGGAAGCAGAAGCTTACGCACTTTATGAAGGTTTTTACAAAGATGCTGCCTTTACCCATGTATCCCGTCAGGATATTGACCTGAAGCAGGTGGTCAACACCAATAAATGTATTATCCATTTGAAAAAGGAAGCCGGCCAATTGGTGGTGTATGCGATCATCGACAACTTACTTAAAGGCGCTTCGGGACAGGCAGTGCAAAATTTGAATCTTGCTTTCGGTCTGGATGAAAAGGCCGGCTTAAACTTGAAAAGTATCGCTTTTTAACCCGCTACAAACATGAAACCCTTTGACGTCTACCCGCTAATTAATATAACTCCTGTCCGTGCCCAGGGCTCTCGTTTATGGGACGATCAGGGCCAAGAGTATATCGATCTATATGGTGGTCATGCTGTGATTTCCATAGGGCATAACCATCAGCACTTCAACCAAAGATTGAAGGACCAGCTGGATAAAATCACGTTTTATTCGAACTCTGTGCAGATCCCCATACAGCAAGAGCTAGCCAGCAAATTGGGAGAGCTGTCAGGATATGCTGACTACCATCTCTTTCTGTGCAACTCCGGTGCTGAGGCCAATGAAAATGCGCTTAAATTGGCATCTTTTGATACTGGCAAGGCAGGATTTATTTCATTTTCGGGCGCATTCCATGGAAGGACATCAGGTGCGGTGGCCTTGACTGACAACCCCAAAATTGTTGCGCCATTTAATAAAGATCACCAGACCTCCATCCTGCCTTTTGGCGACTTGGTAGCGGTAGAGCAGCGACTTCAGCATGGAGACATTGCGGGTGTGATTATAGAGGGGATTCAAGGCATCAACGGCATTCAAGTGCCCGAGCCCTCATTTTTATTGGGATTGGCAACACTCTGTAAGCAGTATGGCAGCAAACTCATTTTGGATGAAGTGCAGTCAGGCTATGCGCGCACCGGTCGCTTCTTTGCCCACCAATGGGTCGAAGGACTGCAGCCTGACCTGATCACTACGGCCAAGGGCATGGGCAATGGCTATCCTATTGGTGGGGTATTAATCCATCCAGATTTCAAAGCTTCTTTTGGACTGCTGGGAACGACCTTTGGAGGGAATCATTTGGCATGTGCCGCGGGATTAGCCGTCTTAGAAGTCATTGAAGAGGAAAACCTTATGAAGGTGGCGGCAGAATCAGGCGATTTTCTGATGGACAGCCTGCGACACACCGAGGGTGTGCTACAAGTACGTGGGAAGGGTTTGATGGTTGGGGTAGACTTGGATCGTGAAGCGGCACCTGTACGAAACGAGTTGATTAAAAATCATCATATTTTCACAGGGAGCTCTTCTGGAAAAAACACTATTCGCCTGTTGCCTCCTCTCAACATTCCGAGAAAAGACTTAACTTTATTTTTAGAAAGCATTCAAAACGTATTGACGCAGCCACAATACCATTAACCAATAGTTGAATGAACCAGTTTATCAAATTTGAAAATCAGCAACTTGCACTTCAGCTCATCGATCAGGCTTTGGCTTTCAAGCAGCAGCCTTTAGTGAATCAACAAAAGGGCAAAGGAAAGAGAATAGGCTTAATATTTTTAAATCCCAGTTTGCGTACTAGGGTCAGTACACAGATAGCCGCAGCTAATTTAGGAATGGAATCCATCGTGATGAACATGGACAAGGAGGGCTGGGCTTTGGAAATGGGCGACGGTGTGGTAATGAATAAGGATAAGGTAGAGCATATTAAAGATGCCGCTGCGGTTTTGGGAAGTTATTTTGACATCCTTGCCGTCAGGGCCTTCCCTTCATTGACCAACAAAAAAGAGGATGTAGAAGATTTCGTCCTCCATCAATTTATCAAATATAGTGGCATTCCTGTGGTAAGTTTGGAAAGTGCCACCCGCCACCCTCTTCAGAGCCTTGCTGACATGATCACAATCAAAGAGCAACATGTGCAAAAAAAGCGACCAAAGGTGGTACTGACTTGGGCGCCTCATATTAAGGCAATTCCTCATGCCGTAGCCAATTCCTTTACAGAATGGGCTTTGGGATGCGGGCATGATCTTACCATCACCCATCCCGCCGGTTATGAGTTGGATCCTGCTTTTACCCAGTCCGCTTCTATCGAATACAATCAAGCCAAGGCATTGGAAGATGCCGACTTTGTGTATGTGAAGAACTGGAGCAGCTTCAATGACTATGGTAAGATCATTCATGTAGATAAGTCTTGGTTGCTTACAGAGGAGAAGTTGAAAGAAGCACCATCAGCTAAAATCATGCATTGCCTTCCCGTACGGAGAAACCTTGAGCTGTCAGATGAATTGTTGGACAGCCCTAGAAGCTTGGTACAGGAACAGGCTAAAAACCGCATATATGCCGCTCAGGCAGTATTGGACGCCATCTTATCAAATAGAGGATGACCAAGGAGCACATGACCATAAGCATTATCAAGATTGGAGGCAATGTCATTGACCATGCTGACAAATTAGAGGCATTTCTAAAGCTATTTGCGGAATTTCCGGGCAAAAAGATCCTGATCCATGGAGGAGGCGTAATGGCATCCCGTCTTGGGGAGCGTATGGGCATTATGCCCAAGATGAAAGACGGCCGACGCATCACGGACAAAGACACCCTGCAAATTGTGACCATGGTCTATGCGGGCCTGATCAATAAGCAACTTGTCGCGGAACTCCAAGCCCTGGATCAAAATGCGTTGGGCTTTTCTGGGGCCGATGCCAATTTGATTCAATCCGAGCAGCGGCCTGTCAAGGAGATTGATTATGGATTTGTAGGAGACGTAAAAAAAGTCAATAGCACCGTATTAGAGCTTTTGTTGTCCGATGATATTGTCCCAGTAGTTTGCGCTATTACCCATGACAAGAAGGGGCAACTGCTCAACACCAATGCCGATACCATCGCATCAGAGATCGCCACTGCCCTTTCCAAGACCCATACTGTCAACCTCTATTATTGCTTTGACCGTCCCGGTGTGTTGATTGATGTTACTAATGACGCATCGTTAATTCCTTTGATTACGGAAGACGTTTTTGAAGAACTGAAAAAGGAAAATGTCATACATTCGGGGATGATTCCAAAATTGGACAATGCATTCATGGCACTTAATAAAGGTGTAAACCGCGTTTGGTTAGGCCTTCCCGAAAATCTATTGCTGGCAGCAAAAGGTAAAAGTGCAGGCACTAGCATTGAAAAACGCAGATACGATCTCTATTGATTAAGATGCACTAGCCGAGTTAGAATTGGAAGATATAAAAAACCTGCAGGCGCAAGCCTTACTACTGCTACAGCAGCTTATAGCAACACCTTCATTTAGTAAAGAAGAGGCACAGACAGCTTCCATTATAGCAGATTTCCTGCACGCTAATGGTGTTTCCTATTCACGCAAAGGAAACAACATATGGGCGGTGAACCAGGATTTTGACCCTTCACTGCCAACCATACTTCTCAATTCGCATCACGATACGGTCAAGCCAAATCTAGGCTATACAAGAGATCCCTTCGTGCCTGCCATTGACGAAGGAAAGCTCTATGGACTTGGAAGCAATGACGCGGGTGGCTGTCTGGTGAGTTTAATCATGGCTTTCGTATATTTTTACGATCAGAAATTACCCTACAACCTTATATTGGCAGCCAGTGCTGAAGAAGAAATCAGTGGCAGAGGCGGCATAGAAAGCTTATTGGAAGAACTTCCTCCCATTCACCTGGCCATCGTGGGAGAACCAACCCTTTTGCAACTGGCAGTAGCTGAAAAGGGATTATTAGTCATTGATGCTGAGGTTAAAGGCAAGGCTGGTCATGCCGCCAGAAATGAAGGTATTAACGCCATATATGAGGCCTTGGGTGACCTGAATCTAATAAAAGGCTACCAATTCGCGAGAAAGTCAGCTTATCTGGGAGAAAATAAAGTGTCGGTTACGGTCATTCAGGCAGGAAGCCAGCATAACGTTGTCCCCGACCTTTGTACCTACACCCTTGATGTCCGGGTGACTGATGCCTATACTTTAGAAGAGGCTTTTGAGGAATTGCGTTCCGTCTTAAAAGCAACGCTAAAACCCAGATCCCTGCGTTTGAACTCTTCCCGAATTGATCCCAATCATAAGATGCTTCAAGTAGCACAGCAGATGGAATTGGTATTGTTTGGAAGCCCTACCCTTTCTGACCAAGCATTAATTCCCTACCCCTCCGTAAAGATTGGACCTGGAGATTCGGCCCGATCTCACACCGCAGATGAATTCATTTATTTGGAAGAACTCGCCAGCGGTGTAGCATTTTACATCAAACTATTGGAAACCTACTTTGATTTGAAACATTGATAATATGAAACTTTGGCAAAAAAACACCGGAAGCAAGGCGGAGGTGGAAAAATTCACCATCGGACGAGATCCGGAGTTTGATCTTGTGTTAGCGCCTTTCGACGTAATTGCTTCAATCGCCCATGCCTGTATGTTAGCTGAAATCAATTTGCTGACTGCGGAAGAACTGCAAACGTTAAAAAAAGGACTTTTGGAAATCTATCAGGAGATTCAAGATGGTCATTTTGCAATACAACCCGGTGTTGAAGATGTCCATAGCCAAGTAGAATTCCTGCTAACCCAGCGTTATGGGGAAGTGGGGAAAAAACTGCACAGCGGGCGCTCCAGAAATGATCAGGTATTGGTTGACCTGAAATTGTTTTACCGCTCAGAGATACAGGCGGTAATGACTGAAATTCAAAAGCTTTTTGATCTGTTGATATCCCTTGCCGACAAACACAAGGAGGACCTCATGCCCGGTTATACCCATACCCAATTGGCCATGCCATCCTCTTTCGGACTTTGGTTTGGATCATTTGCTGAAGCGTTGGCAGAGGACATGGAGCTATGGCTTGCTGCATTCAATATGGCTAACCGCAATCCTCTGGGATCGGCCGCCGGTTATGGATCCTCCTTTCCGCTAAAACGGAGTATGACTACGCAGCTGCTGGGCTTCAAAGAAATGCATTACAATGTCATCAATGCCCAAAACAGCCGAGGTAAAACCGAAAAGTTTCTGTCTTTTGCTATGGCGGGAGTAGCAGGTACTTTGAACAAACTGGCAACAGATGCCATTCTGTTCATGAACCAACATTTTGCCTTTATCAAATTTCCGGACGATTTGACCACTGGTTCCAGCATCATGCCCCACAAGAAAAACCCGGATGTATTTGAGTTGATTCGCGCCAAAACAAACCAGCTGCAGGGCTCTCCCCAAAACGTACTACTCCAGCTGACCAATATGTCCACAGGATACCACAGAGATTTGCAACTGTTGAAAGAAACCATTTTTCCTGATTTCGAAAAACTAAAAGACTGTCTGCAGATTGCTACCTTTATGCTACAGCACATTGAGGTTAAAAAGAACCTGCTCAACAATGAGGCATTCAAACACTTGTTCAGTGTTGAGGAGGTGAACCGTTTGGTTTTAGAAGGAGTCCCATTTAGGGATGCCTATAAAACTGTGGGACTAGCAATTGAAAAAGATGACTTTCATCCAGGATATGCAGTACGTCATACCCACGAAGGTAGTATTGGACAGCTTTGTTTACCCCAGATTAAGACAAAGATGCGGGAGGCATTAGACGCCTTTGAGTTTGACACTATAGAAAAAACGCTACAACAACTTCTTCAACATTAGGGCTTCGTCAGAGCCCTATTTTTTTCTCTACCCAAAAAAGCACTTTTTATCCACACTTGAGGGGATATATCCATTGTATAAAGGGCAATTTTTTCTTATTTCCAAGCCAAAAAAATTTTAGCATACTACTTGTATTATTTTTTGTGTACAAGAGGTTCGACAAGCGAACTCGGAATTTTCATCAACGGAATTATTTTATGAAAGCCTTAACTATATCTTCTTTTCAAAAATTAACCTTTTTGCTGGTGTCGTTTTTCTACATCCTGTTTAGTCCTAGTGTTATTGGACAGGTACCTCAAGGTATTCCCAAAGACAACGGGCCGATCGATTTCAGCTCCACATCCAACGTTATCATTTATGTTGTTGTTCCGGTAGTATTAATCATCGCTTTCATTTTTTGGAGGCTGTACAATAGAAAAAATGAAAGGGAAGAAGATTAATTATTCTTCTTCCCCTACCGTTTAGTTTAACCTTTTTCAAGCGTCCCTTCTGAACCTCTCCCCTTCTACCGAACTATCGTTTCTTGCTTCCTTGGCCCGCATCAGCTCGTCGTAAGCTTTCAATGAAACATCCTGTTTATCATTACTTTTTGCGCCTTGTACTGCATTCATTTCTCCAGCCGAAGCCCCACTACCAGCATTTTTTACCGCTTGTGTAAATGAATTATCTGTCACTTGGGCATCACGTTTATTCTTTTCCTGAAATTCGTCTCTTACTTGTATCATAGCAGGTTCATTTTTTTTTGTTTATCAACTGTTATTGGTTCTGTTATATGAAACAACACGCACAAATCTTTCCAAACTGCCACTTTTTTTCGTCAAATTGCTTTTTACCGCCGATTTTCTTTAAAAAACTCGCCGATAAAAGGGTGTATTATCTGTATAATTGATTGTTCTTCCCCACCCTCCTAGGAGATCTAAGTAAAATAAAATGTTGTCTTAATAAACTTCTTAAAATATATTGACCATCAAAACTTGTCTGATTTTTAACAGGATAAATTACAATCACCACCATGAATGATAATTTAAAAAATTCCAGAAGGAGGTTTATCAAAGGATCCCTTTTGGCGTTGGGAGGAATTTCCATCGTACCTCGCCATGTCTTGGGTAAAGGCTACCTCGCCCCAAGTGACCACCTCACTAAGGGCATTATCGGAGTTGGCGGAATGGGTAGAGGACATTTCCAATATGCCGGCACCAAAACCGTTGCCATATGCGATGTGGACCAACGCCACCTGAAAATAGCAATGGAGGCGTTGAAGGACCCTGGGGTAAAGACTTTTACAGATTACAGGGAGCTGATCAGGCTTCCAGAAGTGGATATTGTGCACATCGCAACTCCCCCCCACTGGCATGGTATCATGAGCGTGGACGCTGCCAGAGAGGGTAAGGATATCTGGTGTGAAAAGCCGATGACCCGCACTATTGGTGAGGGCAAAAAGGTGGTGGAAGCCATTAAACAGCATGGCAATATCTTTCGGTTGAACACCTGGTTCCGCTTTGAGGCGAATTTCTACGGTATGAACACCGAGGTGAAGAAAATCAAAAAGCTGGTAGATTCCGGCATGTTGGGTTGGCCGCTTAAGGTAACCGTAGGACGATTGACTGGATTTGACTGGAAATTTTTCTGGGTGGGCAAAACCAATTTGCAGCCTGAGCCCGTTCCTGCTGAGCTGGATTACGACAGCTGGCTGGGTCCGGCGCCTTTTAAACCCTTTAATACCCACCGGGTTCACGGTACCTTCCGTGGCTATTGGGATTATGATGGAGGTGGATTAGGTGATATGGGCCAGCATTACTTGGACCCTGTGCAGTATTTCTTAGGAAAAGATAACACCAGCCCCATAAAAGTAGAGGTTGATGCCCCACAGCAACATCCTGATGCGGTAGGTACCTTTAGAAAAATTACATATACCTATGAAGATGGTTGTCAAATCATACTGGATGGGGAAGGAACAGAACAGGCACCCTATATCGCCGGTCCAGAAGGTAACCTGTACATAGGTTTCAAATCTGATATTCCTGATATGGAGAGGAAGCTGGCTCAATTTCCAGATCCCGCTCCACAGGTTACCGATTTCGTACAAGCTGTAAAAACAAGAAGTAAGTTTGCTCTAAATGAGGAAAACGGACATCGATCCGCCACCATCGTCAATATGGGGCTTGCTGCTCTGCGATTAGGACGAACATTGCACTTTGACCCTGTCAAACAGGAATTTGTCAATGATGAGGGCGCCAATCGGCTCATCCATCAACCTATGAGAGCCCCATATACCATTTAATTTTTATCAAGACATTAATAGGAAATGAGCATAACAAAAATTCATCAACACCTGTCATCGCCTAAACACGCCTTCTTGTTGGCACTGTGTTTTATATTGGCACAATCCCTTATAGCCCAAAATCTTGATGTCAGCCGGACTACCGTTACAAAAATTGCTGATCTTCTGAACAGGTTTCCCGCAGACAATGCTTCTACATTAAACACGGTCATGAAACAGATGGCTGATTTTGGAGAAGAAGAGCTGACACAAATGGCGCTGATGTATTCTGAAAATGCCAATAATGAAAAGCTGGAATACGCGCTTGCGGGATTCGCCTTCTACGCTAGTCAGGATTTTACCAGTGAGCAGAGCAAAAAAGCGACGCATGCTTATGGGAAAGCCCTGGATCAGTTGACTTCAGACGAAGGAAAGGCTTTTTTGATTGAAAATATCCGCGTGGTAGGTTCCCGTGAGGCTGTGGATTATTTGACACCATACCTCAAGAGTGACAGGCTTGTAAGTCCTGCAGCAAGAGCTTTGGCTTCCATTGCCACACCCGAGGCTGAAAATAGCCTGATTGCTGCGTTGGAAGCGGAAAGTGCTGAGGCTCGATTGCTTCCTTTAATTGAAGCCTTAGGTGACATGAAAAGCACAAATGCCGCCACTCTAATAGAACCCCATGCTATTTCAGGAAATGAGGCTATGAAAAAAACGGCGATTTACAGTCTGGCCAAAATCGGAGCACCTTCTTCAGCCAAATTGTTGGCTGGTGCGGCTCAGGCTGCAAATTACAAATATGAAAACACCAATGCTGCATCAGAATACCTTAATTATATCGCTAATCTAGCGGCAAATGGTGAGACTAAGACGGCAGTAAAGCTGGCAAAGAGGCTGCATAACACTGCCAGTGCTGAGGACCAGTCCCATACACGGGCGGGCGCGTTAAACCTTCTGGCTCGTTTAGATGGGGGCAAGTCCGCCAAGCTGCTTCAAAAAGCCGTATTATCACCGGCAGCATCCTATAGAAATACGGCCATCAATCTGGCTCAAAACAACATTGCGGGCGACTTGCAGGCTTGGGCCAAGATTATCAACAAAGCTGATGATGCTGCCAAAATCGATTTGATCCGGAAATTAGGTACATTGGAAAATCCTGCAGCTTTAGATGTAATCAGGCCTTACCTTCAGAGTGGCAGTACGGCTGTAAAGCAACAAGCCATTGCCTCTGCTGTTTTGTTGGGAGAAGATAAAGTCCTTAACGAATTGCTGGCATTAGTAAATAATGCAACGGAAGACGAGTTAGAGGCGGTAAAAATGGCCTTGTTGACCATGGAGGGTAAAAATGTCAGCAGTGAGGTGGCTGCCGCTATTGCCAATGCATCAGATCAGGCAAAAGTGGCTTTGATCCAAGTATTGGCTGCCCGTCCTTCAGCCGAGTACATGGACGTGGTATTGACAGCAGGTAAAAACGGCAATCAAGATGTTAAAAAAGCCGCCCTTGCTGCCTTACATCGGTTGGCCGCGCCATCACATCTGGATCAGCTAGTGGCATTGTTGAAAAGCGAAAAGGAGCCTGAGGCGCTCAAAGAAATCCAAAAAGCACTGATAGCAGCGAACTCTCAGCAAAATGGAAAGTCCCAACAAATCGATTGGGTGCTTAGGACTTTACAGACTTTGGATAAAGACAAGCAGATATACCTTTACGATGCTTTAGCCGCTACGGGAGGATCTAGAGCACTCAATAGCTTAAACGATATATATCAAAAAGGAGACGAGGCTCAGAAAAAGGCCTCGTTGACAGCATTGGCAAGTTGGACTGATGCCGAAGCTATGGATGCTTTGTTTGGCATCGCCAAAAGCGAAAGCAATCAGGAAAACGCCAACAAAGCGTTGGAGGGCTATATCAACTTGATCAAATCCGCTTCCAAGCCAGCTGAAGGTAAAGTATTGATGTTAAGAAAAGCTTTGGAAATCGCCAAAAACACCTCCAGTAAGCAACTTGCATTAAGACAACTAGCCCAATATCCTACCTTCCAAGCTTTAACCACCGCTGGGAGGTATTTAGATGATGCGTCGGTCCAACAGCAGGCGGCACGGGCGGTGATGGCGATTGCTTTGGCAGAACCGGCTATTTATGGTAAAGAGGTACGTTCCATTGTTGCAAAGACCAAGGAAGTGATCAGTGGACAGGATAGTGAGTATTATAAGACTTCGCTTCAGAAGCACTTGGATGAGATGCCTCAGGATGAGGGTTTCGTAGCATTGTTTAATGGGAAAGATTTATCTGGCTGGAAAGGCCTGGTAGCAAATCCCATCAAAAGACAAAGCATGTCCGCAGCTCAGCTCAAAAGAGAGCAACAGAAGGCTGACGAGGAAATGCGCTCTGGATGGAAAGTGGAAGATGGATTATTGATTTTTACCGGAAAGGGAAATAACCTTGCTACAGAAAAACATTATGGGGACTTCGAGATGTATGTGGACTGGAAAATTACCGAAAAAGGTGATGCCGGAATCTACCTGAGGGGGACCCCACAAGTTCAAATTTGGGACACCGCATTGACGGAAGTGGGGGCAGAAGTTGGATCAGGAGGCTTGTACAATAACCAGAATCATCCCAGCAAACCGCTAAAAGTAGCCGATAATTCTGTAGGCGAATGGAATACCTTCTATATCAAAATGGTCGGGGACAGGGTAACGGTAAAATTGAACGGTGAATTGGTGGTAGACAATGTGGTGTTGGAAAACTACTGGGATCGTTCCTTACCAATTTTCCCAGAAGAGCAAATTGAGCTTCAGGCACATGGCACTTATGTAGCTTACAGAGATATCTATGTAAGGGAGCTTCCCCAAGCGGCAAAGTTTGAGTTGAGTGAAGAAGAGAAGAAGGAAGGCTTTGAGGTTCTCTTTGATGGAGACAATCTCGACAAATGGGTAGGCAACAAAACAGATTACGTGATAGAAGATGGCGTGATCGTCATATACCCCGATCGCGGGGGAAAAGGTAACTTGTATACTGCAGAAGAATATGGGGATTTCATATTCCGTTTCGAATTCAAGTTGACGCCTGGAGCCAACAACGGTTTGGGCATCCGCGCTCCCCTACTAGGCGATGCTGCTTATGCTGGTATGGAGTTGCAAATCTTGGATAATACCGCTGATATTTATAAAGATCTACAGCAGTATCAATACCACGGTTCTCTTTATGGCATTGCGCCTGCAAAAAGAGGCTACTTAAATCCTGTTGGGGAGTGGAACTACCAAGAAGTGAGGGTACAAGGGGACGATATTCAGGTAATTCTCAACGGTACCGAAATTCTCAATGTTAATATAGCTGAAGCTAAAGCTAAAGGTACCCTTGATAAACGGGAGCATTCGGGTTTACATCGGGACAAGGGACATATCGGTTTCCTTGGCCATGGAGATGTGGTGTACTTCAGAAATATTAGAATCCAAGATCTTAAGAAGTAATTTGAAGTAGCTAATCAAGTTGGAATAAAGACAAAAAAAGCAGGGGAAAATCTCCTGCTTTTTTTATTGAAAACTAAACCAACTATTATTTAACTACCATAATTTAAACAAAAATATTAGTTTTTGCCTCTATTCAAAATTTTAGAGCAGGAAAATCCTAGCAGCTTAGTCTTTATTGCCTACCTTATATAAAATCCCCAATGCAAGTGCTTGACTATACTGTACCCCTGGATCTTGATCTATATCATATAGATTTATACTTGTCAAAGTCACATTAATAAAATTAGTAATTTTTGCAGTCAAAGTTATATCTAAACGGTGATCAATGGTCTTCCAATCCAAGGTCTCATAATTGGCAAAAAGCTGATAGCGGGATCTAATATTAAATGTTTCAGTGATGTTTTTATCCCATGTGGCATAGATCTGCATGGCCAACCATTCGGTTCTTACGGTTTTGCCGATGGGTACGCCGTAGTTCTCTGGTACGGTCAAATACAGGTTTTTATCGGTAACAAAGGTGAACCGAGGAGAAAAAGGGCTGAGTCTTAGCGCAAACTCCTGGTTTGGCTTGTACTCAAATCCTAAAGAAGAGGTTAAATAACCCGGCGCCAAAAAGTTTGATATAATCGTCGCGCTTCCATCCTCGTTGTATTCGTAGCCTTTTGCAAATTGCGTGAGGAAGTTAAGGGAGAAATAAGTGCTCCAGTTGCCAGACATTTTGTAGCCCACCTTGCTGTCAAGGAAGATCCTGTCATTGGATTTCCTCGTTCTTTCACCTTCATTGTTGACGATCCCGAACAACAATTCCATTTCATTGTCCCAAGTCATCCGATCCTTGGTGTAGTTAGCCTTTCCTGCTATGATACTTCCAAAAGCAACCGAGTTGATCCCTCCATTTTTCCAGTTGCCACTGAAGGCCGCCTGGTTAAAATTTAAACCCGCACTGAATTCTTTAGTCCAAGCTGTATCTGCAACTGCCTGTCCTACTGTAGGATCTATATCCTGTGCCACCGCGGTCCTTAGTCCCATGGCGAGAGATAAAGCCAAAATTAGAATCGATTTTTTCATAAATCTGCTACATTAAGGTTAAAATTAGAATACAAATTCAAAATTAGAGAATAAGTTTGATATGGAAATGATCCCTAGAGACTATTTAGCACGCCAAAGGACAGCATTGGCAAACGAAAGAACTTTGTTGTCCTATATCCGCACCAGCTTATATTTCCTCGTAAGCGGAACAGCACTGGTCAAAGTAGAGGATTTAGAAAATGTCAAGGAATTTGGCTATGTCTCGTTTTTGATAAGTCTCATCGTGCTTGTTATTGGCTTTAAACACTTTTTTACAGTCCGAAAACGGCTTAAAAAGGGCTACTACACTGAGATGTGAGGAGATTTGGTTGACTTTTTGATTAGTATATCTCAAATCAAACTGTTTATTTTATGAAAACATTAGGTGTAGTACTCATTGTAGTAGGTATTGTAATGTTAATCGTTACAGGTTTTTCATATACCACAGAGGAAACTGTAATAGATGCAGGTCCAATCGAAGTGAATGCTGAAAAGGAGAAAAGCATCAATTGGCCTCCTTATGCAGGTGGAGCAGCCTTAGTAGCTGGCTTGGTGATGGTCGTAGCGTCAAGAAAAAGATAAGTAAAAGAGGTGTGTCACACCTCTTTTATTTTTAATTTTAATTTTTCAAAACCCATCAGCTGCTAGACACTGGCATGGGTTGTATATCGCAAGTATTAATCCTTCATAATTTGAAATTAGCTGCCGTCGACATTGGATCCAACGCCATACGTTTACAGGTGACCAATGTCACCCACTATCAAGAACAAACCACATTTAAAAAAGTTGAATACCTGCGTTTTCCGCTTAGGCTAGGAAAAGATGTCTTTCATTTCCAAAAAATAGGGGAACAGAAGAAAGAGAAATTCATCAAACTGATGCATGCTTTCCACCTCTTGATTGACCTATATGAAGTGGACGACTACCTTATATGTGCAACTTCTGCCATGAGAGAAGCTGAAAATGGACATGAAATAGCTGCTGAGGTCAAGAAACTTTTTGGCTTAAACATCAATATTATTGATGGTGATCAGGAAGCGGACCTCATCAACATCGCACTGCGCAATCATATCGATCACAAAACCTATCTGCATATCGACGTTGGAGGTGGCAGTACGGAACTCAATATTTACAAAAACGAGCAGAAAATCGCTAGCCACTCATTCCGGTTAGGATCGGTCAGGACCCTGGATGGCCAAGTTTCTCCTGAAGTATGGGATATGATGACGCATTTTATACAAAAGCATTTGGGGAAAAAAGAGGTTATCACCTGTATTGGTACAGGAGGTAACATCAATAAGATTTTTGAACTGTCAAAACCCAGTAACAAAAAAAGGTTCTTGGACATGGCCAAAATCCAAGAGGTTTTGGCGCATTTAGAAAGTTTTAGCTACGAAGAGAGGATCAATATCCTTAACCTTAATCCTGACAGAGCCGATGTCATCGTTCCGGCAGCAAGAATATACCTTGCCGCCATGAATGCTGCACATTCAAAAAGAATGCTTGTTCCGGATGTTGGGCTCAAAGACGGTTTGATCAGTGTCCTCTATCAAAGGAATAGGAACAAGATCCTCCCTAACGCCTAAATGCTCTCTATCAGTTTTACATTATTTACTATCTCAGGGGTGACGTAAAAGAACTCTCTGTGCATATTGAACTCTTCCTCTCCATCCTGAGGTTGCTTGGGTACGTAAGTGCCGTCTTCCTGCATGATGTAGGCGTTGACATTGTCTTTGAGGTTGTAGGCAATAATGTTCATCAATTGTTTCTCCAAGAACGGCGTCTTCACCCTGAATAACGATTCCAATCGCTTGTCAAAACTCCTTACCATGGCGTCGGCACTGCCTACGTAAGTACGGTGATCACCATTGTTGTGGAAATGATAGATTCTGGAGTGTTCCAGGAAGTCTCCCACAATGGAGTAAACTTGAATATTGTCACTTAAGCCCGTTCTCCCCGGTCTTAAGCAGCATATGCCTCGCACGATCAATTTGATTGGAACTCCTGCTTGAGATGCCCTATACAAGGCATATATAAATTCTTTATCCTCTAAAGAATTTATCTTAATAAATATACCTGATGGTCTTCCGTTCCTCGCATGTTCTGCCTCATCTTCTATAAAATCGATCAGCCGCTTGCGCATATCGCGGGGCGCGGTCAACAGGTTTTTGTAGGTCGACGGCACAGAATGACCCGTGATAACATTGAAAAATTCTGACACATCATTTGCCAACACCTCATTTGTAGTCAATAATCCGATGTCGGTATAAAAGCGGGAGGTTTCTTCATTGTAGTTTCCCGAACCAAGATGTACATACCGGGTCACTTTCCGCTCATCTTTTTTCACAATGAGAAGGAGCTTGGTGTGCGTCTTAAAATTACTCACCCCGTAGATTACAAAGCAGCCCGCCTTCTGTAGCCGCTGTGCCTCACGCATGTTGTTTTCTTCGTCAAAGCGTGCTTTTACCTCAAACAGCACGGAAACGTGTTTCCCATTTTCATTAGCCTTTAATAAGGCTTTCGTAATCCTCGAATCCTTCGCCAAGCGATAAATAGTCATTTTGATGGCCATCACATTGGGATCCTCTGCAGCCTTTTCCAGCAGTTCCAGGATTGGATCAATGTTATTGTATGGATGATGGAGCAATACATTCTTATGCTTCAGCACCTGGAAGATATCCTCAGTAGCTGCATCTGGATAAGATAGAGGAGGTACTGGAGCTGGCGGCTGCGGTATCTTGTCCTTGAATCGCTTGTTCCCAATGATCTGCCAAAAACAGGTAAAATCCAGCATGCTCGATCTGCTAATGATAAAGATGCTATCATCACTAATAGTCCATCTTTCTTTCAGCAGGTTTATCATCCATTTGCTATATCCCTCTTCTATTTCAATCCGCACCACCCGGCCGGTTTTACGTTCATTCAGCTTTCGTTTCACTTCTTCAAGGAAGTTCATATCCATATCCTCACTTTCCTCGAGAGTAAAATCTCCATTCCTTGTGATTCTAAAGAGGTTGATGGACTCGATGTCTACATTTCGAAACAGGGAAAGTATATTTTCACGGATTATTTCCTCGATAGGCACATATACAATGGTATCCTCCCTTTCTATCTCAAAAAAGCGGGGAATATTAGAAGGCACTTGCACAAAAGAAAGCTTCCGGTTGTCCTTTTTATCTCCTGGAGTAATGGTCACCACGCCGAATATCAGCAGCTTGTTCATCAGTATCGGAAAGGTGTGGTATCCATCAAAGACCATGGGGGTCAACATGGGGTAAACCGCTTTATCAAAGTAGTCTTTGATAATTTGTTGCTCATGCTCTTCAAGATTGGTTACATTGCTTAGGGTAAACCCAGCCTCAGGGGTGTTGGGTAAGAGGTTATCTAAAAAGTGACGCTGCTGCCGTTTGTGGAATTCCTGGCACTCCATCATCAGCTTCAGCTTGAATGGCTCCTCCGTCAACCCAGAATAATCCACGCGCTCCTTATCGTAATCTAAGTAGTTGTACAAGGAGCCCACCCTGATCATGAAAAATTCATCTAGATTAGAGGCTGTAATCGCCAAAAACTTGAGCCTATCAAAAATGGATCTTGTTTCTTTTTTGGTTTGATCAAAGACGCGTTCGTTAAATTTCAACCAGCTCAAATCTCTACTAATAAGATCGCTGCTATCAATTATCTGATCGAACTTTCCTATTTCCATTACTTTCATGCTTTCCATGCTTTTACATCTATATCCGTTTCCGACAGGAACGACAGGTCTTCCTCTGCTTTTTGTATAAAAATGTTACGCAGTAATTTAGGGAGAATTTTTGTTATTAGGTATAAAAGTAAAAGGGGCCGAGGCCCCTTTTCTTTACACTCCCGGCATTATCAGGTGTCAATATGTGCGTACTTGGCGTTTTTCTCGATAAACTCCCGTCTAGGAGCTACTTCATCACCCATCAGCATACTGAACAGATGATCTGCTTCCGCGGCAGATTCTATGGACACCTGCTTGATGGACCGGGTATTTGGATCCATGGTGGTGGCCCATAGCTGTTCAGGATTCATTTCTCCAAGACCTTTGTAGCGTTGTATAGAAACACTGTCAACCTTCCCATCTTTAGCGAGCTCCATCGTCAGCGCCTGCCGTTCTTCCTCAGTCCAGCAGTAGCGTTCTTCTTTCCCCCTCTTCAACAAATAAAGCGGGGGCAAAGCAATGTACAAATAGCCTTTCTCGATAAGCGTCCGCATATACCTAAAGAACAAAGTAAGAATAAGCGTTCTGATATGCGAGCCGTCAATATCAGCATCGGTCATAATGATGATTTTGTGGTACCGGAGGTTTGACAAGTCCAGTTCCTTCTCATCATTCATGGTGCCTATCTTTACGCCCAAAGCGGTAAGGATGTTTTTGATCTCATCGTTATCGTAGATTTTATGCTCTTGTGCTTTTTCTACGTTCAAAATCTTACCTTTCAACGGCAGGATAGCCTGAAAATCCCTATCTCTTCCCTGCTTAGCAGAACCGCCCGCAGAATCCCCTTCCACGAGGTAAAGTTCGCAAACGGCAGGATCATTATTCGCACAGTCAGCCAATTTACCAGGCAGGCCTCCCCCGCCCAGCACATTTTTACGCTGCACCATTTCGCGGGCCTTCTTGGCTGCATGCCGGGCCTGAGCAGCAAGAATTACCTTGCCAACAATTACCTTGGCTTCTTTGGGATGTTCTTCCAGCCACTCCTGGAGTACTTCAGATACCGCGCTGTCCACCGCCCCAACAACATCTGAGTTACCCAATTTTGTTTTGGTTTGGCCTTCAAATTGAGGTTCAGCTACCTTAACCGAGATAATTGCTGTCAACCCCTCTCTAAAGTCATCCCCCGCGATCTCAAGCTTCAGCTTCTCCAGCATGCCGGACTTATCCGCATAACTTTTGAGGGTTCGGGTCAAAGCCCGCCTGAAACCGGATACGTGGGTTCCTCCCTCATGTGTATTGATGGTATTGACATAGGACACCACATTTTCGGAATAGGAAGTATTATAGCTGAGTGCCACCTGAACAGGAACATTGTTCTTTTCCGTATCAATATAAATAGGAGTATCGATTATTTTTTGACGTGTAGCGTCAAGATATTCCACGAATTCAATCAAACCACCTTCAGAATAGAATTCATCAGCTCGAGGATTACCTTTTTCATCAATTTCACGCAGATCCTTTAGGGTGATGCGAATGCCGGCATTTAAGAAGGCCATCTCCCGAAGACGGGTTGCGATGGTTTCATATTTATATTCTCTAACAGAGAAAATCTCCTCATCAGGACGAAAGTGTATAATCGTACCGCGGTAGTCAGTGGTACCTACTTCGCGGACGGGAAATTGAGGTACCCCTCTTGAATATTCCTGCTCGAATACCTTACCGTTTCGGTGTACGGTAGCAAGCATATATGACGAGAGGGCGTTGACGCAGGATACCCCCACGCCATGCAAACCCCCAGAGACTTTATACGTGTTCTTATCGAATTTACCGCCCGCATGCAATACCGTCATTACAACCTCTAATGCGGAGCGATTTTCTTTTTCATGAAGGTCGGTAGGAATACCCCTACCATTATCTTTAACTGTAATCGAATTATCTTCGTGAACAGTGACCTCTATGGTGTCACAATGACCAGCCAACGCTTCATCGACCGAGTTATCGACTACCTCCCAGATGAGGTGATGCAGCCCTTTAACACCAATATCGCCAATGTACATGGCAGGTCTTTTTCTTACCGCCTCTAATCCTTCAAGTACCTGAATATTTAATGCTGAATAATCGTCGTGGTTAGCTTCTTGTTCTTTACTCATAATTAATTTATAAACAAATAAAGAGGAATACTCCCCTTAATTTTTGGAAAATTTCAACCTCTAAAAATACGAAAATTTTCCCGATTTTCCCTTATTATTTCGAAATAGTAAGACGGCTTTATGTCTAGTATTGTCCGGTCCTGAGCATCACCAATGTACAGCCCATCACAGTTTCAATTCCCGCTGCACGGGCTTTCCCCATCAATTCCTGATTTTCCGTACCTGGATTGAAGATGATACGCTTAGGCGCTAGCGAAAGGATGTAGTCATACCACTCCTCCTGATTCTTGGGTGATAGATACAGGGTAACGGTATCCACATCTTCGATATGAGGCTTTTCTTTCAAATTAAGAATAGGGACACCTCGGTGTTCCCCGCCATGTATTCCCAAGGGAACAATGGGATGGTCGTACTCCCGAAGCATTCCAGAAGCTATCTGTGCGTAGCGGGCCGGATTATCTGAGGCTCCGATGATGACTGTTTTCTTCATTATCAATATCTTTTATCCGTATTTTTCTATCAGTTTTTCAGCACATCGCTCACCATCCATGGCAGCAGATACAATACCCCCAGCATATCCTGCCCCTTCTCCACATGGGTACAATCTCTTGGTGGCAATATGCTCAAAGGATTCACGATCCCGAGGTACACGCACCGGTGAAGATGTTCTACTCTCAACACCCACAATCTGTGCCTGGTTCGTATAATACCCTTTCATCTTTTTATCAAAAGCTTTAAAAGCATCCTGGAGGCGTACAGCAATGAAGTCAGGCAACACTTCTTTCATCTCCACAGAGCGCAATCCAGGTTGATAGGAGCTTTCTAAAAGCGACTCGCTCCTCTTCCCTTGTACAAAGTCAACCATTCGTTGCGCCGGAGCAATCTGAGACTGTCCGCCCGCTAGCCAAGCTTGTTTTTCTACCTCTGCCTGAAAAGCCATCGCCATAAGCGGACCATGGTGCTTATAGGCCTCAAGATCCTCCAGTTCTACAGCAACCACCATACCCGAATTGGCAAATCGTCCGTCTCTCCTGCTGGGGCTCATCCCATTGACGACAATTTCTCCTGGAGCCGTGGCCGAAGGAACAATAAATCCGCCCGGACACATGCAAAACGAAAATACACCCCTTTGCCTGCCTTTATAAATCGTCTGGTGAACCAAGGCATAGGAGGATGCTGGAAGATAGGGGCCCCGCTCCTGCTTACAGTGATATTGAATTTGATCGATTAAATTTTGAGAATGCTCTATCCTCACCCCTAAGGCAAAAGATTTAGGCTCAATGATAATGTTTTTGTGATGTAACAATTCAAAAATATCCCGGGCAGAGTGACCAGTTGCCAGTATTACGCCTATTCCCACAATCTCCTCACCATTCTGGGTAATGACTCCCCTCATTTCACCGCCCTCCACTATAAAATCCACAGCCTTTGTATTAAATAGAACTTCACCGCCAGCCTTAACAATGCTCTCCCGAAGTCGTGTGACAATTAGTGGAAGCTTGTTGGTGCCGATATGGGGATGGGCATCGACCAGTATTTGTTCTGTGGCTCCATGAGCAACAAAAATCTCCAATATCCTCCGGATGTCACCGCGCTTTTTTGAGCGGGTATACAACTTACCGTCGGAATAGGTACCTGCTCCTCCTTCACCAAAACAATAATTGGATTCTGGGTTAACAATATGTTCTTTATTGATGGCTGCCAAATCCCTTCGCCTTGCCTGCACATCCTTGCCGCGCTCCAAAACAATAGGCTTATACCCCAATTCTATTGCACGTAAAGCTGCAAACAATCCGGCAGGGCCAGCACCCACAATAACCAAGGTAGGCTTATCTTTTACATTTGAATAACTCAGGTTTGCAGAGATCAAATACGATGGGGGCTCATCAATAAAAATCTCCGCCGTCACCTTGATGATTACCTGTCTGCCTCTGGCATCTATGGACCGCTTCATTTGCCGGACAGTAATAGCAGGATTTTCTGCCAAGCCCAAATACTGGAGTACTGTACTCCTAAATAGAGCGTCGTCATAAGCCTCCTGAGGGCTTAAACTTAGTTGTATTTCTTTTCTCATGGTAAGGCAGTTATCCTTAAACAGATTCGCATGCCATCTGGCAGCATATTAGGTGATATATAGAAAAAAAACAGATTATACCGCGTCTTTCTCCAATTGGAATATTTCTTTGTCTACCCAGGATTTGCCCCACTGGGCGGTTTCTTCTTCTGACCATAGTTCAGGATAAAAAATAACCTTCTGAAATCTTGGCGGCAAATACTTCTGCCAATTGGTCCCTCCTGTAGCAGCAATTTCTATGGCATCCCTTTGAAGGTATTTGACAGCGGACTTATAGTGCGCCAAGGGCCAAAAAATATTGGCCTTTGCGTCCAGCGAACGCATTAGCTGTGTAAGCTCTTCATCTCTCTCGGAGCAGCTTTGATACTTTTTCCACAGATTGATTTTTCTATAGGCAGCTATGAGCGCTTTCAATTCTTGGCCATATTTATCTTCGAAGTTTTTCAGCGACAGGGTTTTTTCACCTGTTGCCAATTCCGTAGCGCCAAACTGCCAATACAGTAAGTTAAACAGGCTGTCAATGCTGGTGAGATTAATATCCTTATAATCTTCTCTCTCCTCGATATGCACCAGGTTTTGAATCTCGGTGCACATGATTTCTATCATGCGGTATTGTGCACTTTGAAAGCCACTGGCAGGTAAGAGCGACATGCGAAACTTAACAAACTGTTCCTTCTCCATACCCTTCCACATTACAGCAAAAGAAGAAATCAATTGATCAAAATACATGATCACCCGCTCCAGTCGATTTTTGAAGAATACGACCTCAATATCCTTCTGGGCTGCAATTTGCTCCAGCTCCCAGATGATGAGCTTAAAATACAGCTCTGTAATCTGGTGGTAGATGATGAAGATTTTTTCATCTTTAAAGGAAGTTTTCGGCTGCTGCAAGGTTAGAAGCGTATCAAGATTTATATAATCCCAATAGGTGAGGTAATCGGCATACAATAAGCCCTCTAGATACGAGGAAAGATCTTGTCCCGAAGCCCTGAATTTTTCCTGCAAAAGGTTTATTTTGTCTATTATTTCCTGCTTGGGTAGGTTGCTTTCCATAACGATGAGATTTGGGTTTCAAAATCTTCTTTGCGAACTTTATGCTAAATTTCCTGCCAAAATTAAACAGCGCAGCAATTATATTCTAATCTTACCTGTAAATTCGCAGAAAATTACCTTTATAAGCAGTTTCTCCCTAATTGATTAAACCACCTGCAGTCCGGATGAATTCCCTTGCTTCTCCCCTTTCACAACCTCTAGGAACAGATGAGGACTTTGATTCGCTCCTGCCCTTAAAAACCAGAATGTTATCATCCCGGCATTGGACGCCAGTAAGCATAGCAGTCCGTGCGGCTGAATATCTAGCTCAACACGAGGCTACAAAGGTGTTGGATATAGGTGCTGGAGTGGGTAAATTCTGCCTGGTGGCAGCAAGCCATAGCCCAAAGGGGGAGTTTTTTGGTGTGGAACAAAGGGAATCTTTGGTGAGGCTGTCTAAGAAGCTTGCCCAAAGGTGCCAGATCCAGAGGGCACACTTTATCCACGCAAATATGCTAAATATTGATTTTAGCAACTACGACGCCTTCTACTTCTTTAACGCTTTTGAGGAAACCCTTGACCTGACGGATAAAATTGACGAAGACGTCCAATACAATCCCAACCAGTATTTGGATTATACCCAATATATCCATGACCAGTTTGAAATGCTTCCAATAGGAACAAGAATCGTCACTTATTGCTCTCCTAATTCCATTATTCCTGAACATTATGTTATGATTGCTTCTGATGTGAAAGGGAAGCTAAAATTCTGGGAGAAAAAGTACTAATGCATAGTTCTTGCAGCGCGTTTGGTGAACCAACCGAAAAGCTTGTTTATCATGAAGGAACTCCCATTCAAACCCCTTCTTGAAAGGGTTACCAAGCAGCTAGAACATCGCGAACAAATTTATGAGAACCTGCCTGACGAAGGTCTGCTAAAAATAGAAAGCCACCTTCCCTTTTTGCTTATTTATCGGTATCCAGATAATCCAGATAAGCAGACCGTAAAATTAGTAGTGGCGGAATCCTCCCATTTGATAGCTTCAGGCAATATAGAATCACTGGCACAAACTAAAGAATTGGCCAAAACCATAGCGACTTCTCTGTCGAAAGCCTTTGGCGCCG
The DNA here is from genome assembly GCA_035303945.1 of Cyclobacteriaceae bacterium. GTDB lineage: Bacteria > Bacteroidota > Bacteroidia > Cytophagales > Cyclobacteriaceae > DATGMS01. Next base: position 38,267 of record DATGQZ010000043.1, read on the forward strand.
TGATGTTTTTGGAAGTTTGGGAAGGCCCTGCAAACAGCAGTGATTTTCGCATTAAGGCTCCAAGAGACATTGCATCGGCTACTGTAGATCTTCTTTCGGATGAATTGAAGCAAATGATTCGCTCATTTTCTCATCTAAGTGTGTTAACGGAATTTACCCACGAGCGGCATCCTCAAGGAATGGAACCTCTGTTGACCATTGCAGAATGTTTAGAGGTAGGATGTTTTCTTGTCGGATTGGAAATTCCTCCATTTTATAAAAACATCACAAGCAACGAGTTCTACTATCTTTATTTTCAGCGCCTAAGGAAAAACTTATCCAAAATACTGAGAAAAACCATCTATTCTTTCTTACGCATTCAAACTTCTTCGGATATCAAGAGCTACCATGCATTGGGGAGCCAAAAGCTGGAGTCTATTGTATGGGAGGTAGACAAGCAATTGGCAGAGATCGAACAGCAGTACCGTTTCCTGTTATTGATATCACCCATCAACACACTAAAGGCGCGGGATGAGTTCGGGAGAAATCAATTTAAGGTAAATCCTCAATTCCTATACAGAATTTTACCCATTGATCCTGATCAACTGAAAGAACAACTATACCGAATCAAAGTTCGATCGATAGAAGATCCTACATTGGCATTTTTGTATAAAGAAAAACGGGAGGAGATCGACAAGCAACTGACCATGCTCAGTGAGCGGGGAACAAAAAATTTTATGTACAGCAGCATTCGACTGTACGATTCGGTAGACCCGGATTTGCTGAAACAAGCCAAAGCTATTCTGAAAAGCTTTCCCGCCGAACAGTCGCTTACCAAACATTGGGCGGATTGCCATGACTTGGCGGCCGCAGCGCGACAAGAAATAGCGTGGTACAAACAATATCATGCTGGATTGGACGCTACTGTCTCCATTAAGCATGATATCATTGGCATTATGGTGTCCAAAGGCCAGGTTCTTATAGGTGAAAGTTTTAAAGTCCCAAAAAATCGCGTCGAAGCACTTATTCACCATGAAGTAGGCACGCACGTGCTCACCTTTTACAACGGAAAAGCCCAACCGCTCAAGTTACTGTATTCAGGTTTTGCTGATTACGACGAACTTCAAGAAGGATTAGCTGTCCTTTCGGAGTATTTGGTGGGAGGCCTCACCCGGGGAAGGCTAAGATTATTGGCTGCGCGGGTGGTGGCGGGACATTCCTTGACAGAAGGCGCTGATTTCTGCGGAACGTTTCACGAGCTAAGAGAGGAATATGGTTTTGAACTTGGTACTGCCTTTGACGTTACGGCTCGTATTCATCAGGGAGGCGGATGCACCAAAGATATTATTTACTTAAGGGGATTGATCAAGTTGATGGACTATCTGAAGCAGGGGGGCGAGTTGGCACCGCTGTTTATCGGGAAAATATCCCAAAATCATGTATCCTTAATGGAAGAATTACATTATCGTAAAATTCTGAATCCTATGCCGCTACTACCGCGATATCTGCAGGACAAAGAGGCTCTTTCCCGTCTGGAGAATATCAAGCGGGGTTTGCCTATTGCTAAGCTGATCAATGCATAGCCTGTATAAATTTACTCCTTCTCAAAGAGTAGGAAGTGTTGGATATTCATAAACTGCCCATTCTTGGCCAAGCGGAAACCGTTCGCTTTTAGCTCCTTCTCCACTTGATCTACTGTCATTTTATGAAGTCTCCTAATACCAAGCTTGGTATCCTCAGCCCTGTACTCGATCAATAGAAGTTTGCCGTCATCTTTCAAGGACTTTTTGATAGCCTGCAGCATTTCTTTGGGATAAAGCAGTTCATGATATACATCTACCATTATAGCTAGATCAAGCGCATTCTCTGGCAGATTAGGCGAGGTTTCGCTGCCTTGCACAGCTTGAACATGCTTTTGGTTTAGAGTTGTTGCCCGCTCTCTGAGATATCCAACAGCGGCTTCCTGTATTTCTACTGCGTAAACTTTTCCTTTTGGAACTCTTCGAGCAATGCGAAAGGTATAATAGCCAGAACCTGCGCCAATGTCAGCTACCACACTGTACTCCGTAACGGGTAAGTTAACAATGGCCAATTCAGTATTTTCTTCATCGGGTCTGCTTGGGCGTTCAAGCCATTCTTTGCCATGAAAGCTCATTAACTGGGCGATTTCTCGGCCCATATAAAACTTGCCGGTCCCTCCGGCGCTGGCTTCACCTTGACTATATCTCTCATGTTCCTGCCCATTAGCTCCGTAAGCCAGTAAAAGAATGAATACAATAATCGTAGATGCTCGGGCTAGGTACATGATGCAGAAGGATTTGGATGGCGTATAGCAAGTTAAGCAATACTCATCGATTAAGCATCTGCTCAACCGTTTTCTTATTAATTCTTGCTCAACAAGAAAATTGTTGACACAATACATAGCGTGCCCAGCCAGTCCATTCCAGTGAAGGCGACGCCGAGCCAAAGCACCGCTAGCACTGTTGCTGATAAGGGTTCTGCAGACGCAAGCAAACTGGTTTTTTGTCCACCGATAATTTTTACCGCCGTCAAGTAGGCATAAAACGGGATCAATGTGCCGAAGACAATAATGAAGGCGGTAGATAGGTAAGTTTGAAGATCCCATACGCCTTCTACCTCAAAGGGCAGACTTACTATTAAAAAGCCCATACCCCCTACAAACATGCTCCACCCAATTACCAAGGTAGATTTGTATTTTTTCAACAGTGGGATCGGTTGCAGGGTATAAATGGCGAGTGCAAAAGCCGAGGCTATTCCGAAAAAGAAAGCCGGTGCAGAAATAGACAGAGCTGTAATATCTCCGTGTGTTACGAGTAAAAAGGTACCGACTACCGCTAAAGCAATGGCTACAAAATCCAAAAAGCTTGGCATTCGCCTGTACTTGAACGCCAAGTAAATGGCGATAATTACCGGGCCAGCGTATTGTAGCACCGTAGCTGTAGCTGCGTTCGAATGTTTGATTGCGGCGAAATAGGTATACTGAACGGCCAACATACCGGTAATACTGAATACAGCCAATTGAACAGCGTCTTTTGCGTTTTTCCAAATAGATACAATATCTGCCTGTTGTACAAACCTTGAAAAGAGAAGCAACAACAAACCGGCTGATACCATCCGTATAGTGATAAGGGCATCAACATTGACAGCCCTCTCCTGAAATAAGAACTGAGCGAAAGTGCCGGAAACACCCCAAAGAATGGCGGAAGAAATAGCAAAGACAAAACCTTTTAGAACAGGAGAGGCCATATAACAAATTAAATTCAACGGCTGCAAAAATGCTTGAAAAAATCAACAGCGCAATACGAAAATCTGCTGAGGATGCATTTTTAGCAATAATTTATAGCTTAACCGCACCATGAATGGGTCAACCGCCAATGCTATCCGCGCTGTCTGGTTCTGTAACGGACATAAAGCTCTCACCAACTGTAACACGCACATCAGGCCGCTCTGCTTTAAACGCAGCCACACCTTCATCCGACACCTGGGTTTGCCAAAGATAAAGCGATTTCAGCTTAGGCAACGCTTTGAGATCAGTCAAGGCAGCGTCGGAAATATCAGTACCATAAAGGTTGAGGTAGGTGAGTTCATGGAGTTTCATCAATTGCTTTATGCCTGCATCTGTCAAGGTATTGTTGGAAAGGTTAAGCCGGGAAAGAGATGTCAATTGCCCGATCGCTTCCAGATGTTGGTCTTTGACCTCGCCATGTGCAAAGTCCAGCCATGTAATCTGATCTTTAAGTGGCAAAAGCACCTGCACATCCATATCGGCGAGTTTTTGACCCGTAAAAGGAAGTTTGATTTCAATAAAATTACTTTCTGGATAGATGCTTTTAACAATGAAACCCTGAGTAAGTGCAGCCTTAATTGCCGAGGAGTCAGCCGCAGCGATTTGCTTATCTGGCAAGCGGCTATCGCTGGCTCCAAATCCCAATACACGCTTAAATTTGGGAGAAATTTCTTTATCGAGATCCAGGTATGCCAACTGCTTACTTTGGGGCGCCTCATGACTAATCCACCACCCCAAGATAGCCACTTCATCAGCTGTTAGTCCTGTTTTTCCTTCCGCCGGCATATAATCCTCATGCGAACTAGGCAAAGTGACCCTTTGATACATTAGGCTAGCTTGCAGGTTTCCAGGCACAAGGGAAGGTCCTTCTTTCCCACCTTTCAGCATATCGTCATAGGTGGTAAGTAGCAATTGTCCCTTTTTCTTGTCTGCGTTATGGCAAGAGTTACATTTAGATTGTATTAGGGGATGAACCACATCCAAAAATACATCCGCTGAGTCAAGTACTGTTACTGGCGGACGGGGCGCTGCCTTTGGTTCTAATCCTGCCATCACCCGTAGGGGGTTCGGGGCGTACTGAAACAAATAAGTAGAGCCATGCGTCAAATTGCCTCCATAATGTCCAGTGAATGTTAAAAGTACTAAAATAGCAAAAAATGGATAGGTACTGTGTAGCCAAACTAATCGGCGTTTATGTTCTTGTTTTTTACTGCGAACCCAATAGAGTAAGACTGATAGGGCCGCTAAGCCTATGCCTAACCATTGGTGCCAAAATAAGGTATCTGGATCATATTCACCTCCAAGTGACAACATATAACCAAGTATACAAGCCAAGACAGCACTAGCAGCCCCCAACGATAAAACGAAATCTAAAGAAGCTTTTAGCTGTTTGAATTTTTGTCGCTTGGAAACTAAAGCAATAATGATAGCTAGGAGCAAAAAGCCGATGGGCAAGTGAACGACTAATGGGTGAAATCTTCCCAAAAAGAGGGCAAAATCAGGAATATCGACAAACATAAGGGTTTTAGGCTAAAATATCTTGAGGTACTTTTCCATGAACATCAGTGAGGCGGAAATTCCTGCCTTGGAATTCATAAGTGAGTTTTTCATGGTCAAAACCCAATTGATGGAGTATGGTGGCATGTAAGTCATGGACATGCATGCGATCTTTTATTCCGTAGTAGCCGATTTCATCCGTTTCCCCATACACAAAGCCTTTTTTTATTCCCGCTCCTGCCATCCACATGGTGAAAGCCTCTAGATGATGGTCTCTTCCGTCAAATCCAACGCCCGTCCTAGCTTCCATCATCGGCGTGCGACCAAATTCACCTCCCCATACCACGAGAGTTTCTTCCAACAAGCCCCGTTGTTTGAGATCCATTAACAACGCAGCCATAGGTTTATCAATTGCTTCACAGGATCTCCGCATCCCCTCTCCTACACCATTACCTTCTCCAACACCATGGGTGTCCCAACGATTGTCATATAGCTGCACAAATCTAACTCCTTTCTCTACGAGCCTACGGGCTAAAAGACAATTATTTGCAAAAGAAGAGGCACCGGGTTCGGTGCCGTACATTTCATGGATGTAGGCAGGTTCTTGTTGAATGTCCATCACCTCGGGCACTGTCGCCTGCATTTTAAAAGCCAATTCATACTGGGCAATGCGGGATAAAATCTCTGGATCGCCTATCTCTTCGTATTCCTTTTGGTTGATCTCATTGATGACTTCTATGGAACGCTTTCTCAGATGATTGTCTACTTTGTCAGGATTGGATAGAAATAGCACAGGCTCACCCTTAGACCGGCATTGTACGCCCTGATAAACAGTGGGTAAGAAGCCACTTCCCCAAGCACTTTTGCCCGCACTGATCGCCCCTCCCCCAGAAGTCAATACCACGAATCCGGGAAGATTATCGTTTTCAGCGCCAAGTCCATATACGGTCCAAGAGCCCAAGCTTGGTTTACCTAATCGCGCGTTGCCCGTTTGCATCAGCAACTGTGCAGGTGCATGGTTAAACTCATCAGTATGCATGGCCTTCAGCAGGGTAACTTCGTCAATGATATTTGAAAAATGGGGCAAATAATCGGAAACCAGGGTTCCCGACTCACCGGCTCGTTTGAAGCCCGCCTGTGGGCCTAGCAGCTTGGGTGTACCCTTTAAAAAAGCGAAATTCTTACCTTCCATCAGTGAAGCAGGCGTGTCCTTTCCATCCAATTTCTTAAGATCAGGCTTATAGTCAAATAACTCTAGATGTGATGGACCACCCGCCATATGCAGAAAGATGACACTTTTGGCTTTGGGTGCAAAATGCGGCTGGCCTGGCACAAAACGGCCCGATGAGTTTCCCTTGGGGAGCCAATTGCTATCGCATCCCATCAGTGAACCAAACGCTAACGCTCCTAGTCCAGATGTGCATTTTTTAAGAAAATGACGCCGACTATTATAGGCTGCTCTGCGCAAGATGGCTTCTTCAACTACGTTCATAAAGTAATCATTCTGTTTTACACAGCCCTTGTGGGCTATCTTCTGGTTACAAATTCGTCCAGATTAAACATTACATTGGCTACAAGCGAGAGGGCGGCAAATTCCGGCTCCTGCTCATTAAGAAGTTTCAGACCCTCAGGGTCTTCACGGTAATAAGTTACACTTTCTCTGTATAAATCCAGTAATGCCTCTGTCTTTTCTTGTTGGGGAGGAATTCCGGTAACCAGCTGAAGGGATTCCTTGATACCCTGCTCCAAATCTCCGGGGTAATGTTCCATGATCTTTTTGGCCATGGCATCGGCAGCTTCCACATAAGCAGGATCATTTAGCAGGGTCAGCGCCTGAAGAGGTGTATTGGTCCTCACCCTTTTGGAAGTACATACCTCTCTGGAAGGACTGTCGAAAGCTACCATGGAAGGGTAGGAATTAGTTCTTTTCCAATAGGTATACAAAGCTCTACGGTACCGGTCCTTTCCCTTGCTCTCATTCCAAAAAGTACCGTTAAAGCTGGTGATGCTCGCAGGCTGATAGGGCATCACACTCGGCCCGTACAGATTTGGGTTGAGCAGGCCGCTCATCGCGAGAGCCTGGTCACGGATGATCTCTGCCGGCAGCCTGGTTCGTGAGCCCCGGGTCAGGAGTTTATTAAAGGGATCGCTTTCGAGGACCTCATCCCTTACAGCGGAACTTTGCTGATAAGTAGCAGATAGGACAATTTCTTTGATCAAAGATTTAATGTGCCATTGATGTTTATCCCTAAAACGCACCGCCAGCCAATCCAGCAATTCAGGATGAGTTGGTGGCGATCCCTGGCTACCAAAATCCTCGAGCGTCTCGACAATCCCCGTCCCAAAGATCTGCTCCCAGATCCTGTTCACAATAACCCTTGCTGTCAGCGGATTTTCGTTACTAACTAGCCATCGGGCAAAAGCCAATCGATCCATGTTACCTTCCTCACTCCCGCCAAAGGCTGATGGTACGGCAGGCTGTACCTCCTTGCCTGGATTTCTCCAATCGCCACGGATAAATACATGCGTTTTACGCTTCTTATCTCCCTTTAATTCCCTCATAATGGGAGTTTCTTGCATGGGAGCTTGCTCTAGTTTCGCCACCTGTTGTTGGAATGCTGATCCAAGACGCAGGTAAGGTGCATCCTTTTCATGGTAGAAAATCCAATCCATTCTTAGAAGATCCTGTGCAAAATGCTTGTCTTTTCTAAAATAGATATACAGATCGTGTTTTCCCTGCACGGGCTTTATTATGGTTTTCGCTATATTCCATTGCTCCGGCTTGTTGCCGGGAAAACTTTTACCTGTAACGGACAGTAGGGCTTCGCCAATCTTGGGGCCCAAAGGCTCGTCTAGCCTTAGCTCCAGAAGCGCCCCGTACAAGGATGCATAACTGAAAGAAATGGCCTGCACCCTGCTCAGATCCACGGCCTCGAACATAATCCAGGAACTGTCCTGTACCTGCCAAATGGACTTTTGATCATGGGCTACCAATTCTATGAAGCTGCTTTTGTCCTGAAATTCAGCTGCGCTGACCTTTCTATATCCCAGGTTATAAAGTAGATTCTCTTTTTGCTCATATAGAAAATCCTGTTGGGTATCAATGGGCGACCTTGCCGCCCTAGCCAGATAATCAACAACTTCTTTCACTTTAGGCTGGTCTTCAGCGGCATATGTCACCAGCTTTGGCTGTTCATTGTACAAATCTTTATCGGCCGTATTGTTGAAGATGGCCATCGTTTGGTAAAACTCTTCGTGCCTGATAGGATCATAGGTGTGACTATGGCATTGGACACAGGCCATGGTGGTGCCTTGCCATACCTCAAAGGTGGTTGCCACCCGTTCTAATATTGCCGCTACCCTGAACTCTTCATCATATGTGCCTCCCTCATCATTGGCCATGGTGTTGCGGTGAAATGCCGTAGCAATTAACTGAGATTCGGAAGGTTCAGGAAGCAGGTCACCTGCAAGCTGCTCAATGGTAAATTGATCAAAGGGCATGTCTTCATTAAAAGCTTGAATTACCCAATCCCTATACTTCCATATTTCCCGATGAAGATCCTTTTCATATCCCTTAGAATCCGCATATCGCGCCAGATCTAGCCACATACTGGCCCACCGCTCGCCAAAAGAAGGTGATGCCAATAGTCGATCCACCGCTCTTTCGTAACTTCCTGCATCCTCATCTTCCGTATACGCCTTATAATCCTCCTTGCTTGGGGGCAGGCCGGTAAGATCCAAGTACAACCTCCTCAACAAAAGCTCTTTTTCAGCTTTTGGAGATGGAGAAACACCCATCTCTTCCTGCTTGGAAAAAATAAAGAAATCTATTTCGTTCTCTGCTAATTGTGCGTATGTCGTTTCAGGTGGGGTAATTGTCGTATCCGGTGGTATGTAAGCCCAATGTTCCTCCCACACGGCCCCTTGATCTATCCAATCAGCAATGAGCTGTATTTCCTCTTGGCTAAGTGGCTCGTTGTTTAATGGCATCCTAAGCTCTGGATCTGTGTGATAAAGCCGCTTGAGCATCTCGCTATTTTTGGCATCTCCCGGAATAATGGCAAGCCTTCCAGACTCCGTGGGCGCCTTTGCCTCTTCTTCAAAAAGCAGACTAAAACCTCCAGATTGTTTGACACCTCCATGACAGGAAATGCATTTGGCATTGACAATAGGCCGGATGTCCCTGTTGTAGCTAATCTTCTCAGGGCTTTGGAAAACCCAAACAGAGATATAAACCAACAGGGCTAGGGGTACGATCAAATATGCCCACTTTGTGTACGTCGCCATTTTCTAAAGCTATCAATTTTCCCATGCAATTTCAAAAAATCATCCTGTACTATCCTGTACCTGCCTGAAAAATAGATCCAACGTATGGAGTCTTCCCAAATCAAATTTCTTCGGGCGTCAATAATCCGATATCTGACACAAATCTATTTGGATATAGTGAGAGTAGGAGAATATTAAAAGGTAATGCTTCTGCACAACTGCTGACAAAAATTCAACTATTTTTGTTCAAATGTATTTAGGATCTAAATTGCCAATGATGAAAGAATTTTACCTTTTTTTATGCCTCATGGCATCGTCCCTCTTTGCCTATGCGCAGACGGCCTATAGAGGTTACAGCCCGTCTGCTACCACAAAACAGCAAGAAGTTGAAAACTCCTTTTTAGAAGCAGTAGACTTTGCGAGGTTTAAGGGACACCTCAAAAACATCACCGAACATCCGCACATTGCAGGCACAGCAGCTAATGAAAAGGTGCGGGATTATTTGGTGGAAACCTCTCAAAAAGCGGGATGGAAGGCAGTCCTCTATCCTTATGATGTTTATTTACCGGCGGGTCCAGGTGAGTCTGCTGTCGAGATTGTGCAACCCATTCGTCAGCCACTAAATCAACAGGAGTATATACTGAAAGAAGACCCCTATTCTGCAAATCCCCATTTGGCCAAGGGCTGGAACGCATATTCGGGGTCTGGTGATGTAACGGCGGAGGTTGTTTATGCCAACTATGGCACGAAAGCAGACTTTGAAAAACTTGAGGAAATGGGTATTTCTGTAAAGGGTAAAATTGTTTTGGCAAGATACGGCGGCAATTTCCGTGGGTATAAAGCAAAGTTTGCTGAACAATATGGAGCCATTGCTTTGCTAATCTTTACCGATCCAGGAGATAGCGGCTATAGCCGTGGCTTGGTATACCCTGAGGGGACTTTTTATAACGAAAGCTCCATTCAACGTGGTTCTTTGATGACCGAAGATTTTACCGGTGACCCTCTTACTCCCTTTGAACCCGCACTTCCCCTAGATGGTAAAACCAAGGTCACACGGTTAGACCCCGATGAAACTCAACTTCACAGCATACCGGTAACTCCTATCCCCTATGGCTCGGTAAAGCAAATTATGCAGTACATGAAAGGCAAACCGGTACCCGCAGGATGGCAGGGTGGCCTGCCCTTCACCTATAGACTGGAAGGAGGCGATGGACTAAAAGTAAGGGTGATGGTAGAACAACAGCATGAAATAACGCGAATTTACAACGTCGTTGCGACACTGGAAGGTTCTGAATTTCCCGATGAGTGGATCATCTTGGGTTGTCATTACGATGCTTGGGCCTTTGGTGCCACCGATCCCAACAGTGGCACGGCGATGCTTCTAGGATTAACAGAAACCCTAGGGGAAATGGCAAGACAGGGGATCCGTCCCAAAAGGTCGATTTTAATCGGCCATTGGGATGCCGAAGAACAAGGGGTGATTGGCTCTACGGAGTGGGTAGAGCAAATGAAGCAACAACTAGGCGCTAAGGCGATAGCGTATATGAATTTCGATATGGGAGTGGCTGGCACCAATTTCGGCGCATCAGCATCTCCGACACTTAAAGAGGCATTAATTAATGCCTCTCAGCTGGTTCCTTATCCAGGTACGGACATGACTGTATTTGAAAAATGGGCAAACGGCAACACTGAACCTGGAATAGGCAACTTAGGAGGTGGTTCTGATCATATCGCATTTTATATGCATGTGGGCATTCCTTCTTTAAGCGGTGGAACAGGTGGACCCACGCTTTACCACACTAATTATGATAGCTTCCATTTTTATGAGAAATTCGTGGATCCAAGTTTTACAATGGGCGGAATGGTGGAGCAAATGACAGGAATCATGGCCTTAAGGCTTGCAAATGCAGAAGTAATTCCCTACGATGTTGAGCGTTACGCGACCGACTTAAAAATGCATTTTGAACATGCCGAAAAAACAGTCTCTGGCTATGACAAATCGTTTAATGGCTTTATGCTTTCATGGGAGGCCATTGAACAACTGCAGGCCAGCGCAAATTCATTTTCTACCGCCTTGGAACACTATCTCGCGGAAAGAACGCTTTCATCCAAAAAGGCTAAACAGATCAATGAACAGATGATTCAATTGGAGAAGAGCTTCATTGATGACAGAGGAATGTACTTTGGGTCTTGGTATCGCAGCTTATACGCTTCTACCGATCCATTTAGCGGCTATGCCAGCTGGATACTGCCCGGCATCAGATATGAAGCGGAACAACAGGCCAGTGAGCGCCTACAGGAGTGGGATAACCGTTATGCAGCTGCAATAAAAGATCTTGCCAAGAAAATTGACTCCATCAAAGAATTGCTTCAATAGATCAAAGGAAAAGCCCGGCCTATAGGACCGGGCTTTGTCATGTTCTTTGAGTATATGAATTAATATTTAGGATATAATCATCAAAGTTAAATCATCGCGAGTTACCCTTCATTTGGCTGATGTGTTTCGTTGTTGCTCAAATACAAAAACGCCTTTTTTGTTGGCAACAATGATATCTAACAGTCCGTCCCCAGTAATATCTTCAACCACCAGGTCGACACCAACACCAGAATCATCATCTATCAAGTGAGGAATCCAAGTCGGTGTTTCCCCCGGAATAAATTCAAACCAATACAACACCGCGGCATCAAACTCGCCCGGATCAGCACCCATATGCGCAAAATAGCGTTTACCAGTCACAAGATCCAGATTTCCATCTCCATTGATATCTATATGAACTAAGCCGTGTGTTTGGGTAAAAGCTTCTGAAATCATATGGGTTTTCCATTGTATTTGCCCGTTTTCCCGAATTTGTTCATGCCACCAGATTCCCAGTTGATGGGCAGAGGATGCAATGATATCCTGGTCGCCGTCTTGGTCTAGGTCATCGGCATACATTTGAGCACTAGCTTCACCAAGACTGGCCGCGTGAAATGTCCAATTCGGCTGGGTGACATCTTCAGGGGCTTCCCACCATCCTTCAGTAACTATCACGTCATTTCTTCCATCACCGTTGACATCACCCCACCCTAGGCCATGTGAAAAACGGTCTGTACCAGGACTTTTCTCTTTGCTAATGGTATATTTTTTCCATTCAACACTTTCCGCTGGGTCTGGCGCTTTAAGCCAGATCATTTCTCCCGTAGGCGGATTTCCCCCTAGGATGTCCTTTCTTCCGTCCCCATCAATATCATAAAATCCGGCCGATTCATTGCCTAGCGTAGGATGAATAAGGTGAGCTTTCCAATGACCTTCTGCATTTTGGGGATTTTCAAACCATTGTACTTCCTCCCCCGGAAAACCTATTCGAACGTAATCTACCCATCCATCTCCATTAACATCCATGCCCAAACTGATAAACGCATCACTATACCCCTTGTCATACTCAAATTTCTTGGGCGTTTCAATTTCATGTTTGGTCCAGTCGGGAGCTTCAAACCAATAAGCACCTGCCATCACGTCTATCAGTCCATCTTGGTTGACATCTCCCACTGCCACTCCTTCGGCGATGAAATCGCGTAAAAGGACATGTTTTTTAAATGAAATGACATCCCCTGAAACTTGCGTTGTGCCCGAAACCTGGGATTTACACTGAAAAAATGCTGCTGCCAATAGCACCAAAAGACTGATAGGAAGTTTCAAATATTTTTTCGATCTCATGCTGTGTATAAGGTTATAAGGTTTATTGCAAAAATATAACTGCCGCTCGCGAAGACGTCACAACACTTTTCCGCAGCAATCAGGCATCTATGCCGATTCCCCAATCATGCTTCTGACAAACAGACCATTCAATCCTACAAGTTAAAACATTTTCTATAACTTAGCTTAGTTATAATTCAACGATTCTTGCCTAAACGTAAAAACCCAAATGAAACCAGGAACTTTGTACATACTTTTACTTTGTCTATTCTTCACAGTCAGCCTGCACAGCTTCTCTCTAGGAAAATCAACGAACATACCTAATTCAAAAAGCAGCGATTTAGAAATTATCAGAGATAGGGTTCGAAATGATCTTTTGAATGCTGAATATGATGTAATGCATGTGCGAGAGGCTGTCCAGAACCTGGCAGAAGATGGTTCCTGGGCCGATATTAATTACGAAGACCTATCCAGGACAGGCTTTGAGCACAGCCGGCATTTACAACGCATGCTGGGCATCGCCTTGGCCTTTCAAAAAATTGGTGGCCCTTTGTATAAGGACACGACACTGCAACATGCGATTCATGCCTCCCTCGATTACTGGCTCAAACATGATTTTATTTGTGAAAACTGGTGGTGGAATGAAATGGGCACACCTAAAGCCATTATTGATCTATTACTCATGATGGATGATGACCTATTAGATCAACAAAAATTGCTTTCACTCCAAATCGCAGGTAGGGCAAATATGAAAGGCGTTGGTGCCAGACCAGGTGGAGATTTGATTCAAATAGCTGCCATGATGGGCAAGCGGGCATTATTTGAAAGGAATGAACAACTGCTGGAGGATGTCTTGGCCATAATGGCGGATGAAATAAAAATTACAACCGGCAGGGGCTTAAAGCCGGATATGAGTTTCCATCATCGCGTGGACAATGTCATATCAACATTAAGTTATGGCAGTGGATATATAGCATCTTTTGCCTATTGGATGATCAAAATTAAAGGTACCCAATACACTCTTCCCAATAGCGCAACGGAACTGCTTATCGACTATTTTCTTGATGGTATAGTTCCTGCAATGGTGCATGGTGTCCACCCCGATCCAGGCGCAAGAAATCGCGAGATGACCCGTAAAGAAGCCTTGGATCCTATCGGTCCTGAACTAGCAAAGCAACTAGCACAAGCCTCCACGTATAGGAATGATGAAATAAAAACTATTATTGCTATCCAAAAAGGAGAGGTTGAAGCACAACTCAGAAAGACGCGATTCTTTTGGCATTCGGAATATTTCAGCCACCAGCGACCGAATTACTTTACATCTGTAAGAATGCATTCTTCACGTAACCATACGATGGAAGAACCGCATAATGAGGAAGGGCTAAAGATGCACCACTTTGGTGATGGGAGCAACTTTATCTCTGTGTCTGGGAGGGAGTACGTCGATGTATATCCCGTTTGGGATTGGCAGAAGGTTCCAGGGATTACTGCTGTGCAAAAGCCTGAGCTTCCCCATTGGAAAGAAATAGCAAAAAAAGGCCTTACAGATTTTGTTGGCGGAGTGACAGATAGTGTATATGGAGCAGCAGCGTTTGACTTTAGCAGTGCCCACGATCCGCTGCTGGCCCGCAAAGCTTGGTTTTTCTTTGAAAAGGAATTTCTATGCTTAGGAACGGGAATACTGTCAGCTGCCGACTATCCCGTCTACACCACCTTGAATCAAACAAGCTTGCGATCCCAAGTCATGGTAAAACAAGGGACTGCCATAAAGGGGCTTGCTAGAGGTACGCATCATCTATCGGACGTTTCCTGGGTATGGCATGATCAAGTAGCTTACTTTTTTCTTCAACCTACAATTGTGAACATTGAAAATAAGACAGCCACTGGCAGCTGGCGTCAGATTAGTCATCAAGCTGGAGCGACTGACCAAGAAGTGGAAAAGGATTTATTTACGCTATGGCTGGATCATGGCACCAGACCGCAGCATGCCAACTACACCTACATGGTAATCCCAAATGCCGATGTCCATACACTAAACCGTTATGAAAAACAATCACCGGTAGAAATCCTGGCTAATACACCACAACTTCAGGCGGTCAAACATCATCGATTGGATCTTTACCAACTTGTGTTATATCAGGCTCAAAAGATTAATCTTAATAAAAAAATATGGGTTAAGAGCGACAAGCCATGCCTCCTTATGGTACAGATGGAGAAGGGTAATCTACAGAAAATTGTAGTTTCAGATCCAAGTCATAAAGAGAAACAGCTTGAGCTACAAACTAACGCAAAGATAATCAACACTGACGATCGTTGGGAAGTTGCATGGGATCCGACCCATAAAGTAAGCCGTCTCACTATCAAGCTTCCTGAGGAAGGCTATGCGGGACAAAGCGTCGTGATAGACCTAGAATGAAAACATGCGGCCAAAAATCTCTCTCGCAGGATTTTCCTATTGTCTTTGTTTCAGCTGAAATACTATTCTGTACCTACCAAAATTGGCGATTTTTCCCAGTAATATTTACCACATAAAAACATCGATCAAACCCTTTATATATTTTGGGTTATCACAGTCCTTGCATCCTCATCCTCATACTGATCTATCAAGGCTTGTAGCTGTTTTTTCAGTGCTTCTTGGGTCTTGCGATATTTGCTATTACCGTAGAGGTTATTGAGCTCATGGGGATCTTTTTCCAAGTCATACAGTTCCCAAGCTTCTACCCGTTTATAATACCGTATTAACTTGTAACGCTCTGTCTTCACGCCAAAGTGCGGTGAAACAGCATGTTCGCCATTTTCATAGTAATGATAGTAAATGGCCGATCGTCCTTTTGCTTTCTTAGCTGTCAACAGAGGCAGAAAACTTTCGCCTTGCATATCTTCTGGTATTGCTACACCCGCTATATCCAGTATAGTGGGGGCAATATCCAAATTCATGACCATATCGTCAGACACAGTGCCCGCTCGAATCACGCCGGGATAACGCATCACCATAGGCGTTCTAAAGGACTCTTCATACATAAAACGCTTGTCGAACCAGCCATGCTCACCCATATAAAAGCCTTGATCTGACATATAAATCACCGCAGTATGATCCGTCAGTCCGTATTGATCTAGATATTTTAGTGCCCTACCTATATTCCTGTCGAGGGAGGCGGCGGTAGCAAGATAGTCCCGCATATACCGCTGAAACTTCCATTCTGTAAGAGACTTACCTGTCAGTTGCCGAGCCTCCAAATCAGCCTTGATCGGGTTGTAATATTTCCGATAAGCGAGTATTTGCGCTTCATTCATTCGCTTGATATTATGATCCTTGCAGTCATTGGGATACATCTTCAGATCATAAGCCAGTTGCATGGTTTCGGCAATGGACATATCCTGAATAGCTGCAGCTTTACGGCTTTTATAGTCATCGTAGAATGTGCTGGGAATAGGAAACACCACGTCATCAAACATTCCTAAATCATTTAGATCCGGCATCCAAGTTCTATGGATGGCCTTGTGACCAATAATAAGGCAAAAAGGCTTATTGCGGTCCCGTTGATCCAGCCATCGCTCAGCCACATCTTCTACTATATCCGAAACGTAGCCTTCATAGCGTTTTGTGCTACCGTCCATGGTAATAAAGTCTGGATTAAAATAGCTCCCCTGCCCCGGTAATATCTCCCAATAGTCAAATCCCTCCGGCTTGTCACCCAAATGATATTTACCGATCCAAGCCGTTTGATAGCCATCTTGCTGTAACCGCTTTACGAAAAGATCTTGACTGGCGTCAAAATCAGAAGTCTCATTGTCCTTAAAACCATTTTTGTGGCTATGTTTACCTGTTAGAATTACCGCTCTACTCGGACCACATATAGAATTTGTCACATATGCTTGGTTAAAAAGAACGCCTTCACTGGCAATGCGATCGATATGAGGCGTTTGGGTAAACTTGCTTCCATAGGCACTAATGGTCTGGTAAGAATGGTCGTCGGACACAATCAAGATGATATTAGGCTTTTGTTGTGAGGCTGCCGAGAAAGGCAGGTACAGGATCAACAGTAAAAACAGATATCTCATTGGCGTGTTGTGGTAACTTCAAATAAATCGGGCCGTCGATAATGGTTCATCCCAAAACTTGAGCTGAGTTTATTTTATTAAAATTAGTTTCCATAGATATATTGCGGTGGTGCAAACTCAATACGTAGGAATGACGAAGCCAAATGGCTCCAGACTGATCAGCGTCGCCTACACTACGAGCGCCTTATATGCTTCAATATCTTTTTGTATGGCTGAAAGGATTGTTTTACCATCAAGGGTAGGTTTTTTTGAACCATTCTCCGCTCCTCCGAGCTCATGTTCTACATGGAGAATTTTCGGTACTGCATTAGACTGAAAAGGGTCTGAAGTCATGATCTTTCTAAAATCTACATTGCCTTGGCCAAAAGGCACAGTGATAGGAACATCTTTTCCTCGAGCCTCGCCCCAACGAAAATCCTTGATATCCAAGGTAGTAATTTTGCCCTTGATGACATGAAAGGCAGTTTCCCAAGAGCGATACCCTTCAACAGTTGCATGCCTGAGATCATATTGAATGCCAATGTGTTGTGGATTGACACCATCCAACAAGTGTAACAACTCCCAAACGGACCCTCCCACGCCATTGCCTGCATGATTTTGATAATGGGCCTGTACCTGATATTGTTGATGGAGGTCCGCCAACTTTTTGAACCTATCATTGAAGACAGCCAACTCTTTCATAATATCAGCAGTTTTGTATTTTAGCCAGCCCATACGGTAGTGACGAATGCCTTCTCCAGATAGGATTCGTAAAAATTCCTCCATCTCTCCTACATCTTCTCCGGTCAACTCGGTGGTAAGTATGGGCCTCTGTAAACCCAGCCGCTCGGAGGCTTCGATTAGGGAAGGGAGTTTTTCTTTGAGTTCCGCTACCGTGAAATGTCCGTTGCTGCGCACTGCTATGTCTATTCCCGCGAATCCCAACTCATGGACCGTCTGTGGAAGGTCCGACAACGGCAGCCATTGAAGAACCTTTGTGAAAAGATAGGGAGCTTGCCATGTCTGTATTTTTTGTTCATACGGTAATGTTGTAGCTGAAGCAGCGGCAATATCTCCTATAAAAGGTAATGTAGCGCCGAGCATTAGCTTTTTTATTGTTGTTCTTCTGTCCATAAGGTATTTTAAAAGGGGATGTTTAATCAGCTATTCCTTTGCATACTGTTTGACCACAATGCAATGGCTTTTTTATTTCTTTCATTTTTTTTACTATTATACAAAATATTACATGGGACTACGCTAACAAATGAATTTTTATATAAATGGAACAATTTCAACAGACAATAGCAAAAATTGACGCCATAAACGCGGAAGATCCGCATATAGAGATAATCAACGGACAAGAAATTCCTAAAGAACTCCTGTATAGCCAAAGGATGAGCACTATGCTAAACGACTTTGAACCCGATGCTTCGGAATATTTACGTTTAGCTGCACGCGCTCAACATATCAAACGCTGGTCTGTTCCCCGAGACAGCTTCCCAATGGATCGTAAAGGCTATCTATTGTGGCGGACGCAGCTGAAGAAGTTTCATGGGCAGTTGGCAGGATCTATAATGCGAGATAGCAGCTATGCTGAAGAAGAGGTAAAAAAGGTGGAGGATTTATTGAACAAGCGAAATTTAAAATCCGATCCAGATGCACAGACACTTGAAGATGTCGCCTGTCTTGTTTTTTTAAAGTACTACTTTGAAGATTTTATCAAGCAACATGAAGAAGACAAAGTGATCAGTATTGTTCAAAAGACTTGGAGAAAGATGTCAAAACGAGGCCAAGACGCGGCATTAGCACTGCCCATGCCAAGGGAAGCAAGAGGCATTATTCAACAAGCTTTAACATCAAATAAAATCGAGTAAAAATAAATTGATCCATCCGTTTCACCACGCAATTTACAGTAAGATATTCAATGAGGACATTTAAGGAGCAAGTAGCCGTTATCACAGGAGCAGCATCAGGATTGGGTTTTGCCATTGCATCTAAGCTTTCACAGGAAGGAGTAAGACTTGCCTTACTTGACTTTAACAGTCAGAAGCTGCACCAGATCGGAAGTCAAATGGTCACTGAAACAAATAGCTATATTTTGGATATCACGGATGAAGTACAGGTTAAAGATACTTTGGAAGATATCCATCGCCACTATGGACACATTGAAATTTTGGTCAATAGCGCTGGCATCACGGGTACCACGAATATTAAAAGCCATGAAACTCAGACCGAAGATGTGCGGAATGTTTTTGATGTGAACTTTTTTGGCTCATATTTTACTTCAAAGCATGTTCTTCCGTTTATGATCCAACAGAACTATGGGCGCATCCTTCATATCGCCTCCATTGCAGGCAAAGAGGGCAATGCAGGTATGGTGGCTTACTCGGCTTCTAAAGCCGCTGTCATCGGCATGACGAAGGTACAAGGAAAAGAATATGCCGATACCGGAGTCACGATCAATGCCTTGGCTCCAGCAGTAGTACAGACCGCTATGGTGGATGCGCTGCCGGAAGAGCAGGTGAAATACATGGCAGAGAAAATCCCAATGAGACGTTTCGGAACTTTAGAAGAAGTGGCTAATCTTGTAGGCTACATCGTCTCGCCCATGAACAGCTTTACTACTGGCTTTACCTTCGACTTATCCGGCGGACGTGCGACCTATTAATCTCTATATGGTGGTGTCGTAGTGAAATCCGCTAATCAACACGACAGTCCATCACTCACCCTCCGTACTCATGATATTCGGTGATTATCCAATAGTAGCCGTCTTTGTCCCGCACAGAAAATTCATTTTTCTGCGAGTTAGGATTTAAGTGAATCTCCTCTTCAACAGGATGCTGTATCGTCTCTATATTATGACGGATGCGCGCTAAGTCGTCTGTTTTATAGTACAAAATCAATCCATTTCCAGGAGTTATATCGGGATTCATCAAAGTCGGATGGTCATGTTCTCCCCACTTGTGAAGACATAGTAAATTTCGTTGTTATCATAAAGTACGGCAAATTCATTTCCACCGTGCAATCTCTTGCAACCGAACACTGCGTGATACCATTCCGCACTCGCATTCACATCTTTTACCGCAATTATAGGATCAATTTTTTTCATGTTCTTTTCCATTCAGTTTCAACTAACCTACCAGCTCGTAAATTACTGAAACCAAGGGATCGAGCTGTACATCCAACATACCTTCACCGTTTCGTACATGAAGTAGTTTTATATGCTCCTCATCCAATCTATCCACAAGACGGTAATCGCCTTCTGATAAGCCCAAACAGCTGACCACCTCAGCTGACACCTCTAAAGTGAATTCAGCAGTCAATTCAGGATGAAAATTTGTCAAAATAAGCAACGCTTGTTGATCACACCAGCGTACAAAGGAGAAGACTGTTGAAGGATAATCTGTATTCCTCATTCTATTATAACGATGTAGGTCGCCATACTTGCCCGACAGCGCGGGTGCATCCAAGGTAAAGTTGAGCAACTTGGCGTAAAAGTCTCTCAGCGCTTTTTCTTCCACTGAAAGCTGTCCCCCATCAAACTTTTTGTTGTTCATCCAACGTTGATGATGGGGTACGCCGATGTAATCGAATATAGATGTCCGAGAGGGAGATCCAAACCCTGCTTGCTCAGCAGCAGGTTCGCCTACTTCTTGGCCAAAATAAACCATCGTGGGGGAAGTGCCGATTGTGGCAGAGAGCACCATGGCGGGCTTTCCCTTCAATGCTGATCCGGCAAATTCGGGGCTCGCGATTCGTTGCTCATCATGGTTTTCCAAAAAATGAAGCATATGATGCTCGATATCCTGAATTTCTTCCACCCGGTACGGAAGATGATCTGCATCCCAATGACCTTGCATGATCAATTTCAAGGTATCGTATAGTCCAACCTTATCGTATAGGTAATCCATCCTTCCTAACCGCAAGTATGAGCGGTACAAATCACGGTTGTACACTTCCGCCAGCAAAAAAGCATCGGGGTATTGCTTTTTGATATGCGCATTCAGGTAACTCCAAAATTCCACGGGAACCATCTCGGCCATATCATAACGGAACCCATCTACCCCAAAATTTAACCAGAATAAAGCGATATCGCGGAATTTCTTCCATGAATCCGGCACATCCTGTTCTTCCCAAAATTCAAAATGTGCTGCAGTACTTTTCCATTCAAATTCCTCAGAAAGGAGTGGAAAGTCTTTGCTATCATCAGGGTGCACCCCATAGTTGATCTTTACGGTTTCATACCAGTCGTTGAAGTGCGGTCTGGAAAGGCGAGAGCCATTCCCGGTCCACTTGGCAGGAAATTCATCAAACTTTCCATCAGCCAGGGGATGACCTTCCCCTCCTAGAGGACGATAGCCGTTCTCAGGATGAGGAACTTCAAAATGTTCACCGGGATTGTAGTAAAAGTTATTGTCTCTGCGATAGGTTACCGAGGTATCATCCGCAGCACCGAAATCCTGCACCCCTGGGGGATTGTTCTTTCCTTCATACTTTCTTGCTACATGGTTGGGGACAATATCTATTATCACCTTCATCCCTTGTTGGTGGGTACGCTGGACCAGTTGCCTGAATTCCTCCAACCGGTTAGCAGGGTCTTCCGCTAAATCCGGATTCACCTGATAATAATCCTTGATAGCATAAGGCGAACCTGCTCTTCCTTTCACTACATCCGGATCATCATTAGAAATTCCGTATGCGGTGTAATCCCGGATCAGAGCATGATGAAGTACGCCTGTGTACCAAATATGGGTAATTCCTAAGGCTTTAATTTCAGCCAAAGCCTGATTCGTAAAGTCGTTGAACTTCCCAACACCGTTTTCTTCAATGGTTCCCCAGGGCTTGTTCGTAGATAAGGTATTACCAAACAAGCGGGTAAATACTTGGTAAATATTAATTTTTGAGGGGAGCTTTGTGGGCTCCCCTGTTGAATTTTGATACATGTACCTGGTTTTTGTAACTTAAGCCATCTCCCAACCTTTGCGGACAGGCTCTTTAATGTAGACATCCGCGTCGGGAAGACCTTTTGCCTTCATATTTTCTGAATCCCAATAAATCTTCTGTCCACCCATCCTTAGTGAAACCACCCCTAATAAAGTTATTTCAGTAAGATCTGCTCCATATCCGAAATGGGAGCTGGCTTGGGGACCGCCTTTAATGGCATCCACCCAATCTCTATAATGCCCATTCGAGCGTACTAATGTTGGACTTGGCGCTGTGTAGGATGCACGAAGGGTTTCAGGGTAGATTTGAGGTGCGCGATTGCCTCCATCGTTGAGGATTAGTCCTTTGTCCCCTACAAACATAGACCCACGACTTGGAAGTTTGAAACCGTTTGGCAGCATCTCATGTAGTTCAGGTCTTAGGCCACCCGAATACCATGTGAGCTTAAGGGCTTTTTGGTCACCTTTCTCTTTGAAGTGATAATATCCTATTTCCCCGTAAGGTGTAATATCTTTGTCACTGTAGCCGGCAGGGAAAATCTCCACAGTATCTGGGGCAGAAAGGTTAAAGGCCCAAGTGGCTGCATCCATATCATGGCAACCAAAGTCACCCAGTGCTCCTAAACCGAAATCCCAGAAATCTCTCCAGGTCACGGGGGCATAAGCCTCATGATAGGGGCGCTCAGCAGCAGGTCCTAGCCAAAGGTCCCATTCTTTGAAGCCTTCCGGTAGCGGTGAAGATCCGGTAGGCACTCCCCTCAATGCTGGAATCCAACGGGTGGCGGGCACCCAAGCATGAACTTCAGATACATTGCCAATAGCACCATCACGTAAATATTCAACTGTTTCACGCATGCCGTCCGCGCTATGGCCTTGGTTACCCAATTGAGTGGCTAAACCTGTTTCTTGAGCCACCTTTTTTAGAAGTCTGGCTTCCCAAATATTATGGGTTAGGGGCTTTTCACAATACACATGCTTGCCGGCCCTCATGGCCATCAGGGAGATGTATGCATGGGTATGGTCCGGGGTAGAACAGACTATGGCGTCCAGTGCCTTTTCCTTCTCCATCATCTCCCGGAAATCGATGTATTCGGCTACCTTAAAATTTGGCGTCTTTTTTTGGTAATGGTCCTCTACGACTTTCTTTACTGTCCCCCTACCCGCTTCAAACCGATAATAAAACTCGGCGAGATTCCAGTAATTGGCCGGATCGGCAATGGCCGTAATCTGGACATCGTCCAGTTTCATCAGGTTTTCCGTGTTCTGTCGCCCTTTACCTCCTGCACCTATAATTCCAATATTCACTTTATCGCTTGGTGCAACAAAGCCTTTACCGCCAAGAA
The DNA here is from genome assembly GCA_035303945.1 of Cyclobacteriaceae bacterium. Taxonomy (GTDB): domain Bacteria; phylum Bacteroidota; class Bacteroidia; order Cytophagales; family Cyclobacteriaceae; genus DATGMS01. Next base: position 61,319 of record DATGQZ010000043.1, read on the forward strand.
CATGACGGGGTACAATCATAACTCCTGCAGCCGACATAGCTGAAGCCTTGATGAAATCTCTTCTTGAAAAAGGAGCCTTGAGTCGATCCGGTTTATTCATTTTTTTGACGTTTTATGAGGCGATAATTTAAAAAGTAAACGTTAAAAGAAAAAGCAATCTTATATCTATCAAAAATTGAATTAGTTCTGTCTTCTGCATAACCACCTATAGCCATAGCCTCTTATAAATAGTTGATTTTTATTGCTGTCAAATGGATCATAAACCTTGTCTCCAAACATGTCCATAAAACCCTCCAGATCCCGAAGCTCCAAAGCCACCTGCTGTTCCTCAGCAGAGAAATTGTGAACAGCTATTGCGGCTCCATCCTTCGTTCGGCAGCAGTGGGCTAGAACGTTTTTATTGTCAGTCTTCACCACTTCGAACGCACCCCATCCAAATTCCGGCGACTCTTTTCTGAAGCTGATGGCACGGCGCATCCAGTTTAACAAAGAGTGGGGATCCATCTGCTGATCTCTGACATTTACCTGTTTGTAACTGAACTCCCCCTTACTGATCGTGTTTCCTTTTGTCCCAGATATTTCTACCTCCGTAAAACCGCCGTTACTATCTGATGACCACTGCATCCAAGTGCGTACACTATCCCTGCCTTTACGGGAAAGGTTTTCTCCCATGCCGATCTCCTGACCATACCAGATGACGGGACTGCCGGGTAGTGAAAAAAGTAGACTAAAAGCAAGCTCCAGTTTTTGGCGATTGTTTTCGAGCATGGGAGCGATCCGTCTCCTTATACCCCTCCCAAATATCCTCATATCTTCCTCAGGAGCAAATACTTGGTACACCTCCTCCCTTTCTGTGTGGGTAAGCCTCTCCAGATCAAGCTCATCGTGATTGCGCAGAAAGGTAGCGTATTGTTCTTTAGCATGCAGTTGTGGGAGTTTCTTCAACGCCTTTTGAAGTGGCTGGGCAGATTCTCTTGCTAAGGATAGAAAGATGTAATTATCTACATAGAAATTCAGTAAGAGGTTCATCTGGTCCTCTTCACCAAAAAAATCCTTATACCTCTCGGGTTCTACGTCGACTTCTGCCAGCAGCACAGCCTCTTTTTTCTGTCCTTCGACAAAATCCCGTAAATCACGAAGTATATCGTGAGGATCTCCTTCAAAGTGTATTTCCCCCTTCTTGCGGACAAGATGGGGCACCGCGTCTAGCCTAAATCCTGAAATTCCGAGCTTAAGCCAGAAATGCATGATGCGTTTGATCTCCTCTCTAACAACAGGATTGGTCATGTTTAGATCAGGTTGGTGCGGATAAAATGTGTGGTAATAATATGCACCTGCTTCCTTATCAAAGTGCCAATTAGTATCTCCCTGGTGATGCCCAAACATGACATGATCATTATGGTTCTTTGGCTTTGTGGAAGACCAAATGTAGTAATCACGATATGGAGAATTTTTGTTTTTTCGCGCCTCTTGAAACCAAGGATGTTGATCCGAAGTGTGATTCACCACCAGATCCACAAGTATACGAATGCCTTTTTCCTCTGCTATATCTACCAGTTCAGCAAATTCACCAAAATCTCCGATACGATCGTCTATTTTGTAATAATCCCTGATATCATAGCCGTTGTCCTTGTTCGGTGAATCGTAAAAGGGCAACAACCATATACAATCAATACCCAAGCCCGCCAAATAGTTTAGCCTGTGTTTTAATCCACGAAGGTCGCCTACTCCGTCTCTGTTTGCGTCCTTAAATGTGGCAATGTCCAAGGAGTATATAACGGCATTTTTATACCAGAGTTTGTTCATAAAAAATCTGTCGTAAATATGACTTTCACACCTCAACGAAAAAGAGAGACTTAGGCAAGCCTCTCTGATTTTAGTAGAAACCTAAAAAGAAGGTTTCATTTGGATTCCTTTTTGCCTTTTTCTACAGCCTGACGGTCTTTTTTTACCTTTTCGGCCAAAGGTGTTTGTTCTGTGTTTTCTCCTAATGTGTCATCGCTTGCGGTGACATCATTGTCTTTCATTTTTTCCTCATTCTCTTTTCCGCTCATCATATTAGTTGTCAATAGTGAAAGATATTTTTGCATTTACCCCCCAGGAAACAATTTTGTTATTCTCCACATTGGCTTTAAAATGCTTCACATAAATAGAATCAATGTTTTTTACTGTTTTTGACGCTTCATTCAGCGCGTTCTGAACCGCGTCATCAAAGCTTGTCTCAGAACTCGCTATCACCTCAATCACTTTTACAATAGACATAGCACATGGGTTTAAGTTATCAAACGTTTACCAACATAACGGTCCAATAACTGAACCCTAAAACAGATCGGCGCCCTCTACAGGACTTCAAACAATGGCCGTCGAATGACAAAAACTGCCTAAATAAAAGAACTGGGCCCTTTGAAGCCTATGGATAAAAGGGCTACCTTTGATATTTAAGGCCATTCTGTGGCTTCTAGCAATGTCAAATAGGCTGGTCGATGTTACATGTACGGAACAAAGTGTTACGCTTGCACCTCATTCGAAGACAAGAAACGCGGCTATACGTGCAGGTGACAGAGCATGAGATTTGGCACAGTTTTTAATTCAATTACCCATATTTTAAACTTAAAATGATTATGAAAAAAGTCAATTATTTTCTTTTTCTAGGTGCGGCTTCCTTTATGGTAGCCTGCGGATCGGGCACGAATAACTCTGGTGAAGAGCTATCCGATAGTTTAGGAATAGCTCCCGGAGCTCCTACGGAAGTCAATGAAGATTTAGGCGCCAATCAAGCGCGTACTGCTATCGCAGAGATATCGCCAACAAGTGGAAACGAGGTCACCGGCACTGCCACTTTCACCCAGACCGGTGATGGCCCTGTGAAAATGGTAATCAGGGTAGAAAACCTGACGCCAGGAGAACATGCTATCCACCTTCATGAAAAAGGAGATTGCAGCGCTCCTGATGCTACTTCTGCCGGATCCCATTGGAACCCCACCGATGATCCACATGGCAAAAGAGGGCATAATGGTTTCCACGCTGGAGACATTGACAATTTGGTTGCCAATGAAGATGGCATAGCCACACTTGAGATGGAATTTGATGATTGGTCAATCGGAGGATCAGAAGACACCAATATTCTCAACAAAGCGGTGATCATTCATGCAGATCCTGACGACTTTGAATCCCAACCGGCCGGTGCAGCAGGTGGAAGGATCGGATGTGGCGTTATTCAAGCCGAAGCTTAATACGCAGCAACAAAAAATCCCGTGCATAAAACACGGGATTTTTTTGTGATTAATTTTTACTAGCTTCTTCTTCGCTCTGCGCTAACAGATACGCTTTAATAAATTCATTTATCTCGCCGTCTAATACGGACTGTACATCAGAAGTCTCATATCCTGTCCGGGCATCTTTTACCAATTTATAGGGATGAAGGACATAATTCCGGATCTGGGAGCCAAAGTCCACACGCAACTTGCTGGATTCCACCTTTGCACGTTCAGCATTACGCTTTTCCATTTCCAACTGGAAAAGTCTCGACTTAAGCATCTGCATTGCTTTTTCTTTATTGGCTAATTGGGAACGCTCTACCTGACATACGACCACAATGCCCGTGGGCTTGTGCGTCAGCTGAACCTTTGTCTCTACTTTGTTTACATTCTGACCTCCTGCTCCTCCAGATCTGGATGTATGGAACTCTATATCCGCAGGGTTGATTTCTATATTGATCGAATTATCCACTACTGGATAAGCGTATACAGAGGCAAATGAGGTATGCCTCCGTCCACCGCTATCAAAGGGTGATATTCTGACCAGTCGGTGTACTCCAATTTCCGATTTCAAGAAACCATAGGCAAGAGGACCGTCAAACTCCAACGTGGCGGATTTGATACCTGCTACGTCGCCTTCTTGAAGATCCACTTCCCTCACTTTATAACCATTCTTCTCTCCCCACATGATGTACATCCTCATGAGAATAGAAGCCCAATCATTACTTTCGGTACCTCCAGCTCCGGGATTAATTTCCATCATTGCGCTCAGCTGATCCTCCTCACTGCTCAACATTTTCTTGAGCTCCAGATCTTCTACTTTTTTCAGTGCTTCTTTGTATTCCTTGTCGACCTCTTGGTCGGAAACGTCGCCAGCGGTATAAAACTCATACAATACCTCCAGATCATCCAGCTTGGCTGTAATTTCCTCATAGGAACTGGTCCAAGCCTTTCTGCTCTGTATCTGTTTCATTACTTTTTCAGCCTCTTCCGTATCGTTCCAAAAATCCGGTTGTGCTGAAATTGCTTCAAAATCTGCTATCTCTGCAATCTTACGATCGTAGTCAAAGATACCTCCCCAAGGCCGAAACACGGGCCTTCAAGTCTTTCAACTGTTCTGATGTCATAGTGTATGTTAAGTTTGATGATAAAAATTATTTGCAAAGTTTATGAAATATGGGCGTGATAAAAAGCAATACAGCAATTTACTATTAAAGCAGCGTTTTCTCCACCTAAACTATTGAATAAAACGCTGTTACGCAATACATTCTAAATGAGTGACATATACATAAAAATCACGTACTAATTCTCCAAGTAAATAATCTTTATTTTGTTTCTCCCTTTTTGCTTAAAGTACCGATACTTTATTTTTGACAGGATAAATCCCGCCGTCAATAAAGAACCGCTCACCACTAAGCCACCGTCACTGTAGCTCAGCTTTTTATCCCTGTAAAGGCTATTGACGGTTTCCGCCACCAACAAGAGACCCGCTCCCGAATACATCAAAACACTGAGGTTTTGGAGCGTATGGTTACGTTCGTCTTTGTCAATGATGTCTACAACTGTAATATTTTCCGGTTTTAGAATGTTTTCGCCCAACACCAAATACTCCGGGTGTATTTCTTTGATAATGTCAACGGTAAAATATTCCTGTCCCTGTTGTTGATAGCGGATCATGTTCCCTTCCTCATACTTGATGCTTGTTTTTTGATTCGCTCCTTTTTGAAGCAGTAAAAACTTCTGTGCTTTCAACTCAGCCATGGTAAGGGTGAGCAACAATAGCAAAAACATTCCTTTGATCATTTTTTGAACTACCACGTCATAATAAACAAAAAAGTGTCGGCAACTTGCGTTCCGACACTTTCTTACTTGTCATAATACCTTCAATACTTAGTGATCCAACCATGATGGTCTTCAATCTTTCCATATTTAATCTTTCCGAGTAGGTCCAGCACCTTGTTGGAGAAGGCATCTTCAGGCACCTCCGGAAGCTCATAGTCCTGTCCATCAACATTGATAAGGGAAATATGCGCAATCGTTGCTGCTGTTCCTGTACCAAAGGCCTCTTGTAAAGTATTCTTTTCCAACGCTTCTTGAAGCTCGGTGACGCTAAGGAATCTTTCTTCTACATCCACGTCCATTTCACGGGCAAGCGTCAAAACGCTGTCGCGGGTAATTCCTTTAAGAATGGTGCCTGTTGTAGTTGGTGCAGTGATCAGCTTGTTGTTAATCATAAACATCACGTTCATGGTGCCACTCTCCTCAATAAATTGATGGGTTTTACCGTCCGTCCACAGCAACTGATCATAACCCTGCCGTTGTGCTATCAATGCCGGGTAGAGGGAACCTGCGTAATTTCCTGCAGCTTTTGCCGACCCTGTACCCCCTTCAATCGCCCGGCTGTAATAGGTTTCCACTTTTACCGAAACAGGTTTAGCATAGTAATGACCTACAGGACAGGTAAAAATCATAAACTTATACTTGGCAGAAGGCCTAATACCTAAATAGTCATCAGTGGCAAAAATAAAAGGCCGAATGTATAAGGAGCAACCCGGAGCATTGGGAATCCAATCCCGGTCAATTTCCAACAACCTGCTCAAGCCTTCCATGAAGATATCTTCAGGAACTTCAGGGATGCACATCCGTTTAGCTGACTCATTAAGCCTTCGTTGATTAGCATCAGCTCTAAAGACCAACACTTCACCTTGTTCATTTTTATAGGCTTTCATCCCTTCGAATACCGACTGACCATAATGAAGCGTGGCATTGGCAGGATTAAGAGACAATGGCGCATAAGGGGTAATCCTCAAGTCTGTCCATCCACCATCTACATAATCGGCCACAAACATATGGTCGCTCATAATTTGGCCAAATACCAAATTGCTAAAATCCGTATTTTCCAACTTGGAATCTTGGATCTTATCCACCTTAATTTCTAGTGTACTGTTCATTCTTTGTTCATTCTTGGCACCCAAGTTACCTCTTCTACATTCAGTTCTTTAGCAATTAACCGACCTAGTACAAACAAGTAGTCGGATAATCGATTCAAATATTGGATAACATTATCTTTAACTTCTTCTACCTCTTGAAGATTTACCGTACAGCGTTCTGCCCGTCTGCACACCGTCCGGGCTAAATGGCAAAAGGAGACCACTTGGTGACCTCCAGGCAAGATAAATCTCGTCAAAGGCTCTAGATGACTCTCCATCCGGTCAATCTCAGCCTCTAAGGCAGTGATATCTTCCGGGTATATATCCGGTTTTTTTACTTTATCTCTTCCAGGACTTGTAGCCAAGGAGGCGCCTAAGACAAAGAGCTTTTCCTGAATTTCCTTCAAGAACCCTTTTCTCGGATCGTTGATTTCCTGATCCCTCAACAATCCTATATAGGCATTAAGTTCATCTACCGTACCATAAGCTTCGATTCTTATATTGGATTTAGAAACCCTTTTACCCCCAAGCAAAGCAGTAGTACCGCTGTCTCCTGTTTTGGTATAAATCTTCATGCTATAACGCTTACAACACAGCTTCTTTCAAAGTAGGATGCGGGTTGATGGTATCCGATTCGACCAAGCCATCTCTCAACCTGATAATCCTATGTGCGAAATGAGCAATATCATCTTCATGGGTTACCATGATAATCGTATTCCCCTTTTGATGAAGCTCATGAAACAATCCCATAATGTCATGGGAGGTTTTACTATCTAAGTTACCCGTTGGCTCATCCGCCAGAATGATACTAGGCTCATTTACCAATGCCCTGGCAATGGCTACACGTTGCCTTTGGCCACCGGAAAGCTCATTGGGTTTGTGGTGCACCCTTTCCTCCAAGCCCACACTCTTCAGTGCCATGAATGCTTTATCTTCTCTATCAGATTTGTTATATCCTGCGTAAATCAAAGGCAGCGCAACATTTTCAAGACAGCTAGCCCTCGGCAGCAGGTTAAAGGTCTGAAACACGAAGCCTATTTCTTTATTACGAATTTCTGCCAATTCATTTTCAGACATATCACTTACATCTTTATGGTTTAAGATATATGTGCCTGCTGTGGGCGTATCAAGACAACCTATGATGTTCATCAAGGTAGACTTACCTGAGCCGGACGGTCCCATAAAAGCAACATACTCTCCCCTATCAATAGCAATACTGATGGATTTAAGCGCTCTCACTTCTTCCATCCCCATCTTGTAGGTTTTCTTGATGTCGTGTGTTTCTATAACCTTTGTCATCCTAAAATGTTATTAACCGCTGTGAAGTTAATATTTTATAACTAAAAATACTGGATTAACTGAGGTAATTTATGTGAAAGGATGTTAAAGGATTTCAAGCTGCAATTCCACCAGGGTTTCTGCATCCACCCACTCACTCATTTGGCTTAAGATCGAACTGGTGTAATGGTCCACTCCTACCAGCCTACTGTATTTCACCAAGTTGATCCAAAGCAAAGGGTCTTTATTGAAATTGGATGCCTCAACGAGAATATTATATTTTTCAAGATTACCTTCCGCCTTCTCCATTGCTTTAAACACCATTGGCGTCCAGTAAGCATTTCGGTCCAATGGCAGGCTACTTGCCACCTCCTGATCTTCATTAAAGGTGTCCTCTCTCAGTAACGTTTTAAGCGCTACAAGATGTTCAAACCGTGTTTTCTCACTGTGGCTTTCAGCTATGGCAACCAAGCTCCGAATCTCTTCCTGCTGCAGCCAGTGCGCCTTACGAAGTAGCAATTGGTAGGCAAAAAGCGGCTTCAGTTTTTCAGATTGGATGCTGTCCAAATGGGCCATAAACTGCGCCTTTACCATGGTATTGATTTTGGAAAGGCCGGAAAAAAAGAGAGTAGTATCATTTGGCGCCAACGACGCCTGCTCATCAAACCGCATCCAGGAGGGGAACTCAATATTATGCTTGCTGCTTACTTCAAACGCCTTCCCAACGCGCCCTCCATAATATAAGATCGGCAAATGTTCTGTTTTAAAGTTATCAAAACCCTTCTCCTCCGCCTGCATCAGTTCAATCGCCGCCTTCTCAAAATCCAGTTGCCCGATCAAGATGTTGGCCGCCATAAAGTGGTATTTCGCAGCCGCATTTGGAAACTGATAAGCCAATCCATTGAGGCGCTTCAGCGACTCATTGATATAATCCTGTTTCAGGCTTCGGATAACTCTTGTTTGTCTTAGTTCCTCTTCAACCGTTGCATTTACTCCTTTGGCTAAAAGTGTATCGATCAACGCAATATCCTTGTGAAGATCACCTCCCACCGCGTAACTCCACTGATTTCTGAGAATTGCCCGTGACAGCACATCCGTGTCATTTATCACGTCAGTGGCTAAAGAAAAAGGAACATCATCACCCTTCAAATTGGCGAAAGCCAAAGTGTTTACTTTACCTGCCTGATCTGTGCCGGCCTTGATTTGTTCATCATAACGGACAAGGTGTTTAGCCTGTAGGGCTACTTTATTGGCATTTATTTGATTTTTTGAGCCTCTTATGCTTTCCAGTAACTGAAAAGCTTCTTCTGCCCTTCCGTTATCACTATAATAAAAGGCCATATTGTTTAACAGATAGGGATTATTGGGAAATAAGGCCAATCCTCCCTCAAGCACAGAGAACGCTCCGGATTCGTTGCCGTTTTCTTGCAGCAACCCCGCAAGCAAGAGCACGTCGTTAACTGACGGGGCATTGTCGAAATTTCGCAACAAGGTATTGACTGCTGCAGTGGGCTGCTTATTAAGCAAGGCTAGATGCGCCACTGTATTCCCCGCTTTTGCATTCCGCCTATAACTTTCCCATGAATGTTCATACAGGATAGAAGCTTCTGTATGTCGACCCGTGGCATAATAATAATCCGCTGAAATATTAGTCGATGCAGCATTTACCTGCACACCTACAATGCCATCGGCAAAAACAATGATGCTCAACAAGGCCAACATTGCCCCAATCCTCATGTGGTAATAGGCAAAAAACTTCGGCTTGAATAGCACTGTCTCCACTCGGCTACCTTGGTTCATCAAGCTTCCGAAATTGGCCATCAAGTAGGCGTAAAACAGCAGCCCAAAAGCCAATTGGCTATAGATAAATGTATGCTCTAGAAAATCCAGCATGGGCTGATTCGCGGAAAGTTCTGCCTTCCAAAAAGTCAAGGCAGAAATGGCGAAACCAAGAAGGTAAAGTCCTTCACCTACAGCTGAAAACACGTAAGGCTGTTCGAACTGCTCGATTTTACGCTTGGTCTCAAAATACCCTAACACACCTACAATAAGAAACAAAATCCTCACCGGCGGTATGGGAGCATCCCACTGGAAATTGCCTGTGATTCTCAGGAGTAGAAAAAGGAAGAAAAGCAGATAAAGGATGCTGATAACGGTAATATGCCAAGAGATCTTTAGGCCTACCCCTTTGTTTAATTTTGCTAGCAGCACGTAAACAGATGATATTACAACATGTCCCGTATAAAGCATAAATAATCCTGTCACTGCCATTGCGAAAAGGGAAAGATTTTCAGCGAGTAACAATGCGCCATTTACAGCCTCGCCTAATCCCAGCAACAGCGGCAAAGTGAGCAAAGCTATAGGTAAAATGACAGCAGTTCTCTTTCCAAGTCCCCAATGTGAATAGAAGGTGTGGACGATTGCGGCGGGAAGGATGAGCCCCACCATCAATATTATTGTCGGCATGTTGTTGCTTATCCCTCCTATATTCAGCCCATTGACCCCTGTAAGTGTTAAAAGAAAAATAATCAGCCCCATGCTAAGCACAAACTGCATCCTGTTAAATAGGCTTACCAGCACCAAACCTATGACTATCGCCAACCAAATGCTAATTCCAAAGGCAGTAGTCCAGCCAGGAAAACTCTGCGGTGGCAAAGATTCGAAATGTTCAAAAAGGACATAATTGTCTACCTCTAAGAGGTATTGATAAATGCCCAGGTCGAAAAAGTCAAATGGGACTTTAATCAGGTCCGCAGAGGGAGCTGGAACAATCGGCATACTGCTACCCGAAAAGAAAAAATGCCATACCAACATAACGATACATCCGGCTATCGCTAGGGCAAAAGGTACAGCTTTAAATAAAAAAGTATAGAATCTACCTGGTAACCTGTTGTACATTATTCAATGACCTTAGGCACCCGGAAGTAATCGGAGTCACGGTGGGGAGCGTTCTTCAGGCCTCTTTCGTGAGATAGATGTTCACCCACGACATCTTCCCTCAGCACATTAACTTCCGATGACATGGTGGTAATAGGCTCCACACCCTCAGTGTCCACCTCATTAAGTTTTTCTACCCAATCCAAGATCTGCGTCATGTCCTGTTTCATCTTCTCAGCCCCATCTTCATTAAATTCTAAGCGGGCCAAGTGGGCTATTTTTTTGATCGTATTGGTATCTAATTTCATTTCTCAAGTTTATTGTCTTCCAACAATTGGTTTTGGATGATGTTAAAGCATTTTTCTTTTAGCTCGGCCACAGACCGCCTATCGCTGGCATTGACAGATATAGGAGGATGAACCACGGCTTTTGCGGTTTTATACCGTAACAGCAGCTTGCCGTCATCAGGCAAAATTATATGATTATACGATAATGTAACAGGTATAATCGGTATTTGTTTCTCAATGGCGATTTTAAAGGCGCTATCTTTAAAACGGCCCATTAATGGTGGCGCTGTAGAAGTAATACCTCCTTCTGGAAACATCACCACGCTACTCCCCTCATCTAACGCCTGTTTGGTTCGCAATATTGAGTCAGCCCTGCTTTTTAAGCTCATGCGGTCAACAGAGATATGCAAATTCCTAAACATATAGCCAAACAACGGGATCTTTCCCAAAGAGCTTTTACCTACAAAAACAATATCTTTATTGATAAAGCCCAGCACGGGGATGTCCAAATAAGAAAAATGGTTGGACACAATAATGTATTGCTGGTCACTCTTGATCAAATCTCTGTTGACATACCTGACCCGTATCGCTATTAAAGTAAAAAAAACCGTAGACCAGATCCTGTTGAGTTTTCTGCCGTACTTCTTTAAGCCGGGGATATTAATGGTTATAAAAAACAGCGGCAGAAGAATCAAAAAAGTCGAGGCGAATACGATCAGACCATATACAGAGTAGATTCTTCTAAAAACAGTCATTCACTTAGATTAGATTCACAAGTCAAAGTTCAAATTTAAAGTGGATTTGTCAAACAATTTTTTTTACTCTCAAAGAAGTGCCTTCTGTACTGATTACCTTGATGCTTTCACCCCTGTCGATAAATTCTCCTCGGGAATAAGCATCGTAGATTTCGTCATTGATTTTGACCTTTCCGCTAGGCATAAGTCGTGTGTGGGCAAGTCCCTCCGCTCCCAATAGATGGTTGCCATATATAGAAGAGGTATAGCCCTCCTCCCGTCTTTGAACATCTGCCAGCGAAAACCTCTTAAACATTTGCCACTCGTTGACCTTTGGTGCAAACGCAAATATCAAGCTGACCGCTACAATTGCCGCCAATATTACAGTAACCAAAGCCATGAAAAGATCTCCAGAAGGAACAAAAGTAAAATCAAAAAATTCATTGGGTAACATACCCAGGGTCAAACCCATTAAGACCAGCGTGATCCCAAGCACACCAAAAATGCCAAACCCGGGAATGACAAAAATCTCAACCAGAATCAACACTACACCAGCAACAAAAGCAATCATTTCCCAATTCGCAGCCAAACCATTAAGGTAATAGGGGATAAAATATAAGATAATCGCCACAATACTGGCGAGAATTGGGAAACCCACTCCAGGTGTTTGTAGTTCGAAATATATACCAGCGAATATTATCAGGATCAGAAAGCCGCTTACTACAGGGTTGAGGAAAAAGGAAATGACCGTTTCGACAGTGGACAGCTCATGCCGAACAATTTCATAGTCAGTAATACCTTGTCGTTCTACAATCTCCTCGATCGACCTTACTTGGGCCTCACAAAATCCATGAGTTATCGCTTCAGATACAGAAAATGTAACCACCGTACCGGCCTCCGAAACTCCTTCCACCACCAAACTTTCATCAACCATCGCCTCTGCGATTTTAGGGTCTCGTCCTGTGGCTTCAGCTGTGCTGCGCATAATTGAGCGCATGTAAGACTGGTATTTGTCAGGTGCCGCTTCTCCGGTTCCCCCCACTACCACCGTAGCCGCACCAATGCTAGCACCGGGAGCCATATAAATGCTATCGCAGGCGATGGCTATCAATGCGCCAGCAGATGCTGCATCCTTGTCAATAAAAACATGTGTAGGAACAGCAGACTCCAATATCAGGGTGCGAATATCATCTGCATCATTCACCACACCGCCATAAGTATCCATATGAATGATGACCAGATCGGCTTCTTGATTAGCAGCTTCCTGCAGTGCCAGTCCTACCCTTCGATTCATCCGTGGATCAATATCTCCTTTAATATCAAAAACGAAAACGGTACTTTTCACTGGCTCAGGATCTGCAGACTGGGCTAAAAGATTCGTTGGCCGCATCACCAACCACAAGAGCATAAAAATGACCCAATGTTTCATATCACAAGTTTACGCATTAATATACATAATTTCCGTCGCTAATGAGTCGCGATACGCTACATAACTTCTCGAAATTAAAATTTTCAGGGTTTTAGATCAGTATTTTGTGGTCAAATCGTTTACCTTGAGTAGACGTCTACCGCAGATCACTATTAAGTTGTTTTTGAAAAAATAAATAAGAAATTTGCAGGGAAGAACGTATAAATGTGACATGAGAAAAAGTATTCTACTACTAGGTTTGTTGTTTATGACGGGTGTCTCCCTTGCCGATGAGCTGTTACCAAGGGATTCTGTTGGAGTAGAGAGGATTAATGGACAATCCTTTATCATTCATCAAGTGGACGAAAAAGAAACCCTCTTTGCCATTTCCCGGAGGTATAAAACTCCCGTAAACGAAATTGTGCAAAATAATGACGAACTTAAAAATGGCCTGAAGATTGGCCAAAGAATTAGAATACCTTTTGTCGAAAAGTCGGCCATACCTGCCGGTGCAAAACTACATAATGTGGCTCCTGGTGAAACCATGTTTTCCATTGCCAAAGCTTATAATGTCTCTATTAATGACTTGATGAGCTGGAATGATCTGAAAGGAAGCGATTTAAGCGTAGGACAGGCCTTGATTATACAGGGAGCTGCAGAAGCTAAAGCTGAAGTTCCTGTGGCCGACACACCGAAAGTAGCCGAAGCTCCTCAACCAACGGTAAAAAAAGCAGAACCCTCTCCTGCAAAGCAGCCTGCTGAACAAAAGTCGGTACCTGCTCCTCAACCTACTACCACTATGACCACGGGAGGATGGATTACCCATCAGGTGACCCAAGGGCAAACCTTATTTTCTATAGCAAAACAGTACAACGCAAAGGTAGAGGATTTGATTGCTTGGAACGGCTTAACCTCAAACAATCTTTCGCTTGGACAAAACCTAAAAGTGGGAAGAGACAGTACCAATACTGTTCCTACCATTACTTCCCCTGCTCCAGCGAATAAACCTGCAGAACGGCAAGTCACCAATCCCACAGCATCTACGGGCACTGCAGGAAGTTCTGCTTCATCATCCAGCACTGCATTTAAAAACGTAAAAGAAACGGGACAGGCCGAGGTCATTGAAGGAACGGGAAATCATAAAAAGTATTTGGTGCTTCATAGGACCGCTCCAGTGGGAACAATTATGCGCATCCGTAACGAGCAAAACGACATCACTGTATTTGCTAGAGTGGTGGGAGTGCTTCCGGATACCGGAGACAATAGCAAACTTATTATTAAGGTATCCAAGGCAGCATATGATCAGCTTAAGGCGGTCAATTCTAGGTTTCCTGTAGAAATATCTTATTAAGTCACATTCAAAAATGCACCTAAAAGCGCCAATCAAGGTGCTTTTAGGCCCGAGAGGATAACAGGTACCTCAAGTTTAAATTGTTTAATGGCATGCAGGGAGGAGAAGTGAAAGCAGCCTTATGAATGAAGCGTTAAAAGATTTTTTAGAGCAAAAAGCTTTAGAATATAATCAACCGGACTTTATCTTACTTGATCCCATATCTATTCCGCATCGGTTTAGCAAGAAACAGGACATAGAGATAGCAGGATTTATGGCGGCTATCTTGGCTTGGGGACAAAGAAAGACAATTATCAACAAGTGTCTTGAGCTGCTAGACATGATGGACGGAGCCCCCCACGACTTCGTGATCAACCATCAGGAGAATGACCTTAAACCCTTTCTCCGCTTCAAGCACCGTACCTTCAACGACATTGACACGCTGTATTTTCTTTCCTTCTTTTCCAATTTTTACAAAGAATACGATAGCTTGGAAGAAGCCTTCACCATCGGCTGGAATGACTCCATTGACATTATGGAGACTTTATTGATCAACTTCCATGAACGATTTTTTATGGATCCCAATGCTCCGCAACGAACCCGGAAGCATATTGCCACTCCGAAACGAAAGGCTGCCTGCAAGCGCATCAATATGTTTCTACGGTGGATGGTTCGACAAGATGAACATGGAGTGGATTTTGGGATCTGGAGAAAAATAAAACCCTACCAACTGATTTGTCCATGCGATTTACATGTAGATCGCGTAGGGAGAAAATTAGGACTTATCACCCGTAAACAAACAGATTGGCTGACAGCAATGGAATTGACAAGGAACCTGCGAAGCTTTGATCCACAGGATCCTGTCAAATATGATTTTGTCTTGTTTGGGTTGGGCGTCAGCGAAAAATTTTAGGGGTTTATACTGCCCAACTGCCTGGATCTTTCCTCCACGTATTTAAAGACTCCAGATCGTTGGCAGTAACATAATCTGCTGCTATAGCCTCGGGTAATAAAGCTTCATAGTCACTCAAGCATACGAGTTTTATGCCTGCATGCTGGAAATTCTCCTTAGCCACTTCAAAGCCGTAGGTAAAAATAGCAACCATTCCCACTACATCGAAGCCTGCAGTTTTAAGGTCCTGAACAGCCTTTAGGGAACTGCCACCTGTTGACACCAAATCTTCCACGACCAATACTCTCTGCCCCACAGTGACTTTACCTTCTATCATATTTTCCATGCCGTGTCCTTTGGCTTTAGACCGCACATAAAGGAACGGTAGATCCAAAGCATCGGCAACTAGCGCACCCTGCGGAATACCTGCTGTAGCTACTCCCGCAACAGCCTCTACCCTATCAAATTTTTTATGGGCTACTTCCACCAGTTTATGCTTTATCAATGACCGTACCTCTGGGTAGGACAAGGCTAGTCGGTTGTCGCAATAGATGGGGGACTTCCACCCTGAGGCCCAGGTAAAGGGCTGCTTAGGCTGCAATTTAATGGCATTAATTTCTAGTAATTTGCGGGCCACCATACCCGCTGTTGTCGCATCGAATAATTCCATGGTTCAAAATTAGCCGTAAAATGGATATTACCGTTGTGGGTGGGCAAAATTTTCTGCAATTTTGAGACGAAATACTTTCAATATGAGAATTTTCATCAATGACAAG
Source organism: Cyclobacteriaceae bacterium (assembly GCA_035303945.1). GTDB lineage: Bacteria > Bacteroidota > Bacteroidia > Cytophagales > Cyclobacteriaceae > DATGMS01. The sequence goes on from DATGQZ010000043.1 coordinate 77,088, forward strand.
CCGTTGGACATTTTGTCTCCGGAAGAAATGGTCAAAGGAAAAACCTTCGAATGTATCTACGATAATCCGAAGGATCTTCCCGCCTCCTCCAGCTTTCACGACGACGTCTTGATCCTTAACCCTTCCAAGAATATCCTTGTCAAAGTACTTTACCTGTTACGTACTAGAAAACTCAAACACCTTGATTCGGTTACGATTGTTTCCAATGAGAAAGAAGCCGTCAAAAAGTTTATAAAGAGCCGTTTCACCATCATCAAGGCAGCAGGAGGTATTGTGACCAAAGGCAACAAGGTGCTCTTTATCCACCGGTTAGGTAAATGGGATCTGCCTAAGGGCAAATTTGAAAATGGGGAGACTCCCGCGCAATGCGCGGTACGTGAGGTGGAAGAGGAATGTGCCGTGAAGGTAAAAGTGGGTAAGGAAATAGGCAAAACCTGGCACACCTATACATCCAACAGAAAAAGCATCCTGAAGAAGACCTATTGGTATGTAATGGAAAACATGGATGACAGCAAGATGAAGCCCCAGCGAGAAGAAGGTATTCAGGATATTCAATGGCTGACCCATCAGGAAGCCAAAACCGCTTTGGTCAACTCCTACCCGTCCATGCGATATCTATATAAAAAATTCTTAAGAATGGTGCCGGAAGTTCAGACCTCGTAAGGCAAAAACTCACTTACATTTACGCCATAGCGATGAACTTCTCTGATTATGGTAGAGCTTATGGAAGCGAATTCAGGGGAGGTAATCAAGAAAACAGTTTCCAGCTCCTCATTCAGATGCCGATTCATCTGGCTGATGGTATTTTCATACTCGAAGTCCGTAGTATTCCTCAATCCACGGATTAAAAAGTTGGCGCTGTATTTTTTTGCCAGTGTAGAAGTCAACTCGTTATACACAACTACCTTAACTTGAGGTACTGTTTTGTAAACCTCTTCTATCTTAGACACCATCATATCAATGTCAAAATAGCGGTTTTGCTTGGCAGAGTTGTACCCAATTCCGATGATGATTTCATCAAACAAGTTCAAGCCTCTCATCACGATGTCATGGTGGCCATTGGTATAGGGATCAAAGGATCCGGGAAAAATTGCTACTTTCTTCATACCGTAAATTTACAGGGTCCAATATGCTTCAAGAAGATGGGTTTCTTTAAATATCTCTGCTCCAGGCGAGTAGGTTTGATTGGACTTTGGTTCTGTGGCCTGGATATTTTTAAAATATTCCCTCAAAACATCCACATCGACATTTATACCTTTTACATCCCCAAGTATGGTAATCCTGCAATACATGCGGTCGAAAGCGAGCTGATGGGTGATGGCAAAGGTATATTTTAAAAAATCCTGTTCATCCTTTACCGGAAACCGATTGAAGAGCTTAAGTTCGTTTCCTGTAAAAGCTGCCACATACATATTTTGCTGCTCAGCAAAAACATAGATTTCCTGACCCAACAACTGCGTTTTGTAACTGCAAACGTAAGAAAGTACAAGAGATGCAGCATGGCTGATCTCCATATCAGGAAGCGCATTGTCAAATATTGCAGTAAGGGTCTTTTCTACGGCTCCGACGACCTGTACATTCTTGCTGTCCACGCCTTCATAGAAAACTTCATGGACTTGCTCATTAATCGGCGCGGCAAACTTTAAGTAAGTATATCGTTGAGAAGGATCAAAAAGCACGCTGGGCACCAAACAAAAATAGTCGTTGTGTACGTGCAGCTTACCCACCGTATTGTCGGCATTGATTAACGAATCTTCTGCCACTATGTTATTAAGGGCTGCCAGATCCCCAAAACTGTATAAATGGCTGGCAATAACGGCACCATGCTCATTCCTAGCCAACACAGACAAAGCATCGCTATATAAGAAAAGCGATAGGCTTGATATGTCTTCCACATCAAACCTATCGCTGTAAAATATTTGCTTATTTCTTTCCTGAGTACCCAAATTATTCCCAGTTACCTGAAGTAGAGGCGTCAGTTCTAGAACCTACTTTTAATGCTTTTTCCTTGTTATTTCTTCTTCTTTCGGGGTTGACAGGATCAGGGTCTCTGATTTCGAACACACTGATCTGTCTGCCGCTTCTTTCTATTTTACCGGCAAAAAACTCGAATTGCTTGCCATTAGAACCAGGAACAACAGCCAAAGCTTCCAAGTTGAATTCAGGATATTTGTTCTCGTTGAACAGGGAATCCATAACAGGAACCGCACCTAAAGTATCAAATTTGACGGTAATTTCTTCCTTTCCGTAATCTAATAATTTGGTCGTTTCGGTCCTTTGGACTATATAGATATCACCGTTTTGAATAAAGTTCTTCAGCTGATCCCAACTACCGGCATATTCTCCATTAGATCCGAGATACGCTAGTTGTGCATCTCTAAGCATCTGAAGTTTCTCGATAGTCCTAGCCTCCAATCTGGCTATTCTTTTTTCTTCCTCCATTACACTGTCTACGCTATCGTAAAGCTTATAGCCTAAACCTAAAGCGACTGCTAGGAAGACAAACGATAAAATTTTGGTTAGATTCATTTTAAAAGGATTTGATACGTCTAAATAAGGTTGATGGTATTTTGTTTAAGATGCTATTTTATAGAATTATTTTCAAATTTAAAATATCCTTTCCATTTTCTTAGCTGCTCAAAAGAATTTAATTCCCAAAAGAGCTGATGTTTTTCACTTTTATTGATGCGAGCCAATTCCTCCAAGGATAGGAATTTCAGCTCACTGATAATCTGCCGGTCATCATCCAGTTCAGGATCAATCCCTTTCCAAAGCTCGCCCCCAATTCTCTCTACCTCAAAAAACAATTCCACTGCATGCATGGGCGGGTCCAGAAATTCGTGCACGCAAAGTAAATCATTCACGGATATTTCCAAACCGGTTTCTTCTATAAACTCTCTTTTCAGGTTATCAACGGTATTGGCAGCGTATTTCATCCCTCCGCCCGGCACGCTCCAAAAATACCGTTCCGCAGACATCTGATGTTTGATCATGAGGATCTTTCCGCTTTCAACAAGTACCCCGTTCACCCTTAACCTTAACCTTCCACCAAACTTGCTGCCTATTTCCTTTTGTATTTTATCCATATATTCGCCTCAATGAGTAAAGATAGCTATCCGTCGCCAAAGCCTTCTCAATTAATTAAAAGAAATTTCCCGCACCAAGCTACTCGGGGCCAGGAGAAATTTTTCCAACTGATGGATCTCTTTTTGAGTCCTCACTTTGACCAAAAGCCTACATTCCTGCTGAAAGGCTATGCGGGTACAGGAAAGACATCAGTGATATCTGCCCTTGTCAAAACACTCCCCATGCTCAACTACCGGTCATTGATGCTTGCTCCCACGGGGAGGGCGGCGAAGGTAATGATGGCCTATGCGGGAAGAAGTGGCTACACCATCCATAAGATCATTTATAAGCCTAAAGGCGATATGCCATCGGTGGGGATGGTATTTGATTTGGTGAAAAACTATTACAAAAACACCATTTTCATTGTTGATGAAGCGTCTATGCTGGCGGATGACGGAGGAATGGGCGGTAATCTCCTGATGGATTTAATTCGCTTTGTATTTCAACATGATTCAAACAGACTGGTTTTAATTGGCGATACGGCACAATTACCTCCCGTGGGAAGCCCAAACAGTCCTGCCTTGCAAATTGATTACCTCATTCGCCATTACAAATTAGATGTACTCGAAGCTGAACTTACAGAAGTAATGCGCCAACAGCTGGATTCTGGCATCTTGTATAACGCTACCCGTTTACGAAATGAAGTGATTAAAGAGCAACCAGCAATAAGTTTTGTGTCGAATCGGTTTAAAGACTTTTTCCGGATGACCAGCGAAAGACTAGAAGATGGCTTGCGCTATGCGTATGATAAGTTTGGAAGAGAAAACACCATTATCATCACGCGGTCCAACCGTGCTGCAGTGCAATACAACCAATATATCCGCCGCTCGCTTTTTTTCTATGAGGAAGAGATTGATGTGGGTGACATTTTGATGATTGTTAGGAACAACTATACTTATATGTCCGATTCAGACAGGGTGAATTTTCTTGCCAACGGCGACTTTGCGGAAATAAGAAAGATTCGGTCTTTTGAGGAATTGTATGGATTGAGGTTTGCCACGGTTGAACTTAAATTGATTGACTACCCAGATGAACCTCCATTTGAGGCTAAGATTATCTTGGACACGCTGTATGCGCATTCTCCAGCATTAGACGCCAATCAATCCAAAGATTTGTATAAATTTGTCTCTGAGGATTATCAGGATGTAGAGAATAAAAAAGAACGCATGGAGCTCATCCGGAAAGATCCCTATTTAAACGCCTTACAGGTAAAATTCGCTTATGCGCTCACCTGCCATAAAGCACAAGGTGGACAATGGGATGCAGTATTTGTGGATCAGGGTTATCTTTCCGACGAACAACTGGACAAAGAATACATTCGCTGGCTTTATACTGCCCTGACGCGTGCAACAAAAGAGTTGTTTATGGTGAACTTTAATCCCAGATTTTATATTAACGAAGACACAGCATCTAACTAAATTAATTAATACATGAAAAAGCTCGTTTTCTTAATGGCGATGGTTTTAGTGGTATTTGCCGCTAATGCTCAAGAAGCAAAGGAAAAAACTGAAAAGGACGGTCCAGTAATTAAATTTAAAGAGTCCTCTAAAGATTTTGGAGACATCAAACAAGGTGATAAAGTGGAGCATACTTTCAAACTCGAGAATACGGGAAATGCTCCCTTGATAATTTCTAACGTGGCTGCAACATGCGGTTGCACCGTTCCCAAGTGGCCAAAAGAACCAATTGCTCCAGGCAAAACAGCGGAAATTAAAGTGTCATTCAACTCAGCAGGTAAGATGGGTAAACAAAACAGTGTTGTAAGAATATATTCCAATGCTACTGAGCCTATAGAAAAGGTTTCGATGATCTCTAATGTCCTGCCAAAATAATAGCATCTACTTATACTCATACCAAAGCCCCATCAAAATGGGGCTTTTCCTTTTTCAGCTTTCAGGCCAGTGGGTTTCGATGCCTTGGGACCTGATTTTTTCTTGAAATACACGTAGTCGGCTTCGTTCTTCGCGGACAGATCTAGGCGTAACTTTCTGCTCCAGTGCGTAGCTTACCAGCATACCTACCGCTTCCCCTATACTCCACTCCACAGGGTGAAGCCGATAGCATCCATTGGTCAGGTGCGTGGTGCCGATGTTTTTATTGGCGGGCAACAAATTCTCTATCCGTACCGGAATAAGTGATCCCAAAGGGATTTGGAAAGGCAACGAGGGAAAGTCTATGTAATTATCCCCACCACTACTAGGGTGTAGGTCTATGTGGTAATAGCCAACCCCCACACTGTCGTAAAAATCAGGTGCTTTATTCCCGCTCTCCTTTCCCGTAATCATCGCCCTGTTTTGTGCCCCCACATGTTCTTCCAAAACAGTAACCAATGCTTTTATCCTGCGCGATTCCCTCACATACGGATATTTTGCCAAGCCGTCATCTGTGCCCATTACGTCACCTCTGAGCCGCAGGCCCGGCCACCCTTTCCCGCCATCCGTACGGGGCGCTTCCGTCTGCAGCCAATACAGTAAGGATAGGCTTAGCTGCTTAGCCCTCTCAAAATGTGCGTGGAAATCCTTTTCTCCCGCTTCGACGATATCGCCCAACACATAGTCATTTTGAGGCCAATTTACAATCGTGATGTCCCCTTTGTAAAACCCGGGTTGAAAATTGTTTTTATTGATAATCCGTCTGTAGTTCCATAGATTTAAGGCATCTCCGGTTGGTATACCTTCAGGGTGAAAGCCTAAGACTTTCGGCTCTAGTGTTCTTGGATTGGAGTATTTTAGATCCAGCAGCTTACCCGACCAAGGTACCTTCATCTTTGGCTCAAAATTTTTCCAAAAATCATACTCCCTTGGTTTTTCGATAACATGGTTCTCGCCCGGTGCATAATCCATGGCAAAGCATACCGTAAAGGCTTGGTTGTTCAACGGGTCTGCTTGTTCAGGAGCATGTAGTTCGTTGGTTTCATGTTTTGCCTCAGCCCCTGTAACATATTCTGTTCCCGTCAATGGCAGTAAGTCTCCTAGTTCAGTAGCGTCAACAAAATAGGGTGCAGAAAGTTTGATGTTCTCTTTATTGCGGCGGTTGGTAGCAGTGACAGCAATGACCTTGTTCCCTTGGGTATCCGCACTATACACCTTATGTTCCAGCAAAAGCAACAGCTTTTTGGCGCTTATATAGGGAGCCATCATGTCTTCTAATATCTGTAGCGCCACTTTGGGTTCATGACAAAGTCGGGATACGGAACCATCACCGGGATTAAGATTTTCGCGGGCTTTCGCCTCTTCAGTCAGAGGATAATTTCGTTTATAGTAGTCGCGAATGGCCTTTCTGAAATCTCGATAAAGCTGAGTAGCTCCATGGCTTTCGATCCATGAATGTTCGTCGGGGGGAACGCCTTGGGAAGTGAGCTGCCCCCCTACCCAATCCGTCTCTTCCGTCAAAATTACGGTGAGGTTATTCCTTAATGCCGCAAAGGCTGCCGCACAGCCCCCCAGACCTCCTCCTACAATGACTACATCTGCATTTAACCTGTGCTCAATCGGTAAGTATTTGACTTGGTTTGCAGTAGAGGCGCTTTGATCGGCATAAGCCATATAGGTGCTGAGTGTAAACGCTCCGCTGCCCAAGCTTAGCCGCTGGATAAAATCTCTTCGGTTCATGTATTGTTTTTTGGGTTCAAAACCGAAGATAAGGATTTGAGCAGAAATTGGCACCCGAGAAGGCAAAACTTTGGAAATGTCAGTAAGGCGTTTGTACCTTAGATACCGGTTACTTCACACATCCTAAAAAAATTATGATTGCGCAGCCAGAACCCACAGAGTACGGACCCTATTATGAAAGCTATATTTCCAAGGTCAAGGGAAAAGACATTGCAGAACTGTTGGCTTCTCAAGTGGAAGAGCTGCGCTTTATAGTAGATCAAATTGACGATGAGACAGCAGAACGGCCCTACGCTCCAGAAAAATGGACATATAAAGAACTCCTAGGTCATATCAACGACACTGAAAAAATCATGTTCTTCAGGGCCTTATGTATAGCAAGAAATGAAAGGCAAGCATTGCCTGGTTTTGATCAGGACGAATATGTTGAGGCCACCAATTTCAATGAAATCCCTTTAGCAGATTTCATGGAAGATTTTGAGCATACCAGAAATGCTATAGCCTACTTCGTAAAGCACCTTAACACAGAAAGTTCAAGCCGTGTGGGCACAGTTAGCGGCAACCCCATGAGTGTGAAGGCATTATTACATATCATTTGTGGTCATTTGGATCATCACCTCGAAATACTAAAAAGCGTAACCCAATCCGACACCGGCAAATAATGGCCAAAATCCATTGGTATTAAACAAAGGCGTGAGATTAATTCGGTAAGTGAAGCCTCCGTCCTCTGGAATCCTTCGATAGCCAATATTTAAAGTGCCAACAACCGTCGGAGTTTTGCCAATATCCAAGATAAAATGATAGTCCTTTTCCTTTCTCTCGCTAATGGATGAATATTGACCTGTGCTTGGGTTATAGCTATTATAGTCATATACCGTATAAGTGCTGGTATAGTTGATAAATGTCAAGCCAGCACCCACTTCAAAATAATTTTTCCCCTTACCCATAACTCTGGTTGCTTGGATCGGCAAGGTAAATAGCGATTCATCGCTGAGCTTGTATCCTCCAGCCCCCACGCGCATTCCCCATGAATCAAGCTTTTCCTTGTCAAATCGAAAATCATAGTTGAAGGAATAAACCATACTGGCTCCCCCTACCTCCACAAAAACTGATCTCGTGGCCTCACCTTGGGCTTGAACCTTCCATGTGATAAACAACAACATAACCCACAATACCCTTTTCATTCCTCCGTTAATTTTAGACGATGTACTTCAATTGTGCGACAAGTTTCCCAATAAATTGATGAGGCCCGTCTTAGTAATGGGTTTAATGATAAAGTCTGAAACCTCAGAAATGTTCTTTGCCCGCTCTATATCGTAGGGGGAAATGGAGGTACTCACGATGTATATCGTAATCCTCTTGCCGATGGAAGGCTTTATGGCGAGGAATTCCTCCAAGAAACCCCAACCATCGAGAATGGGCATGTTGATGTCCAATAAGATCACTTCCGGCACAAGATCCTTGTCGCCCGCAGCCCTTTCCAAAAACTCCAATGCGTCCTGGCCGTTGCTGAAAACCTTGATTTGGTCCACGAGCTTCGTCTCTTCTATCGTGCGCTTTGTAAGAAAGGTATAGACCTCGTCATCATCTACCAAAAATAAACTTTTAATAGCTTTCATTGCCTTTATCATTAAATATTACAAAAAACGTGCTTCCCACATCCGGTATACTCTCCACCCAAATTTTCCCCTTCATGGCCTCTACTTGGGTTTTGGTGATGAATAACCCAAACCCTTTGGCATCTGGATGGCGGTGAAACACTTTTCTAATTTTGAAAATGTTATTTTGATGCCGCTTTAGATCAATTCCCAATCCGTTGTCCTGCACAGACAGCAATATCTTGTTGTCTGAAATCGGTTCTGCTTTAATTTTAATTGTTAACCTCCGATCTGGGGATCTATATTTTATGGCATTACTGATCAAGTTTTGAAGCACACTATACCAGTATTTTGTAGGATAATAAATGGTAGGGGCCTGAGAAAAGTCTGTTTCTATAATAGCCTCTGATTGGATAATTTGCCCTTCAAAACCTGCAATGATCTTTTCAAAACTTTCTTTGATATCAATCTTGTCTGATTTTATTTCACTGTCCTGCCTAATTTGTATGGACTCCACAAGTTCTTCAAAGGTTTCATTTAATCCATCAATGACGGGCTTTAACTTTTCAATGTATACCCTCCTCTCCTCTTCGTCTGAACTTTCTTCAATAAACCCAATCAGCATGGACATATTTACCAATGGCGATCTTAGGTTGTGTGAAACTATATTGCAAAAATCAAGCAATTGCCGGTTCTGAAAAGTCAATATTTCTAAGTTTTTTTCTATGCTTTCTTCTGCTGCTTTTTTTGCCGAAATATCCAATGCTAAAACATCCCAGGTATAGCTTTCAGGACCTGTGATTTTTGGTGTTCCTATCATGGAAATCCATTTCATTCGCCCATCAGGCATTGCAATTCTAAACTCATGGTTCCACTGTTCGACGTTCTTTTTGGCCCTTATGAATGACCTGAACACTCCTCTCACGTCCGCATGATGAATTTTGCTCCAAATGGCATCTATATTTAGACCAATATCTTCCTTGGAAATTTCAAAAAGCGACTCCGCACCTTTGCTGATGTATTGCACTTTTGACAGCTTACCCTGACGCTCGACATACCGCATCACCAAACCGGGAATATTATCAGCAATCTTACTTAATATCTCCCTACTTTCTGCAAGCGCAGCCTCCCGCTCTCTTTCCTCGGTGACGTCCTTTAAGATGCCTATGACGTGCTGCCTTTGACCGTCCTGCATGAATTTCATGGTGCTCGAACTTTGAAAAATACGGATAGCTCCATCCTTTCTTATCATCCGGAATTCCAAAGTTTCAGACTTTTTGTTGATCAGCATTTTTTGAAATGCATCCATCAATACCTTCCTATCCCCAGGATGAACCCACTCGAGCACATTGTAAGATTTCTTCCTTAAAATCTCCGGATCATGTCCTAATAACCGCAAGGTATTGGAAGAGAAAACAACCTCCCTTGTTTCAATATCCCAATCCCAACTACCAATATTGGCAATTTCCTCCCCTATGGCAAACAACTCGTTATGCCGTACTATTTCCAGGGCTGCCTTCTTGCTTTCGGTGTCATCTAAAACAACCATGACAAATCCGGTTACGGCACCAGCACTGTCAAGGACAGGTCTGTATATAATATGGTAATAATGGTTATGAGAAAAGATATCTTGGCTTAAAGTCTCACCTGCTAAAATTTGCGGCAGGTTGCGCTCTACGAAGTCACTGGTTTGGCGGCTGACCACCTCTCTCAATGGCTTTCCTATAACGTCGGCAGGGCCAAAATTCACCACTTCATATCCCAATCCAGCCGAGAAAAGTACCTTTAAGTTAAGGTCGATCAAGCTTATGGAGCCGTTCGGAAAGTTATCCGCTACCAACTGAAACAGTTGTTCGCTCTCGACCCTCCTTTCTTCAGCAAATTTCTGTTCCGTGATGTCCAATCTGAAAGAAAGGTATTGGTACGGCTTCTTGTTGGCATCCAGCAACGGCACAATAGTAGTCTGTACCCAATAATAACTCCCGTCTTTGGCCTTGTTTTTAATCTCGCCCATCCATATATCCCCTCTCTTTATGGTTCCCCATAAATCTTTATAAAACTCTCGGGAATGATATCCGGATTTAAGGATATTATGGTTTTTTCCAATTAGCTCATCTCTGGAAAATTTCGATATCTCACAAAATTTGTCATTAACATAGGTTATGCTTCCTTGAAGATCTGTAATGGCCACAATGGCAGTCTTATCCAAGGCCTCTTGATATGCGTCATGTAAATTTTTGGACTGTACAATTTCCTGATCTTTGTCCATGCTTCTTCAGCGGAATTAATTTTAAAGCTCTACTTTGGCTGCCTTTACTCGTGTTTGTGCAATAACACTTATACGATTTAAGCCAAGGGAGATTACGATCACCTGTTACTTCAATTGCTATTTTTTAGTCCATACATGATCCGCAAAATCCATATATTTTTCCCAATCATAAGCTGTAATGTCATGCTTTCCAGTCCTAATGTGGTATCCCATGTTTCCCTTTACCAAAGGAGAATCAACTAAAGGCATCTGCGCGACTCCATCTTCGCCAAATAGACGGTAAACTTCCCCAGCATGATGAAGGGAGATAAACTCCCCTTTGGGATCTGCCCACAGGTCTTCCTCTGCGCTGGCTACATAAATTGGCCTTGGCGCAATCAATGCTAGAAGCATATGCTGATCAACAGGCAGACTGTCTTCCCGACCGTTATAGGCATGAAAGTTACCGCAAAACCAATGCGGAAAGGCGGTGTTGATAACCTCTATAGTTTCTCCTATCCTTCGGCGCGACAAGGCTGCACCACCACATCCGGAGTTGTTGGAAATTACCATAGCAAATCTAGAATCCTGAGCACCTGCCCAAAGTGCAGCTTTACCTAATCTAGAATGTCCTAAAACAGCAACTTTATCAGAATCGATCAAGGGGTCAATTTCTAGATAATCCATAACCCTGCTCAACCCCCAGGCCCACGCTCCTATGGTTCCCCATTCATCTGCCTGTGGACGACTCTGCCCATCTTTGTAAAACAAGGGCTGTATGCCATTATTAAAGCCATCATCATAGTCAGGATCCAAATCTCCACTATAGACCGTGGCCACTCCATAGCCCCTTTTTATAATGTTTTCAAGCGGCCACCGCTTCGCACTCACTCCTCTGGAAGCCTCAGTAGCTTGGTTGTTTTTGATTGAAAACTCTTCTGAATCCCTTACCCAATTCGTCGTGACACTGATGGAAGGATCCGCATGCACAGTATGATTGCCGTAGAAATTAAGTCCTACAAAAACCGGAATTTTCCCCTTTGCTTGTTTCGGTACAAAAAGGAGGACTTCCATTTTGCGCTCTCCCTTGTCCGTGCGAAAAGTTGCGACTATCTCTTTTTTTATGGCCAACCCGTTTAAAGCATTTTCATTGACATCGCGCACGGAAAAATCCACCTGTACCGGCTTAGAAGGGGTTTTGCCATACACATAGTTTTCGAAATCCTCCAAAATCTCTTTTCTTCGCAGTTTTTCCCATTCTTTTTTGGTTGTAACCTGTTGACCTGCACGCGTAGTCAGCAATTCCGGGAGTGTGTAAGAAGGAATTTTATGCTCATCATAATTTACTGCTTGCTGTGACAGGACCTCGTGCTGACCTACCCAAATGCAGATCACGAACAACAGGAGAATTCTTTTCATAAAACGGGTCATCAGAAATTTACTGTGTGGAAAACGGATTCAATATACTAAAACATAGCAATATTAATGGTGATAGGAGGTATAACACCAATTAAAAACTTTACAGTGAGCGACTGTCTCAAAACACTATTTTGTCAAAGCCATTGATACTATCGTGTCAGCGAGTAGCGGAGAGCGACCGTTCAATAAGGGGTTGATAAACCTGTGCCTGTCTCCAAAACCCCAAATCTGTTGGATGGGTACCATCAACCGTACCTTCACCATCCACGCCGAGTTGACCTTCCCCGATTTGATAATATAAATTTCGGAATCCTTCTTTAAGCAGATTTTCGTAAGCCGTCTGTAATGCTATCCTACTTTTTATGTTCCTTTGGTTCCTGCTTTCAACAAAAAAGGCATCATCGTAGGTTACACCCTCCGCAATAATTATGGGAGTAGATGGACGTTTCTCTCTAAGAATCCGGATAAAGGGCTCGACCCGCTCCGCTACTTCATCTTCCGTAAGGTTGGGCAGACAATCAATAAAAAAAAGAGCTGGATCTAATTCCGCAAGCAAATGGGCCATCTCTGGCTCCATTCTTCCGCTGCCGGAGAAACCAAGATTTATCATTTCCTTACCCAAGCTTCTCCCCAAAATGGCGGTAGTGGACATTCCAGCCCGAGAAGCGCATCCACCTTGTGTAATGGAGGTTCCATAAAAAACAATTGGTTTTTGACCGTCATCCCCTACATCATCAAGCATCGCTTCCTCAGGAATGCCTATGAAAAGGTTTGCGATACCGTTATAAAGGGGCAAATACAACAGATACTCTCTCTCAATAGGCTCTACCTCGGTAAAGAACGTAGCTTCATTTTCTGGAAAATTTTTAGGCTGCCCGACAGCGAGCCAATGCCAGTTCCCATTACCCGTTTTTACATAAAGATCAACCCCACTCACGCCGGTAGCGGCAAAGTGAGGCATAGCCAAATGTTCAGAAGTCAATGCCCATTTTATCTTTAAGGCAGAGGTATTCGATTTAAAGTGCAGGTACATACCCGATGTATGTTCGCTTAAACGCCAAACAGATGGCGTAACCTTACCCTCTGCCCTTGCTGGTAAGCGCCGAAAAAAATCTGCCTCCTGAGCCCAGCCCCTTCCTTTAACATGGAGATTTTGGATATTTATCCAATTGAAGTCATCCCTTTTATCCTGTCCGTTGGCAGCAAAAGGGACGCAAAGGCATAATGCTATCAATAGGACGATGCCTCTTCTAAAGAAGGTAAGGTACAACATGGGTTTATTGCAAATAGTGTATGCCAATATACTACACCAAGCTGAAAAGAAGGGAAGATAAGCCCAAAAAATTCATTCTTCTACTTCCGTTTAAGGTTTAACCAAATTTGGGATTTCCCTTCCCTCCCAGGCTGCTAATATATTATCAATGGCTATCATGCCCATCTTTGTGCGTGTAGCAACGGAAGCACTTCCCAAATGCGGCAGCAGCACAACGTTATTCATCGTCAACAATTCCTTTTCCACCTTCGGCTCATGTTCAAAGACATCCAGACCAGCTCCCCATATTTTATCTTCAGCTAGTGCATTGACAAGCGCTTTTTCATCGACTATAGCACCTCTAGCTGTATTGATCAAGACGGCCTCAGATTTCATCAGCTCCAGTTCATGGGCGCCAATTAGATGATGGGTTTCCGCTGTGTAAGCGAGATGAAGGGATACAAAATCAGATACTGATAATATGTCTGATAAAGGCATGTATTGCCAGCCCTCCTTTTGTTCCTCCTCTTCGGACAATCGTGTCCGGTTCCAATATTTAACATCCATTTCAAATCCTTTTGCACGTTTGGCCACTGCTTTACCGATCCTGCCCATCCCCACAATACCTAATGTAGCACCGTGAACGTCCGGACCTAAAAACTGGAGCGGTCCCCACCCCTCCCACTTGCCCGTTCTAAGGAAAGCATCTGCTTCCACCAAGCGCCTGGACACGGCCATCATTAAGCCAAAGGCAAGGTCAGCTGAAGTTTCTGTCAACACGCCAGGAGTATTGCTGACAGGGATTCCCAATTCCGCTGCAGCGTAAACGTCTATATTGTTATATCCCACCGCGTAATTGGCTACGATTTTCAGATCAGGATTAGCGGACAGTACCTCCCTGTCGATCTGGTCAGTCAACAAACATAACAAGGCATCTTTATCTTTTACTCCAGCGATAATTTCCTCCTTAGTGAGAGCCCGATCATACGGATGATTACTGAGATTGGATACCTCCCTTAGTCGCGCCATCACCTCCGCTGGAAGCTGTCTGGTCAAAAACACTTTCGGCTTGTTCATCTTGTTGTATATTGTTTATGCATCTGTTTTCCCTTACTTTGCGGACAGTGGTGGACATACCTGCATGATCCCTACCGCACTGCTTGCTTCAAAAGATTGTACTATACCCGTTGGACAAGGAACACGGTAATCCCTAAAGGTGATATTTCTGGTTTTGTCGCGGTTGTGCCAAGCCAAATTTGCATTTTTTCTTAGCCAAGCCTCATATTGCTTTTGCCCTCCCTCCTGAACCAACTGCATGAGATACCTCCCGAAAATAGCCTTCAATACACCTTGCTCATTCCAATCCCCTTCGGCTGGCAATATCCCGTCTTTATCAGACATTACGTTTTTGGTATAGTCAGCGGCTGCAATGGCATCTGAGAGGTAAGCATCATCCCCTGTAGTATTATATAGCGCTACAGCAGCACCTATTAGTGTCCCTTGGTTATAGGTATAATCGTCAAAGCCGATCCGGTTCCCAATTCGATTGTCTGCCACACGCCCCGTAGAAGCTTGATAAAGGTTCTCACGCGACCAGCTATAAATTTCTTTGGCTTTATGCAGGTATGCCTCATTTTCAGTGATATTGTACAGCTTCATCGCGGCTATTACTGTTGGATAATTGATGCAGGAGTTTTTACCTGAATGTTTAAAGTCCCAAAACATCCCACCTTCCTTAGGGTCATAGGAACCTTGCCAAACATGATCAAAGCCGGCAACAGCATGTTGTAAAAATTCTTCATTCCCGGTGATTTCATATCCTCTTGCAAGCGATATAACCCACCACATGATGTCGTCGTAAATAAACCACTCAACCGTATTTGTATAATTGAATCCATCATATCGCCTGTAAGCACCCTGATAGAGCTCATCGATCATTTCCCTATAATCAGAACGGTTCGTTCTGAGGTAGCTGTCCATGATGATGTCCCAAAATATTGCCTGTGTCCAAATAGAACCTAGGCCTTCCCTCGCGGATGTACTGTGATAAAGGTTCAGCTCTTTGTCATAAAAGGTCTTGTTGAAAGCTTCAAAAGCAAGAGTAGCGTCCTCCTCTGTATAAGAAATTATTGATGTTGCCGAGTCCTGTTGTCGCTGCCATGTATGTTGTGGAAAAGAAAAAACTAAGATTAGGGTTAAGCTAAAAATGGTAAAGATTGTCAATTTACTGGTCATTGTTAAATGTTTTAAATTACTTGTGGGGTAAATAAGGAGAATTTTTTATTATACACAAATAATTCAACACGAGATGCCGCTAAGTAGGGAGATTAAATGCCCAACCATTTAAGTTGAGGATTTTGTGGCGTCAATAGCACATCTATTTTACCCTTTTGGGCTTCATTTCTTCCTTGTCCATTTGATAAGGTAAACGCCACACCCGCCCTTTGCTATCACCAAAGTACAAATGTGATTCGCTGAGTTTATCAGGATTGCCATCGGCCCAGAAGTAAAAGAACGGATCCTTTCCTCCTATGACTCTTCTGACATAGTTGTGGTTGCGATCGCTATCTTTGGTCAGCTGCTTCGCCATCTTCCAAGATTGCCCCCTGTCAGTACTTCTCCACATGGCAACCTCTCCACCAGCACCCCATTTTTGTGGACTGTCTGTAGAAGGTCCTACCACCAACCATTCGTCGTCAGAAACAAAAAGGCTGCCTGTATCATAATTTTGGTCAGACGTTGTAATTTTGTGGTGCTCCCATGCTGATCCATTATAATATGCCACAAACCATTCCCGAGCACCGTTTTTAGGTCCAGGTTCGTGTCCGGGACCTGCAAGGTAAAGGGCAATAGGATTTCCCTTTTCGTCAAAATTCACATCTTTAATATAGACATTCTGGCCATAGCTAAAAAATTCTTTGACCAATGCAGGAGTATGAATATCTGTGACAGGAATATCTATTTTCTTTCCGTCCACAGTCGTCCAAGTCTTTCCGAAGTCCGTCGTTTGTAAGTAATAAATGTTTGTCCTTAAATCCACATTCCCGTTAGGATGCCAGTTAAAAAAGAAAACAACTTTGTTTCCGTATTGGCCGCTGATCTGGTAATGGCCCCCATTTTTATCTTCGTCACGCCTCATTCCTACCAGCTTTTGATCCTCCGTCCACGCGATCCCGTCGGGACTGGTTTCAAAATAAAGCTCTCTCACCCCTGTATATTTCGTAAACAAATGCAAGAAGCCTTGTCTGGGAATATATTTTGGTTGAGGATAAGTCATTTCCTCCTCTGTAATCTGCTCAAAGCTGTCAATACTATAGGGATTAGCACTCCTATATTTAAATCCTGGACGGCTTCTCCCCCTACCACTGACAAACACCCAGATGTAACCTTCTTGATCGATAGCCAAACTTGGATTGTCATGGGGATCATCTACTCCCTGTTTGTCATACACTACGGTGGGTTTGCCAACGGTTTTCCTGCCATGATCATAACTGCCGATCATGCATAACAGGTAACGATCTTCGGGTCCCGTAGTCCCTCCGTACACAAAGAAGGTCTTGTTGACCTCCGGCGCATAAATCGACAGCGGGATATGCTTGGCAGTATAGGTTCCTAAGCCGCCTGAATATTTGTCTCCATATTCGGAAAATTGTCCCAGTGTAAACCAAATGCCTTTATAGCCATCCATCTTTTGGTTATTGCGGGAAATTAAATCCTGCCCAATAATTGTGTTGTGAACAACAGAAAGCATGAGTAACGCCCATACCAAAATGAAACTGCGCATATTATAATGTTATAATAATGGGTGGAATAGAAGAAGAAAACTACAATTTGTTTTATCTTACATTCTTCATCTGAAGGTTTTTTTGACGTAACGTCGCTCACTCACCGTCTCCATGTAGCGTAATCAATTGATTTGGACAAGGTACAATATCTTGGCAACAATTTATGGCACCTGAGTGTTTTCAGAAGCCATTAACCAATGAGTAAAATATCGCTGAGAACAATACAAAGGTGCAAGAAGCCTAAGCCTCTCGCACCTTTCCACTTAATCCCACCCTGGATTTTGTCCCAAGGCAGGATTGAAGAGCCGGTCTTGTTCGGGTATAGGATAGAGATAATGTTTCTCCTCCCAAACTCTCTGATGGTTCCAAAACCATAGCAGTTCGCCATGATCCCCGTTGCTTAAAATCCTTGGATTGCTGCCCCCCACTTCTCCCACATTGACATATTCTACACCTGGCACTGTCACATCGGGGAGCGATGACTTATAAAATGCTACATCCAACTTGCCGTCATCATTAAGATCCAGGGGCTGATTGAGCGCGGGTACATAAATGCCTTTGAAGGTTTTTTCCATCAAATCTCCTTTTCTCCAACGTACTAAATCATAAAAGCGAAAACCCTCCATTACCAGTTCTACGCCTCGTTCTCTTCTTACTTCCAACAATACAGGATCACTGATGTTAGGAAAATAATTCTCTTGAAGATAGTTATCCACCTCTGCCGGCAATTGGTCAAGACCACCGTTGATTCCTCCCCGTTGTCTAAGCACTCCAATTGTTTTGGCCCAATCTTCATTGGTTATTGATCCAAGTTCCGCTTTGGCTTCGGCATAGTTAAGTAACACTTCAGCATACCGAATGATCGGCACTGAGCTAGTGGTGAGCGTCCAGGTATCCTTCATCATATCATCCTGCACCCATTTTATCGGATGATAACCTGTATTACTATAGTCAAATTTCGGAGGTAAGACTATTCTAGTGCCCCCACTCACTCTGGAATAATCTTCCATACGAATAGTTTGGCTCAATCGTCTGTCTCTATTTCTCACTTCATCTGCAAACACCATCGTCTGCCAGCCGGGGTTGTCCGTAAAAGGAGTTCCATCCGCCATCAGATATGTATTGACAAAGTCTCGGGTAAGGTTAAACCCTACTCCCGTAGTGGAGCTGGTATAATGCCAGTTAGCTTCATGCATGACAGACAGCGATTCGTTGGCAACCCAGGCCAAGATTACTTCTCTGGAAACCGGTGACTCACTTATGAAAAGGTCTCTGTAGGATTGGTTCGCTCCAGATCCAGTATGGATGCCATAAACTCCACTGTCTATAACTGCCTTGGCGGCTTCAGCTGCAATAGTTAGCAGCCCATCCACTGTGCTGCCCAAATTGTAATTCGTATGATACTTCCTAAATGTACCTTCAAAGAGTGCTACCCGCGACAGGAAAGCGTAGGCAACATCTCTCGTGACCAAACTCCTTGTAGGATCCGCTGCCGCTTTTAAATGGGCGGTGGCATAATTAAGATCAGCAATAACCGAATCTATTACCACTGTTCTTGAGTCTCTTCCCGCGTATAACGCTGGATCATCCACGTCCATCGGCGTGCCAATCCATGGTACATCACCAAAACGCTTGACCTTTTCAAAATAAAACCAAGCCCTGAAAAATTTCGCTAAGCCCATATAATGTTGACGTACTTCTAGAGGAACGCTTTCGTTGTTGTTCTTTGCGATGAAGTGATTGATATTTCTCAACGCAGTCCAACTCCAGCCTGAGCTTTCGTTTGCTGAAAACGCACCCGGAGTTAAATACAAGGTTATATCTCTTCTTGAGCCATAATCAGATATATTATCACCGGTAAATATGTCTATCGGTGCAGGTAGTGCATTGTAAAAGGAAAGGCTATAAAGATCCAACCCTTTCTCGCTACCAAAAATTGGTCCCTCTCCCACGGCATCCCTAGGCACTTCTTCTAGAAAATCACCATTACACCCTAACAAAAAGCTTGATGCCAATACTATATATAATACTATCTTTCTCATGATGAATCAATTAAAATGTTACGGATATCCCAACGGTCACTGAACCAAGAATTGGATAGTTGTACCCATCTCCAGCATTGTAGGATGCTGAAGGTCGGACGACAGAATCCGAACGACGTATGTTTTCAGGATCTATATCTTTTGTCCTTCGGTGGAGCGGAGACCAAGACCAGAGATTTTCACCACCCACAAATACTCGAGCTGCCTGAGCGGAAATTTTTGAACTGAGGTGTTTGGGTAGATTGTAGCCCAGCTGAAGGTTTTTCAGACGGACATACGCTACGTTCTGTACATATCTCGTTTGGGGAGCCAGGGCACTCCCCGGAACATCTGCTCCTAAACGGTTGTGGCCTCTATAGCGAGGAAAATAAGAATCGGGATTCTCTTCAGACCAAATGACACCTGGCTCGAGATGCCACAGCGGAATGGTATTGTAGGTTCTATTGTACTGCCCCCAAAAAATAGACGCTCCAGCACTTGGATACCAATCCTGTTTGCCCACCCCTTGGAAGAAGATATTAAAGAAGAAGTTGTTCCAGTCCGCACTGATCATCGCACCATACGTGTAACGCGGAGAGGAATTCCCAATTATCTGTCTGTCTCCGGGATTGTCTAGCGTGTTGTCACCGGCGTTTACCTTCCCATCATTGTTCAGGTCTTTGAATTTTATGTCACCAGGCAAAAGAATTCTTCCATCTGACTGTCTGATAAAAGATTGATCTGCATGGGCTTCTATTTCGTCTATGGAGACAAAAAGCCCTTCCGTCACATATCCCCACATTTCTCCTAACGTTTGCCCTTCGTAGTAGTCCGTTAACCGTTTATCTGGGTTGTTGTACTTCAGTATTTTGGTAGTATTGTCAGCCAATGTTAAACGTACGGTATAATTGAGGAATTTATCACTTACGCTGAAATTGTCCCTCCAGGCGAGAGCCAACTCCCAACCTTTGGTCTCCAAGTCGGCATAATTACCCCTAGGAGGAGAGGCGCCAAATACTGCAGGAAGAGTTGGTCCTGTTGTAAACATATCGGTCGTCTTACGCACGTAGGCATCCGCGACTAGTTGTAGTTTATCTTCCACAAAGCCGATATCCACTCCAAAGTTTCTTGTAGTTGAAGTCTCCCAGGTTAGTCCAGAAGGCAATACGGCCGGCAAACTGGTATAGGAAGGTCTTGTTCCCCCTAACACTCTTGGATGTTGGGCAGTTACGCCATATAGCTCCTGAAATCTGTAAGACCCAATATTACCATTACCCAGCGAGCCATAGGATCCGCGAAACTTCAGATCGGACAGCACTTTCTCGGACAGATTCCACCAGTTTTCTTCAGTCACTCTCCATCCCACAGAAATTGAAGGGAAGAAAGCAAATCTTTCATCGTTCGGAAACTTGGATGAGCCATCATATCTTCCATTGACTTCCACCAGATAACGATCATCAAATATGTAGTTAAGGCGGAAAAAACTGCCGAAAGTTTTCCATTTTTCATATCCTCCCTGCATGTTGAGATTTTCCCCGATTGCCAGATTCAAATCTTGGGCATCAGGAAAAAGCAATCCATCCCGACGGGCCAGCATACGTTTAAATTCAGATTCTTCGTAGTTGAGACCGGCCATCAATTTAAGATAGTGCCTGGTGTTAAAGGTCTCCTCATATTCGCCGTAAAGATTAGCAGCAATATAATTTACTTTAGTGGATTCGTTTGTCAGATCGTTTTTGTTAGCCCCAAGCCATTCAATCACGCCTGGTTTAACACTATAGGGAACCGGCACACGGGTGATTTGATCTTCACTTCCGGTGTAAGTGTAGGTAAAATCACTGTTGATCCTAAGCTTGTTTTCCAAAAAAGTTGCTGTCATTCCCGTTGTATTTCTGAAGCGGTTGACCTTTTCATCCATCGCATTCTTACCATACCAAAAGTCACCGATACCGTAGGCTGCCGAATAAGTCAAAGTTCCGTCAGGATTGTGCAAAGGCGACATCGGAAAATGTTCTAAGGCTATCATGGCCCAAGGTCCAACCTCCTCACCTGCTCCGTCTATGGGGTAATGATACATTCTTCTCGAAAACTCGAAATTATTGTTAACCTGCAACCATGGAAGCACCTGAGCAGATCCTTGTGCTCTGATGTTACCGGTTTTAAAATCATCTGAATTGTACCTGAATAGACCTTCCTGGAAAAAGTACCTGCCAGATAAATAAAAAGAAGTTTTATCTGAAGCGCCCGAGAAGGATAGATTATGCTCATAGGTTGACATGGAGTTTTTCTGCAATTCCTTATACCAATTGGTATTTTCATAATATACATACTCCCCCGTGACGGGATCGATGTCCACTTTGGGCAAGCTGGGATCCTCAGATCGACGCTTCAACTCGGCCAAATATTCTTGTGAAAAGCGAACAGTTTTGTTGATGCCTAACGGTGGGGTTGCATAGTCGGTACGACCAAGATGGGCTTCATTAAACATTTTGGCAAAAGTGTACCCATCTGTCACATGATTAAAGGTCGTTGTGGGACTTTTGACACTATAGTTGGTAGAATAAGTGATTTGCATTCTGTCTTTGGAAGCACGCTTAGTGGTTATCAGGACCACACCAAACGCACCTCGAGCACCATAAATAGAAGCAGAAGCAGCGTCCTTAAGCACAGAAATGCTCTCTATGTCGTTCGGATTAACCATACTGGGATCACCTTCCACGCCATCAATTAAAACCAATGCCTCACCGCCTGCTCCTATGGAAGTAGCCCCTCGAATATTTATTGCAGGAGCACCAGATGGATTGCCGTCCATGGGTCTTATATTGACATTGGGCATTACCCCTTGTAGTCCTTGATTGAGATTATTAATAGGACGATTTTCAAACATTTCTGCTGAAACCTGATCCACGGCCCCCGTCAAATTGGCTCTTTTCTGCGTACCATATCCCACTACAACTACCTCTTCTAAAGACGCTATATCGGGTTTTAGACTGATATTTACTTCTGTTCTGTTACCGATGGCTACGCGCTCGGGTTCGTAACCGATGAAGGAGAAAACTAAAGTGGCACCTTCTGGAACCGTAATGGTATACCGGCCGTCTAAGTCGCTTACCGTTCCCGATGTCGTTCCTTCGACGGTCACCGTCACACCAGGCAAGGGCTCTCCGCTTTCGTTTAGCACCTGACCTTTGACAGTGATGTCTGCGTGGTAGTTGAGCAGTCCTATGCTGCTTTCACCTGCTGCTCCCCGTACATGGCAAGGCAGGAATAGTAGAGCCAATAAGGCATAGCGCACCAAGCCTATCCTTATTGTTCCCAACGATAGTAAATCTTTTTTCATAGTTGTTCCATTATGTATTGAAAAGGTAAAGCTTTTGAAATAATTTAAGGCATGATTGGCCACAAAAGATGGCGACCAAGCATGCCCACCTAAATCACTTTTTATCCCACCATACTTTGCTCATATAAGAGTCTCCGTGCGAGAGCCTAACTGCGGCCTCATTATAGGCATCTGTGTTTCTAAAGCGTTCGCTGCCAGAATACACAGCCCTCCTAGGGATGGTTCCTTCTGTGACCCCTTGGTTCGGGCCAGGAGTCAGCTGTGGATAGCCAGTCCTTCGCCACTCCGCGTAGGCTTCATAATGCCTCATAAAGAGGCTGATCCATTTTTGGTTCATGATCTGCTCAAGCTGCTCTTCAGGGGAGCCTGTCAAGCTGCCTTCACGCTCCAAATAGGCCTGTACTTCATCTGCAGGAATTTTATACGGATCCACTTCCATGGCTGCCCGGATCCCCTCTTGATAGAATTCTTCTGCGGACGCGGGGCTCATTCCAGCCCATCCCAAAAGTGCAGCTTCTGCTTTGTAGAAGCAGAGATCTGAATAAGTCATAATTAAATATGGGAAAGTATACTTCCGGTCATTGTAGATGGCAATAGCACCATAAGAATAATCATCCCGATTGATGGTAACATTTTGCCCTAATGCAACACCTAAGCCTCTGTAAATAGGATTGCCCGCCTTTTTGGAAGTTTCGGTAGGTTCAGCAATTTTAGGAAGTCTCGGGTCTTGCTTGTCCAGCAACATGCTGATAAATGGCTCTGCCAACTGGTTCAATTCTTTACTGCTGTTATATCCACTTATGACAGGATGATAACCTAACGCAAATCCGTCCTGGGGATTGGTTGGCATGGCCGCATTATCCGCGTTACTCTGGAATATCGGTCCCTGCAAAGCTTCCTCCACAGTTCGACGAGATAGTTCGGGATCGACATAGCGCATCCTAAAGCCCATCCTAAGCTTCAGCATATTGCCAAATTTCCTCCAAGACTCTACATTCCCCTTGTAAAGCAGATCCGCATTACCGTAAGATAAATCAGAAGCATTGAGATCGCTCATGGCCTTATTCAGATCCACCAACAGAGACTTGTAGATATCCTCTTGCCGATCGTATTGGGGGGTAAGAATCATCTCCGTTTCCAGCAAGCCTGTCTGGGAATAGGGTATATCTCCCCAAAAATCTGTCATCCGTTGCCAGATATAGATTTCATTGATTTTTGCAATGGCAAGTTTGGTCCTTCCAGCCGGATCGTTCTCACTGCCTTTCAATAAGCGATTGCGAATCTGCGCCAGGTTGTGAATATAGTTGTAGTGGTTGGCCCATAGCCTGGTTTCATATATGTCCCTATCTTCAAGATATTGGGAAGGCGCGGACAAAGATCCGCTTGCCCATTGTTGAATCCAAGAACCTGTCTGCCACCAATTGGCACCCTCTACCAATAAGCCATTCAGTTGAACGTTTGACAATACATATTCCGGCGGTACAGCGGCAGGTTGGGTAGGTGAGATATTAAGCTCTTCGAAGTCTTCTGTGCAACTCCACAGCGTCGCAAATCCAGCGATCAAAAAGGCTTTTCGTAGTATATGGTATGCTTTCATTTTTCTTCTGCTTAGTTTTATTAATTTTCGATTAGGCAAAAAAACAGCTTAAAACCTTACATTAAGGTCAACCCCAAAGGTTTTCATCATAGGTAATGAATGACCTTCCATACCCATAGTGCCGGTGTTGATATTTACAGACGAATTTTCGGGAGAGAAACCATCGGTATGGCGTTCTATATAACCTAAATTTCTTCCATATACGGCAATGGAAGCTCCTGAAATATATTTTTGACTGGCGAGCCACTTGCTGGGTAACTGGTAAGTAAGACGTACATCACGAATCGCGACATAGCTCGCATCATAGATAAATTCCTCAGCTACGGCAAATCCTTTATCCGGAGCCACCCGGTTCCAAAATGCCTGAGCAGTGGTAGTTACATCATTCTTCACGCCGGTACTTACCCACTCACCATTTTCTTCGACTGCTTTAACACCATCAACCAACAGCCCACCTTCTCTGCCCTCTAAAGTTCTCTTAGAGGTACCGTAAGCGGCTTCTTGCACCCTTCCTTGAGAGAATATGATACCCCCTCGCCTAATGTCAATCAAGGCGCTTAAAGAAAGATTTTTATAGAAGAAACTGTTGGAAAATCCTCCAGTCCATTTCGGATTGGCATTACCTAGTTCCATCGTGGTGATGGATTTTACAATAGGCAGACCATTAGAGTCTATCAATTTGTTTCCCTGCTCATCCCTTGCATAGGCATAGTCGGCGGCATTGACCACACCATAGGGCTTCCCTGGAACCGCTGTAATTCGCACGTTTCGATCAGAGCCAACTTGAAACTCACTCACCCCCTCAATCAATTCCAAAACCTTGTTTTTATTGGCAGCTAGATTAAAACTTGATTCCCATCTAAAACCGTTGCTTAGATTGATGGGTGTACCAGATATCAAAAGCTCCACACCTTTATTTTCAATTTCTCCGGAATTGGTAAGGAATGTACTATAGCCGGTAGATTCGGCAATCGTAATAGGGAGAATTTGGTTGTTGGTTACCGAATGATAATAGGTCGCATCCACCAACAGCCGGTTTTTAAAAAAGCGCAGCTCAGCCCCCAATTCATAGGAAGTCTTCAATTCATTTTTCAAGTTGGGATCCGTAATTACACTCGTGTAGCCCGCCAAGGGTTGATTTTGGAAGGTATTGGCGTTTAAGCTGAAATAGCCTACCGTGTTATAGGGGTCACCGGAACGACCAGCCTGTGCCCATGAACCCCTGATCTTGGCATAATCCAAAAATGAACCTTCTACATGAAACGCGTCGGTAAGTACAGCACTCAGACCGACGGAAGGATAGAAGAAGGAGTTGTTTTGGACAGGTAAGGTGGACGACCAATCGTTTCGGGCTGTGACATCTAAAAAGTAGATATTCTTGAAACCGATGTTGGCTGCACCATATACCGAGTTAATATCATATTCGGAGACGCTGATGCTAGGAACATTTAGAAGAGTTCGGCCAATTACATACAAGCCGGGGATCGTTAATTGGGAACCTGAATTGCCTGTCAAGCGGTAGCGGTTCTTTTGACTGTTAGCACCTGCATTTAAGAAAAAGGAGAACTCACCCAAATCTTTACTGGCCGTCAACAAAACATCGGCATTTTCTACTTTGTTGTAAACATTGTTTTCAAAAACATTGCCCTGCTGTGATATCCTTGTCCCTACAGCATTCCAGCCATATTGCCTTTCGTAAAAGAAGTCGGTGCCATAACGTCCTTGTATGCTGAGGCCCTCCGCCAATTTATAACTCACCTTAACATAACCGATCATCCGATCCCGCTGATCTTCATTATGGCTGTTGTTAATGGTCCAGAAAGGGTTGGAAGTCACTGAGTTGCTCTCAAAGATTTTCTCTCCACCTACAAAAAATCCGTTGCCGCCAAGGTCCCGTGAATGCTGAATGTCTTTAGCAGTGTATTCATACCTCCTCAATCCGTCCATGCTTAAGCTTCTGGGGATGTATAGGAAACGGTACACTGCATTTTGCCCATCATCACCCAAATATGGACGGTTGTTTACATCCTGGCGAATATAATTGACCTTGACATCCACATTAAGCCCTTTGGCAATATCGGACGCCACCTTAACATTTATGGCATTGCGGTTAAGGGTATTGGTGGGGACAAAGCCATCATTGTAGGTATTGGTAAAGGATACATAATAAGTTGTCTTTTCACCTCCCCCATCAATACTGATGGTATTCATGTACATCTTTTCCTTTTGGAAGAAGGCATCATAAGGATTGTCAATAGGAGAATATCTCGTGGTGTCACCCCACATATCTTCTATTAATTGACCCTCCATCTTCGGCCCCCAACTTCCACGGCTAGTAGGATTTCGGCCTCCGCTTAATTTGGGAATACCGCCAGTCAAGCTTGGATCGTATGGTACTACAGAACCATCAGCATTTCGATAGAAGGTAAACTGCCCATTAAATCCTTGACCATAAACATTCTGATAATCAGGCTCTACCAAGGCCGAGCCTACAGAAAAACTTCCGCTATATTGAATATTGGTTTTTCTGTTTTTACCTCCTGATTTTGTCGTGATCAAGATAACGCCATTTGCTCCCAGTTGTCCATAAAGCGCAGCGCCGTTGGGCCCCTTCAGCACAGTGACGGATTCAATATCGTTTGGATTGATATTGGAAATACCGTCGCCTCCATCTACGCCTGTGGCAAATGTCTGTGATCCTAAGCTCCTTCTATTCGAGTTGTCAATGGGCACACCATCAATAACATATAAAGGCTGGGAATTGCCCGACAAAGATGAATTTCCCCTGATGACCACCCGCGAAGATCCAGACATGCCTGAAGCAGCGGTGGTAACCTGTACACCCGCAATTTTTGCCGATAATGCTGTTCCCAAATTGGTTTCTCTGGCATTAAGTAAATCATCACCTTTGAGTTCCCCAGTAGCATAGGTAAGTGCTTTTTTGTCTCTTTGGATACCTAAGGCCGTAACTACCACCTCATCCAAAGAGGCAGTATCTTCAATTAATACTACATCGATCACGGACTTACCGCCCACTTCAATACTTTGGCTGACAAAACCAATAAATGAAAACACCAAAGTGCTTCCTTCAGGAACCGACAAGGTGTATTCGCCATTTAAATCTGTAGCGGTACCGATAGCAGTTCCTGGTACCGATACAGTGACACCTGGCATGGGACTTCCATTTTCTTCCGTCACTCTCCCTTTGACGGTAACGTCAGCTTGTGTAGTGGAAATGTGCCCATTACTTTCTGCCTTTGCTGATGCAATATGTACTATCAACAATAGGAATACAATGAGTAATGAGCGGAGCGGTATACTCCAAGAATTGTAAAAGTTTGTTTTCATAGAGGTTATCAATTAACATTGTGTGATGGTGATTGCGAGAAGCAGGTTACAACTAATTTGCCTCATTATTAACTTTATTGACCCAAAGGCCATTCAACATTACCCTTTCAACCTGATACATCGCGCGTATATCAGCCAAAGGGTCTCCATTTACGATAAGAAGATCCGCAAGCTTGCCCGGTTCTATACTCCCTACTCTTGAAGCTGTGCCAAGATATGCAGCGGTTTGGAGCGTGCTTGCCCTAATTACTTCCATTGGACTCATCCCTGCCTCCACCAGAAGCTCCATTTCTCTTTGATAAGCCCAACCCCTATCGGCGTACATCCCGTCGGTATGAGATCCCACTACGATTTTGACTCCTGCTTTGTGTGCCATACCTACAAACGAAAGCATATTTTTAAAGCCTGAAGCCTGGTAGACAGGTACTTTATCATCCCCCTCCTGCCGCTCAAAGGTGGCTAAAGTTGGACACAATGCAACTTGTTCTTGTGCAGCAAGCGACAGGAGTTCTTTGACCCGCGGATGCTGTAAATCCAACTTAGACCAGAGTCTATAACGGCCCTCGGCTCTATAGCTGTTGTTGTGGCCAACCCCAGTGATAAATTCCTCCGCATCTTTGGGTTCTGCCAATGAGGTCCCAAAGGAAGTGACATGTTCAATGCCTTTCAAACCTGCCCTAATAGCAGCCTCTGCAGGCACCAACTCCATGTGTGCTACCACGGGAATACCGTAAGTAGAGGCGGATCTAAGGACTGTCTCATAGTAGTGGAGCGGAAGCCTAAAATAAATCTTCAAGCCAGTACTACCCTCCTCCACGTATTTTTTTACTACCTCTCGGATATGATCATGATCTTTGATCAACATGGCCTGCTGGGTGTATACGCCAGGATAGGCATCAAGATGGGCGCCTGTCAGAAAAACGCGTGGTAACGGCATATCCGCGAAGTGGATAGATTGATAAAAACGGAAAGGATGTCCTGGATCCCTCATGGTAGTCACCCCGTTTTGGAGAAAAGTATGGAGGGTGATGTTGTCGTTGATGGTATGAAGATGTGCATCTACCAAGCCTGGAAGCACGGTCATCCCCTTTAAATTAAGCACCTCCGCATCGGCTGGAATAGCTAATCCCGGACCAACATCAACAATGCGATTGCCTTTGATTAGAATTGCAGAGTTGTCTATAGGTTCTCCTCCCCGCCCATCTATTACCCTAGCGCCGACCAATGCGATCATCTTATTGGGATCCGCTGCCACTGGGGGATTAACCTCTATGAGGTTTTGGGAAAATGAAGGAGAGATCCAGAGAGATAGACTGAACAAAAATCCAAGGTGAACATTGCGGATTTTTCTAAGGTACATCAACAGCTTTTTCATCAATACAGGAGCAGAGAATTGTTATTCCTAATGTAAAAATAAAATTGGACTAAATCAGCATCATCAGGCCCTTCCTTTCTTTTTAGATCCGTACAAAAAATTTTAGGCTAGCTTGACCTAAAAAATCTATTGTAAGTCAGAAACAGCAGTTCTAGCCGTACGCGATTCAGAAGCATCCTATGTCCAGAAAGTGGGAAACCTGGAGACAGTGTTGGCTAAGCATGATCATCCATGCTTAGCCAGCCTGTGATCTCTGCTGTTATTTCCAACTTAATGTATAACCTTTGCGGTATTCCCGATGGAGCTGCTTTGAAGCTTCTTCATCATTAATAAAAACCTCTTTGTCAGGATCCCATTTCAATGGTCGGCCTAGATGATAGGCAATATTGCCCAGAGTACAAGTGACACAAGTGCTGTGACCAACTTCTACAGGCGCTATAGGATCTTTTCTCTTCTTCACCGAATCAATAAAGTCCACATAATGGGCCCCATTGTTGCCTGAGATTTCGCCTTCAGGGAAAAGCGCGGGATCAGATGCATTGTATTGTCCTCTGGATACTTCAATCCAACCCTCTGTACCGAAGAATTTGCAGCCTCTGCTGTTCTTGTCATCGTAGGGCTGTTCAGTCATGATGACTCCATTATCGTATTTAAAGGTCAAAAATTCTGCCCCCTCGTAGCCCGCCGGTATAATTTCGCTGGGGCCTCTTCTGTCCATTCCTATGGCCCACTGGGCTATATCAAACATATGTGCACCCCAGTCGGTTGTATATCCACCGCCGGTCTCCTTATACCATCGCCATGCCCCCCAGACCTTCTCATTTTCAATCGGATCTAAAGAGATAGGAGGATTGAGATCATGATTAAAATGGATGTTTGCATTTAGAGGGCCCACCCACAAGTCCCAATTTAGATCTTTGGGCAGCTCCTGTTTAGGGAGATCAAATGGTTTAGGCGGCTCTCCTGCATGTGCATAGATTTTTTGAATCCTGCCAATTTTTCCCTTTTGGACCATTTTGACGGCATGTTGAAAATTGCTGTAGGACCGTTGCATGGACCCTGTCGCCAACACGATATTATTTGCTCTTACCGCCTTGATCAGTTCTTGCCCTTCTTTAATCGTGAAAGTAAGCGGTTTTTCAAGATAAATGTCCTTACCAGCTTTGCATGCGTCAATGGCCATTAGGGCATGCCAATGATCTGGAGAAGCAATTACAACCGCATCGATATCCTCTCTTTGCAGAAGGTCTCTATAGTTTTCGTAGACCTCTACCTTTACATCTTTGTTGTTTTTGGCGTAGTAATCACGCGTACGTCGCAGAAATCTCTCCCGCTTGATTCCATACACATCACTCCCGGCCACTACTTCTATACCGGGTAAGGACATAAAGCCATTAAGAAGGCCAATAGCCTGTCGCCCCACCCCTATAAAGCCTAAGCGTATAATGGACGAATCACCTTTGACAGCAGAATTGGCAGCGTCTTCCGCCCTGCCGACTTGGGGCAGTACTGATAGACCCGCCGCTCCCAGCAGTCCTGTACCTAAAAATTTCCTTCTTGAGAAGTGAGAATTCCCTTTGTTCTTCATGATTATATGGTCTATTGAGTAATTGATCGTTTAAATTTAGGCGAAAATCCCGAACCTCCACATGCAAAATGTTTTTTTTGGTAAATGAAGAAAAAGAGCGGTAAGGGGCAAACAAAAAATAGCAATGGGCTCAATTCCAATGCTGCACCAAATGCCCATACGACCGGAGGCGGGCTTGATGGTCGTAAATATGAGAGACTATCATTACTTCATTCAACTGGTGGCGTTGCACAAAAGACCTCATTTTGGGCTGCACATTATCCGGACATCCTATAAAACTATAGGTCAGCATCTGTTCTACCGCTGCTGCCTCATGAGACAGCCACAAGTTTTCCATGCTTTCCACAGGAGGAGATAGGGGATTTCTGGTCTGGCGGATGATTCCTAGGGCGAGTTGATAAAAAGAAGTAGCCAAATGAGCTGCATCTGTATCAGTGTCGGCTACAATTGCGTTGACACATGCCATTACATAGGGAACTCCCAAGTATTCGGACGGCTTAAAATTTTTCTTATACAAGTTGATGGCAGCTTCAAAATGGGTGGGTGCAAAATGGCTCGCAAAAGCATAAGGCAGCCCTAGTTCGGCAGCAAGCTGAGCACTGAAGAGACTGGAGCCCAACAGCCAAACCGGAATATCCAAACCTTCGCCAGGAATCGCTCTCACCCGTCCCCGCTTATTTTCCAAAGATAAATATTGAAGAAGTTCCTGCACATCATCGGGAAAATCCTGCACAGTCTCCACCCGCTCTCTTCTCAGCGCACGAGCGGTAACCTGATCAGTTCCAGGGGCTCGACCTAGGCCGAGGTCAATTCTATCAGGAAAAAGGGAGGCCAAGGTTCCAAATTGTTCAGCGACAATCAATGGGCTGTGATTAGGAAGCATGACACCGCCTGATCCCACCCTTATGCTTGCTGTGCCCCCAGCAATATAGGCCATGAGTACCGGGGTAGCCGAACTGCCTATGTTTTCCATGTTGTGATGTTCCGCCAGCCAAAAGCGATGATAGCCCCATTCTTCAACCTGCTGCGCCAAATCCAAACTATTTTTATAAGCATCAGCCGCAACACTGCCTTGGGTGATGACAGCTAGATCCAAAACAGACAAAGGTATATTCATAGCAAATCATATTGAATGTGTGTCATGTTAACTCGCCTTATCCAAACTAGGTTCTTCAAATAATAAAAGCATTTGGTAAAAGATTAGTAAACGAAAAATATTAACAATTATTTACCAGCGGTTTTTATTTCATACAAATAATCTCCAAATTTAAGGTAACGTACACGAAGTTCTCGGTAACGATCCCGAAGAAACACCCTCTAAAACAAATACAACCAAATACTCAACTACACATGAAACACAAATTCAAACCTCCAAAACAGGAAAGGACTATAAGGTCGGCATCAAGCGCCTATTCCTTTCAGGGAAAGCCGGGGATTTTGCCCTTGGTTTTTGTTCTTTTCATTCTGATGGCTACTATGCTTCCTGCAACTGCCCTTCAAGCCCGTCAACAAATTCAAGGTCAGGTAATAGATGCCGACACCAAAGAATCCATTCCAGGAGCAAACATTATCATTAAAGGAACAACTACTGGAACGGTAACAGACATGGATGGCCGATTTAATGTATCCGTTCCGGGCACAGAATCAGTATTGGTCATTTCCTTTGTAGGCTACCTCAGCCAAGAAGTGTCTGTGGGAAACCAAAGTCAGTTAACTATCGCATTGCATGCTGACCAAGCCCAACTCGATGAAATCGTTGTCATTGGCTATGGCACCCAGAAAAAGAGCGATCTTACCGGTGCCGTCACTCGGGTGGATGCGGAAACCTTTAAAAATCTCCCTATCACCAATGTCTCCGAAATGCTTGCGGGCAACGTAGCAGGATTCTATGGCACACAAGGCACCTCTGCAGAAGGTAATAGTTCTTTGGAAGTAAGGGGACCTACCTCACTCAGCGCCGGCACCACGCCCTTGATCGTACTCGACGGGGTTATATACCAGGGAAGCCTTTCCGACATCAATCCTAATGATATTGAATCGATAGACATTCTCAAAGACGCCAGTTCCGCTGCAGTTTTTGGTGCAAAGGCGGCCTCCGGTGTAATTCTGGTTACGACCAAACGCGGAAAAGAGGGAAAACCCTTGATCAACTTTTCTACGAAGGTAGGCTTTAACCAGATCAACAACGACAAGTTCGGTCCTTTAGATGCTCAAGGCTATGAAGACTTCAGGAGGGACTTCTTTAGAACTCAGGGTTCCAACCTTCCTGATTGGTATTGGAACCATCCGGACAATTTACCCGAGGGGGTAACCCTTGAACAGTGGAGGAACGCGAGTTCTAACCCGCATCCCGATAACATCCTAGCTTACCTGGGCCGACTCAACTTTTTCTCAACAGAAGTGGAACAATACCTAGCAGGTCAAACCACCGATTGGTTTGATCAGGTGTTTCAGCGGGGTTTTAGGCAAGAATATGATCTTAGCATAGGTGGTGGATCTGAGCGATTCAGATATTATTGGTCTCTCGGACATATCAACAACGAAGGGATAATTGTCGGAGATGAGTTTTCGGCCATACGAACAAGACTGAACGTGGACTTTAAGGTTACCGATTGGCTAAATGTAGGTACCAATGCCCAAATCTCCCTGCGGGACGACAGCTCGGTGCCGGCGGACATCAGTGACATCAAATCCATGGGCCCGTATAGCAAAGTTTTTGAAGATGATGGCAGCCTCAAGTGGTATCCCAATGACTACTATCACGTTAATCCCCTCATCAACCACCATTATCAAGAGCGACTGGACAAAACCACCAGCATCTTTGCCTCTATGTATGCAGATATTGCCTTGCCTTTAGGCTTTAGCTATCGCCTGTCTTTCCAGCCAAGGCTTGAATATGAGAAAGACTATAATTTTTGGGGGAAGGAAACAACCATGGGGGGCAGAGACAGATTGGGTGGATATGGTAGACGGGACGACCGCTCCCTCACCGCTTGGATGGTGGATAATATAGTTACTTGGAAGAAAGAAATTGGCATCCACAACTTCGATCTAACGCTGCTATATAACGCAGAGCAAACAAAAACTTACCTGTCTCGAAGTGAAAACGAAACTTTCCGGCCAAATGAATCCCTTATTTATCATGGTCTGCAGTTTGGCTCTAAGCCTTTGACCACCAATGATGATCGCGAGTCAGGCGGTAATGCTTTAATGGCACGGATCAATTATGCGTTGATGGGTAAATACCTGCTCACTGCATCAGTTCGTAGAGACGGCTATTCTGCCTTTGGCCGTGACAACAACAAAGCTACTTTTCCTGCTCTGGCATTAGCTTGGAATATTTCCGACGAAGCTTTTTACCCCAGCAATCAGGTGGTGGACCGGCTTAAACTACGGCTTTCCTGGGGGATTAATGGCAACCGGGATATAGGTATATACTCTGCTTTAGCCCAAATCGGCACCAACCTCTATTATGACGGCTCAAATCTACAAATGGGGCTCTTCAATAACAGTTTGGCCAACCCAGGTTTGCGCTGGGAAAAGACAGAAGCCTACAATCTTGGATTTGATATAGGCTTATTTGAAAACCGAATTGACTTGTCTGCGGAATTTTATGACATGAATACCACAGATCTATTGATGAACCGACAGTTGCCCAAGATCACTGGGTTCACCAATATCACGGCCAATTTAGGTGAACTGCAAAACAGAGGGATGGACCTTACACTTAATACCGTTAATATGTCCCGGCCCAACTTCACATGGAAGTCAAGTCTAGTTTATTCCATGAACAGAAACAAAATCATCCGAT
Organism: Cyclobacteriaceae bacterium; assembly: GCA_035303945.1. Taxonomy (GTDB): domain Bacteria; phylum Bacteroidota; class Bacteroidia; order Cytophagales; family Cyclobacteriaceae; genus DATGMS01. Next base: position 111,207 of record DATGQZ010000043.1, read on the forward strand.
TGTTTGGAGATGTAGAAGAAGTAGAAGTTAATGGTGAAATTGTACAGCGTGAAGTGCCGGACTATACCAACCATTGGTTTCCAGGCAGAGCGATCGATGCGGTTTGGGACTATGATGTGACCGGGGTATGGCAACTTGACGAAGCGGCAAAAGCTGCCGAGTATAACATGAGACCTGGGGATTATAAAGCGGTGGATGTCGACGGTAACGGTGTTTACGAAGCTTTGGTAGATAAACAATTTATCGGCCATACTAAACCCCGCCACCGCCTGGGTCTAAGGAATGATTTTAACTTTCTCAAGGATTTTACCGCATCCATATTTCTCCGTGCAGACTTAGGACATATCAGGGAGTTTCCTTACGCCATTCATGAGTCGTCCGAATATGACAGGCGGGGGATTTGGAACGTACCTTATTGGACCCCCACCAACGGCAACAATGAATACGCAAGAACCTCAGAAGTCCATGGAGCTTACGGCGGAGGACTGCGCATCTTCAAACCAAGTTCCTTCCTGCGGATCCAAGATGTGTCTCTTTCTTATAATGTTCCTGCGACCGTGGTGCAGCGGCTCAGCATCTCAGGCTTGAGGTTTTTTGCCTCATCAAGGAATCTGGCCACCTTCACCAGATGGCCAGGCTATGATCCTGAGTCCGGCAATTCACCCATGCCTAAGTCCTATACCCTGGGTGCAAGCTTAACTTTCTAATTTAAAGCTAATGAACATGAATCTTCGAATATATAAAATAGCAATACTGATTGGAGCAATTATTTTCCAAAGCTCCTGTTCAGAAGATCTGCTGGAGCCAAAGCCCCTTTCGTTCTTTGCTCCTGAAAATGTGTTTAACGACCCTGCAGGTTATGAAGCTGCATTGGTGACGATGCGAAAAGCTTTAACAGAAGGAATCACGGGCAGCAGGAGGTATTATATGGTAGGAGAATGGTCCGCTTCTGAAGCAGGCGCCCCTACCTTTCAAACCGACTGGTCCCAAACAACACCGTTTTACGACCAATACTATACCTACCTCGGCCTGTTCACGGACGCTTATGGGTTTATCAAAAACGCCAACGTGGTAATTGGAAGAATTGATGACCTAGAATGGGAGAGCGAAGAGCGAAAAAACCGCGTATTGGCGGAAGCTTATTGGCACCGCTCCTACTGGTATTATTGGCTTGTCAATTCCTACGGAGATGTTCCCTTTGTGGCTGAGGAAGTACAGGGGGTAAAGCTTGACTATATGACCCACAGCCGATGGGCAGTCCTTAACAAGATCCAGGCAGATATGGAGTGGGCTGTGCAGTGGCTCCCTCAAACCGCTGTTCCGGGGGCAGTTACCAAGGGTGCAGGCAACCATCTGTTGACCAAAATCTATTTGGCTAATCTGGAATTTGATAAAGCAATAGTAGCGGCAACTCAACTTATTGAAGGACCCTATGCGTTGATGACTGAGAGATTTGGCGAGGATGCCAGTGAGACAAAAAGAAACCTTATTTGGGACCTTCACAGGCCGAACAATAAGAATATCCCTCAAAATACAGAAACTATTTTGGCCATTGTGGATCGCTTTGAAGCTCCTCCAGGCGCTCAAACTGCTGGACTCTACACCATGAGACACTACAACCCCTCTTGGTGGCACCAAAAGGTGAAAGACAGTAAAGGATTTGCAGGAATGGTGCCGGAAGGTCCTATGTACGACTCTTTGGGAAGGGGAAATCCAGACATGATTTCCACTCCCTATGGTTACTATCAGATTTGGGAAGAAAAGGGCTTTACCTGGCAAGATACCCCAGATTTGAGAAGAGCGGATCTCAATTGGGTAGACAATCACGAATACCTTTATAACAATCCCAACTCGGACGATTTCGGGAAGCCGATCAACACCCGATATATAGAAAACCGTCAAGATTCTGTTCAGTTAATCTTCCCTGTTCCGTTTTACAAAACCTATGCACCCATGCAATCTCCTACGGCTGTGCCACACGGTGGAAATGGTGACTGGTATGTCTACAGATTGGCAGAAACGTATCTGCTGAGAGCCGAAGCTTATTATTGGAAAAATGATCTGGCCGCTGCTGCCAATGACATTAACCAAGTTCGGTTGCGGGCAAATGCACTACCAATAGGTCCAGACGAAGTGACTTTAGAATATATCTTTGATGAACGTGCCAGGGAGCTTTTTATCGAGAGCCCGAGGCATGCGGAAATGGTGCGCGTGTCGTTCATCTTAGCCAAACAAAATCTGCAGGGTTACAGCCTGGAAACTATAAGCGAAAAAAGCTGGTGGTATGACAGGGTAATTGCGCATAATTTCATCTATAAAATCAAGCCGATATTGGATGGTAAAACACCTAAAATTGAGCCACACAATATCCTTTGGCCCATTGACAACAATGTCATCACTGCCAACACTTTAGGGAAAATCAATCAAAACAAAGGTTATATCGGGGCGGAAAATAACATCCGGCCTTTAGAATCTGTGGATTAGAATTTCTTCTTAAGACTTTAGAGGTGGTAGTGTTACCAGCACTACCACCTTAACATTCTCCATTCAAACCCCCAATGGGCTAACTATCTTTTTAAAGTTGTTGTTTTCTTAAAGATCAGTACCCCTCTTTATCCCTATAACCGTAAGCGCTGATTTTCCGTGTTATCCAAGCATTTATAAAAATATTTTCGGACCTTTAGAGCAAACTTTTATGGATAAGCTATGAAATTTGGACAAGTTGACCATCCCGAAAATGTGGATTTTACTTTGCCGGAAGACCATCCCGACACAGGCGAAATACTGGCAAAATATAAGAATCACAAGTCTCCTTTTGAAGTCTATGTAGGCTGTGCCAAATGGAACAAAACAGATCTTAAAAACTTCTACCCACGCGGCACCAAGGATGAGCTCAGCTATTACGGAACACAGTTTAATTCTATTGAGCTTAATGCCACCTTCTATAAATCTCCGGATAAAAGCCAAGCTGCTACCTGGGCTGCAAAAACCCCTGAAGACTTCAAATTTTTCCCTAAAATACCGCAGACGGTAAGTCATTTTAAAAGACTTCAGGACATTAAACAACCTCTTGAGGAATTTTGCGATGCAATCAGTCAGTTTGAACATAAACTGGGAATGGCCTTTCTTCAAATGCCGGACAATTTCCATCCCCGCTTTATGGACCGGATTGAAACGTTTTTACAAACGGTACCTTCAGGTATCCCGATGGCGGTAGAGGTAAGACATAAAGACTGGTTTGCTGACCAAAAAATTACGGATGCATATTACGAGCTTCTTGTTAAGCACCAAGCCACTAATATAATTGTAGATACTGCCGGGAGAAGAGATATGCTGCACATGCGGCTCAGTTCGGATGCCGCCTTTATTCGCTATGTAGGAGCTAATATCAGCAGTGATTATAGCCGTTTGGATGATTGGGTAGAAAAAATAAAAAAATGGCGCTCTCAAGGACTTCAAAAACTATATTTCTTTGTGCACCAAAACGTAGAACTGGAATCCCCCTTACTATCAGCCCATTTTATTAGACAACTTAACAAAGCTTTAGGCCTTACCCTTACTGTCCCTAAAACACTAAAATAGAACCGTAAAATACATTGCTGAACCAAATTGTTTTGCCCAAAGGATATCAAACTGTGGTAGAGTAAATTAATACATTAAAGCTATGAAAAAGGCCATATTCATTGCAGTGTTGGTAGGAACATGTACTACTACCTATGCACAGCAAGAAACTCTTAACGACAGCCTTCCCCCTTGGGACAATGTTTGGGAACAACAGCTTCGTTGGAATAGGTTTTTATTAAAATCTCAAGAACAGGAGCGCTCAAAGTGGTATAAGGATGATACGCGGGCAGTGGATCTTCAAGTAGATCCTCGTATGCCCGTTGTTCTTCTACCCTTGGACGAGACGCCATTTTTAGTTATGAAAATTCCTGATGACTTTCCTTCCGATATACCTGTGGTACAACTATCCCAAAATCCTATAAGCCCTTTGCACAGGCCATCTGTCATTGTAATACCTAGAAAGGAATAGCGGGTCAACGGTTATAACACCTTTCCTCCGCCTCGCATCACCTCGCGAATAGTCTGCCTGATAATACCGGACTTTTCTGAGTCGCCTTTCAACAAGGCTTTGCTAAAGGCAGCCAGTTGGGCCATATCTACATGTGGAGGTACAATGGGCACGTTTGGATCGGTTAGCACATCCAAAACAATGGGGCAATCGGCTGAAAATGCCTTGTCTAACGCGGCTGGAATTTGATCCTCGTCCTCAATCCTGATTCCTCGTAAACCAACTAAATCTGCAAACCGGGCGTAGTCGACATCAGGAATGTCTTGAGATGCTTCAAATTTAGGTTCTCCGGAAAGCATCCGCTGTTCCCAGGTAACCATGTTGAGATCCCTATTATTTAAAACGATGATTACCAGGCGGGGGTCCTCCCATTCCTTCCAATATTTTGAGATAGTAATAAGTTCATTCATACACAGCATCTGCATCGCGCCGTCTCCAACAAAGGCTACAGGCACTCGATCCGGATAGGCAAACTTAGCTGCTATGGCATAAGGCACTGCCGGACACATGGTAGCCAAGTTGCCTGACAAGGAGGCCATCATCCCTTCCCTAATTCGGATATTTCTTGCAAACCAAAAGGCGGAGGTACCCGAATCCGCCGAAATGATACATTTTTCGGGCAGCAAAGGAGAAAGCTCAGAAAATACCCGTTGGGGATTAATAGGATCTGCCGGCTGAGCCGCCCGTTGATCCACCGTCTGCCACCACGCTGCTATATGTTCCTGAATACTGTTTTGCCATGATCGATCCTCTTTATAATTTAAGAGCGGGATAAGCTTTTGCAAAGTGGCTTTACTCTGTCCAAGGAGGTTTACTTCCATGGGGTATCGAAGGCTCAGCATCTTTCCGTCAATATCAATTTGGACTCCTCGGGCCTTGCCTGGTTCAGGAAGATATTCCGCATAGGGGAAACTGCTCCCCACCATCAACAAAGTATCACAACCTTCCATCAATTCGTAACTTGCCCGCGTACCTAACATACCAATAGAACCCGTGACATAAGGAAGATCGTCCGGAAGTGCTGCTTTTCCTAGCAATGCTTTGGCTACGCCAGCTCCCAATAACTCAGCTACTTGTTTAACTTCCTCTGACGCACCAATCGCTCCCGCACCGATGAGTATGGCTACTTTTTTACCTGCATTGAGAATTTGGGCAGCTTTCTGCAAATCCTCATTGGCAGGCACCAGATAAGCTTTTGGGTTGCCTACTCCTGTAAACACGCTGCCATGTTGTTGGGGCGGTTCTTTTTCTGCTGACTCCTCTTGAACATCATTGGGAATAATTACCGCCGTAACCGTTCTTTCTGCTTGGGCAATGCGAAAGGCGCGATCAATCACCTGCCGCGCTTGTCCAGGATGCGTAACCATCTGCACATAGGCTGAGGCAACATCTTTATACAAGGACAACAAGTCCACTTCCTGTTGATAATTACTCCCTAAGGAAATTTGCTTTTGCTGCCCAATGATCGCCACTACGGGCTGATGGTCAAGCTTGGCGTCGTAGAGGCCATTCAGCAGGTGTATGGCTCCCGGTCCCGAGGTGGCCAAACAAACTCCCGTTTCGCCGGTAAACTTAGCGTGAGCACAGGCCATAAAAGCAGCCATTTCCTCATGCCGAGATTGGAGAAAACGTATATTTTCCGAACGGTTAAGCGCTCCCAACAATCCATTGATCCCGTCACCGGGATAACCATAAATGCGGCTGATGCCCCAGTTTGATATACGTTGCAGTACAAAGTCGCTTACATTCATAACAGGCTGTGGATCTAGTGAGGAATAATTAAGCATGACTGCGAAAAACATTCCATATTTGCTGGCACTTGAATCACCGTTCGTATAATGCTCTGAGCGGCAGAGCCATTCATATGTAAGCGACATTGTAGGTGCATTCGAGGGTCATGGGGTAAAGAAACTACAGTGAGAAAAGACTATATTTGTCTGGAGCGCTGTTATTTATCTTTTCAAACCCTAAGCATGGAATCATTGTTAAGAACAAATATTGAAAAAACCCTCGGACACAGTATCTCTGATGATATGCTTGACAAATTCGAAGAGCTGTCTTTTGTTAAATCCTTTGACAAGAAGCGGCTTTTAGCCGAAGCAGGTACCATGTGTAACTACCAGTATTTTATTCTAAAAGGCTCCTGCTACTCTTATTATATCAATGAAAAAGGAGATAAAAAAGCCATCCAGTTTGCATTAGAGAATTACTGGATCACAGATGCCAACAGCTATTTTACCGGCAAGCCTGCGGTATTTGATATTGAGACATTGGAACCCACCACAGCAATAATGCTCAACCGTCCCAACATGGAGTTGTTGTGCGAAACTTATCCCTTGTACGACCGCTTTTTTAGAATCCTCATTCAAAACTCCCTAGCAGCTTTACACTATCGCGTGGCCAAAACCAATAGTGAAACGGCGGAACATCGGTATCTGGAATTTTCTCAGATGTTCCCTCAGTTGGTACAGCGCATCCCACAGTATCTTATAGCTTCCTATTTGGGCATAGCCCCCCAGTCATTGAGTCGCATTAGAAAAGAGCTAGCACTAAAGGAATAGACAATTTATCGACAAAGAGAACTTCTCCTATGACTGGCAGGCATCCCGTCGTGCTGATTGTCCCGTAAGCTGTTGCTAAGCTGAATGCTGCAACTGTTGCTTTTCCTAGTCCAAAACAGCGACACAATCATTTTTTCTTCTACTACCATGCCTTGTTCTTCTTCATCATGAAGACAATGCCAACTTACAGCCTTTTATTAACATAGGTGAATGAAATCCTTATGATAAAGCCGGAATTTTGTAGTGTAATAAATCAACAAAGTAAACAAACACAATCATGAGTACTACAGAAACAAAAACCACATGGGCACTGGACCCAACACACAGCGAATTGCTATTTAAAGTAAAACACCTGATGATCACCAATGTAAAAGGTGAATTCAGAAGCTTCGATGCAACGTTGGAAAGCATTGGCACTGACTTCAGCAAGGCGAGAGTAACGGCTACCGTTCAGGCTGACTCAATATTTACCAACAATACAGACCGCGACAACCACTTGCGAAGTGCCGACTTCTTCGATGTTGAAAATCATAAGGAGCTTACCTTTGAAGGCAGCTCTTTTACCAAGCTCGATGATGACAACTACCAATTAAAGGGTAATTTAACAATTAAAGGTATCACCAAAGAAATATCCCTAGATGTTGAATTTGGAGGTATCGCCAAAGATCCTTGGGGGAACGAAAAGGCCGGATTCTCTTTAAGCGGTAAAATAAACCGTAAAGATTGGGGACTAAACTGGAATGCAGCACTGGAAGCAGGCGGCGTAATGGTAAGTGATGATGTACGCATCAACGGAGAAGTGCAGTTTGTAAAACAATAATAATCCAAAGGTTGTTAAGCAGTGTCTGCTTAACAACCGCACACCATTTTGACCACTAGCAAATAAACAAACTATGAAAGATGCAGTGTTAGGCCTTCATCATATAACCGCTATCGCCGGAGACGCACAGGCCAATTATAATTTCTATACAAAAACGCTCGGACTGCGACTGGTAAAGAAAACCGTCAATTTTGACGATCCTCAGACCTACCACTTCTATTTTGGAGATGAAACTGGCACGCCCGGTAGTATACTCACCTTTTTTCCTTGGAAAAATGTACGAAGCGGGAGAAACGGAGCTGGCATGGCTACTGAAATTGGCTACGCGGTACCAAAAGGGAGTCTTGACTTTTGGTTAAAGCGGTTTGATGCCTTAAACGTTATCCACGCTGAGATCCAAGAAAGGTTCGGAGAGCGGTATCTTCCCTTTCAGGATCCTGATGGTCTATGGATCAATTTAATTGAGACAAAAAACCCGGATAAACGGACAGGTTGGGAGACACGAGAAATACATGCTGGCGTAGCTCTAATGGGTTTCCACACTGTCACATTGACTTTAAATAATCATAAAGCGACTGCTTCGGTGTTAACAAACATATTAGGCTATGAACTAGCCGAACAGGAAGGTAATGTCTTTCGATACCGGACCCAAACTGTGCCTAATGCTGCATATGTGGATCTGCTAGAATCACCTGGCGCACAACGAGGTTTAAATGCAGGTGGAACCATTCACCATGTAGCTTTTAGAGTTGAAAACGAAGCTGTTTTGATGTCCTATAGGGAAAAAGTATTGAAACAAGGGCTTAACATCACAGAAAAAATAAACCGGGACTACTTCTTCTCCCTTTACTTCAGAGAACCCGGAGGGGTATTATTTGAAATCGCGACGGATAATCCCGGCTTCGCCATTGATGAATCAGTAGAAAATCTAGGACAAAGTTTGCAGCTTCCGGATCGATACGAATCCCTACGCGGTCAAATAGAGAAAGCTTTGCCCCCATTAATACAATAATGAAAACAAAATGCACAGCAAAGACATGAAGACAGCCGGCAAGTCCATACAACAAGCCGACAAAGCTTTGATCCTAATTCATGGCCGGGGTGGTAGTGCTGAGGACATTTTGCGCTTGGCGCCCATGCTCGCCGTACAAAATTTTGCGCTGTTTGCCCCAAAAGCAGCGAATCGTACTTGGTATCCCTACTCCTTTATGGCCCCGCGTGAACAAAATGAACCTTGGCTTAGTGCTGCCCTAACCACTCTCGAGAATTTGGTGGAGGATATTATTGCAGAAGGTATAGCACCTGAAGGCATTTACTTTCTTGGCTTTTCACAAGGAGCATGTTTGACCTTGGAGTTTGTCGCTAGCTTTGCCAGGAGATACGGAGGCGTAGTGGCTTTTACCGGTGGATTAATAGGTGAAGCATTAGAGGCACAGAGGTATAAGGGAGATCTAAAGGGAACCCCAATCCTCATTACGACTGGGGAACCGGATCCCCATGTCCCTTTGCAACGGGTAAAGGAAAGTGATACTATATTAAAAAGCATGAATGCTTCTGTCAGTCTGAAGGTTTACCCTAACCGTCCACATACTATATCTCATGAAGAATTTCATTTAGCTAATCAGCAAATATTTCAGCAATGAATTCATTTACCGTTACAAGGATCTATAGCGATGTACAGGGAGAAAGTCGCTTTGAAGACATACAAATTTCCTTAAAAAATGCAGGTGAGATAGGCAATCTTTCCAGTCTTATTCCTGCTAAAGGATTGTTGTTTAGAGAGGTAGCGCCTAGCTACGATTATGACTTCCATACGGCTCCCCAACGGCAATATATTATCCTGCTAGATGGGGAAATAGAGATTGAAACATCAATAGGTGACAAAAGACGCTTTGGGGCTGGCAATGTCCTTTTGGTGGAGGACACCGAAGGAAAGGGACACAAAACCAAAAATCTGCAGCCGATTAAAAGAAAAAGCATATTTATCCCTTTATAAAATGCCATAGCTTCGTCACTGTTCCTATTTAAAAGTATTAGTGGACGGCTGTCAAACCGTCCACTATTAATTTAAGCAGGCAATTGCACCTTATCATGCCGGTCCCAATGCCGATGCTTTTTAATCGCTTCTATAAAGCTTCGAAAGAAGGCTTCCGCTTTGGCTTCTATTCCAGCCGTTACCACGCCTTTGTCAGATACTACCGTTGCGGAATTTTTGTCAGCCATGTCCACGCCTAACACAAAGGCTTTTTCAAATAATTGTATACCGTTACCCGATGTGGCGATGGGTTTGCAATGTTTAAAGGCCTCATTCACGAAATGGAGGGCCTCTCCTGCCTGCAGCATGGTCATAATGCTCTGCTCGCCTTCGGGGATATATACAGCATCATATAACACTGATCCAGAGGTTAGGTGGCTCTTGTCCGCTTCCAGTTCTTCACCCGAATTAGCTTTGGTTTTACCCAAAACCATGGACACGATTTCGCTTTGGGCTCCTTCTGCCGCTAAAGCCTCCTTAAGTTTCATAACTTCATCATAGGCAAATCCATCTTCCACCAAAATGGCCACCTTTCGGCTTCTCGCCGTTTCTACTTTGTTGATTTCCATGCTTAATGCAGGTGACTGCTTGATGGAGGCGCCATGATTGATCTGCTCAGAGAATTCATCTTTAAGAAAGGTACCGGTGGACTCCACCGCTTGGTCCATGGGGACTTCCACGCCAATTCCTTCCGCTATTCTTCTTGCCAATGCCGGATCTACTTTGTAAAAGTTGCCCACCTGTCGTTGACGGATCTCTTTAGACAGTACCTTCCCTAACTCAAAGTGGGCAGCCTCTACCAAATGCTGCTGTTCTGGACCGGTGAGAGAATGCCAGAACAAGGCTGCTTGGCTATAGTGGTCCTTAAAGCTTTCACTTCGGGCACGAATCTTATGTCCCTCTACTTTCTCGGTATAGTGCACGTATCCCCCTTCACTTTCTGAAGCCAATTTGGGGTTACCTCCTGCCCGGGAATTCGGCCAATAGTTAACTTTTCCTTTGTTGATGGTTTGCCGCATAAAACCAGCTTGCTGATGATTGTGGACAGGAGCTATAGGTCGGTTGATCGGAATTTCGGCGAAATTAGCGCTGTTGAACCGATTAAGTTGTGTGTCTACATAGGAAAACAACCTTGCCTGAAGTAATGGATCGTTGGTAACGTCGATGCCTGGCACCAAATGGCCAGGATGGAACGCTACCTGCTCTGTCTCTGCAAAAAAGTTGCCTGGATTGCGATTAAGTATCATCTTACCAATGCGTTTGACCGGCACAAGTTCTTCGGGAATAAGTTTCGTTGGGTCCAATAGATCAAAATCAAATTTAAATTCATCTTCTTCCGCTACCAGCTGTACCCCTAATTCGAATTCAGGATAATCGCCAGCCTCTATCGCGTCCCACAAGTCACGACGCAGCCAATCTGGATCTTTCCCGTTGATTTTTTGCGCCTCATCCCACACCAAAGAGTGGGTACCCAATAATGGCTTCCAATGCAGTTTGACAAAAGTTCCCTTGCCCTCTTCGTTTATAAACCTAAAGGTATGTACTGCAAAACCTTCCATCATACGGTAACTTCTGGGGATTGCTCTATCGGAGAGTACCCAAAGCAGCATGTGCGTGGATTCGGGAATAAGAGAAGCAAAATCCCAAAAATTGTCATGAGCAGCAGTAGCTTGAGGGATTTGATTGTCAGGCTCAGGCTTAAGTGCATGCACTAAATCCGGGAATTTGATGCCGTCCTGGATAAAAAAAACAGGGATGTTGTTCGCTACTAAGTCATAATTTCCTTCTTCTGTATAGAATTTAGTGGCAAAACCGCGCCCGTCGCGTACCGCATCTGCGGAACCTCTAAATCCCACAACCTGAGAAAATCGTACGAAAACCGGTGTTTTAATGCTCGGCTCTGTCAAAAATTTTGCTTTTGTATAGGCTTTCATGGTATCGTCATAGGCCTGAAAATATCCATGGGCACCGGATCCCCGCGCATGAACTATTCTCTCTGGAATATTTTCGTGATCAAAATGAGTCATTTTCTCCCTGAAATGGAAATCCTCCATTAATGTAGGGCCCCTGGATCCAGCTTTTAGCGAGTCATCGGTATGATGAATTCTTACGCCTTCATCCGTCGTCATAAATTGTTCGTTAGATTCTTCCCGAAAGGTATGCAGTTGGCGATTCTTGCTGTGTTCATCAACTTTGCCTGGGTGCAAATTCCGATTTGGCTCATCATTCTCTTTCATAATATATAGATTTAAGGGTTTAATTTGACTAGAGGTTAAAGCCGCCGGTGGAATAGCACATGGAAAGAGTTCCAATTTCCATTAATAAAAGACGACATTTGCGGATACCTGATTATGACCGGTTAACTTTCCAAATATTGTTCCAGCATCTGCTCACTGAGCGCAGCCGTTAAACTATCACTTGCTTACGCAAGCTTTGGCAGGTGATACGAGATACCCATAGTTATCTTTGAGTTTGTTGTGGGTAAAATCAGATTGAGTTAAAAAGCCTGTCAAGCATATGATAATTTTCTAAAGGCTATTGCATAAATGCACCAAGCTCTATTATCTTTGGAAGCTCAACAGCGGGTGTAGCTCAGTTGGCAGAGCGTCAGCTTCCCAAGCTGAAGGCCGTCGGTTCGAACCCGATTACCCGCTCAAAATTTTTCCATATAAAAAAATATTAGGAATCTTAATCTAACTGTAGCATATCTTCCACAGATACCGTCTTGGGATCAGGCGATCTGCTTCTTTTTGAATGAATATTAAAATAGTATGAAAACAATTCTACTTCGACTGATCCAATGGCCATTGCTAGAAATTCTTTCCTCCATCGTGTTCCTGCTCTTCCTCTCCGCTTGTCAAGAAGAGAACGACATTAACTCCCGAATACAAACAGAAGTCAGTGCTGCTGTCCAAGACAAAATCCATGTGGAATCCAGCCAACTTCTCAATTCGATAAATAGCTTGTTTTTTTAGTAAATTTCAGTTTTTACTAGTTCTTGCCTGTGGTAGGCATTCCTATCTTTTACCGAATTCAAGGTGCCCTGACCCGCAGGTTGTACTAAATCGTTATATTCGAAGTATTGAATGGGCTACATTTTTGCCGCCCCACAGGTCTTACTAATTCAAGCTTTTTCTGCCATTCGTTTTCGGCCCGTGGCATAGCTACAGTGCAGGTCCAGTAGGGTTGTCTGGATCATTTAAATGATACCAATGCCATCCATTAGGCATTTCTTGGGTAGCCATTTTGAAAGTTATGCCCAAGAAAATACTCAGTGGCAAACAAGTAACACCGGAAGGCTTGCTGCGAATCATTGAATAATAGGATCTTTAGCTTATCTTAAGATGCGATAAATCAATGAGACAGTGATAGGTTTCGTCTTAGCCTTCGGAACTGCAGTATCAGAGGCACTAAAGGACATTTTTAGCAAAGTCAACTTAATGCACATTGATGAGTACATTGCTGCTTTATCCATGCATTTGGTTGTATCGGTTTTACTGGCACCCGTAGTTTTTAGTATGGACATCGAGGAGGTGACCTACCGTTTTATGATTGCACTAGTTAGCTCGAGTTTCATTCAGTTGGCGGTGATTCTGCTTTATATGAAAGCCATCAAACGTGCCGAGCTTTCCGTGACTGTCCCCTTAGTTACCCTAACGCCACTTTTTATGCTGCTGAGCTCACCGTTGCTGATTGGAGAGTTCCCCAGTGCAAGCGGCATTGCAGGCATTACTTTAATTGTGACGGGAACCTATTTGTTGAATATAGAACGGGAAAAAAGAAGCTTTTGGGCCCCCTTCCAAAACCTTGTTTATAGCCAAAGCTCCCGGTACATGTTAATCGTGGCTTTACTTTGGAGCATCACTGCCAATATAGATAAAATTGGCGTAGAAGAAAGTTCCCCCATTTTTTGGGCCTTTGCCAAAGATCTCTTAATCCTTTTTTATCTAATTCCTATTGCTTATTTTAAATCCAAAGCACCATTGATGCAACTCCAAAGCCGATGGCTTTCCTTGCTAGGGATCGGTATTTTCAGGACGACCAGCGTTCTGACGCAAATGTTTGCCATTCAATATACTTTGGTGGCCTATGTGATTGCAATAAAGCGTTCAAGTGCCTTGCTGATTATTTTCTATGCATTCTTTTTCCTTCATGAAAGAACCAACTTCAAAACCAGGCTATTGGCTATGGTTTTCTTAACCATAGGCTTGGCGTTAATTGCTATTTCCTAGCACTTTAAGGATCCACGCAACAATGGTCACTCACTATTTATCTTCAGGACACTAAAGAAGAAAAGGTTCTCGGCCACAGCAAAGCATAGGAGCGTGTTCATTTCTACTAAAAAAAAAGACAATATAAAGCCCCCAACATAAGCTGGGGGCTCCATTCTTATTGATAACCTGAATTTTGGATAAATTCATTCTTGTTAATCACTGCATCAAGTTGTCTTTGAGGTATAGGCCTTAGTACATGATGTGCCCTGACATTGGGGGCTGCTTCTGGATTATAATTGGTAACATACTCCACCAATTTACCGGTCCTTTTTAAATCAAACCAGCGAAGCTGCTCCCCGGCGAGTTCCCTCGCACGTTCTTCAAGAATAAAATCCAGGGAGATATCCGCAGGACTGATTTCCATAGCAGTCTCCATGCCTGGTACTGCTGCCCTCCTCCTGATTACGTTAATATGCTCGGCAGCAGCCTGAACATCCCCGTTCTCCATAGCAGCTTCCGCCGCAATCAAATACAGTTCAGCCAAGCGAATCACAAAGGCATCCCTAGCGCTCTGCTGTTCAGCTACTGAAGGTCTGGTCGGGTCCAAGAATTTATTTAAGCAGATATATTGTCGGTTATTGTTGTAGGTCCCATCCGGATGATACATGCTTTCCATATCATAAACCAAATAGGGTCGGGCAAGCTCTTCTTCAGGAGTCAATACCTGCTTGGTGGCCCAAATTGCTGTATCCCCTTCTTCCAGTGTAAATTCTACCGTTTGTCCATTGACCGTTTTGCTGTAAGTTCCTGGGCGGTTACAATACCAAACGGTTTCAAAAGAACCATGGAACCTAGAGTCAATGCTTTCATCAAACAGTTCCAACAGATACCGGGAAGGCATATACCGTGCAAAGGGTCTACCGTTGACAATATCTCTTGTCATTCCTACCGTGCCATTTCGGTCATAGGTACTAAGGAAGTGTAGGTGGCCATTATGTCCTCCGCGGGAATGCCCATTTGGGAAGGTAATGCTATTTGAGGCATCATTTAAATTGAGATCTCTCGCGTAGTTAACATAGAATACCACTTCACTATTCTCCAAATTTCCCATGTCCCAGAGATCGTCATAGTTTTCGACCAAGCTAAAACCATAGCTGTTGATGACTTTCTCTGCCAATTGTTGAGCTTGTGGATATTCACCTCTTGTCAGGTGCACCCTTGCCAAGAATGCCTCAGCTCCAGCCTTGCTTACCCTCCCCTTCTGGCTGGCGGGATAGGGTAGGTTGGCTACAGCGAAATCTAGATCCACTTTAATTAAGGCATAAAAGTCATCTTCTGAGTTACGGTTGGCAGTAGGCTCAGCAGTTTGGGTTCTTTGGGTACTTAGATGCACCCCTCCCCACGTTTCCACAATATGCCAATAATAAAAGGCTCTCAAAAACCTGATTTCTGCCTCTCTTTGCAACTGTAGGTCCGGGGAAAGTCCTGACTGATTGACAAACTCCAATCCCGCATTGCATAAATTAACCGCCTCATACATTTTTGCCCAAAGGCTTTCTACTGAAGCTTGATTTGATTGTAGATTTTCATAATGTACCAACGCCACATTAGCTCCGCCATCGACTCCATTGATCCAAAGGTCGGTTCCCATTTCTGACAGGTTATAACCATCCTCTTTGCCATACCACCACCGACTGTAGGCATAAGCAGCATTTACCAAAGACTCAAAGCCTGCAGGAGTAGTGTACACTCCCTCTGCCGTAATACCACTGGGATTATATTCATCTAATTCATCTTGACAGGAGATCAACCCTACGGACAAACCTGCCAAAAGCAACATATATGTTCTAAATGTCTTTATCATCTTTTAAGATCTTTTATTAAAATTCAAGATTAATTCCTCCTACAATCAGGCGGGGGATCGGATTACTCATGGCTCCTCCCCTTTCCGGATCATAATTATCCACCTTGCTCATGACCAGCATGTTCTTACCGGTGACATAAATCCTTAGGCGATTAATTCCCGCTTTTTCCAGAAGGGACGAAGGAAAATTATATCCCAATGTCACTCCGCGTAGCTTAACAAAGGACGCGTCTTCATAAAGCAAAGATGAGTAATAAATCGTACTGCCTTGAGTCCTTCCTGCATTGGGACGAGGATAGGCATTGCTCGGATTTTCAGGTGTCCAGTAATCATGCTGGTGACTGTTCTCGTTACCTGAGGGATCGTACACATCATAGAACTCATAATCCATCATCTGTCCCCATCGGACAAAAATCTGGAAGTTAAAATCAAAATTTCCAATACTGAGGTCACTGTTAAAGCTACCACTCCATTTTGGACGCGGGCTACCCAGGATGACCCGATCATTATTGGCATCTATACGGTTGTCTCCGTTTTGATCAACTACTTTGATTTCCCCAGGGACCTGCTCATATACCAGCGCAGCATCCGCCTCATCCAGTTGCCAGATACCAGCTTTTTTGTAGTCATAGAATGCACGGGTAGGATGGCCGATGAACCAGCCGTTGGCTATATCATCAGTTCCAGTAGCCAATTCTACAATTTCTTCTTTGTTGGTAAACCAGTTCATCCCTACATGCCACTGGACATTGACTTTATCAATGGCTACAGCGTCCAGGCCAAGTTCGACGCCTCGGTTTCGGGTCTTGCCAATATTTTCCATAATGGAGGATACCCCAGAACTGGGAGGAAGAAAGCGGTTTAGCAGGAGATCATCAGTTTTGGTATCATAAACATCCAACGTACCAGTCAACCTATTTCTAATCAAACCAAAGTCCAGCCCAAGATTAATCGTCTTGGATATTTCCCAACCCAAATCGATGTTGCCGATCCTGCTGCCAAAGGTATAGCCGATTGCTGCCTCCTCATCATAAGTAAAAGGCACGCGGGTGAGCAAGGACTGCGTTGAGTATGGGTCAACAGCGGCGTTGCCCGCTACACCATAGCTCGCCCTCAATTTCAAATCAGTAAATGTGCTTGAGCTTTGCATAAAGCTTTCTTCTATAATTCTCCAAGCACCGGATATAGAGGGAAAAAATGCCCATTTTTTGCCGTCACTTAACTGAGAGGCTCCATCGGCCCGTGCTGTAAACATCAGCAGGTATTTGTCGGCATAACCATACTGTAGCCTTCCGGTGTAAGACATCAGGCTGCTGCCTCTATAGGCACTCTGAATGGCTAATTGATCATTGGCATTCCCGAGGGAGTAGAACAGTTGGTAGTCCAAAAGCTGGTTTCTTCCCTGTGCGGATTGGGATTCATTGTCGTTACGCAACAGCGTATGGATAGCAGTGAGGGTGAAGGCATGCTGCCCAAAGTTCTGATTATAATTAATGATATTTTCCCAATTAAGGCCAACGCTCTGGTTGGTCTGGTACAGGGCCTCCGAGACAGAACCAGCCCGGTCTACCGTCTCCGATCCTCTGTAAATGCCTGTTCTTCCGTTCGTCAAGGTCATACCAAGGTTAGAGCGGAAATTGAGCCCCTCAATTATTTTATAGTTAAGATAAGCGGAGGTAAAGACTCGTGTGGTTCTATTGTTATTTTTGTAGTGTCCAGGCTCCTCATCGATGAGAGGGTTGACATCTTTCCAATTGTTGGGTTGAAACAGGACATTGCCGTCTTCATCATATGGATAAAGTAAAGGGTTGATCTTGTTAGCGATATTCATGGGATCTCGCCTGTAGTTCTGATTGTAATAGGTCACTTGATTTTGTGTACCTATATTTATTTTTTTGCTGAGGGAATGATCAATATTGGCTCGGACACTATACCTATTGAGCTCATCCATTCTCAAATTGCCTTTCTCATTAAAGTAATTGAGAGAAACGTAGAATTTGGATTTTTCACTCGCCGAAGACACCCCCACCTGATAATCCTGCTGAAGGCCTTCAGTCAGAAAAAGATCTGGCCAAATCGCCCCGCCATTGTTTCTTACACTTTCAAGCTCCCAATCGTTAAAAATATTGGGATCATCTTCTGGACCTTTCCAATCGCCTGTTGCACGGCGTGCCTCACGGCGGAGATTCGCATATTGTTGAGGCGTTTGAACCTTAGGATAATTAACCACCTCTGACACTCCCACATAACTATTGACGTTGACCCGGGTTTGACCTACACTACCTTGTTTAGTAGTAACAATGATTACTCCATTTGCCCCTCGAGATCCGTATATTGCCGTGGAAGCTGCATCCTTCAGAACCTCCATGCTTTGAATATCATTAGGGTTCAAATCCTGAATATTGCTATACTGGATGCCATCGACAATGAACAGAGGAGAATTGCTGGCTGTCAAGGAGCGATTGCCCCGCACGGTGATGTTGATGCCGGCCCCTGCTTGACCACTGGAACGTGTGATGTCTACACCAGGTAATCTGCCCTGCAAAGACTCCATAACGTTAGTTGTGGGAACCTTCGACAGGTCCCTTACGTCTACTGAGACGATGGATCCAGTTACATTGCTCTTTTTTACCTCTCCATACCCGATCACAATGACCTCCTCAAGATCACTTAAATCAGTCTCAAGCGTCACATTAACAATGGAGCGGTTGTCGATAGCAATTTCTTGTGTTTTATATCCCACAAAAGATACGACTAAAGTACCCTGCCGCTGAGGAAGAGGCAAGGTATAGTTACCATCAATGTCAGTTACCGTTCCAGTTGTCGTACCTTTCATCATTACCGTGGCTCCTGGAATCGGAAGTTGTTCGTCCGCAGATACCACCTTTCCGGTGATGGTGAGGTTTTGAGAAAAAACTGGATAGGCAGTCGACAACAAGATATACATGACCATAAAGGCACTCTTCAGGTTATAGGTTTTTCGATAAAAAGGGGGCTTGTGCCACAGCCCATCTGATTGTAAGCGTTGCTTCATTTTATTTTGGGTTAGATTGATAATGTGTTTTTATATTGAACAATCGATTGCATATTAAAAATTAAAGACTAGATATAAAAGTATCCTCCTAAAAAAGTCGTTGATCTCAGTTATTAAAAAGCGAATAATTAATCAGCTAAAACACATCACCGAGAGAAGATCTATAGACTCACGGATGATAGAAGGTGATCGTCTCAATGCAAACGATTACATCAAAATGTATTCAGTCAGCCCAGCTTCAGGCCTTTTTAGATCGCATGGCTTTTAGTTTGGTAATATTTTCATCCTTAAGAAATTGCGCATAGGCGCTATTCTCTCGACCATACAATGCCATTTTACCAGAGGCATCAAAATGCACTCCCCATCCGTAATTTTTTGGCAAAGGGGAAGCACGAAAACAAGCTTGACCTTTAGAAAAAAACTGTTGGCGTTGAAGCTCCATTTCTTCTTCCGAAAATTCCCTTCTCACTGCTGCTACCCAGAAGAGCACCTCGTCTGATGAAAATTTGTATGGATTATGCCTAATTTTATCGTATTGCAATTTGGCTATGGAAGGAATCGGTTTATCCGGAGGAACCATCCCAGCCACGGCAGTACAATCTTCAGCTACTTCTATAAAGCTATTATAGTAGTTTGTAGTATGAACCTTCATCGGTTTGTTATTTAGCAGGCAGTACTTTGCCGATTAATTCCCCAAAGCCAACCCTAATGTTGTCCTTTTCTGCAAATCCTCTTAACACAATAGTATCCCCGTCTTGCAAATATTCCCGCGTCGTCCGGTCCTCCAAAAAGGCGGGATTATCCACTGGAAATTCAGATAAGGATCGGTACTGTTGACCCTCTGGCTTTGAGCAGGTGCCTGAGACGATTAATTCTCCTATTTCAATGGTTGCGCCATTAACCGTATGCTGCGCTACCAATTGAGATGCCGACCAAGCTGAAAACTTCACATTGGTTTGGCAAACGAGTGCTTCAGATCCTTTGTCGGGTTTCAGGTAAGCTTCCAACTGCAGGTCAAACCCGCTTTGTTCATGATTTTCCCTCAAGTAAGGCATGGTATCAGGATGTGCAGCCGGAGACGAAACCCGGAAGGGTTCAAGCGCATCTATTGGAATAATCCAGTGCGAAATACCAGAGGCAAAACTTTTGCCTGCGTGGGCACCACCGCTGCCCCATTGTGAATAAACGTCCCTTGCTGCCCAATCATTAAAAAGCAAGGCTCCAAATACATAATCTTCCGCGTCGGTTACCGCGATACTTTCGCCAAATCGATTGGATTTCCCCACGACAAACGCAAGACTCATTCCAAAATCCAATTTCCTACAAGGACCAAACTCAAGGTTAGCATTATCCAAGGCCTTGATAGGGCTTTTCGGTCTGTGGAAAGCTGTTCCAGAGGGAAAAATAGTGGAGACTTTCCGTGGTGTGCCCTCAGGAAATAGACTGAGGGAAGTATTGTCGCCTACCACCCCATAGGACTGATCTTCATATACCGTACAGTCCCGCACTTTAACCGGCATCATCATTTCAGCCTCCTTCAGGCCTACCATGATCTTTCCTCTTGACTGATGGTCTCTGAGATCAGAATTTTCTTCATTCAACAACTGCTGAACCCGATCTCTTACCTTTTTGGTTGTCGATCTGCCAAGTGAAATGAAGGGATTCAAGCTGTCCTGTAAAAAAACCTCTTCATCGAGTTTGATGTCCTGAAAAAAACCTGCCTCCTGCAATGCGGATAAATCCACTATTTTGTCTCCTATGGCCACACCTACGCGTGGTGAAAGGCGCTTGTTTCTAAAAATCCCAAAGGGTAAATTATAAATGGTAAAATCAGATTGCGTAGGTACTTGAACCCAACTTCTAAGAAGTTCAGCTTGTTGGTTTTCCATCATCAAAAATCGGTTTAAGCAAATCTAAAATTAATATGCGTAAGATAAAACCCCAACCTGACTTTAAAAAATCATAGCTAAAGCATGCATTTGTAAGTGCTTCACCGATATTTCTATTAATTTTGCCCCTTACGTTTTTACTATCCGAAGTATTATGTCATTATCCACTAAATATAATCCCACAGAAGCAGAAGCCAAATGGTACAAGTTCTGGATGGACCAAAAGCTGTTTAGTTCGTCCGTTGACCACTCCAAAACACCTTACACCATCGTGATTCCTCCGCCAAACGTGACAGGGGTGCTTCATATGGGACACATGCTAAACAATACCATCCAGGATGTACTTATCAGAAAAGCCCGGATGGAAGGCAAAAATGCATGCTGGGTGCCTGGTACAGACCACGCATCCATTGCTACTGAAGCAAAAGTAGTGGCGATGTTGAAAGAACAGGGGATAGAAAAAAAATCTCTCACCAGGGAGGAATTCCTTAAACATGCTTGGGAATGGAAGGAAAAATACGGCGGTATCATCCTTGAGCAGCTAAAAAAGTTGGGCGCTTCCTGCGACTGGGATCGTACAAGGTTTACAATGGATGCTGATATGAGCCAAGCAGTAGTCAGCGTCTTTGTAGACCTGCACAAGAAAGGTAAAATCTACCGTGGCATCCGGATGGTCAATTGGGATCCACAAGGTAAAACCGCACTTTCTGATGATGAAGTGATCTTTAAGGAAATACAGTCGAAGTTATATTATATACAGTATCAGGTAGAAGGTACTGAAGAGTTCCTGACAATCGCCACCACCCGACCTGAAACCATTATGGCTGACACGGCCATTTGTATTAATCCTAACGATACAAGGTTCAGGCATTTAAGGGGGAAAAAAGCCGTTATCCCCTTGATCAACCGCTCCATCCCCATCATCGAGGACGAGTATGTGGAGATGGAGTTTGGTACCGGCTGCTTAAAGGTCACTCCAGCCCACGACATCAATGACTACGAAATTGGCCTACGACATCAACTTCCGGTAATCGATATAATCAGTGACGATGGCACATTAAACGAAAAGGCTGAAATACTGATCGGGGAAGACCGGTTTGTCGCGCGAAAGAAGATAGCGAAATTGCTTAAAGAAGCTGGCAGATTGATCAAGGAGGAAGACTACAAGTCCAACGTGGGCCACTCTGAAAGAACAGATGCCGTCATTGAGCCTAAACTATCCTTACAGTGGTTTTTAAAGATGGAGGATATTACCAAACCTGCACTTAAGGCTGTAATGGACGACATCATTCAGCTCTATCCGCCAAAGTTCAAAAACATGTACCGGAGCTGGATGGAGAATGTGCGCGATTGGTGTATTTCAAGGCAGCTGTGGTGGGGCCACAGAATTCCAGCCTATTATCTTCCCAATGGGGATTTTGTAGTTGCCAATACCATTGAGGAAGCTTTGGCGCAGGCTAATGAGAAGTGGGGAAAAAACTTCTTCCAGCTATCTGACCTAAGACAGGATGAAGATGTGTTGGATACCTGGTTTTCCTCATGGCTATGGCCCATGTCTGTCTTTGATCCGGAGTTTTTTACGACGGGAAAGAAGAATGAAGATCTGAAGTATTATTATCCTACCAATGACTTGGTCACAGCCCCTGAAATCCTCTTCTTCTGGGTAGCCAGAATGATCATTGCCGGATACGAATACCTTGGGGAAAAGCCGTTTAAGAATGTCTACCTCACCGGCATCGTCCGGGATAAATTGGGCAGAAAGATGTCTAAATCATTGGGCAACTCGCCAGATCCTTTGGAGCTTATCAGCACTTACGGTGCAGATGGCGTACGTACCGGAATGCTATTCAGTTCCCCAGCGGGCAATGACCTCCCTTTTGATGAAAAGCTAGTGGAGCAGGGAAGAAATTTTGCCAATAAAATCTGGAACGCTTTTAGGTTGATTAAGGGTTGGGAAATCGATGCCTCTTTAGATACTGTGGGTAATCAAGCTGCAATCGAATGGTTTGACAGCAGGTACAATCAAGCGCTGGCGGAAATAGAAGATCACTTCAGCAAGTTTCGCATCTCCGATGCATTGATGAGCACGTATAAGCTGGTGTGGGATGATTTCTGTTCATGGTATCTGGAGATGATCAAGCCAGGTTATCAACAGCCGATTGATCAGGAGACCTATGATAAGACCATCGGCTTTTTAGAGAATATACTAAAGCTCCTGCATCCATTCATGCCCTTCATTACTGAAGAGCTTTGGCATGAAATTAAGCAAAGAGCAAATGGCGAAGCTTTGATAATATCAACTTGGCCGCAAGCGGGTCCTTATGATGAAGTGATCATTCAAGACGCTGCCCATGTTTTTGAGGTGGTCTCCCAAATCCGGAATGTCCGTGCATCTAAGGGAATTTCTCCCAAGGAAGCATTAGAACTCACCGTTCATACCAATAACCGGGAGTTGTATCAGCAGTTCGAAGGCGTGTTTATTAAACTAGCCAACCTCAGCGAGATTAAATTTGCGGACAATGCCGAAAATGCATTGAGTTTCGTAGTAAAGTCAGACGAATTCTTTATTCCTGCCGGCGATAAAATTGACATAGAAAAAGAAAGAGAAAGCCTCCAGAAGGAATTGGAGTACATGAAGGGATTTTTTGCTTCCGTCAACAAAAAGCTAAGCAATGAAAGATTTGTAAGCAATGCGCCTGAAGCGGTAGTCTCCGCTGAAAAGAAAAAGTTGGCTGATGCAGCAGGTAAAATAAAAGCCTTAGAAGAAAGCCTTTCCAAGCTTGGATAAAAAGAAAAACCGCGGGCTTAAGATCTTGCCCGCGGTTTTCCTAGTTAGAAATTGCCTTTTTTATTTGCCCTGACCGCCATAGGTTTGATCATAGAGGTCAATGGCATCTTGAATGATTCGCATGGCGTCTTCCTTTCCTAAGAAATCTTCCACCTTTACTTCCTTCTTTTCCAGCTTTTTGTAATCTTCAAAAAATCTGTGGGTTTCCTTCATCAAGTAAGGAGGCAATTCATCAATGTCATTTATGTAATTGACAGATTGGTCATCCGCTGCTACGGCAATGATCTTATCATCCGCCTCTCCCCCATCGACCATGCGCATCACACCAATGACCTTTGCTTTGACCAAGGTCATTGATGGAATATCGATCTGAGAAATAATCAATATGTCTAACGGGTCATTGTCATCACAAAATGTTCTTGGAATAAAGCCATAGTTGGCCGGGTAATGCACAGCAGAAAACAGCACCCTGTCCAACATTAACAGACCCGTCTTTTTGTCAAGCTCATACTTCCCTTTACTTCCTTTGGGAATTTCAATTATACCGGTCACAAACTCAGGCGCATCCTTACCGATCTCAACATCGTGCCATGGATTAATCATATCAAAAATAAGTTTAGTTTCATCTCTTAAATGTGCGCAAATTTACTTGCAAATATGCTGTAAACAAAGGTATCGGAGCTGTTATTGATTTATTTACTGTCCACCTGTCACACTGGCTTAACATTTGCCGTCTTGGGATTAACGGAATATTCGATCAAGGAAGGGTCGGAACTATATCCTAAACAAAAGATTATTTATTTTCCATTTAGAGACTAGCGTCCTTTAAAAGCAAGTAAAATGAAAAAAGCAGCGTTATTAATTTTTGCAATTGCAAGTACGGTATGGGCTGTGCAGGCTCAGAACTACACTCCTAAAAACACCATTGAAGTCGAGGGAAACAGTGAGATAATGATTGTGCCAGATGAAGGGTTGATCAACATCAACGTTCAGAAAAAAGCCATGACAGTGGCTGAGGCGACAAAAAATTTGAATGCGGACACAAAGAAAATTATCGAAGCATTTAAAAAGTCAGGGCTTGACTACGAACTTACTGCGAACAACTACTACGTCAACGTCAATCGAATCTATGAAAAAGGAACCTCCAAAGACAGTGGCTATGTAGCCAGTCAAAATCTAAAGATCACGATTAAGGATATCGAAAAACAACTGCCCAAAGCGGTAGAATTGGTCAACACCAGCGGGGATCATTCTGTGAATGTTAATTTCTCTATTTCCAAAGAAAAAGAGAAAAGCTACAAACAGCAATTGCTAGAGCTTGCTTTGAAAGACGCTCAGGAAAAGGCAGACAACATCGCTCGGGTAATGGGATTGAGCAACGTTAAGGTTCAAAACGTGCAATACGTCTCCTCCCAAGCTATTCCCCGCACCTATATGATGAAGGCCAATATAATGGCCTTTGATGCTGCGGAAGAAAGACAGGCACCATCATTTCAGCCAGAAGAGCAAATGATTTCCGACAAGATCTTGGTTACCTTCGCTTTTGAACAGTAGAACTTGGGGTAGGACCAATTACGGTCCTACTCTACTTCTTTTAGGGTGGGAAGGATTATTTCTACCACTGTCCCCTCGCCTACCTTTGATTGAAGCAGTATTTCTCCCTTTATCTGTTCGACCGATTCCTTCACCATATACAATCCCAAACCAGAGCCTACATTTTTTTGGGTAGCGCGGTGAAATAGGTTAAAGACATCTTTTTGGTGCTTTTCCTCTATACCTATACCGTTGTCGGATACTTTTATACGAGCAAGATCATCCAAAACGTCTATTTCAAGTGAAATTGCCTTTTTTTCACCTTCCTCTTTTTGAAATTTGTAGGCATTACCAATCAAGTTGTTAAGGATGACCCTGATCTTGCCATCGTCAGAATAGAAGTTTGCATGTTGCCTTACCTGAACGTTCACTTCATAATCCTTAAAATCCCATTTTTCTTTGTAGGCTTGGAATTGCTGGTCAACAATGGCATTAAAATCAATGGGGACAATGATATTATCGATTTTTGTGGACCTATAAAAATCCAGCATTTTGTATATAAAATCGTCAAGCTTCACCGTAGCTGAATCGATCATATCAAAATACTCACCAGCGGCAGGATCATGAATTTCAGTTTTTGCCAACTTGGAGACGCCGGAGATGCTCATCAAGGGTCCTCTCAGATCGTGGGACAAGCTGTGTATAAAAATATTCATTTCTGAAACAGTTTTCTTAAGCTTGTCATTCTTCTCCCTCAGCTCCTTCCGCGTATAGTAGAGGTCTGCGGCATTGTAAATTGCGTTTTTGATCTGTTCAATATTCCAGGGCTTGTCGATGAAGCGATAAACCTCCCCTTTGTTGATGGCATCGATAACACTAGCAATATCTGAATATCCTGTGAGCAAGATTCGGATCGGGTCGGGCTTAACCTTCACCATTTTTTCGAAAAACTCAACCCCAGTCATTCCGGGCATCCTCTGGTCGGCTATTGCTACTTGGAATTCTATTTCTTCTGCCAGTATCAAACCCTCTTCCGGGTCATTGACTGTATAAATTTTAAAATCCTTCCGGAGGCTTGCTTTAAAAGAGCTGAGGTTGTTCTCCTCATCATCTATATAAAGCACTTGAATTTTACCCTTCATGTTTGCTAACGGTTTGTTGGTTTACTGGGAGTATTATAACAAAATTGGTTCCTTCATTCACTTTGGAATAAATCTCCAACCTCCCTTTATGGTTTTCTATCACTGTGTAAACGATGGAGAGCCCCAGGCCGGTACCTTTCCCCACTTCTTTGGTGGTAAAGAAGGGTTCAAACACTTTCTCTTTGACATGGTCAGGCATTCCTACTCCATTGTCCTGTATCTCAATGCGAACCTCTTCACCCATAAGGGATGTGCGGATGATGATTTCGGGATTTTCAATAGCATGACTTGGGTCCAACAAAGCATGGATGGCATTATTGATCACATTCATGAAAACCTGGTTGATTTTTCCGGCCAGACATTCTACCAAGGGCAACTCCCCATATTGCTTGGTCACCTTTATCTTCCCCTGCATAGAGCTGTTAAGCAAGATCAGCGTGCTGTCCAATCCATCATGAAGATCCACCTTCTTTACATCCTGCTCATCCACCCTGGAAAACAACCTTAACCCACGTACAATTTCAACAGTTCTTCTGGCCCCGTCATCAATACCTTGCAGCAACTGGTCAACTTCCACTAAAAGATAATCCAATTCTATATCTTCCTCAAAGTTTTTAAGCTCTTTTTTACTTTCGGCTGAAAACTCTTCCTCTCCTTTTTCTCTATATAAAGCGATCATTTCAAGGATATCGTTGATATCCCGTCTTAAAGGGGAGATGTTGGAGCTGACAAAGTTGATAGGATTATTGATTTCATGGGCGATACCAGCAGTGAGCTGACCGAGTGAGGCCATTTTCTCTTGATTGACCAACTGTGTTTGGGTATTTTGAAGGTTTTTAAGCGCATGCTCCAGCTCTTCCGTTCTGGAAAGCACCATTTTTTCCAGATAAACATTTTGTTCCTTGATCAGCCTTTCGTTTTCTCTAAGCGCTGCCACTTTTTCATTCTGTTCCTTTTCCTTTTCCTGTTTTAACAAATTGATCTTATCCGCCAAAGCGAAGGACAGAAGAATCGCCTCCATAGCGGTACCTACCAGCATCGGCAGGTTGGCGTACGCACCCATGTGTATGATACCTTGGTTGTGTAGGATGTACAAGACAAGCCCAAACAAAAAGAAACCCCAGGCAACTAGGAAATACATGGCTGACCTCGACCCCTTCGAAGCGATATAGATGCCTGTAGAAAAGAAGGTCACTGCCAACACCATTCCATTGAGGTCAATGATCATGTAACTTATCTCGGCAGCCCCGGCAATATATACCACTAAAGCTGCGAGGTAAGAAACAATGATCAGGTTTAGCCACTTATCTACTTTGGGTAGGTACTCGCCTGTTTTTAGGAAAAGCCTTATAAAGGGAATAACAAATACACTAGAAAAAGAGGTAAACGCGACAATACTTAGCTCATACAAATACGCATTTTCACCTAGAAAGAAATAATATGAATGGCCAGACAAGGATATCTGAGCCAAACCAATAAAAAAGATATAAAAGCAATAATAGAAGTAAAGTTTATCCTTTACCGAAAAATACAGGATCAGGTTATATAGGAAAAGGGCCAACATAATCCCCAAATAAGTGCTGACCGCCAACAGTGATCGACTGTAATTGTTGAAAAAGTTCTCTTCCGGAAAGAGAGTTATTGAGAAATCGGCCGGTGTAAAGGTCTGTACATTAAAAACAAGTTCCTTAGACTCGCCCAAGATCGACAAGGGAAATTGAAAAGTGGGATTCGGATTTTTGATGGTGGTGCGTCCTTTTACGCCAGTCCCACTCTTATCCTGCAGCCGCAGACTGCCATCATCAGCGACGGTGTACATTTCTACCTTCCTCAGCGAGGGCTGATCAAATTCTAAAAACACCTCCCCTTCAATGTCCGAATAATCTTGGAGACTGATTCCTACTAAAAACTCCTGATCTACAAAACCTGGGTTGACGTTTGATGGTGACCTTTGTTTGGAAATAGTATTCCAGTTTAAAGCCTCTAGAGGTATGTCATTATCTAGTACAACCTGGTATTCATTGATTCTGTATTCGCTTTCATTTTGGAAGGTCCCCAAAAAATTTAGCGCAACAAAAAAAAATACAATAATTCCAAAAATAGCTAGAATAAGATTTCTATTGCTTTGACTCATTTTGTGGCTTAGGTATTTGCAATTCAAACTTTACTTCCATATCTCCACGAGGACCACTTTCTATGGTACTAAAACTTATGTTTTCCCGAAGTCTAAAAATATAGTCCTTTTCCGCCTGATTGGCCATAGGAAGGTTAACAACGTCATTAATTTCTAAGGCTGTGGCAATCAAGCCTTCTTTTGGATAATAAAACGATCCTTTGTCACCGAGGCTTTCGATAATTTCATATCCCACACTTTTCGATATACTTAATGTTACGGGCGAACTCAGTCCCAACAATTTCTTGATCTTTAACTGCGGAAGGATAGCTACCCCAACCCTCACCAAATAGATACTACCAATCCCGTAGCCCGCCACCTCTTTGCTGTTCCAAAGGCCGCAATATTCAGCTACATCAAGATCCTTGAATACCGCCATGTATTCATTGATGCTGGGATCAATTTCCTCTATCGCCTTTTCCAAAGGAAGTTTAAACTGTTCCGTCCTAAGCTGGATCCGACCTCCTCCCAACACGCGAAAGTCGTCCATCGATTCAAACAAAATGAGATATACATGGGGATTTAAAGCCCAAGATCGGTCGGCGGAGGTGACTTTTGTGACACCGTAGGATTCTAACACCTTATGGTGACCGATGATGTATTTCTCTGTCGCTTCCAGGTCTTCTACAGCTCTTACTACCCTAACTCTTACCTTCATGCGATTCAATTAGTTCATCCAAATCTATATACATCCTCCCGGACTGGAGCGGTTCATTTAGCAATAGTCTCCTTGAAAAATAAGCACACACAGCCCCGCCCATTATCACCGAACTGGCAGTCTGTGGCCAAGTGGTCAGGGTTTTGCCTATCTGTTGAATACTCTCCTTGGCGCGGTCGGACAGCTTGTCCATGTCCAGGATACTGCTCATAATTTCTTTACCTTTCTCTTGTAGTTTTTCTAAAATTAGGCTTTCCTCTCCAAATTTTTCAAGATATCCATGGAAAATTAGTCTCGAAGGCTCCAAGTCAAACCGTTCAATATCCATCATCCCACGGTCACTTGTATCCATTAAAACGGGTATTCTCAATGATTTAGCCTTTAGCCGGCTACCGATTTTTACGGGCAAACTATCACATTCCTCGATTAGCAGGTCCAAATTGCCCCCTAAAGTAAAAAAATCGTCAATATTTCCGTCATGAATCCCCTCGTCATAAACAGTAACTTTTAAAAAAGGATCAATTTCCGCGATCTCCCTTGCCACCATCCAAGCCTTTTTCTGACCAAGATTAAAGATTCCCGTCCTGATTCGATTCATGTTGCTCAACTCTAGAGTATCAAAATCAGCTATCCTTAATTCCCCAAAAGTGCGCTCCATCGCCAAGCTTAATGCGACGCTTTGTCCCACCGAAAGGCCAATTATGCCTATCTTTTTAGTCTGCAGGACATCCTGCTCCTCTTGTGTGATTTTATATTTATTTCTAGAGGTGCGAAGGTGAATAAAATCTTTTTCAGCCAGCGTTCTTACAAGCGTGTTTCTCCAGGGATAATAAACCCACAGCCCAAAAGTGTCCTTATCATGTTGCTTAAAAAATGAGACAACCCTTTCCCGCAAGGCATCCCGGGTAAAAGTCACAGTTGGATGGTTGATCTTGATCAACTCTCCAACCTGATCTTCGAGTGTATCGTTAATGACGACAGAGGAGTTTGCTTTAATTTGGGCTATTCTGGCCTTATCATCAGCAGCAGTAGGAGAAAGTATCAATGGGGTATAAATAGCTTGATTTTCATTCACGCCGGCAAGGGTCATAACAAGTAAATTTTAAAAGGCATTGTGGTTCTTCCAATCGTTTTTGAATATTTGCAGGAAAATTGATATATTTCTTCTAGGTAACCTCCGATCTTCAATTGCTTGGTTATTAATTATAAATATTTCTAGGCTTGTGAAGACATATAAGCTTTCTGAAATAATGTTTTATAATAGTGAACAAAAATAGTAAATTTCGCCTTAGAAACGGTAGGTTCAAAAAAAGTATTAGTGATGGAATCTGTTAAAATTAGGATACTGTATGTGGATGACGAGGTTAACAACCTCCAAGCCTTTAAAGCAACTTTTAGGAGGGACTACAAGATTTTCCTTGCCGAGTCAGCCAAAGAAGCACGAGAGATCCTTAAAACGGAGGAGATTGAGATCATCATCACTGACCAAAGAATGCCTGAAGAGACCGGTGTCGAATTTTTGGAATCAATCATCCCACTGTATCCCGACCCCATAAGAATATTATTGACCGGCTATACCGATATTCAAGCGGTTATTGATTCAATCAATAAAGGCAAGGTGTATCACTACCTGACCAAACCTTGGGAAGAGGACTACTTGAGGACTGTTATTAAAAATGCTTTTGAAGTGTATTCTCTTAGGAAGGAAAATGTCCAGTTGACCAACAACCTTCTAAAGGCCAACGACCAATTGGAGTTTCTACTGCGACAGAACCTACTCTCTTAATACCTAGCCGCTAAGAGCAGCTGCAATTCTTTGTGGGACATAGAGAATTTTCGTGCCAAATGAGCATTTGTCAGGCTACCCCTATAGGTATATACGCCTTTCATAAACCATTTGTAGTTAAAAATCATTTCTTCAGCCCCTTTAAGATCTGCCATTTGCAAAAGTATGGGTGTAAATATATTGCTCAATGTCACGGACGCAGTACGGGAAACTCTCGAGGCAATATTAGGTACGCAATAATGGGTCACGCCATATTTTGAATAGGTCGGTTGATCATGTGAAGTCATAGAAGATGTTTCTATACAGCCACCCTGATCAATACTGACATCAATAATAATACTGCCTTCTGACATATGGGAAACCATTTCTTCAGATACCACAATTTTTGGTCTCCCCTTTTCCGCTCTCAAAGCACCTATGACTACATCTGCTTCTTTGATTGCCTGGCCCAAGGTATAATTGTCAATGGTAGAGGTATAGACCTGCTGCCCCAACAATTGCTTGATGCGACGAAGCTTGTATATATGGTTGTCAAAGATTTTAATACTGGCTCCAAGACCTAAGGCCGTACGAGCCGCATATTCAGCTACCGTGCCTGCACCAATGATCACTACCTGCGTGGGCGGAACCCCGGTGATCCCTCCTAGCACTAAGCCTTTTCCATTCTTAATACTGCTGAGGTATTCTGCGGCAATAAGCATGACTGTACTTCCCGCTATTTCACTCATTGCCCTCACTACAGGCATGCCCCCTACTTTGTCCTCTAGATTTTCGAAAGCTACAGCAGTGATTTTTTTCCTGTTGAGCGCGTGAATATAATCCGCGTTTTGCTTTCCTACTTGAAGTGCTGAAATGAGACAGGCGCCTGTTCTCATATCGTTGATCTCTTCTTCTGTTGGTGGTTCTACTTTCAGTACCACATCAGCATCCAAGGCTTCTTTAGCGGAATAGACTACAGAGGCACCAGCTTCTGCATATTCCCGATCGGAAAATTTGGACAACTCTCCAGCCTTGGTTTCGACAATCACCTTCTGCCCATTATTTATTAAAAGGCCAACCGCTTCAGGAGTAAGTACCACCCGCTTTTCCTGAGCTGCCCGTTCTTTGGGTATGCCAATTAAAATAGATTTATCTGACTTCCTGATGATCTCCGGTGCCTCCTTCGTGTAAAGGCCGGTTTCTTTAGCTATATCAGTCATGCTGGCTCTTCCCATCATCAATTATTTTAAGGGTGATTTCCCTTTCATCATTATCTCCTACTTCAATATGGATCAGTGCGAATTTTTCGGGAATATAAGCAGAAATTTTTTCAGCCCATTCGATCCAACAGTAGTTTCCACTGTAAAAATATTCCTCTACACCCAAATCCAATGCCTCCTCCTGATCCTTAATGCGATAGAAATCAAAATGGTATATAGAGTTGCCATCCG
Source organism: Cyclobacteriaceae bacterium (assembly GCA_035303945.1). Classification (GTDB taxonomy): domain Bacteria; phylum Bacteroidota; class Bacteroidia; order Cytophagales; family Cyclobacteriaceae; genus DATGMS01. Next base: position 143,206 of record DATGQZ010000043.1, read on the forward strand.
CGTCAAGGTACTCGTTGACAATGGAAAAACTAGGGCTGGAAACGACATCCTCAACCCCAAGTTGCCTTGCAATCTGCTTGATCAGAGAGGTCTTCCCAGCCCCCATCCGTCCATTAAAAACCCAAATAGCTTGCCCAGAACAAAAGGCTATTACTTCCTTGGCAGCATCAGGAAGCTGCTCTTGGTGTATGCGGGTAATCTTTTTCACAATTAACGCTTTGGTACCAAATGAACAATAGGTACAATCATTTCTTCCAAGGACACTCCCCCATGTTGAAAAGTATCCTTATAGTAATTCACATAATAGTTGTAGTTGTTGGGATAGGCAAAGAAATAGTCTTCTACCGCAAAGACATAGCTGGTGGAAACATTTACTTTAGGCAGTTTTGCTTCATCAGGCTTGTTGATTTCAAATACTTTTCCAGATTCAAAATTCAGGTTTTTCCCCTGCTTATACCGTAAGTTGGTGGTCACATTTCGGTCACCGATAATTTTATAGGGCTTGTTCACCCGCTTGGTGCCATGATCTGTCGTCACAATAATCTCTGCTCCTGCATCGCTTACCTTTTTGAACAGCTCCAAAAGGGAAGAATGGGTAAACCAGCTTAAAGTGATGGAACGGTATGCCGACTCATCTGGGGCAAGCTCTCGGATCATTTTCATGTCGGTGCGCGCATGGGAAATCATGTCGACAAAATTATACACCAGCACGTTCAAATCGTTATTTATCAGATTTGAAAATTGCTCCAGCACTGCCTTGCCCTGACTGGCCTGTAATATTTTGCTATAACTGGCCCTAATATTCAGGCGGTTGCGCTTAAGATTCTCCTGGAGAAATTCTTCTTCATTATTATTTTTTCCTTCCTCTGTGTCCTCATTTTCCCAAAGGTTGGGATAAAGTTTTGCCATGTCCTGAGGCATCAATCCGCTAAAAAGGGCGTTTCTGGCAAAAGCAGTTGTTGTTGGCAAAATACTATAGTATGTTTCCTCGCTTTCGATGTTAAAGTAATTGCTTAACAAAGGTTCAATCATCTCCCATTGATCCAGCCGGAGGTTGTCAATGACCACAAAAAACAAAGGCTTGCCTTCCCTAAGCTTGGGAAACACCATTTTCTTCATTACCTGATGGGATAAAACGGGACGCTCGATGTTGGGCTCGTTCAACCAGTCCAGGTAATTTTCCTTGATGAATTTGGCAAAGTTGGCGTTGGCCTCCGTCTTTTGGGTTTCCAACACTTCCTGCATACTTTTGTTTTCCGTCTTATCGATTTCCAGTTCCCAGTAGGTCAATTTCTTATATATATCGGACCACTCATTGTGGTCTATGGCATCATTATAGGCCATACTGATATTTCTGAAATCTTGCTGGTAAGACAAGTTCGTCTTTTCACTGATTAGCTGCTTGTTTTGAAGTATTTTCTTTACCGACAGTAATATTTGATTAGGATTCAAAGGTTTAATCAAATAATCCGCAATCTTTCCTCCAATGGCATCATCCATAATATGCTCCTCTTCACTCTTAGTAATCATTACCACGGGCGTCTGAGGCTTAAGAATTTTTATTTGCTGCAACGTCTCTAACCCAGTCATTCCTGGCATCATTTCATCCAAAAAAACAACGTCAAAATTTGACTCCTCTACCTTTTCAATGGCATCCAAACCACTGTTTACCGTAGTGATTTCATACCCCTTCTGTTCTAGAAAAATAATATGAGGCTTAAGGAGATCGATCTCGTCGTCCGCCCAAAGGATTTTAAATTTTTGCATATATACCGGTTTCTAATTTTTAAATTTATAGCTATTTTTGGATTTTCCCTACCAATTAATCAACGGGCAATTGAAGAGCCAAAAAATAATCAATGATCCAGTCTATGGATTTATTTCCATTCCCAGTGAATTAATTTTCTCCATTATTGATCATCCTTACTTCCAAAGATTACGCAGAATCAAACAGCTAGGTTTGACAGATATGGTTTATCCCGGAGCGCTCCATACCAGGTTTCATCATGCTATCGGCGCGATGCACCTCATGAGCATCACCCTGGACCACCTCCGCAACAAAGGCCATGAGATCAGCAATGAAGAATACGAGGCCTCGCTCCTAGCCATCTTGCTCCATGATATTGGACACGGCCCTTTTTCCCATGCCTTGGAAGCCTGTCTGTTGAAAGATGTTCACCATGAATCACTATCGCTGCTCTTTATACAGCGGCTGAATCAACAGTTCAATAGCCAGTTAGATCTAGCCATAAAAATATTTAGGGGAAGCTACGAAAGGAAGTTTTTTCATCAGCTTGTATCCAGCCAACTCGACATCGACCGTTTGGATTACCTCCAGAGGGACTGTTTTTTCACCGGTGTCTCGGAGGGAACAATCGGTGCGGATCGCATCATTAAGATGATGAACATTGTAGACAACAACCTTGTGGTAGAGGAAAAAGGAATCTATAGCATCGAAAATTTCTTAAGTGCCCGCAGACTCATGTATTGGCAAGTGTACCTGCACAAAACGACCGTCAGTGCGGAAAAAATGCTGATCAACCTGATCAGCCGTGCAAAGGATCTTCAGCAATCAGGCACCACCCTGAAAGCTTCAGATGAATTTCTCTATCTCCTTTCCAACAATTTCACTTTGGAGGATTTCAGCAGCAATGGGGATTTGTTTGACACCTACTCCCGCCTTGATGACTATGATCTGTGGGGAGCTATTAAAATGTGGACAAAACACCCTGATTATATACTGGCCAACATCTCCAATATGCTACTCGAGCGGAAGCTCTATAAAATAACCTTAGTCAACCATCCGTTTTCTGATCAGGAATTGACCGAGAAACGGGAAAAGGTGAGGCAAGAACTTGCTGTTCCTGACCATGACCTCCCTTATTTCTTCTCTTCCGGCTCCATCAGCAACTATGCCTATCTGGCCAACGAGAAAATTTCCATATTAACAAAGTATGGCGAGTTGATTGACTTGGCTGAAGCCGCCGACCTTCCAAACATTAAGGCGATGAGCAAAATTGTCAAAAAATATTATGCTTGTCATGCTAAAGAACTAACTTTACGCTAACCTTTAAAAATGCGACATGGAATTTACCATTAATCAAATTGCGGGACTTTTAGATGGAAAAGTGGAAGGAGATGGTTCTCAAGTTGTAAGCAGGCTAGACAAAATACAAGAAGGACAAAAGGGGGGCATATCCTTCCTTTCTAATATGAAATACGAACCTTACCTGTACACTACAAATAGTACAGCCGTAATCGTATCCAAGGAATTTAATCCAACAAAATCATTTCACACCACCCTGATTCGAGTAGCCGATCCTTATGTTGGGTTTACCCAATTGCTGCAGGCCTACGCCGACATGATCAAGGAGGTTAAGGTGGGCGTAGAGGAACCTTCTTTTGTTGGCGAACATACCACCATTGGAGAGGGAGTATATAGAGGTGCTTTTTCATATATAGGAAAAAATGTAACCATAGGCGCTAATGTCAAAATCTATCCCCACGCCTATATTGGCGATGGTGTCCAAATCGGTGACAACTGCATCTTGCATCCTGGGGTAAAAGTGTACCATGGATGTATCATTGGCAACAACTGTGAAATCCACGCCAACGCAGTCATCGGTTCTGATGGTTTTGGTTTTGCCCCTCAGCAAGATGGCACCTATAAAAACATTCCGCAACTGGGAAACGTGGTTTTGAAGGACAATGTCAACGTTGGGGCTAACACTACCATTGACCGGGCTACTATGGGCTCAACTTTAATTGCACAAGGAGTCAAAATCGACAACCTCGTCCAGATCGCTCACAATGTGGTCATCGGCGACAATACCGTGATAGCCTCCCAGAGCGGAATTTCCGGATCTGCAGAAATCGGACAGCATTGCATCTTGGGAGGAAAGGCAGGTATTGTAGGTCATTTAAAAATTGCCGACAATACCAGTGTTGGCGCCAACACAGGCGTGGTCAAGTCGGTAAAGACTGAGGGAACTTCGATATTCGGCTATATCGGCATGGATCCAAAGGATTTTTTAAAGTCATACTCCATATTCAAAAAACTCCCAGAGCTTCAAAACAAATTACAAGAACTGGAAAAAAAACAATAAATTTGCCGTCAATACAGCCTCAATGAAGGCAAAAACAAAATATTTGATGAAGGTTAAACAACATACCATAAAAAAACAAGTTACGGTATCAGGTGTAGGTTTGCATACAGGGGTTATTGCCACCATGACATTTTTACCGGCACCACCTAATCATGGCTTTAAATTCCAAAGGATGGATTTAGAGGGGCATCCAGTTGTAGATGCTGACGTGGATAATGTAGTGGATGTATCTCGAGGGACCACTTTAGAGCAAGGTGGAGCCAGAATTTATACAGTAGAACATGTTCTTGCCGCATTGGTTGGCCTTGAAATAGACAATGTTTTGATCCAATTGGATGGCCCTGAGCCTCCTATTATGGATGGCAGCTCTATACAATTTATCAAAGTACTAGAAGAAGCAGGATTTGAGGAACAAAATGCACTGAGGAGATTTTTTGAAGTACCAGAAAGCATACATTATAGAGATACTGAGCGGGAGGTTGAAATGGCAGCTCTCCCCTTAGATGATTACCGCGTTACGGTAATGGTAGACTATAACTCTCCAGTATTGGGTAGTCAACATGCTTCTTTGACAGACATTAGCAGGTTCAAATCAGAAATTGCATCCTGTAGAACCTTTTGTTTTTTGCACGAACTCGAAATGCTCTACAAGCAAAATCTGATCAAAGGAGGAGACCTGAACAATGCCATAGTAGTAGTAGATCGTGTGGTGGAAGAAAAGGAGTTGGATCATTTGGCCAAAATGTTCAATAAGCCAAAGGTTGAGGTGCGAAAAGAAGGGATCCTTAACAATGTGGATCTTCGCTACAAAAATGAACCTGCCCGACATAAGTTACTGGATGTCGTAGGAGATTTGGCACTGGTAGGAAGACCATTGAAAGCGCAGATCTTAGCTGCCCGCCCTGGTCATGCTGCTAATGTGGCTTTCGCGAAAAAACTGAAGAGAGCCATGGAGAAAATGGGGCCAAGTCATATTCCTCATTATGATCCTAAGCTGCCTCCTGTGCTGGATATCAACCAAATAAGTAACATTCTGCCTCACAGATACCCTTTCCAACTATTGGATAAGATCATCTACTTGGATGATACGGTGGTTGCCGGGGTGAAAAACGTGACCATCAATGAACCATTTTTTGTAGGACATTTTCCCAACAATCCTGTAATGCCGGGCGTGCTGCAAGTAGAAGCCATGGCCCAAACTGGCGGAATTCTTGTACTGAGCACAGTAGATGATCCTGAAAACTATTGGACTTATTTTCTCGGTATCGAAAACTGTAAGTTCAGAAAGATGGTTCTCCCAGGAGATACAATAATTTTTAAGTGTGAGCTGCTCTACCCAATACGCAGAGGCATTGCCAAAATGAAAGGGGAAGCATACGTTGGAAATACTTTAGTTTGTGAAGCTGTCATGACAGCAAGTATTGTAAGAAAAGACGCATGATAAGTAAACTATCAGAAATACACGCAAATGCTAAGCTCGGGAAAAACGTCACCGTTGAAGCATTTACCTCTATTCATGACGATGTGGAAATTGGTGACGGCACCTGGATTGGTTCCAACGTTACCATTTATCCCGGCGCAAGAATCGGCAAAAATTGCAAAGTATTTCCCGGAGCAGTTATATCTGCCGTCCCCCAAGACCTTAAATTTCAGGGTGAAGAATCTACTGTAGAAATTGGAGATAACACCACCATACGCGAGTGCGTGACCATCAACCGTGGCACCGTTGATAAACAAACAACCAAAGTAGGAGAATCCTGTCTTTTGATGGCTTATGTGCACATTGCCCATGACTGTATCATCGGCAACCACGTGATTATAGCTAACTCCGTACAAGTGGCTGGGCACGTCTCCATCGACGAATGGGCAATTATTGGCGGAAGCAGCGCCATTCATCAGTTTGTAAGGATCGGCATGCATTCCCTGGTTTCGGGTGGTTCCTTGGTGAGAAAAGATGTCCCCCCCTATACCAAAGCAGCGCGCGAACCCCTTAGCTATGCTGGCGTCAATTCCTTGGGATTGAGAAGAAGGGGCTTTACCAGTGATACGATCAATCATATTCAAGAGGTATACCGCTACCTCTTCCTCAACAGCCTGAACAATAGCCGCGCATTAGAGGAAATAGAAATCAACCTGCCTGCCACCAAGGAACGGGATGAGATAGTCAATTTTATCAGATCGTCGGAACGGGGGTTGATGAAAGGCTACATCAACTGACATCATGCTGGAAATTAAGCTATCTGAAGCAGGAAAGCGATTCCAATATGAATGGATTTTCAACAAGGTCGACCTGCGCATACCTCCTTTCACAAAAATTGCCGTAACGGGGAGCAATGGTTCCGGTAAGTCCACCTTGTTGAAATGCCTATCCGGGCAAATTCCTTTGACCGAAGGAAAAATAGAATATAGCTTAAATGGTGAGCCCTTGGCAAGTGATGATTACTTTCGGTACCTTGCCATTAGTGCGCCCTATTTGGAGCTGCCCGAGGAGTTTACTTTACAGGAACTGCTTGATTTCCACTTTAAGTTTAAGCGTAAAATCCCTGATCTAGACCTCAGCGATCTTCCGAAGCTCATGTATCTCGAAAATTCACTTAACAAACAGGTACAATTTTTTTCGTCAGGAATGAAGCAAAGGCTGAAGCTTGGTTTATGTCTATTCTCAGACGTTCCACTTTTATTATTAGATGAACCTGCTTCTAACCTAGATCAAAAAGGAATAGCTTGGTACCTCGATTTAATAAAGACGTATGGGTCCACCAAAACCATTGTTGTTTGCTCTAATGATACGAGAGAGTATGGGTTTTGTGATCAGCTATTGAATATTGAAGATTATAAAATAAAAGCGAGAGGGTAACGGAACAGACCTTCTTTCTTCTTATTTTGTGGATGTTTGTCGATTAGTTGTTTTTTTGATATGCAAAGATCATTACTATCCTTTCTGCTTATTGCCACTGCTTCAATGCTACTGTCCTGCGGAGGAGATGGTGAACCGACTCCCTCGCCTCAGAAAAATGAGCAGCAGCAAGCAGTGGAGCAATTGGCCGGTGGGTCCACTATTACATGGACAGTGGCGAATGGAGGAGCGGTGACTAAAGATGGCCAATCGTTGACTGGAGATTTTTCGGGTTTCGAACTGAAATTGATCGATTCAGGCAATGGAAGGACCTATGCAACAACTGCCAATCCGCTCTTTGATCAAAACGGCAACTGGAATTTTGTAGGGGAAAGTCTAGATAAAATACTGCTTACGGGCAAGCAACCTGCAGCAGGAAAGGAAATATCCTTTAGCCGAAATGGAGACAAGCTGACATTGACTTTTAATGTGCCTGTACCCAATGCACGTGTAGAAGCATTAGCTGGCTCCTATGTCTTTGAGCTGATGAAAAAATAAGTTTTGGATACTAGTACCTTTTTCCCATCAACAGTAATAAGATAAACCCCCGAATCCCATGAAACACTGTTTCCTTTTATTTGCCTGTCTATTGTTGGGCTTTGCCTCCTCCTTTGCACAGCAAAAAAATAAAGCTCTCGAAAAAAAAGTAGAAGACCTACGTCTACTGCTAATCTCCCCCGAACGGGCGTCACTAGAAAGAATAACTTCTCCCCAGCTATCTTATGGCCACTCCAATGGAAGGATTGAAAACCAAAAAGAGTTCGTTGAATATTTACTGTCAGGAGTCTCTAAGTTTGTTACGATTGAACTTCAAGATCAAACTGTTGACGTAGTAGAAGATATCGGCATTGTCAGGCATATTCTTGTAGCAGAAACGAACAACCAAGGGGAAACCGTCCATATTAAAATCGGTGTACTTTTAATATGGAAATTAGAAGAAAAAGAATGGAAACTCCTTGCCCGTCAAGCGTTTAAGATATAAAATCGCAATCTGTTCACATATTCCTGCTCGTGGCCAAATAAAAAGAAAATTGAGAAATAGAATGTCCTGATGTTTTGCGGCTTTCTTCAATAGGTATTACCTTAGCCCCTCAATTTGTAAATCGATAGTAATGAGGACGTGGTTTTTGTGTAAAGTAAAATATGCCAAGGAAAATGAGCAGGGCCTGCTCAAAAATGTTTCGGAACAATACCTGGTGGATGCTGTATCCTTCACAGAAGCCGAAGCGAGGATCTACGATATGCTTGGAAGTGTGATACGTGGGGATTTCCAAGTCACTAATATTAGCAAGAGCAATATCGTTGATGTGTTTTTCTTTGAGGATAGCGATGTTTGGTACAAGTGCAAAATCACCTATGTGGTAGCAGATGCTGACAGTGGCAAAGAGAAAAAAGTGACCCAATACATGCTTGTCTCTGCACATAATGTGAAAGACGCCTACGATAGGATACATGAAAGTCTCAACAACATGCTGGTTAGCTTTGTGGTGCCTGACATCAATGAAAGTCCTATTGTGGAGATCTTCCCTTATGAAAGGGATGATGAAGAATTAAAGCCTACTTACCAAGGCCACGCCGTCAGCATTGATGAGGGAAAAGGTACCGTAAAAATTATACAGGGGTCAGAAGAGGTCGAAGAAGAAGCTCATTAATAGGGAAGATAAATAAGGCATTTAACGTTTTAAACCACAGAAGCAATTTCTGTGGTTTGTTTTTTATGTTGTGCATGATTAAACGCTGTGTACCTACTACCACCTGCCGTGCAACAACTTATTTTTTATGGAATAAGCATACCTCCCCCCCGGTGATGGGAGAATAGTGTTAGATCGTTTAGCAGATTGATGCTCGAATTTTTTTGCGGATAAAATAGCGTTCACAGTCAAAACGATGCATTATTTAAGGTAGGAAATCCATTTTTTTAAGTATATTTCTTTTTTAATTCCTTTAATATTTCACTTGATCCTATGAAAGAAACGTTACTCGTACTCTTAATTTTTACCATGTCATTAACTGTAGCTGAGGCTCAGGACGATAGAACCGACAGATTGGGTATTGGGGTGGGGCCGGCGATGATGTATGGCGACAATACCGGAATTACGCGACAATTTAAATTCAAGGTTCTGCCGGCTTTGACCTTGGATTATCACAAAAAACTTCATGCGTTTTGGGATGCACGGGCTTCATTGGGCTGGCAGATGGTGAGCAGCGGTGATTTTTATGATCATCGGCATCTTCCAAAAATTGCCAGAAATAACCTTCCGCATGGATTTAAGGGAAATGCTTTTTATGCCGACGTCATGCCAGTATTCCATCTTAACCCTAACCAAAGCGGCTATTTGCCTGCCATGTACAAGGTGTATGTAGGCACGGGTTTCGGTCTTGCCTATGTCAGTAGACAAGACCGATACCTTAGCATCATTGGGGAGGATATTTACGGGGAGGAAATACTGGGTGACGCCCGAACGATCAAGGGCAGCAACACGTCGGTCTATATGCCATTCCGACTGGGAGTTACAAAAGACATCAATGAACCATGGGAGATTGGCTTAGAATCTTCTTTGTTGGTAAGTTTCTTTGGCGAGCTGGATGGCAATGATCTGCAACAAAAGGTAATAAAACCCGACATCCTGGCTCAATTCCAGTTTTTTATTCGCAGGAGACTTGATTTGTAAGGAATAAATTATCAGCTTGGATTTTTTAGTTGAATAATAAACCCATAACATGACAAACAATAAATACGTCCTCCTTCTCTCATTAGTGGTAGCTTTGGGAGGCTTTCTTTTTGGATTCGATACAGCCGTTATCTCTGGTGCGGAGAGAGATATTCAAGAGATCTGGAATCTGAGTGATTGGACTCACGGTATGGCGGTGGCCATAGCCCTCTATGGCACTGTTCTCGGCGCTTTGTTTGGAGGAGTGCCTGCCAGCAAATATGGTCGCAAGCCGGCACTCTTAGGAATAGGCCTGTTGTATCTTGTATCCGCCATCGGCTCAGCAGTAGCTCCGGAAATTATCACCTTTATGTTTTTCCGCTTTGTTGGCGGACTAGGTGTCGGCGCATCCTCCGTTGTAGCCCCCATGTACATCAGTGAAATTGCACCGGCAAAAAATCGCGGGTTGCTTGTAGCGCTGTTCCAGTTTAATTTGGTGTTTGGGATACTCTTCGCTTATTTCTCAAATTATTTGATCGGTATATCCAGCTTGGACCAAACGTGGAGATGGATGCTGGGGGTAGAAGCAATACCAGCCTTAATATATACGCTTTTGGTATTAAGGGTTCCAGAAAGCCCCAGATGGCTTATTGCTATCCAAGATGATTTCCAACAGGCTAGGGCTATCCTCACCAAAACGGACCCTGAAGGAGTAGATGAAGCCATAGCATTAGCCCTTAAGGAAAAAAAGGCCGCATCAGTAAGTATAGGTTTTTCCGCCCTATTCCGTTCAAAATACCTCCACGTTACGATGTTAGCCATTGTCATTGCCATGTTTAATCAACTCTCCGGTATTAATGCAATCATCTACTTTGCACCAAGAGTTTTTGAAATGGCAGGCATCAATGCAGAAAATGCACTCTTTTCCACCATTGGGATTGGCGTAGTGAATCTGTTTGCCACAATGCTTGGGCTTTATTTTATTGACCGTATTGGAAGGAAAAAACTAATGTATATTGGTTCAATAGGATACATTGTATCTTTGGCACTTATAGCCTACTCTTTTTCCGGAGGAGCAATTCCGCCGCACTACTTGCCTATATTCGTTTTTGTGTTTATTGCTTCACATGCTGTAGGCCAAGGAAGCGTCATTTGGGTCTTTATTGCAGAGGTTTTCCCCAACGAACTTCGAGCTTATGGGCAGTCTATTGGTAGCTTCACCCATTGGATATTGGCAGCTGTTATTGCCAATGTCTTTCCTTTCTTTGCCAATAATATCGGGCCAACCACCATCTTTGGCTTCTTTGGCGTCATGATGGTCATTCAATTGATATGGGTGGCAACCCGCATGCCGGAGACCAAAGGGAGGTCTCTCGAAGAAATTCAGCAAGATCTAAATAAGCATCAACGTGTCGCATCCTAAGATAGTCTGTTTTGGAGAGATGCTTTGGGATGTCTTTCCACAACAAAAAATTGCGGGAGGTGCACCGATGAATCTCGCCCTACACCTTCAACATCTCAAGGCTCAAGTAGCTTTTGTTTCTAAGATAGGAGATGATCAAGAGGGAGAGGAACTTTTAACTCTCCTGCACGAACATGCTTTGCCTACAGACAAAGTTCTTATTGATCCAACATTGCCTACAGGTAGGGTAATCGTAGATGATGCAGATAAAGAAAACATCAAATATGAAATCGTCAAGCCTTCTGCATGGGACAACATAACTTGGAATGAAAACCTACAGCATGAAGTCAGTAAGGCGGATGCTTTTATTTTCGGGAGTCTGGCCGCGAGAGAGCCAAACAGTAGAACAACACTACTGAAACTGCTGGATACTCCTGTTCTAAAGGTGTTCGACATTAACCTCCGCGCACCGTTTTATTCTTTTGAGCTGCTGAAACAACTTCTAGCCTTTGCTGATATACTCAAGCTAAATGAAGAAGAGCTAGCAAAGTTGATGGAGTTTCACATGCTGGAGGGAGATTATATTAACGCATTGGATCACATCGCCAAGGAATACAGACTTCAGATGATCTGTGTCACCAAAGGAAAGCATGGTGCAGATCTCTACAAAAATGGAGCTTTGACTACCCATGTAGGATATCAAGTCAAAGTGGAAGACACAGTTGGTTCTGGCGACGCCTTTTTAAGTGCCTTTATCTATAGCTATCTCGAAGGGAATTGCCCTGACAAGATCCTTGATGATGCATGTGCATTGGGCGCACTGGTTGCTACCAAAAAAGGTGGTACGCCAAAATACACAGCAGCTGAAATTGAACGCATTAAAAGGGATGGAAAAAGGGCATGCTAGCCCCTACCCTACTATGTAATAAAAAAACTTTGAATCTCCCCCCATGTTTGAGTTTGATCATATACTAATTTACCATTGTTGATGGTCAAGGGGGAGTCTATATTGTTGTGGTACAACTGGCCAGTACCGAGGCCTTGCGGTAAATCCGGCAAACATGTCGAGGTGAGTTGAGCAATTGCATTTAATCCAATATTGCTTTCTAGGGCAGATGTCATCCACCAGCCGATGCCTCTCTCCTCAGCTAGCTGAATCCATGTTCTCGTTGATTGTATTCCGCCTAACAGCGTAGGTTTAAGAATAATGAAAGGGGGACGAATCTGTTCAAGCAGATGAATTTTTTCCTCCAACTCATGCACACCGATAAGCTCCTCGTCCAAAGCAATAGGCACCGGACTATTTCGGCATAACCGACTCATGGGTTCAATCTGTCCCTGTTGGATAGGTTGCTCTATGCTGTGGATCTGCAGTTCCGCAAGCCGATCAAGTTTATTCATAGCTTCCGCTTCTGAAAAAGCCCCATTGGCATCCACCCTAAGGGTGATTTGATCAGGCCCAAACTGCTCCCGAACAAAAGAGAGAAGACGATATTCCTGCTCAAAATCTATACTTCCAATTTTCATTTTGATGCAATTATATCCCTCGCGCAGCTTTTGCTGTATCTGCTCCAACATAAACTCCCGATCGCCCATCCATATCAGCCCGTTGATGGTGATGGACTCGGTCCCCTTGTAGAAATCATTTTCAAACAGCTTCCGTGTCCCCCCGTTCATCAGGTCCAATAGCGCTACCTCCAAGGCAAAACGAACACTTGGCAGTTCAGGGGGAACGATATCTTCCACCTCTTTCATCAGATCCTGTTCTGCAGTGGGTAATGTAATGCCAGAAATTCTCTCACACAAAGTCTCTATTTGTTGCTCAAAATCTGGCCGGTCATCCACACTTAATCTAGGAAGTGGGCCGGCCTCTCCATAGCCAATAACACCTGGAAACATGTCCGATACTACTTTGATATAAAAGGTGTCTTTAACTTTTAAAACACCTCTGGATGTTCCTGCGTCAAATTTAAATTTCAACTGATGTTTCGCATAGGTTGCCCTAATCGTAAAGGAAGAAGTCATAGCACTGTAATCCTGTTTTATAATGCCTTATATTTGCAGACCCGCAAATTAACTGAAAAAGCTGGGCTTTAAAATCGCAGATTACTCCATGAGCATCCCTTCTATCCATTTATCGGATTATCAATACTATCTCCCAGATGAAAAAATCGCAAAATTCCCACTTGAAAAACGTGACGCTTCCAAATTGCTCTGTTTCGAGCAAGGGGAAATTAGCCATCACCAATTTGTAGATCTCCCAGACCTTCTCCCTTCTGATACGTTGATGGTGTTTAACAATACCAAGGTGATTCCCGCCAGATTGGTTTTTCAGCGGAGCAGCGGAGCCAAAGTCGAAATATTTCTACTGAAGCCTCTTGCTCCATCGCAGGTGATCAATCAGGTGATGGAAGCCACCCATTCCGTTACCTGGGAAACAATGATAGGCAATCTCAAAAAGTGGAAAGAGGACGAAGTGCTATTGGCTTCTTTGACAATAAATGATAAACATTTTGTACTGGAAGCCCATTTAGAAGATAGAGAACAAAAAGTTGTTCGCTTCCACTGGAAAGAAGAAATACCTTTCGTAGCCATTGTAGAAGCTGGCGGAGAGATTCCTCTTCCTCCTTATCTCAACCGTAAAGCGGTGGATGAAGACAAGCCCCGTTATCAGACTGTGTACTCGCAAAAAGAAGGGGCTGTAGCAGCACCCACGGCAGGCCTCCATTTTACAACGGATATTTTCAAAGAGCTGTCTAAAAAGGGGGTGGACACAGATTACCTCACCCTACATGTAGGGGCAGGAACCTTTCAGCCCATCAAAGATGAAGAAGTGGTTAGGCATGCTATGCACAGCGAACAGGTGGTGATCCATCAAAACAACCTGAAGAAACTGCTTGCCCATAAAGGAAATATTGTGGCAGTAGGCACCACTTCCATGCGCTCATTGGAAAGCCTGTACTGGTTCGGAGTGAAGCTTCTTAGCGGTGAAGGCACGGAGTTTTTCATACCCAAACTTTATCCTTACCAAGAACATAAAACTCCACCCTCTCTACAGGATAGCCTGCAAGCCATCTTGAACTGGATGAAAGAAAATAAGCGCATGGAAATAACAGGGCACACGGAAATAATGATTATGCCCGGCTATCATTTTAAAGTTTGCAATGGTCTGGTGACCAATTTCCACCAGCCTGGATCCACCCTTATACTTCTGGTTGCTGCATTTACCAACAACCATTGGAGAAAAATTTATGAGGAAGCGCTTAACCAAAGCTATCGCTTTTTGAGCTACGGCGACAGCAACCTGCTTTGGAACAACAAGATATAATTGTACCTGTTGCATAAAAAAGGCTGCCGGTAACACACCAGCAGCCTTTCTTTATTTACTGATTTAAAATCTATTGCCATCCACCACCGAGAGCCCTGTAAAGCTCTATGGCTGAATTCAAGCGGCTGTACCGTGCATTGATCAAATCAAGTTCAGATCGCAAAGCATTTTCCCTCGCAGTTAATACCTCTAAATAATTGGCAAATCCATTGTTCAGCAACTCTTCGGAATATGCTGCAGCTACATCATATGCCTTAAACTCTTCCGTTTTAACTGCAATCTTCTTACCCGCAGCTTCATAAGAATACAAGGCGTCAGATACCTCCTTGCTCGCATCCAACAAGGATTGCTTGAAGTTTAGGTATGCAATCTCCTGCTGCGCTTGAGCCACTTCATATTGCGTTTTGATCCTTCTACCATTAAAGATTGGCTGAGTCAAAGATGCTACAGTGGTGGCAAACAAAGAATTTACGCTGAGCAACTGGTCCAACTCCAAACTTTGGAAACCGCCGGTAGACGAAATCCTCAGCGAAGGATAGAAATTGCTTTTGGCCACATTCGTCAATTCAAACGCATTGATCAAACCAAATTCCGCAGCCAACACATCTGGTCTATTTCTCAGTAACTGCGCAGGATAGCCGGTCTTTATATCTACAAATATGGCATGATCATCGAGTTCGCTCCTATCTATGCCATGCGGTGCCTCGCCCATAAGAACAGACAATGTGTTTTCCAGCAATTTGCTGTTCATTTCCAGGTCGATTAGCATCGCCCTTGCAGTATGGAGCTGCGCTTCGGTCTGCTTCACCCCAACCTCATTGACGGTACCTGCGTCCTTCAACGCCTTCATGGTTTCTAAGCTAAACTCCCGGGTAGCAATGGTTTCCTTTGTGATCTTTATCTGCTCATCGAAGGCTACCAATTGGTAATACAAAGAGGCAATGCTGGATATCAAGCGGGTTTTAATTGCTTTTTCTGCAGAAACGGTCTGTAGGTAAGATGCTTCTGCGGCCCGCTTGTTGCTGCGTATTTTTCCCCAAATATCTGCCTCCCATGACAATGCACCCGTCAATTCATACTGGGTCAAAGCCCCATCGAAAAACGCCCCGAATTGGCTGTTTTTCGACAAATTCTGGTGGGTTGCCTGTCCAGTAGCGCTCAATGTAGGAAAATAAGCCGCTTTACCTTGCAGATAATAGGCGTTAGCAGCTTCTATTTGTTGTAAGGCGATTCTAGCGTCTACATTATTTGTTAAGGCACGGTCTATGTATTCTTGGAGGATTGGATCGGTGAAAATCTCCCTCCAAGAAAGGGTAGCCATAGACGTGCTATCCTCTGCAACCAAGGAAGTCCTGTATTCGGACTCCTGAACAACATCTTCCGGCCTCGAGTACTCCTTTGCTACAAAACAGGATTGCAAGGAAAGCAAAAGGACAGGAAGGTATGAATATTTTAATATAGAATTCTTTTTCATCTCTAATCGGTCATGATGGATTAAACTTCAGGAGTAGGAAGAGGCTTTCTTTTTCTACTCACCTTTTCATGTAACCACTGGAATAGGATATAGAGGATAGGAATAACGAATACCCCTAGAACTGTTCCTATGAGCAGCCCACCCACAGCACCTGTGCCGATCGAGTTATTACCAGCGGCTCCTACTCCCCCGGCGAACACCAAGGGCAACAAACCGACAATAAACGCAAAGGAAGTCATCAAGATTGGTCTCAACCTCACCCTTGCTCCTTCAATTGCCGCGTCCAAAATGCTGTATCCAGCCCTTCTTCTCTGCAGACCGAATTCCACAATCAAAATGGCGTTTTTAGCCAACAGACCCAGCAACATGATCAGGGCAATCTGGAAGTAGATATTGGCTTCCAATCCAGCAAGCTTCGTGGACACATAAGCCCCCATAATACCTACCGGCAGCGAAAACAGCACGGCAAATGGAATCATATAACTTTCATACTGCGCAGCCAGGATAAAATAGATAAAGACTACACATAGGATGATGATAAAGGTGGTCTGATTACCTGCCAAAATCTCTTCCCTGGTCAAACCGGTAAAGTCAATGCTGTAGTTACTTGGAAGTGTCTGTGCCACCTGCTGAATAGCGTTGATCGCATCACCCGTGGAGTATCCAGGTGCTGGGGCACCGTTTACAGCCGCGGCGTTAAACAAGTTGTATCTCGTGATCGCCTGTGGCCCATATACACGTTTTAACGTCACAAATTCAGTAATAGGCGCCATCTCCCCCCGGGCATTTCGTACAAAAAGAGCATTCAAATCATTAACAGACGACCTATCCTCCGGAAGGGCCTGTACATACACCCTATACTGCTTACCAAATCTCGAAAAGTCCGCTGCGTACACACTACCGATATAGCCTTGCATGGTTCTGAAAATGTCACTGATAGATACCCCTGCTTCCTTAGCCTTGGGCACATTAAGATCCATCTCATACTGGGGGTAATTTGTGTTGAAAGCACTTTGCGCATACATGATTTCAGGGCGCTGCATCAACTGTCCCAAAAACTCACGTGTAGTTCTGTCAAACTCAATCAAATCTCCACCAAACCGGTCCAAAACGTTCATCTGGAAGCCTGACGAAACGCCAAAACCGGGGACACTTGGAGGAGCAAAAAACACCATATTCGCATCAGGTATACTGGCTGCTATCTGGAACATCTTGGCAGTCAATGCCTCAGAAGACATTGAATCAGCCTTTCTGTCGTTCCAGCTGTCCAATTTGATAAAGCCGATACCATAGTTGCTACCAGCTCCGGATATCATACTAAAGCCATTAACCATAGACGCACCCTGTACCCCAGGTAATGCTCTCAGCTTTTGACTTAATTCCTCTGTAACCTGAACCGTTCTGTCCAACGTAGCTCCAGCTGGCAACTCGATGTTGGCGAAAATCATCCCCCTATCCTCTGAAGGAACAAATCCCGTTGGCGTAGTGGACGCTGCCCAATAAACTCCCGCTACTGAAGCCAAAAGAATGACCGGAGTAATCCATTTATGCCTGTAAAGGAAATTTAAAGAGCGTGCATAACGTCTGGTAGTGACCTCAAATGCCGTGTTGAACCGGTCAAAGAATCGCCTCATTATCCCTTTGCTGTGATCAGCTGCTTCGTCATGAGGTTTGAGGAACAAAGCACAAAGTGCGGGACTTAGTGTCAAAGCGTTAATAGCAGAAATGCCGATCGCTACTATTAAGGTTACCCCGAATTGCTCGTAAAACACCCCCGTAGGACCGGTGATAAAGGTAACAGGAATAAATACCGCCGCCATTACCAAGGTGATAGAAATAATCGCTCCCGTAATTTCGTCCATGGCTGTATAGGTCGCCTGTATCGCACTTTTAGCGCCTTCTTCCATTTTAGCATGCACGGCTTCCACTACCACAATGGCGTCATCCACCACGATACCGATGGCCAACACCAAGGCAAACAGCGTCAAGAGGTTGATGGAATAGCCAAACAATCCCAAGAAGAAGAAGGTACCCACAATAGATACCGGAACGGCAATAGCAGGAATAAGCGTGGATCGGAAATCCTGCAGGAAGATGAACACCACAATGAATACCAAAACGAAGGCTTCCAACAAGGTCATCACCACTTGATTGATGGAGGCGTTTAGGAATTCGTTGGTATCAAAGTTAACTTGGACTTTCAATCCTGTTGGAAAGTCCTTCTGTAATTCAGCTATGTTAGCGTGAACGTTTTCGATGATTTCCTGCGCATTGGACCCAGGGGTCTGGTACACCGCCATACTTACACCAGGCATCCCATTGGTATAGGAGATAGCAGAATATCCTTCCGCATCCAACTCAACTTCTGCCACATCCTTCACCCTCAGAAACTGCCCATTATCCAAAGCTTTAATGATAATATCGCCATACTGAGCCTCCGTTTTGTACCGTCCGGGATACTTGATGATATATTCAAAAGCTTGGGCATTGTTCTGGCCTAAGGCACCTGCCGCAGCCTCTAAGCTTTGTTCGTTGATGGCATTGATCACATCTGAAGGCATCAAACTATAGGCAGACAATCTCTCCGGCTTCAGCCAGATCCTCATCGCATAGTTTTTAGAGCCGAACACACTCACATCACCTACCCCTGTGATCCGTTTCAAAGGTGGGATAACGTTAATGTTTAGGTAGTTCTGAATGAAGGTTGCATCATAATCTTCATTTTCAGAATAAACCGTCAAGAACATCAAAGAACTGGTCTGCTGCTTCTGGGTAGTCACCCCTGATTGGGTTACTTCTCTAGGCAATAATGGAGTTGCCCTTGCCACCCTGTTCTGAACGTTTACAGCAGCAATATCTGGATCGATACCTTGCTCAAAAAATACGTTGATGGACGCCATACCGTTGTTGCTGGCGGTAGAAGTCATATAGGTCATTCCTTCCACCCCATTGATCTGCTCTTCTATGGGAATAAGAACAGACTCCAGTACAGTTTCGGCGTTAGCACCGGGATAGTTGGCCATTACCTGTACGGTAGGAGGCGCAATATCGGGATACTGGCTCACCGGTAAGGTGGTAAGGCCCAAAACCCCAAGAATTAGTATGATAATAGATACGACCGTGGATAATACCGGCCTATCGATAAATGTTTTGACCATTACAAAAATTTTATTTAAATGCTACATTTATTGTATTGGCAATGCTGTCAAAAGCTACAAGCTTGGGTGATATAGGTGCGTTGTTTCTCAAGGAACCTACTCCTTGGGCCACAATCTTCTCTCCTGCTTCCACGCCAGCGGCCACAACAGTAATATTGTCAATCCTGTCGGTCACCTCGATGACGGAGGAAATGGCGGTAGTGTCACCCTGTACTTTATAGACATATACCTTCCCTTGTTGTTCAAAAGTCGCTGAAGTGGGAACAACCACAGCTTGCTCATAAGTCTTTGGAATCATTATGCGTCCACTGTTGCCATTGGCCAACAGCCGTTTAGGATTGGGGAAGCGGGCGCGGAAATTGACCGTACCGGTGGAAGTACTAACTTGTCCTGTTACCGTTTCAATTTTTCCTTTCTCTTCATACACGCTGCCATTCACTAACCGCAACTCCACGGGAGGAAAGTTTTTCACTTTTTCAGCAAGATTATCGCCTTCGGTGTTTTGTATAAAATTCAAATAATCCCGTTCATTAAGTGCGAAGTAGGCATATACTTCATCAATCATAGATACCGTAGTCAAAGGGGTAGGATCACTCGGACTCACCAAGGCACCCTGACGGTAAGGAATCGCTCCTACATAGCCGTTCACTGGGCTTTTTATGGTGGCATAGTCAATGCTGGCCGCAATACTGTTGTAATTTGCTTGAGCCTGCGCCAATCTCGCTTCTGCCGTCTCCAATTGTACCTTGCCGATGATCCCCTTCGCCACTAAAGGTTTAAGTCGGTTTACCTCAACCTGCGCTGCAGCAACATTGGCTTCAGCAGCACCTGCATCCTGTGACAGCGTTTGGGTTTCCAGCTTAAACAAAGTCTGTCCTTTTTTCACAGGCTGTCCTTCGTCCACCAAGACATCGGTAATATAGCCTGATACTTTAGCGCGCACTTGACTATTAATGATTCCTTCGATGCTCGTTGGATAGGAAGTATAGCCGGATACATCCTTCAAGGGAATTTCCACGACGGGAACGGACATGGGTGCCACAGCCATTTGTTGTCCTTGGTTGGCGTTTCCGTTACAGGAAGCCAACACAACGGCACCTACCAAAATCCCAAAATAACTTAGTTTTTTCATTGGTGTAATAATAGTCGTTTTCAAAATTGTTGATTTAGTCTTTCAATATCTGCTTAAAGTGTATGCTGGTGCATATGTCTGTTCAAAGTTCGCTTCGATAAAAATTTCCGCTGGCTATCCCCCTTTCCAACTCACCGTATTTTTAACGTATTATGCTGCATCGTTTCTGCTTTTTATCCCTTCCCATATGACTTTGGCGATCTCGCTGAGATCCAAGGTACTATTCCTGCCCTGAAAAGCACGATTCATTTTTACCCGGGCAGATGTGTGCATGTTGCCAAGTACCAGTACCGCCAAGATCTCTTTGTCAATTTCTCTGATCTCACCTGACTTTAATCCCTCATCAAAAAAGGCGAAAAGCCATTCGTAAAATTTGCTTTTCTGCTCCGCATCACTGTTTCGCCGATAACAGGAATTGTTGTACAACTCGAAAAAAGTGATGATAGAAGGTTTTGATTCGTATAACGCTACCATATTTGTCCAGAAGGAGAAATACCGCTCCTGAAAGGATTTGCTGGCATCATCCTGCCTTAAAGCAACCTGGTATATCATTTCAACCACATACTGATAAAGTTCTTGAATCAGCTGGTCCTTTCCCTCAAAATAATGATAGATTGTCCCTACAGCAATGCCCCCTTTCTTTGCCACTTCGCTGATGGGAAACCCTTGTAGACCGTATTCCCTAACCAGTTCTAGTGTGCATTCTAGTATTATTGCCTTTTTGTTTGAGGTATTGTCCATAGCTGTGCGAAAAACCGAATGAACATTCAATCGCATTTCTAAAAAAATGGTTCCTCTAATAAATCATGTTTTTTATTATTTACATCAGTGGTAAAAATCTAGTTTATTAACAAAAATAAAATGATGGTTCATATTCACAGTTGATTCACCCTACTTCACAGGATATCAAAAAATTATCTTCTCCGAATTAAAAAAGCACTTCAAAAAAAAATTACTAGTCGCCTCCTCTAATGATCAGATACAAAAGACCTCTTATTGATCCTGGAACTTCACCTGAACATTTTCATTGATAATCTCAGAAAGCAATTCTAACGCATTATGCTTGAATAGTTCCTCCATCGCGTCAAGCGGAACTTCCTTATCCTTTGGTTTATAGTTTTCATAGTCCTGGATCCGGATGCCGTTAACAATGCGTGAATTGATCGCCTTTCTGAACCTGACACCACCACCATCGGTGTGATAGGAATAGGCCAAATAATCCATCAGGCCACTTTCACGATTGAACCAATAAATAAATTCATCCTCGAAATCCTCTCCCCCACCTTCTTCTAGAAAAGAAACCTTTAGCACATCATATGCCTGTCCATCTATTTCCGTTTCCCCTTTCCATTCTTTGATCACGGCTGGGTCATTCAGCCCGTAGGGCAAAAACATAAAATAGGCAACTGAATTAACGGAATTGGAATAAGCTTTCCGCCATTCATCGGTAAGACTAATTTCTTCTCCATTAATAGTTCTAGTAAAACCTTTATTGTTCAACACATCCAAAACTAACCCAGTAGAATCTTTGAACTCCCGCGTATATTCAAAACGATCTGCAGTTTTCAGGATGGTATAGTGCTTATCCCTAAAATCAAATGATATTTGAACCTCTCTATACTGTTTTCCGCCATGAGCTTCTATCGCCCGATCAACAACCTTTTGCTCCCTAGACCAGGAAGAGCATCCCAGCACTATGACGCACATTATCAAAGAAGACAGAAAGCTCATTTTGTCCATACTTTTTGAGGTTCTGAGGGACTTTGCTGTTCCACAAGTTTGCTGGTAGGCTGATAAGTCCTTCCATAGTCCAAACCTTGTTGCCACCACTTTTTCATCATCACTGGATCAAACACCAGCGAATTTTCTGTAAGCAGCTCAGGAGGATGATAGAAGTTTAAGGTAACCTTTTTCTCTGCACCAGCCAACTTACCGATGGCAATATCATCATGCGCAATCTGATCTAACATAAAATCAAAAACACGGGTCGTCAGTTCCAAGGCATTTCGCACCTTCTTGTGGCGGGTTCTGGGCTTTTCCGTTTTCAGGACAATGACATCAATTTCAGTAGCCCCCCGGTTGATGGCTTCATTAATGGGAATTAAATCAGCAAAGCCTCCATCTCCATATTCTTGTCCGTTTTTTTCCAAAAGGCTCATAAAAGGGATGAAATTGGATGATGCCCACATCCAGTCAACAAAATCCTCATAAGTGCCCTCCTTGGCCGCTTTGTATTCCACCCTGTTGGTGGTAAAGTTAGATACCGTCACGACCACATCGACAAAATGAGAACGGATGCGGTGAAAATCTTTCTCTGTTAGGATCCTTTTGATCAGGTCACGCAAGTTACTGCTGTCTCCAAAGGTCTTGGCACCTTTAATGAACATCCCCACTATACCCAAGTGATTGATCCTGGTTCGGAAACCTTCGCCGTCTCTCCGGATTATAAAGGGGCAATTGCTAAATATATCCGACTGCGTTACCGAGGTGTAGATTTCCTTGATCTTGCTGATCTCTCCGATTGACAACAAAGGGATCAACAGACTGCCGGTCGATGTTCCGACAAAGAGGCCATACCGTCTCCCTTTTTCACGAATCAAATATTCGGCAATGCCACCGGCAAAAGCGCCTTTACTGCCTCCTCCGGAGATCACCAATGCCCTCATGCTTGAAGATGGATGTAGTGGTAAAAATTAAGCCCGTGCATATTACTGGTGAAGAACGCAAAAAAAAACAGAAACTCAAATACCAAACAGAATTATGCATCAAATTGTGTAAACAGACCGAACCTGAATAGCCTTAACTGTTCAGGAGATGGTATACCAGTTATAATGTAAGCCACCATGATTTGTTTGAAAAAGCATCTTTATTGCGCCATTGTACTTCTAGTGTATGCCATTGTGTCTGTTTGGATCCCTACAACTTCATTAGCCCAAAGCCAGACCAACCCTTACCCGCCCTCCGCACAGCCAGATCGTATCAACCTGACGGTGACGCAGGATCCTTCTACCTCTATGGCTGTAACCTGGCGCACAGATGCATCCATCACCAGAGCAATGGCCCAAATAGTACCTTCTTCAGCTAATCCTCTTATCGTTAAGGATGCCAAAACCATCTCGGCCAGCTCAGAACGCATACAGACATCAGCAGGAAGCTATAAAGACCTTACTTGGGAAGGCGTAACCGCAACGTACCATTCCGTGGTTTTTGAAGATCTTAAGCCCAACACCTTATACCTCTATCGCGTGGGAGACGGCTCCCACTGGAGTGAATGGTTTCAATTTAAAACCGCTGGGGCTGAAGGCAATAAATTATCCTTTCTGTATTTCGGCGATGCGCAGACGGACCTTCGATCTTTATGGTCGAGGACGATCCGACAAGCCTATGCTCATCTACCGCAAGCCAGCATGATGCTACATGCCGGAGATTTGGTAAATAGGGCGGAGCGGGATGTAGAATGGGCAGAATGGTTCGAAGCTGGCTCATTCATCATGGCTTCTGTTCCGCAAATGCCCTCTCCAGGAAACCACGACTATGGCAGGGGTGAAGATACCTTACGGCTGTCAGCATTCTGGAAAGCACAATTTACCCTTCCGCCCAATGGCCCTTCAGGCTTAGAAGAAACATGCTATTACGTGGATGTGCAGGGCGTGCGGCTTATCTCGCTGGACTCTTATGCTGCGGAAGAATCGGATGAACACTTAGAAAAGCAAAAGGAATGGTTAAACAGCATCCTTAAAGACAATCCCAATATATGGACAGTCGTGGTGTTCCATCACCCTATCTTTTCACCCAAAACAACGCGAGACAACCAACGAATGCGCGACACCTTTAAACCGCTATTTGACCAATACAAGGTCGATCTGGTCCTGCAGGGACATGATCATACCTATGCCCGTGGTATGATCAACATCCCAATGGCCAACAAAAAGGAAAAATCTGGCACCATGTACGTCGTATCCGTTAGCGGACCTAAAATGACTGATAATGGAGTAGAGAAAAAATTTTGGATGGAAAAATCCGCTACCTACCTCCAAATGTATCACACCATCACTATCGAAGCCAAAGAGTTGAAGTTTAGATCCTATACCGTCACCGGCGAACTACATGATGCATTTAACTTGGTAAAACGGAAAGGCAAAAGGAATCTACTACTCGAAAAGATCCACTAAGCCTATCTCCTAAAAAAGACTGTTGGTAAAATGGATTTTTACCTTGAGCTGAAAATCCTTTATGACCTTGAACACCTCAATAAGGGCCACTTTTTCGACTTTAGTGATCTTATCTAAAAAGATAAAGTTTTCAGGTGGCACCTTTTCGCTAATGATTTGTCTAGCCTGGCTTTCTAAGCGTAAGCCCATCAAATAATAATAGGCATGGCGGATTTCCTGGTATTCTGTAGGGGTAAATAGCCCCTGCTCCATCAATGCCTTTAATCGGGCACCGGTATTGGTTTCGAATATCCTAAATTTCAAGGCAAACACCCTGGTAAGATCCACAATAGGGGTCATTGCCCGCTTAATATCAAAAACCTTCTTCTCACCAAAATTAAAGGTCTTAATGCCTTTAAAAAAAGTCAAGGGAGGTTCATATTGGAAAGAATTGTTCGCCATGTTTAGGAAGAAGCGATCTAAAGGTGCCCGAAGCTGTTGATCCATATAAGCATGTAGCTCCTCTAAAATCTCAACATCTCCATATACCGCTCTTTTGTCAAAGAAGGTGGCGTATTTCATCACCGTTTCCTGGGTAGAGGCGGTCATCCATTCGTCATAATTCCGCTTCCAATGGGACAAAGAATGGGTCCATTTGGGGTTTTTGGCCATGAAGTCACCCTTACAAAAACTAAAGCCAATGGCATCCAAGGCGACCGATACCTGCTCGGCAAATTGAAGAAAATAAGCCCGTACAAGCTCGCGCTGCTCATTGGCTTTATCTTCATAGATGATCGCATTGTCTTGGTCAGTCTTCAGGGTTTGTTCCATTCTGCCTTCACTACCCAACGTGATAAAAACAAATTTCGAAGGAGGTGGTCCCATTTCATGCATCACCTTATCAATCACGCGCAACAAAATGGTGTCGGACACCGCTGTGATGATCCGATTCACTATTTCGGCCTTGACACCCCTCTCCAACAAGCGCTGCACTATCCCAGGGACCTGCTCCCATTTGTTTTTAAGTTCCGCAAGCGAATTAGCCTGCTTCACCGACTGTATAAAAACCAGCGAGGACTGAGACTGCTCACTCAGCAACTTATTGCGGGAGATAAATCCAACATATTCTCCCTCTTTCGTCAAAAGAATATAACGGGTATGCGTTTGGAACATCAACAGCAAGGCCTCATAAATAAAAGCCTCTCTATCAATTGCCACAAGATTTGTCTCTATAACCTCACGCACAGGATTTTCCACCGAGATCCGCTTGGCAATCACCCGGTCCCTCAGGGTGATGTCAGTAACGTAGCCCGTCACCTTCCCGTCACCATTGGTTACGAATATACAGCTGGTCTTTTCCTGGGCCATCTTTTCTGCTACTTCATGGATAGGCGTATTATCAGCACAGGTAACGAGTTCCCGAGGGTTAAGGGAGGACACTTTTTGGGCGTAAAAGACATCCGTGGTGTTTTGATCTTCCTTAATTAATATTGCTGCGGGAACAACCGAATTACTTAGTTCCGTTTCCGAAAGGATAATTTTACGTAGCCTCTTTGCCCAATCGTTGTAAACCGCGGCACTGGGATGCAGCTGATCTTCAACATAATATCCCTGCTTGCCGCCAATCTCTCTATACGACGCAGTAATATTGGCATAATGAACCTGCTTTTGTGCAGAGACGGCTTGGTTGATCTGATTAAACTGATCAATTTCCCTGGCAATCTGACTACGGTCCTTCCCCGTGCTTACGGCGAAAGGCGTTACACCCCAATCTGGTATGGAAAGTACAATTACACGTCTAGGATTATTGCCGGCAAATGAGATAGCCCGCTCCAGCAGTTGCGGGAACTCCACTTCATATTGCTGCAACGCCTGCCCTCGGTATTGGTTGTTCACACCGATGAGTAGCGTCACCCAGTCATATTGCTGACCCTCGAGTTCCGCTTCATTAATGCCCTTCATCAATTCCCCTGTAGTCCATCCGGTGGTGGCGACAATCCTGGGAGCCAAGAATTCAAGTGTCGGAGCCAAAGCGTACACCAATTGATGGGGAAAATTCTCCTTGCTTGCAACACCCTCTCCGATAGTGTAGGAATCTCCCAAAGCGAGGTAGCGGTAAACCCTGTGGTTGTCTCTCATGATGGATTAGAAGTTCAGGCTTGAAATACTCCTTCTAACATTTCAAATGTTCCTTGACCAGCATCCATCCTCACTTTGGCTCCAATGGGAACAATAAATTGCTTGGGTATATGGCCGATCATTGCACCCCGATAAGCTGGAATCCCTAAGGGCTGGATGAAATCCAGCAGAATCTGGTGTAAAGTCAATGATCCATACCCTCCCGAAGGTTCGCAATCGGTACATTGCCCGAAAATAAATCCTTTTATCTTTTCCAAAGCTCCCATCAATTGTAGCGTGCTCATCATCCTGTCGATCCGGTAGGGGCCTTCTTCAATATCTTCAAGAAAGAGAATTTTATCCTGAAAATCCGGCAGGTAAGGCGAACCCGCCAAAGCCGTCAAAACCGTTAGGTTACCTCCGACAATGATACCTTCCGCTATTCCTGGCCTGATAGTTTGGATGCGGTTTTGCTTGAGTACCAAATCATCTCCTTTGACCAACTCATTTTCAAAACGGACCAGCTCCCGATCAAAAAAAATCCTTCTAAATTGGTCGGCATTAAAGCTGTTCCAACTACCACTTCCATTAGGACCATGAAAAGTAATCAAGCCGGTTTGGGCATAGATCGCATGATGAAGTGCAGTAATATCGCTGTAGCCAAGTAAGGGTTTGGGGTTGGAACGGATGGTCTCGTAATCGAGCAAAGGCAATATCCTTGCCGCCCCCGAGCCCCCTCGCAAACACACCACTGCCTTGACATCTGGATGTGCAAACATATCATTGAGGTCCTGTGCCCGCTCTTCGTCAGTGCCCGCCAAATGCCCCCGCCTGTTGGCTATATTCGCCCCCAGCACCACGTTAAAACCTAAAGCCTCTAATGCTTCCCGCGCAAAAACAAACTGCATTTCATCTGCCATGGCAGCAGAAGGGCTAACAATTCCTACCAAATCCCCCTCCTTCAGTGGCCTCGGCTTCAAGGTTGTGGGCGAGATGTAGCTGGCTGAAGGATTTACCATGCCCATAAAGGGCAAAACTCCCCCTGCTAAACCAATCGCTTTGAGAAAAGTCCTTTTGTTCATAGATGAAATTAGTAATTATCGCGGATATACAACAATACCTTTTCCATTTCTGCTCTCACTTGGCTTGCTTTGTATGGGTAATTGTTGTTCATAAAAGCAAATGCATACAGTTTTTTGCTTCGCGTGCGGATAAAGCCCACCAGCGAATGGTTATTGGATATGGTGCCCGTCTTGGCAAAAATATAGGGTACTGCCGCTTTATAGCTGCTTTTCAAGGTTCCATTCACACCGCCTTTTGGGAGGAGGTCAAACAGCAGCTCATCAGGATAAAGCCTATAAATCTTTTCCGTTAAAGCAATCATGGTCCTGGGGCTGGCAAGGTTATGCCGAGACAGCCCGGAGCCATCCACCCACTGCGGTTCGTCGGGCAAGTCCGTCAAGTAGTTCTTCTTTACAAACTCTATTGCTTTACCAGTATTGAGTTCCTTAAAAATTTCATCAGAAATCATCAGCATCAATTGTTCGGCGATGAAATTGTCGCTTTCATGCAACATTTCTTTATAGAGCGGCGCCGTCCTCGTCCCTTTAAGCACAAAATGCTGTACCGGCAGGGGAACCGTTGCTGGAATGACCTCTTTATTAAGCTCCTGGGCAGCCAACACGGCAAAAGTTTGCGCTGAAGTAATAAAGGGTACCTGTGCTTTCATCCCGTTGTAACTTCTGGGGTTATAATAAAAGGTATTGGAATGAAAATCCCGCTGCACATTCTTCATCTGCCGCTCGCTGGTAAATAGCTGCGCTCTGAAATGCTGGGGGCTGATCACAGGACGATTATTGATATTTTGGGCGGTCACCAGATTGCCATAGATGGGGAAAGGCGACTTCTCCGCAGAATAGGCATAGTGATAGTCGTCCCATTGCCAGCCATAGCCCATAGCATCATCCTTCCAGTTGCTTTGGGAAAAATTTACCTTCTTGTACTGCCGAAAAAAGTCCTCCATCCGGGGCTGTGGCAATTTGTCATATTTCCAAGAGGGATCTCCCGTACCCCAAACCGTAACTTCCTCGCCATTAGGCACAAAACGCAATAAATTGGTGCTATCCTTTAGCACCATGGTGGCAGCAAAAAAGGTAAACAGCTTAATAGTTGATGCAGGAATAAAATAGATTTGACTGTTTCTTTCATACTGCACTACTTGACTATCCAAGTCATAAAGCATAAAGCCAGTTAGGTGATTGTCAAAAAAACTCCCTTCTCCCAGCAGCTTGTCCAGACCGATATACCGCGTTTTGGCATCCTGGGCAAATATGGAATGACTAAAAAATAATAAAAGAACCAAAAGGTAAAAACGTAATCTACTCATGATCACAAACCAATTATTTTTTACCGACTCCTATTGCCAGCGAACCCCAACCTACGATAAAAGCTACTCCTCCTATAGGTGTGATGGCGCCTAGCCAGGTAGTATTGGTGAGGGAAAGTAGGTACAGCGACCCGGAGAAAATGAAAATACCCACCACAAAACTAACCGCACTGATTTTCAAAGCCTTTTGCTCTTGTCCGTAGGCTATCAACACACCCACGAGCAAAAGCGCCAAACTATGATAAAAATGGTATTTCACCGCGGTTTCAAAGGTCTCCACACGGTTGTGCATCTCCAAAAGTGGCTCGAGACCATGGGCACCAAAGGCACCTATCCCTACCGCCAGAGCGCCAAATGCCGCCGCAAGTTGTATATAAAAGGTATTTTTCATTATTGGTAATTTCTCTTTCCAAATATAGCACTTCCAATTCGCACCATCGTGCTTCCCTCCTCCTGAGCGATTAGATAGTCTCCACTCATGCCCATTGACAGCTCCCTCCAATCAAAGTTTGGAGGCGTGGATCTTTCCTTTAGCCGCTCACATAATTCCTTAAGCTTCCGAAATTCACTGCGGATTAGCTGTTCATCCTCTGTAAAGGTTGCAATGCCCATCAGCCCATTAACTTGGACATGGGTCAATTCGTGCAGCGAAGCATCCCCTAACATATCCAGCAGCTCACCTTCATCAAAGCCAAATTTAGTATCCTCTTGAGCAATATGCACTTGCAACAAACAAGGAATGACACGATCAATTTTCTTCCCTTCTTTGTCAATGGCTTTAAGCAACTTGTAAGAATCTACGCCATGGATCAGATGCACAAAGGGAGCGATGTATTTAATTTTGTTCCTTTGCAGGTGCCCGATCATATGCCAACGCACATCGGTCGGAAGATAAGGCTGCTTGTCCACCATTTCCTGCACTTTATTTTCGCCAAAGTCTCGAACGCCTGCTTCATATGCCTCCAGCAAGTCTTCCACCGGCTTGGTTTTGCTTACGGCAATCAATAGGCAGTCAGGATTTTTAAAAGAGTTTTTTATTTCAGTAAGGTTTTCTTTAATCGCCATAACCGATACGTTAAGTTCCAAAGATAAGAAGGCATGTTGAGGCCACAATGTTCCCCAGCGATAAAAGCTGTAACTGAAAAGCTGAAATAAACATCCCCTATCACATCAGATCACGCACTTCAACCATCGGTTAAAAAATGGAAATCCACGAAGATTCGGCAAAAAATAAATTACTTCTATCGCATCCCGCTGTTTGGAAACACAATAATATTGATTAAGCGACCCTACTCATTGATTTGAGCGCTACGGTCCTTTTCAAAAAGGCACACCGAAACAACCATCGGAAAACGGAGAGCTTACTTCAGACTTTTTCTTTTACGTAGAAGGTCTAAAAATCACCACTTAGCCTACTTTAAAACCATAGCATATTACCCACCCTTTTTCTCTTTCAATCTACCGCAGCATCCGCAAGGCAGTCTCAATCAAGGTATCCCGATTTCGTCGCAAGTCTGGCTCGCGCATTTGTACCGGGACATCTACACCTACGCCAGGCTCGATCTGCTCCCCATTCAGATCAATGGTCTGTGTCACAGAAAGCCTGTATTGCCAACCATTAGGCAATTCGCCCGAAGAAGGTGCCCCTCCACCTCCACCGGTCTGATCTCCCAAGATGGTTACATTGGGCAAAGTCTTCATCATCTGTACGAAGAAGGAAGTGGCACTATAGCAGGCCCTGTTAGTAAGCACAATCACTTTTCCTTCAAAACGACGGCCCGCTCTCGATGGAAAAGTAAGGGTTGCCCATTCCGAAAATTCATTAGGTCCCGGTCCCGTCTTCCTGCGTTCTTTGGCATAGGCAACTTCCTTATCGGTAAAGCAGGACGCCAACTTGCGGGCATTGCTCAGGTTTCCGCCGCCATTGTTGCGCACATCGATGATGATACCTTTGAGGGATGCCGCTCGCTGCATCACAATCTCCAGATGGCTCTCGGCAATATCGCTGGAAAAGGAAGGATAATAAATGTACAGCACTGACTCAAGGATTTGGTTCCGAAGGGGCCCTGTAAGCCGAAAATCCCTCCCAAGGTAATACCTTTCCACAATGGTAGGATCAAAGTTTGCGGGATGCCCCAAATACCAGTCCCAGTTTCTACTTCGGTCAAATTCGGAGCTCAGGTTGACATGCCCATCCTTCAACTCGTAGAGCATGTCGCCCATAAGATCAAAAAGCTCCTGCCGACTCATATTTTCCCTTACCATGGGGCGGTATTTGTCCCTGATTTGTACCCAATCAATTTCCTTCAGTTCAAAAAAGGAGTAGCGATTCCTCACATCTTCCCACAGAAAATCGAAATTAGCCAAATTGTCGCTCTTGGGATCCGGACCGATCAATTGTTCTTCGCATGAGAACAACAGGTAGCTAAGGCCAATAAACAAGACAAAAACTGTTCTTTTCATAGACGTGCAGCTAGACTAATATACCAAGTGCCTCCACTTTGACTCACTGTATTGGTGGACCTCAATTGATAAAATTCAAAATCATAACCAAACGTGATCTTGTTGCCTGATCTTAAAGGATATACAATCTTCGGTTTGATGCCAAAGTTGAAGGCGTTTTCTGGGTGAATCACCCGGACAGAATGAATCAGACTCTTGCTGATGGATGACTCCCGATTAAGAAAACCCATAGGATAGCTGGAGGTGTAAGACGGCCTGATCATCATCCCGATCAACTGTACATGCGCCGATGCCTGCAGCCACACTTCCCTCCCATTGAACTGAAAAGGGGCAGCATAGCTGAAGGCTGGTCCTACATTGGTAAAATACTCATAATGATCTTTAAAATTGACAAAATAGGCATTGAATCGGTGGCTGAATACATTGTTGACATGCCAGCCCCATGAAAAAGCTTTGTCCGATTTCCCTGCATAAAGTACAGTTAGCTGAAGATTTCCCCTCCTATAATCCACCGAATTTTTATACTTATTTCTTTGTATGCCGGCAGCTAAATCCAATACCAATGCTGTGCTATGCTTCGCTGTCTGTCTGTCCCAACCCAACCCCGCAAAAAAACCACTGCCAGCATACAAAAGTGGCGACATTCCTTTGTCCCGACTGCCGATGTGATCCCAACCCGTCTTTACCTGTAGATAGTTGCTGTTCTGGGCCTGGGCTACATGAAACCAACCCAACAGCACCAGAGTGCATAAAGTCCTTAAGCAAAAAATAAAGGTTTTCTGTAGTCCTGGGTTCATCTGATGGTGTTGCGCCTAAGCAATAGGTGTCAAGATACATTATTCTTTAGGCATTAGCGTTGTAAAAGCCTATGAAACTAAAGAAAAAAATTGACATAATCCACCCTTTTCTGTGTTATCACTGTCATTTTAGCCAGATCTCGTCATGCAGGCCAGGGGGATTTACCAGTTACATCACCTGACTCCCTCTCTAGCCAATAGTATCTTTTGCCGGTAGCCTCTAACAGCTCCGCGCTATTGCCCGACCAAATATGCAGCAGCATCTCCGGTATAAGCTTCAAATCCCACATCAAAGAGGCCGTCCAAACCTGATACCCTTTCCCTTCTAATTCCTTCTTTACCGCTTCTTCACAGATGATGTAAGGGTATTGGTCCAAATAAGACTGGAAATCATCCCTGGGAAGATCCGTCATGTAATAGTCTTTTCCCAAACCTATTCTGATCTTGCTGCCGGTATGTAGATGGCCTATAAATGCTATTTGGCTGCCCTTCGGGATTTGATGCTCGGTTACAAACTGTTTCACCTGCGTCCCTTGGTGCGGTAGTGACAACTGATAGGTGATAAAGGAGAGGTTAAAAAATATCAACATCATCGCCACGCTCAGCCACAAATAGAGCTGACGTCCCTTTCGGACGCTGCTCACCATGGACACAAGAATAATCAGCGATAATACCATCCCTGCATATATCCAGCCGCTCGCTCCTAAGCCAATATTCAAGTACACGCCACCGGCTAAGAGGATAATGTTCAATCCTAGAAGGAAGTAGATAAATAGCTTGATCGCTTTACCTTTGCCCTTAGAAGAACTTTGAATCAACAACCAGGCAAGGGCTACCGCCGCAACCGGAGTGACGGGCAACAAATACCGCTCATAAAACTTGATGACTAAGCCTGACATAAGAATGATGCCTAGCACCCAGATCAGCACCCATCCCAAAAAAGCGGCGTGTTGGGTAGACATTAGCCTTAATTTTTCCCTTATCTTTTTTAAGCCTAGGAAAAACCAGGGAAAAAACAGCACAAACATCAGCACTACCGCCATCATTAGGTTCATCACCACCGTCCAGGCTCTTCCCGTTACCCGCTCGCCAACTTGATCTCCCAAAAATGAATCAAGATAAGTAGCACCAAATTTCACATACATGGACACAAACCAAAATACCGCTATGGCCAAGGCCACCATAATGGCTGGAAAATACAGCAAAGTCTTAATATGAACGCGTTGCCAGGGATTCAGGAGTAAATAAAGCAAGCCAAGCCCTCCGATAGCCGCAGCAGGCAAACCCTTGGCCTGAAAAGCCAATGCTAATCCGACATACATGATCCACAGGTACTTTTTCGAGGCATCATTGCCATAGCGCAACAAGCCTGCAAAACCCCAAGCGCTAAGGGTAATACATAAGGTCAGTACAATATCCGGAATGGATCGGGTACTACTAAATATCAACACAGGGTGACTGGCGATGATCAGGCTGCTTAGTGTGGCTATCCTTCGATCGGAGAAAATCACCGTGGCTATCTTATGCACCAATACAATGGTCATTGCGCCTGCCAATAGAAAGAATATCCGCGATGCAAAGGGTGTAATACCAAAAAGCTTAAAACCCGCTAATACACCCCAATAAGTTAGAATCGGCTTTTTAAAGCGCAGCTCTCCACTCCCCAGATAGGTTGTCAGGTAATCCCCATTTTGCATCATTTGTACAGCCGCATCAGAATAATACATCTCATCTGGATAATGCATGTGAAAATCCAGTGCAAAGGGGCCAATGAAAACAACAAAAAGTACGGCGATAAACCAAGGTGATTCTTGTAATGGTTTATACTGACTGCTGATCCTCCTCATAGTTGACAATAAAGGCCAAAGTTAAGAAGGTTTCATAGAATTCTAGCATGAACCGGGTATTGCTGCTGTCCTGAGGCGAATGAGATACGATGCACAACTGCCCTATCTTCAAGGCAACAGCCTTAACAAAAAAGAAGCCCAGCCATAAGCCGGGCATCTCTCATCGAAAAATTAACTTATCACTGTGTTTGGTAAAGGGTGTTAAACAGCAGTTTAAAGGTTCCGTGCGACTGGGCGCGGAATGTAATTTCCGGACTAAAGGCGTATAACTGCCCTTTTCCTACCGGAGCAACAAAGGAGGTAATACCATCCTTAAGATAAGACTGACCCCAGCCCCAGCCGCTCTTCAATGGCGCATCGGTGTCAAACCAAGACAAGGCTTTCACACCTTGACTGAAGGCTTCAGGTTTAAATTTAAAAACTGGATTGTTATTGAACATCACATCCACTTCCTCCTTCATACCCCAGTTAGCAGGATGGCTGCCATCCGTTTTAATTTTCAGAATACTACCAGGTACATAGTATTTCTCACCGGGAAGTGGTTTCTCATTGCCTTGTCTGTCCAGTTCCACCAAAGCGTTCGCCACCGGCAATCCGAGATGATAAGCCAAGACGGTGCTGCTGCCTATAGTTACGACTTTACCGCCTTGCTCCATAAACTGCTTCAGCTGAGGCACAGACTTGTCAGGCGTGATGCTGCCCAACATACGGTGGTAAGAAGCAGGAATTTCGTTTTCTTCCGGCAGCCTGCCATAGCGCATCTCTGTTCCACCTACAGGGGGTATCCCTCCACTAATAAACAATATGGCGTCGTATTTCGCATTCAAATTGCCGGCATCAATATCTTTGGGGAATACCACTTGGAAATCGAAATGAAATTGCTCCATCAACCAGCGAACCCAACCTGAAGGCATAGATCCACCATAGTTGTCAAACAAAGCGATTCTACTAGGCTTGATTTTAACCATGCCTGAGGTGTCTTTCGCCTTTACACCTTCAGCCTTGGTACCCCATTCCGCATTTGCTTTGGCGAGAATTTCATGGCCTTCCTGAGGGACATAAAAAGATCCAGCAGGAAAATCACCGTTGGCCTCCGTAATCCTAAACACGTCAATCCCAGCTTTTAACAGGTCATTAACAGCAATAAAGGAATTATTAACTTGGGCACTAAGCATATAGCCTGACTTGAAGACTTTGAGATCAGTGGCTGGTGGGGCTTGAATTTCTCCATAAGCAACTTGTTCAAAAGGCCCGTCAAACCCTTCCAGCACCCTATCATATTCCGCACCCATTTGGAAGGCCAAAGTCCAACCAGCAGCATCATAAGGTCTGATGGGAGGTCCACCGGGATATTGGAAGTCATTAGGATAATCCTGTGGCTCAAACATGTCCAGGATGTGTGGTCTGAAGGCTTGGTCTGTCTTCACAATATAGGATCCCTTTGCATAGCTTTTTCCTTGCACTTTAAAGGCATCGGTAGCTTTTTCAACGCGGATGCCGGTGCGGATCAGCGCATTGACAAACTGTATGGCTGTAGCAAAGTCTTTCTGATCGGAAGGAATGATGTATCCCCTTGGATCTCTGGATGCAGGTGCTTGAAACACGCTGTCATAATAGATCAAAGGAATGGTGCTTGCCCTAAATCCTTCAATAGGTTTTACTTTTCCTGCCTTTACATCTCTGTCAAATGCAGTCTTAATGGCCTCCACCTTTTTAGGATACGGGGTCCAAAAGTCCTGGCTGCCTTTGTTGATGGAGTTTTTCCCCATAGCATAAATATTATACAGCAGGTGATCACTGTTTCTCGCAGCATAATCAAGTACCGCATAGTTCATAGACAAAGAATAGTCGATGGACTGGCGGAAATGCCAGGTTTTTTGTGGCATGACCGGATTAGGTGTTTTATTGTTCGGGATCATCCTCTCGGGTACCAAGGGCACATCTTCCGGATTAGGCCCGCCAATGATTTCGGTCAGGATACCAATCATGTTGTGGAAGTGAGTGGTGGTACGCAAGCCTCCATTGTACCAGGTGGAAAAGGTGGAACCTTCCAATCGGGTAAAGCCGGGCTTGTTCTCAGCATTGAGGCGGTTGTACATGGCCGCACCCACCGCATCAATGCCCGTCACCATCATCGGATCAAAAACGTGGTTGAAAGGATCACGGTAGGGAGGACCTGCTAACACCGACCCTGCAGGACCGCGTTGGTGGTGGTTGTACATGATTTGCGGTATCCATTCCACAAAGAGCTGATTGCCCATATTGCGGGATTCCTTCATGTTCATGATGTAAAAATCCCTGTTGTTGTCATGCCCTATATATTTTTGGTACAAGGTAGGCAGATAGGAAAGGCTGCGCTTTTCGCGATCTTTTTCCCGCATATACCAGTTGGACACCAATTCCTGTCCATCAGGGTTGGCATGCACAAACAATATGATCACGTTGTCCAGAATCCGCTGCGTCTCAGCATCTTTGCGGGTGAGTATCTGATACATCGTTTCGATCAACTGATGGATGCCTACAGTCTCAGTGGCATGAAGGCCACCGTCAATCCACACCACCGCCTTGCCTTCAGCAGCCAATTGCCGAGCGGCCGCATCATCTATGCCTTCCGCACGAGCCAGTTTTGTAGAAATTTCTTTATAGCGGTCCAACTTGGCATGATTGGCTTCGGAAGTGACGATCATCATATAATGGTTTCTTCCCTCCTCTGTTTGTCCGATCACCTCCAGCTTGGCCAATTTGGAGACAGCTGCCAATTTTTTCCAATAGGCTTCGGTTTGGGTAAAGGTAGCCAGATGGTAGTCATCGCCGATGTTGAATCCAAAATGCTCTTTTGGACTGGGCACCTGACTCCAGGCTATTCCAGTAACAAAGGCTAAGAGAACAGCCAATGCCACTGAGCGCACATAAGATTTTAGCTTTAGCATAAGTGTTATTTATTGTTATAGAGGTATAATTCGTTGAAAAGAAACTTAAAGGTGCCATGAGACTGTGCCCTGAAAGTAATCTCCGGGCCATATACCAAGAGTTTTCCTTTGCCTACTTGGGATTCAAAAGCTGCCACACCATTGAGCAAATATTCTTGTCCCCATGCCCAACCGCTGCGCAATGGCTGGGAATCAGCAAACCAAACCAATGGCTTAACACCTTTGAGATGCGCATCGGGAGCAAGCTTAAACACCGGGCTGTTGTTGAATACAAGATCCACTTTTTCACCCATGCCCCAAACCGCGGGAGCATCGCTAGCTACTTTTGCCTGCAGGATGCTGCCCGGGATATAATACTTGTCCCCGGCTAAAGGCTTGGCCGATCCATCCACGCTTTTTTCTTCCAAAGCATCCGTGACCGGCAGCCCCAAGTGAAAGGCCAAATAGCTGCTGCTTCCAACCGTGAAGATTTTACCTCCCGCCTCCAAGAACTTCTTCAATTGAGGCAGGGACTTATCCTCAGTGATATTGCCGAGCAAAGGCCGGTATTCCGCTGCTACTTCCTCCGGTGCAGGTTGACGGCTGCGTCCGAATTCGGTAGTCGAACCAAAGCTTTTGGGAATGCCGGTGCTGATACACAGGATCACATCATACTTGGCAGCTAGATTCCCTTTATCAATATCCTGAGGGAAGATCACGTCTATGGGAAAGTTATATTTCTCCATAATAAATCTCACCCAGCCGGAAGGCATAGATCCCCCATACACATCCAACAGGGCAACCCTTGCTGGTTTCACTTCAACACTGAACTTTGCGATGTCCACCCCGCTCACCGGCACAGGGCTTATTCCCGAGCTCTCTATTGACTTCGTTAACATGGTGCTTGATTTGGCAGGCACATAAAATGACCCTGCAGGCAGCCCAGCGGACGGTTCGGTAAGCCTTCTGAGCTTCACCCCCTGCTTTAAAAGCAAATTGGCAACTTTATAGGTATTGTTCGTCCGTGCATCCAACAGATAACCACCTGGTGAGTCCGCAACAGTAGGCGTTGTCGGCGTCTGCAACACTCCATAAGGAATTGCTTCAAAGGGCCCATCAACCTCCTCCAATATCCTGTCGAATGTCAGCCCCATCTGATAAGCCAAGGTCCAGCCTGCAGCGTCATAAGGTCTTACGGGAGGTCCTCCTGGGTACTGAAAATCGTTGGGGTGATCCTGAGGCTCGAACATATCCAACACATGAGGCCTAAATGCCTGGGCCGTTTTGACGATGTAGGAGCCTTTTGGATATGCCTTTCCTTGTACGGTGAAGTCTGCGGTCGCTTGATGAATCTGTATACCTGACTTGATCAATGCGTTCACAAATTCTATCGCCCGAGGAAAATCTTCCTGATCAGCCGGCAGAACAAAAGCTCGCGGATCCCGCAGTGCCTTATCGGCAAAGATCTTATCGTAATAAGATTGGGGGATGCCACCCCGGAGATAATAGGGGACATCCGGATCAGGCTTCACCTTACCGGCCTTCTTGTCCGCCTCATAGTCCTTTTCTATTTGCGCGATATAACGTGGCAATAGGCTCCAAGTATCCGAACTGCCTTTTTCTATAGCGTTTCTTCCCATTTTGTAAATGTTAAAAAGCAGCGCTTTACCATTGTTGCTGGCATAGTTCAGAATCGCATAGTTTAAAGAAACCGAATAGTCAATCGACTGACGAAATTTCCATTGCTGCGGCATCACAGGATAAGGGGTGTCATTGTTGGCCAACAAGCGCTGCGGAATAAAGGGGATCTCGGAGGGGGTGGGATTCCCAATTATCTCCGTAAGAATTCCGATCATATTATGGAAATAGGGAGCCGTCCGTAAGCCGCCGTTCCACCAGGTAGAATACACTGAACCGTCCAATCGGGTGTAGCCTGGCTTGTCCTCGCCATTTAAGGTATTGATCATGGCGGCAGCTACCCCGTCTATCCCTGTGATCAGCAAAGGATCCAGCGCG
Source organism: Cyclobacteriaceae bacterium (assembly GCA_035303945.1). Taxonomy (GTDB): domain Bacteria; phylum Bacteroidota; class Bacteroidia; order Cytophagales; family Cyclobacteriaceae; genus DATGMS01. The sequence continues at coordinate 182,040 of DATGQZ010000043.1, forward strand.
TGGTTGAAGGGATCACGGTAAGGAGGTCCAGCCACAACCGTCCCGGCAGGCCCTGACTGATGGTGGTTATAAATAATCTGAGGCATCCATTCCAGATACTGTTGCTTGGAAATATTGGTACTCTCCTTCAGGTTGTTCATGTAAAAGTCCCTGTTGTTGTCGTGACCCGCATATTTCTCATACAGGCGCGGGATGTTCAGGTTTCTCTTTTTGGGATCTTCCTCAGACATGTACCAATCCGCCACCAACTCGTGTCCATCGGGATTGGCATGTACCATAAGAATAATCACCTTATCCAGGATATTGAGTGTCTCTTCATCCTTACGGCTGACCAACTGATAATAGGTCTCAATAAGCTGGTGTGCCCCTACCGTCTCGGTAGAATGCAAGCCTCCATCTATCCATACTACCGGTTTGCCCTCAGCAATCAATGCTTTTGCCTCCTCCGGAGAAAGCTCGGCCCGGGCAAGCCTTTGGGAAATCTCCTTATACCTGTCCAGCTTTTTGTGGTTTTCCGGCGAGGTTACGATCATCATCGGCTGACTTCTGCCCTCTTCCGTCAGACCTATGTCCACGTACTTCACACGGTCTGATAGCTCGGCCACTTTTTTAAAATACGCCTCAGCCTGGGTAAAATTGGCAAGCTGATAATCATCACCAATATCAAATCCAAAGTGCTCCTTGGGACTGGGTATACCCTGTCCTACTGCATGGAATACCAATAGTATCCATACAACAATCACAAATAATAATCTTCTCATACGCTATGGGAGCTATTACTGGTTTTTGAACCTGACCCCCACACGGCAGTCGGCCAACTCTCCTCTTGACTCGTCACAGGAGTTGTTGGAAAACTGAACAATACGCTTACCGTCGGTTTGGTTGATCACGAATTTGAACAGGAAATAATCATTCACCCCCACGGTGTTTAGATCGGTGCCGGTGATTTCAGCCAGCTGGGCGGCGTTAAATCGGAATACCTTGGGAAACTCCCGAACCACCTCGAAGGGTAGATCGCTGTCTTTGATCAGGCTGGGCAGCGGAAATTGCCGCTCGTTGGGATGCACTTCCGCCAGTGATAGCACGATAGGATATACAGGAGGCGTAGATTCCTTTTTGTTGAAGCTGACATATACTTCTATGGAACTTACCTCTGCCCTACCGCCAGCATCATAATAATCCAGCTCCCACTCGAAAAACTGTTCCGTCGCATAGTCGGGATCTGCCATGTTAAAAAAGGACACATTGGCGCTGGGCACAGTGGGAAGTGCCGACAGGGCAGTGTTCACGGATACTTTTGGCGTGGCCACATATTCAAAGTTTTCCCACTCATAGTCCACCGTTTGGCAGGCGCCGACCCCAATGATCAGGGCGGCAAATAAAGCTTTTATACCTATTTTTTTCATATGATTCAATGTTTAATGCTGAAATGGGCCCTCCGCTGGATCAGCGGAGGGCTTTATTCATTATTGCTTTTCTTACTTATCCCAAAAGACAGGTGTGATCTGTTGGTTTCTCTGTAATTGATCCCTCATATCCACCAGGGTTTCATTGGAGGTCAGTTCGGTCTGGGAATAGTAAAACCTCATCGGAAACACGTCCAAGGGTGACACCAGCGGCTCCAGCTCAGGAAGTCCGGTACGGCGGTAGTCGTTATAAGACTCGATGCCGTTTCCGTAGAGGGCAATCCACTTTTGCATCATTAGCAACTCCATCTTGGCAGCATCATCTGCTGCCAAGAATTTGTCTCCCACACGCTCAACAAAACCTGCGATAGCAGCATCTGAAAGCGCGAATGAGGGAGACAGGGAGTTGACCACCTTGAGTTGTGCTGCTACCGCCTCTTTGAGCAAAGCATGGGCATCTTCACCCGTTCCCAATGTCAAGGCAGCCTCTGCTCGCATGAAGGAGACCATGGAGTGGGTCAGCAAGGGAAAAATCCCCGCACCTGTACCGTCACCATTGGCAAACAAGGCTACTTTAAAGGAATTGGATGTCGTGCCGGCAGTAGCACCAATATTATTCAGATAGATGTGGTCAGAAGTCAGCGAAGGGATCAACCCGTTGTCGTACAGTCCGCCTGCCGGATATACGCCGACAATGGCCCGCGTATTCTGGTCAGCGGGCGAAGAGGCCCCATCTCCTGGATACCTGCCATAGTAACCTTCGCCGGTTTTAGAGTTGGCCAGACCGGCTACCTCATTGATCCTGAAGATGTAGTAGCGCAGCCTAGGATCGTCCTGCTCTTTCAGGCGGTCCACCACCATCATACTGATATAGCCGTCTCTGGATGGGGAATACCCTGCCGTGTACCAAGGATGTCTGGAGTTTGGGGCGGTATTGGTGCCAAACTGGAAAGTGAAATCCTCGCTGTTGTCAGAAATCAAGGCAGCACTATTGATCAAAGACATAATTGCCTGACGGGAAGCCTCCGGATTTACCAAGCGGGTCTGGAGATGTAATTTGAGCTTTAGGGAGTTTGCCATTTTTTTCCACTTGCTCAAGTTTCCCTGATAGAATAAGTCAGAGGAACCCACAATGGCTACACCTTTATCCAAATCAGCAATCGCCTCATCAAGCATAGTCAATACGCCGCTGTACACCTGCTCTCCGCTGTCAAATTTAGGGTTGGGGCTTTTGATGGCTTCCGAAAAAGGAATATCTCCCCAAAGATCCACCATGATGCTGTAGAGATAGGCTTTTTCAATTTTTGCAATTCCCACATAACCCCAGTCGCCGCTTTCGGTGCCCACCTCTATGATCTTTTCCAGATCGGGTAAAGCTTGGGTATAAAACCCTTCCCAGCTGCTTTCGAAAGTGGTCCCTGTCTGGTCATAGCGGTTGAGGCTGCCATTGCCCCGGTGCTGTACCACGGCGGAGGCGCCCCGGTTGACACTTTCCAGGTTGCCCACGATGGACAGCTGAGTGGCAGGAAGCAATAGGTTCAATTGCGGCACCACAGAATTGTTAGGGTCCTCATTGACATCGATAAAGTCGCTACAGGAGAACAAAAAGGCCGCTGCCGCGCCGATAAGAATGGATTTCGCTGCGTTATAATATATTTTCATCTTCTTTTCTTCTATATGTTAGAAACTTACCCTTAGGTTGACGCCATATCTTCTTGTAGAGGGTACACCCAAGATGTCAAAACCCATGTTGTTGGCGCCACTGGTGCTCAGCTCGGGATCATAGTTCATTCCCTTTGGCGTGTTGGGTGCCAAGTACCAGAGGTTCCTTCCGCTGATAGACAAACTGGCACTGCCAAATGGGGTCTTGTTAAGGAGCTGTTTGGGGAAGGAGTAGCCTAAGGAAATCTCCCTGAGCCTAATCACGGTAGCATCGAACACAGCTCCTTCGTCGATGTAGCCCGCAGATCCGCCACTTGGACCAAAACCGCTTCCGAAGAAATAGTCATTGTAGTTGAGCGCCGTATTGTTGGGGATCTTTTGACCTCTTTCATCCAGCAAGGGCAGCATGGTGTTAACATCGCCCAATACACCAGGTCCCATCAGATGGGCCTCTCTGTCCTCTGTCTCACGTAGCAAGCCACGCGCAAACACTTCCCCTATGGTGGTGGATAATATATCCCCACCCTGTTTCCAGTCAACCAATACATCCAGGCTTAAGCCTTTGTAGCGAAAGTTGTTGGAGATGCCCACCATAAAATCGGGATTGGGGTCGCCAATAGGCCCATAAGAAGAAGCCACTATAGGCTTGGACGTCTGTGGGTTTACCAGAATATTGCCCTCATCATCCCTAGCGTATCGGGAGCCATAGATCTGACCGTAAGGTTGACCCGCAATATGGACGTTGCGGCCATAGGTCAGTTCGGCAAAGCTCCCAAGATCTTCCACCTTGTTGACATTTTTGGTGAAGTTGGCAGAAATATCCCAGGTCAAACCGTAGTGGGTCATGATCGGTGTGGCGTTTAAACCTACTTCCACACCTTTATTGGAAGTTTCTCCCAAGTTAATGATGCGTGTCAGATAACCTGATGATGGAGCAGAGTTGACCACGAATATTTGGGAGGTACTTCTCTTGTCATAATAGGTGACATCCAAGGAAATCAAATCCTGAAAGAACCGCATCTCGGTACCCAATTCAAATTCGGTAATGAATTCTGGCTTTAAGCCACTGTTCGTGAGGATATCGGACAAGGTCTGGGTACTCACGTTAGCATTGTTGGCGTTGGAAAATGGTGAGCCCAGATCGCCAAAGGAGCTGTTCGCGTTGTACACGTTTACTGTCTGATAAGGCGAAGCCTCATTACCCACTTTGGTATAGCCTGCGCGGATGGTACCATAGTTCAACGCCGCGCTGGACATTTTCAGCGCTTTGGTGAAAATGATAGAACCGTTTACCCCACCGTACAGGTAGCTTCTGTTGTCCGCAGGCAATGTGGAGGACACATCATTACGGCCTACAAAGTTGAGCGAGGCAAAATCCTTGTAGCCAAAGGTCAAATCTGTAAAGAAGGCATAGAAACGCTGCATCAGCATGGCCTGGTTTTTAGGAATATTGGCCAAAGTGATGGTGGTAGTGTTACGGATATCATGGATGCCTTTTACGATAATCCCATCACCCGAAAAAGCGGATCTTCTAGTTCGTCTTTGGTTCACGTTGTTACCCAATATCCCTTTAAAGCTGATATCGCTGTTGATATCCTTGGTGAAGGTCAACAGCAAGGTGTTATCCAACTCCTGACGGTAGATATCATCTGTGTTGATAGTACCGTTCGCATATTGGGAAGAGCCTTTTCCAAGTACGTTCACGCGCTTATCGGTGAAGGCATTGAACCCTATGGTATTTTGGATGTTAAGCCAAGATGTAGGATCCGCACCCAGGGTAAAATTGCCGTAATAGCGATCCACAGAGCTGCTGGAAGGACTGTTTTTTACCGACCAATATGGGTTGTCCAAAGCCCGGTAATAGATATTGTCACCCGTGATGGGATGTTCGAAGGGATAATTGGTCAGGTCATAACTGCTGGGCAAGAACAGCAAGTTGCCCATCACCGAACCAGTACCGCCGATGGGAGGCGTTTCTTGATCCGTTTTGACGTAGTTTAAGGAACCAGAGGTATAGAAGCCATTGTCCAAAGTCGCGTTTCCGCCGACATTCACCGAGGTACGGGTGACAGTGTTGCCTGGCACCACGCCTTCATTTTGAGTGCGGGCACCGCCTATGGTAAAGCTGCCTTTGTCATGTCCTGAATTGATGGAAAGCGAGTTTTCATACACATGGCCGGTTCTGAAGAAATCCCTTTGGCTTTTGCCGGCAAAGGACTCATAAGGCACCTGTACGGGAGTGACTCCGTCAGCTTCATAGAATTCAGGAAAAACCGCGGAGGAATAGCCACTGGTCAAGGGATGAGGGATGGTGGCCCGGGAGCTATAGGGCGAGCCATAAGAACCATATACCCCATGCCTGTAATCGCCATTGGTCCCTTGACCGTATTTTTGCTGGTAATCAGGAAGACCAGACACCTCTTCTACTGAGTAGGAAGTGGAGTAATTGATTTCCATGCCTTTGCGTCCTTTTTTAGCGGCGCTTTTGGTCGTGATAATAATGGCGCCGTTGGCTGCCCTGGATCCATAAAGGGCCGATGCGGCCGCTCCTTTCAATACTGTAAGGCTCTCGATATTGTTGGGATCAATATCATAAGCCCGGCTTGCCGTTGACTGCGCGGATTGTGTTTGGTTGTTACCTTCAATAGGATCGAAAGTAGAATTGTCGAAAGGAACTCCATCCACCACATAAAGCGGTTGGTTATTGTTGCCCAAGGAAGAGTTGCCACGGATGGTAATGGTCGTCGCGCCACCGGCTACCCCGCCTCCGCTTTGGATATTGACCCCTGCTATCTTGCCGGTCAAGGCGCGGATAGGATCAGGTTCACTTTTTTGGGCCAAGTCTTCCGCACTTACGGTACTGACGGCATAACCCAGCGTATTGGCGTCCCTTTCAATGCCCGCAGCGGTAATGACCACTTCAGTCAGTTGGACTTCTCCGGCCATTCTTACCGTCAGGGCGGTATTATTGCCTACGGGCATTTCCACCCGATCATAACCTATATAAGTGATGACCAATACCTCCTCGCCAGGCTCCAAATTAAGCTTAAATACCCCATCAAGGTCTGTTACAGTTCCTTTAGATGTTCCTTTGATCAGCACACTGGCGCCGGGAATGGGAAAGTCATCTTCACCCAATACCGTTCCGGTAATGCTTCTCTGCTGCCCGTAGGCTGGATGTTGATTCACGGCAATACCAACCAGCAACAAGAAGCAAAGCAATAAGTTGCACGTGAGGCCGGGGGATTCTCCCTTTGCGGTAAATTTGATTTTCATACGCATAAATAGTTGTAATAGATAATGGTTAAGCAAGCGGGTATTTTGGGGGCTCCAAGCAGTAGGTGATAAGGTCGGGAATAACAGGAAGTGTAAAAATCAGCCTTGTTTATTAACGACACCATAAATATATACACCGTCTGTTGTATTTTTACTAACAAAGTCAATAATTACATAAAAATTATTTAAACGGATATTAAATTTAATCAGGTTACATTCAGAACAAAAGTTAGGTTATAAAACATCCTTTCAAAACAATATCTTTGACCCATGCAATTTGAAATACCAGTCATACTACGTTATCCACATCTTTAAAAATTTCATTTTACTTGATATATGGTTTTAAAACAAACATATATTTATACAAGTGGCGGTGATATTTTCCATATAGGTCTATTTTCAAACCTTTCCCAACAGGATTATCTGGCAGGGAGACAAGATTACAAACAAAAAAGCCCATCTACCTGAAGGAAGATGGGCGCTGTCATGCCACCGAGGAGACATAAGGCAAGAACCGCGGCTCAAAAAGCCTACTCCAACCTAATCAGCATAGCCAAAGGAGTAAATCTTGCCGTCAAATGCGCATATGTATAATTCATGCTGATCATCCACACCAAAAGAGGAAATAGGAAAATCAGCTCTGATCAGCTCTTTATTAATAGGATTGTCTGCGCCCTTCGTATTAAGGGTCCAGATTCTGCCCGTAACATAGTCTGCATAGATATACAGCCCTTGTAGCGCTTCTATAGCTGATCCCCTATACACAAAGCCGCCTGTTACCGAAATATCACCCTGGGAGCGGTCATACTCCCATACCGGCAGGATCAGTCCCTCTTGGTCACAGCCGCTTTCGGGACGAAAGCAATGCGAGGCTTCCATGATGTTCCAGCCATAGTTGCCGCCCTTTTCGATGATATTTATTTCCTCATAGCGGTTTTGGCCCACATCTCCCGCCCAAAGATCCCCGGTGACGGCATCAAAGCTGAACCGCCAGGGATTGCGGAGACCATAGGCGTAAATCTCCTCCCGATAACCTTCTTGATTACCGGCAAAGGGATTGTCCTGCGGAATGGCATAGTGCTTAGCCCCCTCTTGCCGATCCACATCGATCCTCAGGATACTGCCCAACAAGGTGCTCAGATTTTGCCCATGCTCCTGCGGATCACCACCGGAGCCGCCGTCGCCCACGGCAATGTACAAATAGCCATCTGGGCCAAAGGAGATTTGTCCGCCATTGTGGTTGGAGTAAGGCTGATCAAATTCCAACAGGATCAATTCGCTGGACTGCTCAGCCTGATCGGCATCGGAGGAGGAGACCTGAAAGCGGGATATCACTGTCCTGTTGGGGTTGGAGGCAGTATAGTTGACATAAAAATAGCCGTTGTTGGAAAAATCCGGATGAAAGGCAAGGCCCAACAGACCCTGCTCATTCCCCCCATCCTCTACCTGGTCCTCAATATCCAAAAACACCTTTTTCTCCTGCGTGTCGCTGTCATTTTCAATCACCGAAATTACGCCTCGCTGCTCTACAACGAAAAGCCGGTTGGAGGCATCACCAGGGTGCTGCAGATCCACTGGGCGGGTGAAGGAAAGGTTGGGAAAGGCTTCTTTAATGACCATTTCGCCGGGATCTTGTTGGTTACTGTTGCCGTTTTCTTGCGTACAGGCCCAGGTATGGGCGAGTAATAAAAGAAGCAGTGGAAGGAGTCTGAAGGTTTTCATGGGAATAGGCATTTATGGAGCTAAAGGATATGTATGCGCCAAGTCTTGGAAAGACCCTGACGGAACCACCTTCTCAAACCAATTATCCTGCCAGTCGGATTTGCTTTTGCCGTTGGTAAGGATTGCATATTAGGTGAGGGTGAAAAAAAATAGCGCAAAGAGTGACCAACTCTCTGCGCAGAAATAGTTCCGGAAAGGAAGGCTCAGCTTTTGACCAACTTGCCCAAAGATTCAGCCAGCTGCGGCCTGGCCCGTAAAGCCACCTTGGCCACTGCGTAAAAATCTTTCATCCAATCCTCCAGCCGTTCCATGGCTGCATCCTTGATCTTGGTGGCATCTTGAGACTCTCCCTCCTCCTTCAGGTAGCGACTTCTGGCTTCTTCCACCGAGCGTAACATCGAAGCACCCTGCTGCAAGCGTTCCTCGCTCACCCCCAGTCTTGCCAAACGCTCCATCACCGCCGGATCTGCAAGGCTGTTGATGTAAAATTTCCGCACCGTCTCTACCCACTTCTGATAAGCTTTGGGCACACCTTCTGCCACCCCAATCCGAGCCGCTGTGGGCCCGTCATAACGAAAGGCCACCTTGGCTAAACCCCGGTCTCTGCGGAAATAGGCGGTCAAATCCTTTCGCTGCAGTTGGAAATCCTGCGAGGCTTCCGACGATTCGAATCCTTCCATCTGGTTTCTGTCATAGGCCTGGCGCGTGTCGTTCCAGATCGCCTTACCTTCTGCAATTACCTCAGGACCATAGCCCACCGCGTTCATAAGCTCTTGGATTTCCGGTTGCTTGCTTACATTGTCCAGGGCAACCCTGCACTGCTCGAGAAATTTTGGATCATTTTGTCCCATTGTTATTTTGGTTTTGGTTATTGAATGGATTTAATTAGTCAATTGACATTGCTTCCTCACTGCGCCTTGCCGGACATCATCAACCTGTCCTCGTCAACCACCTTCCCCGCAATTCCATTTTTTTGGATTATCCTTTGGGAAGGACAGCCCTTACATTTTCCAACTGTCTCTTCCATAGGGAAAGGAGGTTCACGCCTTGTCCAAACTGTCCCGGCTATTGGGAAAGGACGCCCGCGCATTTTCCAAACTGTCCCGGCTATTGGGGAAGAAGGATATAGGATTTTTCTCATGCGACATAGGATTTTTTACCTTGATCCATGTGCCGGGCAAGTTGTCCCGTGTATTCTTCCTGTTGTCCCGCCTATTGGGCAAGTTGGATATATAATTTTTTGAATGAGATATTGTATTTTTTATTTCCGTCCAACTACCAAGAAGGTGCGACGGCGAGCATTTCAGACTGCCTGAGCCTAGTGGGCCTTGGTAGTTGTTTTCAAGCGACAAGATTCCACAATGCCCGACCTACATCAATCGTACAGCCTTTATCAATAGGATGGGTTGGGCGGACAATGGCTACAACACGAAACGTTAGGCGTTAAATTTTTGACTTGGAGAAAAAAACACCGGATTAATCAAACCACCCGCGGAGCGGGACCTTAAGGCATACCTTTTGCCTCGGCTAAAAAACATTGGATGAATATATGGTTTAGAACTAACAATTCAAAATTAAAACGCGACAAATCACATCATTTGTCGCGTTTTGGAAGGATTTAATCCATATTTAGTATCAAACAAAATTGAACTGCGGTATGGCTGGGGTGATCCTGCTTGTATTCTGCATCATTTAACAAACCGTCGAGTTAATGTTTTTCGGCAATTCCATCCAGGCCTTTCTGCTGGTTGGTCTTAGGAAGAAAATAAATAAAGACGGCGCCCAACAAGGCTACAGCAATTAATACGATAAAGCCGATGGTATAACCTGCCGTGTCGCTGTACAAGAATCCCAGCAAAACAGGGAAAAGTGCTTCGGCAACACCATCCGCAACGAGGATAATGCCCATCGTTCTTCCCAGTGCTTTCAGACCAAAAAGATCACCGGCCATCAGGGGAATAATCATGTAATCGCCTCCCAACCCGATGCCGAAAATCACGGCAAAGATATAAATCCGTCCGCTGAAGTCGGGGATCAACAATAAAGGGATAGCGGTGGCCACGATCAGATAGATGGCAAGCATCACATACTTTCTATTGAACATATCTGCCAAAGTTCCCATCAGCACCCTTCCGATCAGGCTCGACAGCAGGACAAAAGACATCACCTGTGCCGCATCGGTCTGGGAATAGTTCAAGTCGCTAAGGTAGAGTTTGATATGTTGACTGATGGCGCCTACCACCCCGATGGAACACATACTGCCTATGGCCAGCAAATAGAAGTTGCGGTTCCTCAAGATTTCCCTCATCGAGGTGCCTTCAATCTTTGGTTTTGCCACTACTGCTTCCGGCCTCGACTTGGTTTTGTGGGCATTGTCTTTGATAAAAAAAGCTACCCCAAACACCAAAAGAAAACCGATTGCCCCCAGTATGGCCAAAGCTACATGCCAATCATAGCGATTGACGAGCTGCGCCGCAAGAATCGGTACTACGGCACCGCCCGTGCCAATACCTAAATAAGCGATACCCATGGCTTTGCCCCTGTTTTTGTCAAACCACCTTGAAATCAGCACCTGGGAAGGAAGGGGGCCGGCAAACACGTAACCTAATGCATTGAAGACATAAAAGAGATAAAACATCTCCAGGGAACTGCTGAACGCGATGCCCACAAAAGCAATAAAAAGCATAAAAGCACCGGTCATCATCAAGCTTCTGGGACCGTATTTGTCGATCAACCAGCCTGCGATAAATCCGAATACCGGTGCCACCAGCAGCTTGCCGACCGCATTGCCCGATGTAATGGTGGTTCTGGACCAACCCCTTTCTTCCATAATAAAATCAAAAAAGAAGGGCAGGCCGTAAATACCAAAACCTACTACGGCAAAGAGGGCCAAAAAGGCGGTAACAACAATATAGGTTTGGGAGCTTTTAGCCGGACTGTCCAGCGTGGTGGTTTGGGTATTTGGGTTCATGTATGGCTTGTTGAGTTTACTCGGTTTTAAAAGGTTTAGGCGCTTCTGGGTTAGGATTCAATAATATGGTTTTTCGGTTGAACTTATAGCACCTTTGGTGGATTTTCTCCACCCCAGACTGTATTTTTTCCCAGGCTTTCTTCAAACGCAGCATGGCCTTCGCCACTTGTTGTTTGAAAAAAAATGCCGAACAAGAAAATCATTTCCTGTCCGGCATTAACCCTTAAAGCCTTGGAATATTCATTCCTCCATCCACCATGATCACTTGACCGGTGGAGTAAGGGAAACTTCCGGTAGATAAAGCAGCTACAGCTTTGCCCACATCTTCTGGCAAGCCCCACCGCTTCTGTACCGTCAAACCATCGGCGATCAGCTTATCGTATTTTTCCGTCACCTTGGCGGTCATATCGGTAGCTACGATTCCCGGACGCACTTCATAAACCGGAATATTATATTCCCCAAGCCGCGCGGCAAACAACTGAGTAGCCATGCTCATGCCTGCCTTTGCGATGCAGTATTCACCCCGGTTTACCGAGACGACGGTAGCGGAGATGGATGAGACATTGATGATGGCTCCCTCAAAGTTGCCATCGGCCGCCTTTTGTTCAATCATCCAATTGGCGGCAGCCTGAGAAAGGAAGTAAGAGCTTTTCAGGTTGGTGCCCAACACGTAATCAAAGCTTTCTTCCGTGGCTTCCAATATATCTTTGCGTTCTTTGGGTGCCACACCGGCATTGTTCACCAAGACATTCAACCTGCCCAATTGGGTCTTGATCTTATCCAATATCGCTTGACGGGAAGCTGCCTGCCCTACATCACCTTGGCAATAAATCACCTCAGCGCCGAGAGCCCGCAATTCGTCCAAGGCCTGCTGCACGTCTTCTTCCTGGCGTACACCGTTGATAGCCAAGTCAAAACCTGCCTGCGCCAAACTTCTGGCTATGCCTAGGCCTATCCCTCTCGAGCCTCCCGTTACTAATGCTACTTTTCTCATATTGCTCATGACTATTAATTTGTTGAATACGATCCCGCCAAAGGCCTTAATAAAGCTTAATGACAAAGATCTGGTCTGCCGTAGCCGAACTTATTATAGTTCAGGCACATCTACCCAGCAGCGCTTTTCCCAGCTTTCCAGGCCTTTTTCTGCCAACTGTATGCCTTTGGCGCCTTCTTTCATATCCCATGGGAAAGGCTCATCTTTAACCACATGCTTGAGGAAAAGCTCCCACTGTACCTTAAAGGCATTGTCGTAATTTTCCTGCTCAGGCACTTTGGACCAACCGTCGAAGAAGTCTATAGGTTGAGGAATGTCGGGATTCCATACAGGCTTCGGCGTATTGCCATAATGTTGGATATAGCATTCTCTCAGCCCCGCTACTGCCGAACCTTTGGTGCCATCTACCTGCAAGGTCAGCAGGTCGTCCCTTCTCACCCTTACCGTCCAGGAAGAATTGAAATGCGCAATGACATCCCCTTCCAGCTCGAAAGTAGCATATGCCGCATCATCGGCGGTGCATTTGTAGGTCTTACCCTGCTCATCAACCCTTTCTTTGATATGGGTCGCGCCAAGACAGGACACTGCCTTCACTTTGCCAAAAATATTGTCCAATACATAGCGCCAATGGCACAGCATGTCCACGATGATCCCTCCGTCATCTTCCTTGCGGTAGTTCCAGGAAGGTCGCTGCGCGGGAATGGTATCCCCTTCAAATACCCAGTAGCCGAATTCTCCCCTTACGGAAAGGACCTCTCCGAAAAAGCCATTTTCGATCAGGCGTTTGATTTTTCTTAGGCCTGGCAGCCACAGTTTATCCTGTACCACGCCGTTCTTCACGCCCGCCTGCCGGCACAATTCATACAGTTCAAGAGCCGTAGCCGTGTCCGTCGCCATGGGTTTTTCACAATAGATGTGCTTGCCTGCCTTTACGGCCTTTCGGATCGCCTCTGCCCTTCTTCCGGTAGTCTGCGCATCAAAATAAATGGTATAATGGTCATCCGCCAGCAATGTGTCCAGGTCTGTGGAGGTCTTGCTAATACCGGAGCGTCTGGATAATTCGTCCAGCTTGTCTTGGTTTCTGCCCACGAGTACCGGGTCGGGCATAATGGTGTCCCCGTCAGGAAGCTTCACTCCGCCCTGTTTGATGATTTCAACAATACTTCTCATCAGGTGCTGGTTTGTACCCATACGGCCAGTCACCCCGTTCATGATAATGCCTATTTTGTGTTCCATGTTTTCTATGTTGTCAGATGAAGGATGTCCGATGTTGTGAAATTTAATCCAGAAGTTGAAATTAGCGACGCTTTGGTCTTCGGTCTTCTGGCATACAACATCGGGCATCTGGCAAATTTTAACTACGATAATACTGTTCTACAATGCGATCCAGAAACTCGTGCTGGTCGGCTGCCCACCAGCGGTCGGAGAAGATCTCGACTTCGTTATAGCCGTCAAATCCTGCCGCCTCTGCCCATCCGCGAATTTTTTGTATCGGAATGCAGCCTTCGCCCATCAATCCCCGATCATTCAGGAAGTCAACGGTAGGGCTCATCCAGTCGCAAATATGAAAGGCATATAAATGGCCGTTGCGGCCGCAGCGTAGCAACTCCTGTTCCAGGTTTGGGTCCCACCACAGGTGATAGACGTCCGCCGCTACCCCCACATGATCCGAGGCGATGGCTTCCGCCATATCATTGGCCTGGCCAAGGGTGTTCACCGCAGAGCGGCTATCCGCATACATGGGATGCAATGGCTCGATGGCCAACTTCACATTATTGGCAATGGCATAAGGCAAAACGCTTTCTATGCCTTCCTGGATTTGGGCTCTCGAGGTTTCCAGTGATTGGCCGGGATCAGCACCACAGACCAACACGATCATGGGGGCTCCCAAAGCTGCCGCCTCATCTACAGCCTTTTTGTTGTCATCTATTGCGGCAGCTCTTTTTTCTGCCGAGGTAGAAGGAAAAAATCCTCCCCGTACCAGCGACACCACCTCCAGCCCCTTACTTTTCAGCATTTCCCCAGTTTGGGCAATGTTTCTGCCTTCCAGGTATTGGCGCCAGACCGATATGCCTTTGACCCCTACTCGGCTATAGTTTTCTGCAGCCTCCTCAATCGACCAGGATTTGGTCGTGATGGTATGGATGCAGAGTTTATCTAGATTTTCAATTTTGCTGGCACTCATGACACGCTGTTAAAGAAGGTGTAGTATGGATCACCATTGATGATCTTTTGAAGATAAAGGGCCACCTCCCTTGCATGGTAATCTCCCCACATACTTGATTCGCCAGAAGCGATTTTCTTACCGGCGGGCACATGATCCCAGCCGTTGGGCTGGTGATAGATCGAATGTAGGATGATGCCTTGATGGCTCTTGTCGGTGCTCAGGTATGGCGCTTGGAACAACGTTCTGATCACGGTCAATCCCGCCTGCCAGTACTTGTTGCCTTTTTCTTCCTCTCCCCTCGCCTTGAGGTATTTGCCCAGCCGGAGCAGACCTTGCGCGCCTATTGCCGCAGCCGAGCTGTCGACAGGTTCATAATCATTATATGGGTCAGCGGCTACCGACAGGTAATCCCCCAGTTTGTGCAAATTGGGCGCACCGGTGTCCCAGTAGGGAATGCCATCAATGGGTGTATGTTCAATATAGAAATCGCAGGTTGCCTGAGCAGCTTTAAGCATAAAGGCTTCGATATCCGCGCGGGATCCGTAAGCAGACAAATCCTCGTCTGACAGCGTTTGTATAAATTCGAGTTCTTCGGCAAATCCTACCATAGCCCAAGCCAGGCCTCGGGTCCAGGTAGAAAATCCAGTGTAACCTTGTTGAGAGTTAGGCGCACGGAAGTTACCATCATTGGTGTTGAAGATACTTTCATGTGCTGTCCTTCCCCATAAGTCATAACTATCACGCCCTTCACCATAATACACGGAAAAGTCAGCTGTAGCTTTGGCATGCTGTAAGCCTCTTACGAGCAGGTTGATGCGCTTGTCATTTTCCTCCTGTAGCACATGGCCCAGCTTGTGGCTCAACATCAGGATGCGTACGGTTCTGATGGTATCTACAAACAAGGAGTGCGGTCCGTTGAAGGAATAAATAAAGCCTCCTCCACCGTTGATATTGGTCCAGCGACCGGCCTGCACTGCACCTGATATTTTCAATGCCAATTCATAGAAGTTCTTTTCCCATTCGTTAAAAGGAATTTTTCCTTCCACCATGAGGCGGAGCAAATTGCCATAAGTACTGGCATTGTTGAAGCCATGGTCATGTACGCCGGTATGGCTGACATGGGGTGCCATCAAGGCCAGGGTATTAGCCCTGCCTTTCTCCAAAAAATCTTTTTCCCCGGTAGCATCAAACTGGAGAATAGAAGAGCCAAATTGGAAACCCTGCGTCCACTCTGTCCAACCCCGGGTGGTATATTTCCCTTCAGCGGTAAAAACGGGGGAACCCTTGCCCAACTCATACTCCTTCTCAATCAGGGCTATTTTTTCGCCAGACAGTTCCCAAAACTGTCGGAGCTGATTGCTTAAATCCTCCGGCTTGAGGTTAAAATCAATTTGGATCATTTCTTATTTGGGTTAATGATAAAATTCAATTTTATGAATCGGTGTCAAACCTAGTTTTATCTATGGTGAGAGAAAAGGGATATATAATTTTAAAACTGGTACTTTTCGTTCATTTCCTTTCTAAAGGCGGAAGGGCTCATGTTTGTTTTGCCTTTAAACATGCGGGTAAAGTAGGAAGGATCATTATACTTTAGCCGGAAGGCTATCTCCTTATTGGACAGGTCTGTGTAGATCAGAAGACGCTTTGCCTGCAGCACCAGTCGGTCCATAATGATCTCCAAGGCGGTACGCCCGGTGATCTTTTTGACATATTTGTTGAGCACTGCGGGGGAAATCGCCATCATTTCCGCGTAATCCTGCACGAGATGGTATTCCATAAAATGCTTTTCAACCAGTGTTTGAAACTGCTGTACCTGTGCATAATGCGGATCATGCATTTTTGCTTTGTCCGCAAACTGCTCCACATAATATTGCTGACATTTGAGCAGGAAGATCTGCAGATAGGAGCGCAGGATTTCGGTATTGAGCTTTGACCTGCTCCTGTTTTCCCTTCGGATCATATCGATGAGCTGCAGCAATTCACCAAATCCCTTGGCATCCATATTCAACAAAGGATGGATATGGTAGTTGTTAAAAAAAGGGAAGTTGTCATGCACATCCTGTTGAAACATTCCCAAGGCATAAAACTCCTTGGAAAAGACAATCAGGTAGCCGTGATAATCCTCTTCACGGGAGATCAGGTGCACCTGCCCGGGCGAAATAAAGTGCACGCTATTGGGAAGGATAGGATGGGTATGAAAGTCAATCTCGTGCCGCCCAGAGCCGTTGATAAACACGCATATCTCATAATACGAATGCCGGTGCGGCCGATCCGTCTTGTGGGGGTAGTTCTTGTTGTTGATCTCTACCCCCTTGACTTCAAAGACCTGAAAATCCTGATGAAGTGCGCCTTCTGGCAATTCATAAGTGTGAATTGAACGATCCATTTTTACTGTTTATATCATTACTCTTCTCCTGAGGGGACAGGAATAGGCGAACCTGCAGGAATAGGCGTACCAAAATTCGGCGAGCCGTCCTCGTTCCAGGTAAACTGTTGCAGGCGGATATCCCTGTTCCAGCCCGGCTCTATGGTTTTCTTTGAATGATAAAATATCCAATCTTCTGAGCCGTCCGGTGAAGTAGTAAAGCTAGCATGTCCTGCTCCTAGCACTTCTTCAGTTCCCTGGAACACAGGTCCTTTCTTCACCCAGTTGTCCGGATTCATGGGGTCTTGCAGCGTATCCTGCAAGGTTAACTGTCCCAGCCGATATTCCACCAGCCAAGATTCGCGGGTTGAATAGATCACGTGGATTTTATCATCCTTCCTTAAGATTTGCGGTCCTTCATTCAGGTTTAGCGGACCGCCAGTTTCCCATTCTTCTTCAGGGGAGGAGATTTTGACACGATTGCTGCTGATGGTATACGGGTTTACCATTTTGGCAATATAGAGATGCTGCTCCGTCTTATCCGTATCCGCATTTTCCAGCCAGCCAGACCAGATGGCATAGCGTTGGCCGTTGATTACCGTTGTCGTCAGGTCGATGGCCCATTTGACAGATTGAGGATCATCGATATTATCGCCAGTGTACAACATGCCTCTGTCTTCGTAGGGTCCAAATGGATCATCTGACACCGATTCGAGAACACCTGACCTTTGGTGGATGAAAGGAGGACCCGCCTCTCCGGCAGCATAATAGATATACCATCTGCCGTCGATAAAATGCAGTTCTGGCGCCCAAATATTCGTCCTGTTCCAACCCTCTTCAGGTGCTTTCCAGACGGTACGTCTTTCTCCTAGGTCGGTCATTTTGTGGGAAGCTGACACATAGATGCCGCCGTCACCCGAGCCACAATAGTAATAAGTGTCACCTTTTTTGAATACCCAAGGATCCGCTCCGTCAGCAATGGGATTGGTAAAGGTGCGTTGGGTTGCAGTTACCTGCTCTTTGACCTGATCATTCACTTTTGATCCGCATCCGTATAATCCAAAGGCTAGGGCAACGCCCATCAATGATAGCTTTAGTAAATTCATGTATATCAGCGTTTATTGTTATCGTCTAGATTGATTACGGGCCAGCCTCCCTCCCACTCCAAGGGGTGTATCAACATCACCCGACCTTTTGGACGGTCCAAGCTATCTATTCCGTGATACACTACCCATTCTTGCGCTGCCTTATCCTTTACTATTGAGTTGTGCCCTATGGCTAGCCACTGCTTGTACCGCTCTATTATGAGGTTATTGGCTACACCTGTAGATTCGGCCATCGTCTCGAAGGGGCCTAGTGGATCGGTGGAGCGGGCTACCATGAGGGCATAGTGCGCATGCTCCCCGCAGCAATTGTCTCCGGAATAGAATAGGTAGTAAAAACCGTCTTTATACGTTACCCATGCTCCTTCCACCAGCTTCTGGTAATTGTCCGGCCCCCCTCCTTGTAAGATATCCAGCACGGGAACGGGTTGCGACCCTTCCCTGAAGTTAAGGCGATCGTCCGCAAGTTCCTGTACTTTGATCGGTTGATGTCCCGATCCCCAATACAAGTATTTCTTTCCAGATTGGGGGTCATCAAAGGCCATGGGATCAATTTCGATAAAAGCATCTCCGCAAAGCAATGGACTGCCTTTATCAACAAAGGGGCCGGCGGGGCTTTTAGAAGTTGCCACTCCCAAGCATTTTCCCATTGCCGGATCAACGGATTCCCCGGAGTAATAAAGGAAATAGGTCTTTTGTAAGGAATCATACATCACATGAGGTGCCCAAAAATCACGTTCCGCCCAATCCGGCGGCACTGGAAGCGCGTCGGGTAGGATTTCCCAATCATACAGATCATGTGACCGCGCCACCTGTATATGAATCAGCTTTCCATCTATCACCGTGTTGGTGCCGTAGGCATAGAAGTAACCGTCAGGCGCATACATCACTGTCGGATCGGGAAAATTGGCATCTATGGCTGGCTGGGTTGATAATGCAGCGGATTTGTGTATCGGCTGATTTGATCCACATGCGGATAAACCCATCAAAACGATACCTATTGACGCAAGTGATAACCAGCTGTATTGCATTCCTCTTTTTATTTTGCCCTTTTTAGATGCATTCGCTCCTGTACAAAGATAGTAGCAACTTTGTCCCTGCCAAGGGTGATAAGGTGAAAAAAGCGCTTGCCCTCGCTACCTTAGTAGGTAAACCTTCTATGCTTTAGGTGGACAGGTCTCGCTGCCTTAAGGATGTTGAAGGAAGAAAAAACACTCTTTATGCATGGTCAAGTCAGGTTGATCATTGCCAGTAGCGGTAAAACCTGCTTTGACCAAAGCCGTTCGTCGTGGTCCGACCTTTTGGTCAGCGTAGTGGGTATGAAACACATACCACATGTCTCCTTTGGCATCCACCACCATGTCACCATGCCCTGTGCCGGGATGATGAAGGTCCTTTTGATGAAGGATGGGATTTCCCGGATGTTTTTCCCATGGCCCGAGGGGATGTTTGCTGACCGCGTAGCCAACGGCATAATCCGGATTACGAAAATCATTGGCTGAATAAATTAAATAATACAGATCTTTTTCTTTAAAGACGGTTGGTCCCTCGGCAACGGGCCAAGGAGCTCGTGCTGTATTCTCCCAATGATCCGAGGCATTGATACATTCCTTTAATGTTTCCTCCTTGATACCGGAGAGATCATCTTTCATTTCTGCAACAAAAATCCTATTGCCTTCCTGTAGACGGACGTGATACAGATAGATTTTACCGTCATCGGCGTGGTATACAAAGGGATCAATCTGCTTGACTGGACTTTCAAGGGGTGTTTTGATCGCTTGCGTAAAGGGGCCCAAAGGGCTGTCGCTTTCAGCAATGGCAATGTTTTCATTAGCCGTGTAGGCCATATAGAACTTCTGCCTATGGGTAAATACCTGAGGTGCCCAAAAGCCTTTGTCGCCATATACATCGTCCTTGTGAAGCGCGAATCCTCCCTTTGCACCGACAGGGCCTTCCCAGTTTTTCTTGTCCTTGGAGACATATACCAGAAATCCCTGATTGGCATTGCCTTCCACGGTCCCGTACAGGTAGTAGGTTCCTTCATGTAAGAAAATCGTGGGGTCAGCCAGATGAATGCCAGGTTCAGATTGCCGAGCGGAGGCCAACTGTGTGGCTAAGGCCAGCACTATAAATAGCACGAAGGACAAAGCCTGGTGAAGAGGTTTCATTGTTGATTATTTAGCTTTTAGAATAACAGGCACAAAATAAGAAAATCATTTGGAGGATGCATCCTTGAGCCTGGGATTTGCTGATGTAGGCATGCAGTCGGTTCAGCAGATGCTGAGCGGCTGAGAACACCTCTTCTATGGATGATGCACCACACAAATAACAATATTTTTCCGAGAAAATATTTTCTTATATTTATTGGAAAAGAAAACCATCGCATGTTGTCGGATTCACACTTTGCCAAAGCACTAAAGCAGGGAAATGCCCAGGCATTTGAAAGCATTTACCTTAAATATGCAGATAAAATTTTTCGTGTATCCAGGAGTTTTTATCTGGAGAAGGAAGAGGCAAAAGAAGTCGTACAAGATGTGTTCTTGACCTTATGGGAAAAAAGGCATCTCATTAACGAAGACCTCTCCTTGAACGCCTTTCTCCTCACCATTGCGAAAAATAAAATTATCAACCTGCAAAAGAAAAAAGCTGCTGAGCTTAAACGCCATGGTGCCTATATAGAAAGAAACACTTCTGTAATATCCGCTGAAGATGATTATCTTTTTCGGGAACTTGAGTCATTGACCCTGAAGTTTTTAGATTCTCTTCCCGACCGTAGGCGCCAAATTTTTTTGATGAGCAGAAAAGAAGGTTTGAAGAATACAGAGATTGCCCAAGGGTTAAACATTTCGCTAAGGACAGTAGAAAACAATATCTATCAAGCGGAAAAGGAAATTCGAGCTTACTTAAAGGAGCACCATCTGCTTATCAAAAGTATTGTAATGGCAATCGGGTTTTTCAATTGTTGAAAAAAAGCACCTAACCCTAGAGTAAAATCTGTGTCGGCGTTGTATATACAGTAGTATTTGCAATGTAGCAGATGGATGACAAACTACTGAAGAGATTTTTTGCAGGCCAATGCTCCAAAGAAGAGCATGAGGAGGTAATTTCATGGTACTTTTCTGGGGAAGCAGACGAAGATATTTCAGCACGGATTGCGGCGTACTGGGAAACTGCGCAAATTAAAGAAGCGTCCGAAGATTGGGGTAAAGAAGAAGTACTTGGTATGCTTCGAGAAAGCATTCTAGATGCCGAACCTGGAAACAACATGAAATCCAAGCGATTTATGTTGTTCTTCCGGGAATATCTGCAATATGCGGCCGTGCTGATGTTTATAGGACTGGCTATTGCCGGTTGGGCACTTTTTACAAAACCCGTAGCAGAAATAGCCAGAGACGCCACGCCAACATTCACCCATTTACGTACTGACAAGGGAGAGAGAACCCAACACCTTTTGCCGGATGGAACGAAAGCATTTGTAAATGCTGAATCCTCCCTTTGGTACAGCGCTGACTATCTGACGTCAGCCAAACGCACCGTTTATCTGGAGGGTGAAGCATTTTTTGAAGTTGCGGAAGACCCGTCGCGGCCATTCAGCGTCCACGCTCATAACATCACTACTACCGCATTAGGCACCTCGTTTAATATTGAGGCCTTTGCCGAAGAAGACATTATTGTGTCTTTGATGACAGGGAAGGTTAAGGTCGAGGAGTCACTGAATGCAACCTATCTTCAGCCTGGAGAGCAAGTAATCTACGATGTCAGCACCAATGATTTGACTAAAAAGAAACTGGAGCCTATGTCTGCATTTGGCTGGAAGGAAGGTATACTATACTTTAAAAATGAAAGCTTTGTTGATTGCATGAAAAAATTAGAACGGTGGTATGGGGTGGAGATAGCTGTGCAAAAAGCAAATATTGATGATGGCTTTACAGGATACTATCGAAACAAGTCGCTTCATTCAGTACTGGAGGGGATGGCATTTGTTCTCGGATTCGACTTCCAGGTGGACGGTAAGCGGGTAATTATAAAGTAAAAGCAAATAATAGCAATTAAAACCCTTCGACCATGAACCATTACTTAATTTCAAACATAACACCGTAAATATGAAATGTAAACCATTACAACGATTTCTGATCACTGCCAAAAGTTTTATTTTGACGTTGGTGATCTTATGTGGGCATGGGGATTGTCTGTTCGCAGGTGACAATCCTAATTCAACCAAAAAGCTTGATGATATTATTATCGAATTGAAGGTTGAAAGTTCCTCTCTACAGGAAATATTATTAACCATTGAAGCACAAACTGCATTTCACTTTGTCTACAATGAGAAAACGCTCCAAAAACACAAGCAAGTTAAGGTCTCACCGGGCTCCGAATCATTGGGGAATGTATTGAGAAACATTTCAAAGCAAACCCAATTGGCCTTCAAGAGACTGGATGACAACATTCATATCAGCGATTGGAAGAAAGACGAGCAAGCGGTACAGGAAGTGCTTATGAGACAAAGCCGCACCATCACCGGAACGGTGGTATCTCAGGCTGATGGTGAAACCTTGCCCGGAGTGACGGTACTTGTAAAAGGAACAAATAACGGAACGATAACTGACATTGACGGAAAGTATAGTATTGAGGCAAATGACGGCGATGTTCTCGTTTTTTCGTCGATAGGATACCTTAGCCAGGAAGTCGTCGTAGGTGGGCAAAGCGTGATCAATGTTACTTTGGCAGAAGATGTGCAAAGCTTGGAGGAGGTAGTGGTGATCGGTTATGGTACGGTGCGCAGGGAGGAACTGACCAGTTCGGTGGTAAGCATAAATCAAAAAGATTTTATTTCAGGAGCCGTCAACAATCCTATACAAATGATAGATGGGAAAGTGGCAGGCTTGACTATGGGGACTCCCGCTGCAGCCGATCCTAATGCGGGATCAAGTCTACAAGTCAGGGGTGTTGCTTCAGTTAATGCCGGCACCGGGCCGCTTATTGTGGTGGACGGGGTGCCTGGACGGGACCTTAATGCCATTCCGAAAGATGAAATTGAGAGTATCACGGTTCTAAAGGATGGGGCATCTTCCTCCATTTATGGCGCAAGAGGTGCCAATGGTGTGATACTAGTCACGACAAAAAAGAGTGATGGCGGAGGAACAAGGGTGTTTTATGAAGGACATCTATCTACCAATTTTATCGCTAAGCGGCCGGAAATCTTAAGTGCCCAAGAGTATGTAGCTTATGGTAGATCCAATACTTATGATCCTTCAGAGGCAAATAACCTTCCATACAACAATAATTTCTACGATGAGCTCCTTAATGATTTATCGTTGGAACGCTACCATCATTTCGCCATCGAAGGAGGAACAAGAGATTCCAATTATCGCCTGTCCGTGAATCATCGGGATGCCGAGGGGGTTGATATCTCCTCAGGCAGGAAAGACTATGGAGCACGATTGAATTTTAATTACAACATCAAAGATCGTGTGGATGTATTTGGAAACATCTACGTGAATAAGAGCGAAAGGGAGCTTACCAATTATATGGCTTTTCGCCAAGCTATCAAAGCACAGCCTACGGAACCAATATTCGATCCAGACAATCCAACAAAGTATTATCTTTTTAGCGGATACGATTACTATAACCCTGTTGCCTTGCTTAAGAACACTTCGAACAGAGGAGAGCATGCGCTCGTAAGTGGAGACATTAATGTGAGGTGGCATATCACTGACCAACTCAATACCAGCCTGTTGCTTGCTGAAAATTTTACGGAAAGTTCTAGCTATCTGTATCAATCCAGTGATTCCAGAGACTCTCGCGACAACCAATATGCCGGCAGAGCCACCCGAGGGCAAGCAAGGGACAATGATAAGATATTGGAATGGACCGCCAACTACCTGCTCGAAAAGCATAGTCACAGCGCGCAAATACTTGCCGGATACAGCTACCAAAGATTTGTAAATGAAGGATTCAGTGCCTGGAACGCCAACTTCTCCTCGGATGCCTTATTATGGAACAATTTGGGAGGAGGCACTTGGCATAGCACTTCTGGAGGGCAGGTAGCTCCTTCGTCTTATAAGAGCTCCAGTACGTTGATCGCCTTTTTTGGCCGGGTCAACTATAACTATGAGGGGAAGTACTTACTGTCTGCATCGCTTCGTAGAGAGGGATCGAGCAAGTTTGGAGCGAACAACAAGTGGGGCAACTTCCCGGGAGTTTCTGCGGGCTGGGTCCTTTCAAAAATGGAGTTTTTTAATTCCGATGTCATCAATAATTTAAAATTGAGAGCCAGCTTTGGTACGACGGGAAGAGAGGATATATCTCCCCTATTGTCCACCGCCACCTATAGCGCCCACTCCTATTATAATATGGAAGGTGAATGGCTTAGAAGCTGGGGGCCTTCTGGAAACCCTAATCCTGATTTGAAGTGGGAAGTCAGCACCAATATCAATGTAGGATTTGATCTTATTACCTTCAAAGATAGACTGGCCTGGAGCGTCGATTTTTATAACAGAAAAACCAAAGATCTGTTGTTTTTCACCCCTACTCCCAAGCCGCCCTATATCTACGGAAATACATGGAGTAATGTGGGGTCGATTCAAAACAAAGGCATTGAAATGGTGTTGGATTGGACAGCTGTGAAGACACAGGACTTTCAGTTCACTACCTCCATAGTAGGAAGCTACGGCAAAAGTACCATGTTGTCCATCAACGACAATGCGAACAAAGAAGGAACAACTTTTATGGATTTATACAATCTACCCGCACCCGGAAATCCAGGAACGATAGTGCGGTTAGAGGAAGGGGAAGAAGTTGGCAACTTCTATATGTACAAGCATGCAGGAATTGATGAAGATGGCAATTTCCTTATTTACAATTCTAAAGGAGAAGTCATTGTAGCTACGCAAAAAACGGCAGCAGATAAACAATATGTAGGCAATGGTATTCCCGATATTACGCTTTCATGGAACAACCGGTTTGTCTACAGAAATTTTGACCTCACCCTCTTCTTCAAAGGTGCATTTTTGTGGGACGTGGTTAATCTGCACCAAATGTATTACGGCTTGTCCAATGCTCCCGGAAATGTCTTGAGATCGGCATACGGTAGAAATGCACAGATCAAGGCGGAGAAAGAAACCAGTTCATATTTTATGGAACGGGGAGATTATATCAACCTGAGGAATCTGTCGTTAGGCTACACCCTGCCCCTACCGGAGAATTCCTTTTTTAGGTTGGTGAGAGGCAACCTGAATGCAACCAACCTATTTACAATCACAAATTTTTCCGGACTGGACCCAACACAACTCGAGGTAAACGGATTGACTCCTGGTATTCAGACAATGGATTTTTATCCCAGTACCCGTTCCTTTACGCTAGCTGTTCAACTATCGTTCTAAATCTAACTGAAATGAAAAAGACACACTATATATTTTGGATAACACTGCTGTGGGCTGTAGCATGTACTGATCTCACAGAAGATATGTATGACCGGGTTGGGGCAGGTAATTTTCTGCAAAACAAAGAAAATGTATTGCAGGTATTGGCAACTTCATACTCCTATGCCCACAGTACTACGCTTATTTCATGGTTTTTTCCTCAAGAATTGACTGCAGATCAGATATTGACGCCAACACGTGGCATACATGGTTATAACGCAGGTGAATATCTCAGATACAATCAACACACTTGGACTGAGCTCGATCGAGGAGCAACGATGGCCTGGAACGAAAACTATTCGCTGATAGGCTTCACAAACACATTTATTGAAGATATAAGGGATTTAGATTATGCTTCACTTGGTCTAACTGAAGATGATAAAAACCAACATATTGCGGAAGCACGAACCCTGCGTGCATTTGCTTACTGGCATCTATTGGACATATATGGAGGTGTTCCATTGGTCACCACAGTGACAAGTGAAATTCCTGCCAGGAACAGTGCCCTTGAAGTCTTTCAGTTTATAGAAAATGAGCTGAACGAATCCTTAGCCAATCTAAAGGTAAAACAAACAGCAGGAGATCCAGCTACATTGTACCGGATGACCAAGGCTGCAAATAGATTTTTGTTGATGCGTTTATATTTCAACAGCGAAGCTTATATTGGAACAGCAAAGTTTAATGAAACAAAGCAGCTTGCAGAGCAGTTGATCAACGGGGAGTACGGTAATTATGCACTTGATGACAGCTGGAACGGCCCTTTTACCTGGAACAATAATTTATCGCCAGAGCTTGTATTTGCATTTCCCATTGAGAAGGGGCAAAGAGATGAGAAAAACTGGTGGTTCGGTGGCTTCCATCACTATCAGAGCCATTTGACCTTCGGATCATCTCATGGCGGCACAGGTTGGAATGGATGGGGACTTGCTCCCTCTATCACCGCTACGGGTGAACCTCTAAACTATAAAATCGGTACGCCATACTCCAGATACCATGAGAAAGATATCAGAAAGAAGCCTTGGAAATATTTGGGAAATGGCGAATGGGAAGGGATGTTTTTGGAAGGGCTTCAGCATACATATGACGGAACCCAGGTGATAATGGGTGTAGAGGAATATAAAGGGCAACCGCTTGTTTTGGTAGATTATGTAGCCAGAATGTCGGAAGGGGACACGAACTCTATGAGTATGCTTAAAGGAGAAGAAAACACAGGTATACGACCGGTGAAAGTGTGCCCAGTTTTCCCTGATGTGGCATCTCAATACGAAGCCCAGGCGGATCAACCTGAGATGAGGCTAGCAGAAGTTTATTTCACCTTGGCAGAATGCCATTTACGGCTGGGAGATAAAGCGGCTGCAGCACAGTTAGTCAACGAAGTTATTAGACGGAATTACTTAGAGGCTGACTGGAGCAACAGCACGCTAAACCTTCAGCTTACCTCCAATGATCTAGATGAAGAAGGATATCGGATTTTAGAAGAATGGGGAAAAGAATTTTTAATGGAAGGCCGTAGGCGAACGGACCTCATTCGGTGGAAAAAATACACCACGGAAACATGGTTTGACCACAACGAGCCTTCACAAAGTTTCAGGACCAGAATGCCGATACCTGATTTTGCCATAAATGCGAATCCTTTGCTCGAACAAAATGAAGGCTATTAATCAAATAAATCATTGCCTGTAGAAGGCGCCATATGCTTTGTTAAACCAATTTGTACAATGAAAGAAAAAACCCAAGACTCACGAAGAAAATTTCTTAAGCAAATAAGCACTACTGCGGCTGCAGCAGCGGTGGTGCCCGCTAGTTTAGCCCAAACCGGGCAAACAGCCACTTACCTTCCTCTGGTTAAAAGGAAGAAGATTTCCGCCAACGACAATATCCGCATTGCACTGATAGGCACTGGAGGAATGGGCATAGGTGACACCAATACTGCATTGATGGTGGAGGGCGTGGAAGTGGTAGCAGCCTGCGACTTATATGACGGCCGCCTCACCCGTGCAAAAGAGTTGTGGGGAAAAGGACTCTTTACCACCAAAGATTACCGAGAGATCTTGGACCGCCCGGATGTGGATTGCGTTATCAATGCCACCACCGATCATTGGCATGAAGTCATTTCCATTGATGCCTTAAAAAAAGGCAAACATGTCTATTGCGAAAAACCGATGGTGCAAAAAACCGAGGAAGGGCATCGGGTGATCAAAGCGCAGAAAGAATCCGGCAAGGTATTTCAAGTAGGAAGCCAATATGTAAGCTCCATCATCCATGCAAAAGCAAAAGAGCTGATTGAGGCAGGTGATATTGGCGAAATTAATTTTGCAGAAGCTCAGATTGACCGACACAGTGCTTTAGGTGCATGGCAATATTCCATTCCCCCAGATGCCTCTCCTCAAACCGTGGATTGGGACACGTATTTAGGTAGAGCGCCTAAAAGGCCATGGGATCCGCTGCGTTTTTTCAGATGGAGGAATTATCAGGACTATGGTACAGGCGTGGCGGGAGATCTATATGTACATATGCTTTCGATGCTGCACTTTGTGACAGGATCCAAAGGGCCTGAACGTGTCATGGCCACCGGTGGATTGCGCTATTGGAAAGATGGAAGAGATGTACCCGACATTCATATCGGCTTGTTTGATTATCCAGCATCCGCAGAGCACCCTGCATTCAACCTCACCCTACGGACTAACTTTGTGAGTGGCGGAGGCGACAATTATCTTTTTCGCATCGTCGGCTCAGAGGGAGATATCAGCATTGGATGGGACAACTTGGTGGTGAGGCGCACGCCCTTCCCTAAAGCACCGGGCATATCCATACATTCCTTTCCTGAAGCCATGCAGGAAGCTTACAAAAAAGAATATGCTCAGAAGTATCCGCAACGACCAGAAATGGAAGGCCCCAAAGAAATGGTTTATAAGGTTCCACAAGGATACAAAGGAGACCGCTACGAACATTTTGTCAATTTCTTTGATTCTGTTCGGGACGGGACTAAGGTTGTGGAAGATGCCACCTTTGGGCTAAGGGCCTGCGGACCAACAGAGGCAGGAAACATAAGTTATTTTGAAAAAAGGATTGTCACCTGGGATCCTGAAAAAATGCTTATTGGAGGTAAAGTTTAAATAGAAGTCATTTGGGAGGCTGGCTTAAAGATGAGGCTGGCCTCCATTAAATTCAATTAAGATGTATATCAAATACTTAGGGATAATAGCTGCCCTTGCTCTTTTAGCTTCGGGTTGCGGTCCATCTTCCGTTGACAGCGGCGATGTCAAGCAAGCATCGGGCTCATCTACTTCTCAACACAATGCTTTAAGTGAGAAGGAAAAAGAAGATGGCTGGGAGCTGCTCTTCGACGGTAAATCAACCCGAGGGTGGCATGCCTATTTAGGGAGCGACTCATTGGGCTGGGAGGTAAAGGATGGTGTCCTTATGACGCCAGGCAAACAAGGTGATATTGTGACGGATCAAGACTTTGAAAATTTCGAATTGTTGGTAGAATGGAAGATTGAGGAGCAGGGAAACAGTGGTATTTTCTATCATGTGGTGGAGCAGCCAGAGTATCCGCGCATGTACGAAACCGGACCGGAGTTTCAAATAATTGACGATCATAATTATCCTCAGGAGCTAATGGAAAATCAAAAGACAGGATCGAATTCTGACGTCAAAGCAGCTTCCGTGTCTGCCTCCAATCCTCCCGGTAATTGGAATCAAACCCGGATCAGGGTGGATCAAGGTAAGGTTGTTTTCTGGCTCAATGGACAACAAATCAATGACTACGACATGGAATCGGCTGAGTGGCAAGCAATGGTAGCAGGAAGTAAGTTTGCTCCCATGGATTATGCCAAGGTCCGAAGCGGAAAAATTGGCCTGCAAGATCATGGTGGCCCTGTAGCATTTAGAAATATTAAAATTCGCCCGCTATAATGGTCGTTGGTTGACCATGAATTAAAGGCATAAAAAAGTCTTGGCAGCTGCAGTAATGCAAAGGCCAAGACTTTTCTTATTTAGTGAGGAACAGGAGTTTACATCTCCCAGCCTGCGCGGTACTCTCGCCCTACAAATTGATTGGCTTCTTCCAAATTAGTGATCCTCATCTTTTCACCATCCCACAACAGTTTCTTTCTGCCGTAGAATTCTGTTTGACCTTTGGAATTTTCCCGTCTCAGCATATACGCCCTAATCGCCAAGTTGCCCATTAATACCGTTTCGGTCATAGGACCGGCATAATCAAAAGAAGAAGTCAAAGCCTTGTGTTCAGGACTATTAAAGCCTGCTTTACACGCATCAACCCATTTTCTCTGATGGCCGTATTCCGGTTCATCCTGCGGCTCTGTCTCCGGTCCAAATTCTGTAGTACCATCATTGAGGTACAACTTAGGCATCAGTGGTGAACTATCATTGATGTTGGTAGAAATAATTCCTTTATCACCGATCATCAAAACCCCGTTGTTGCTGTTTTGACCTCCGATATCATGATCTGCCGGAATTATGTCAGGATGGGCTGGGCGGATACCTCCATCACTCCAGGTCATTTTGATAGGAGACTTGCTCTTTTCCGTCGCATCAAAGCTGATGGTCGTAAAAGAAGCTACAGGACAACCTTCCGGATTGTAATCGGGCGTCCACATGTTGGTATATAGTGCCGCTACGCTGGATTCAGCATCTGTAGGATATTTTAAGCCTAGCGTTCGGAATGGTATATCGATCAAATGACATCCCACATCGCCCAAAGCACCCGTACCGAAATCCCACCATCCTCTCCAGTTAAAAGGATGAAGATTGGGTGTATAAGGACGTTGGCTGGCAGGACCTAACCAAAGATCCCAATGCAGATCCTTTGGCTTTTTACTTTCATCTGGTTCAGGCATGGCAAAACCTTGTGGCCATACAGGACGGTTGGTCCATATTTGCACGGTAGAAATTTTACCAATACGACCATCATCCACCCATTTTTGAACCATATTCAGCAAGGGGTTGGAGCCACCTTGGTTACCCATTTGCGTGACTATCTTTTTTTCGCGAGCCATTTCTGTGAGCTTCCTTGCCTCTTGAATGTTGTGGGTCATCGGTTTTTGCACATAGACGTGAACCCCTCTTTCCATAGCAAAGGCTGCTGCGGGTCCATGAACGTGGTCAGGGGTGGAAATAGTAACCGCATCGATGTCCTTTTCCTTGTCCAGCATTTCTCTATAATCATGGTAAAGCTTGGCTTTAGGAAAAGCTTCCACCGTCTTGGCAGCAGATCCTGAAAAATCTACGTCACAGAGGGCAACTACCCTCTCCCTGCCATTCACGGAAGCGTTGCGGATATCACTGGCTCCTTTACCTCCAGCGCCAATGGCAGCGAGGTTGAGCTGATCACTGGGAGCGGTATAACCTACTCCTCCCAATACATGTCGCGGCACCACCATAATGGAGGAGGCAATAGCGACATTCTTTATAAAATTCCTACGGGAATTACCGGAATTATCCTGGTTTGAATGCTTCATGGGTTTGTCGTTATTTTTATAAATATTAAATAAAAGCACAAAAAGGGTAATATTCAACGTCTTCGGTTCATAGGCCCTGTATTTTTATATAAAAGGTAATCGATAGAATGGCTAATCTTTACTCCACTAGATACTACTGACTCTAAACCGATCAGGACTAGCCTTAATGCATTAATGTTAGTTCATTTCTCTTAAGAGGATGGTTTACATGCTCTTGAAGCTATCTGCCTTACTTCCGAAACCCAACCCCTGTTCGTTCTGCGTTAAGACCAGCCTTTGCCGCGATACCTGGTTTTGAAGGAAGTCGGCGTTTCCCCAACCAATTTTTTGAACAGCTTATTAAAATATGACACGCTCTCGTATCCTACCCGATAACATACATCTGAGATAGCTGCATCCTGTAGTAAATATGTTTTAGCCTGGGTAATCCGGTATTGGTTTACAAAATCGGTAAAAGTGAGGTCTGTTTGTTTTTTGAAATAGCGGCAGAATGCCGGCGTGCTGAGGTGCACCAGCGAGGCAATCTCGTTCACATCCGGCTTTTGATCGAAATGTTTATGGATATATTGGTAAATTGTTCCCATCCTGACCTTATCACTAAAGAAGAATTTCATCCGGGTGTCCTCTTTATTGAGCTGTTCAAACTCGGTGGAGCTAGCAAGCATTTGTAAGATCTCCGTCAACGCCAATAATGACGAAATAGGGTCCTCGCGGTGCATGTTTTGCAACCTATATACCACCTTGGATTTCGTTTCTCCGTAGAAGGACAGGCCAAAAGTACTGTCTTCCAGCAGCTTTTGGATACGCTGAAATTCTGGGACCGGTGCTATATTCTTTTCCACAAAGGCTTTATGGAACTGCACCACGATCTGTTGGTAATCAGTCTCGATCCCATAATCAAAATTAAGGTGAGGCACGTTGGAGCCAATCAGCACCAAATCACTTCCGGTAAAGCTTGAAATATTTTTGCCCACATGTCTTATACCGTTTAAAGCTTCCACATATACCAGTTCGATTTCTGGGTGATAATGCCAATAAAAATAATTTTTCAGCCTAGGGGAAAAAATCCGAAAGGATCGATTTTTATCAATGACAACCTCCTCCTTGATAATCTGCATAGCACCCTATTTTGATATTGACATGCATAAACTTAAGTAAAATGTCAATGCAGTGCAACAAGTGGTCATTGCCGTTAAAATGAAACTTGGTAGATCAGACCATATTTGTTTGTCATTAAATGATAAAGCAGAGCAATATGATGATCAAGACAGAACACGCAATGCCCGGAGATCCCTCTATGCGTACCACCAACCAACCAACTTTGGCTACAAGGGCTGAGAAAGAGGCTCTAAGGGTATTATCTGAAGAAGATTGGCAATTTTGGGTCGACAACGGCTACGTCATTGTAAAAAATGCCATATCTAAAGAGCAGGCCTCCAAAAGCGCCGCATTTATTTGGGAATTTGAAGGTAAAGACCCAAACGATCCCAATACGTGGTACAAAACACCAGATACCCACCACAAAATGATAGAGCTTAATAATGCGGGGATGGTTGAGGTGTACAATCATCAGGTCTTATGGGAAAATAGACAAAGCCCGCGCATTCATCAGGCTTTTGCCGACATATGGGGTACTGAAAAGCTTTGGGTGAGCATTGATAGGGCTAATTTGAACTTTCCCTCCAGACCCGGCTTTGAGCACAAAGGCTTTATTCATTGGGATTACGACCCGGAAACCAAGCCACAATATGTACAAGGTGTGCTGGCCTTGGCAGACCAAACGGATAAGGCGATGGGAGGCTTTCAATGCATTCCGGAACTTTACCGAACCTACGATTCCTGGAAACTTAGTCAGCCGGCTGACCGTAACCGTTTTAGACCGGATATCACTGGTTTCAACATTACCAAGGTAAAAATGGAGGCCGGTGACCTGATCATTTTCAACAGCTCCCTGCCACATGGGATACGGCCCAACCAAAGCGATCAGGTTCGCATTGCCCAATATATCACCATGATTCCCGCAGATGAAGACAATGAAGCGCTTCGGCAATGGAGGATCAATGCTTGGCAGGAAAGGCTGGCGCCAAATAATGATGCCTACCCAGGTGATCCTTTGCACAGGGAGAGAAACTATCCTGTAGCTGAATTAACTGATCTGGGCAAAAGATTATTAGGACTGGAGAGATGGTGAGGCCGCTTGAGACGAGCATAAATTCTACTGCCTCTTTTGCTAAACAAGGTTGCCGTTCTCGAAATATCCTCTTGCCGGCCCATACATGGGAGGGCATTAGGAATTTATAACCGCGCTAAATTTTTAAAAAGTATAAATACGCGAACTTAATGCCTTGGCTATGCTTCATATTAAAGAAATATTGTGTGAATGGAAGATTTCTGATGAAAAAGCAAGCGCAAGTGAGCAAGCGGCTATTGTTTAAATCTGGCCATCCTTTATAGATACTGATGGTTTCATCAAAATTTCCCTTGCGAAAAGGAAGGAGATCATATCCAAATGGTATAGGCAAGCCTGTTCAAGTATCAAGTGAGACCTGAAATTGAAAAAGATAGACATTGTCACGGGCACAAAGAAAGAACCATGAATGGTGAGGTTCCAAATCCCCCTTAGGGAGATGTTCTTATTGATAGACAAAAGCTATGTTCGAAACATTATTATAATTGATATTGAAGGTGTTAAAAGACGAACAGTAAAGGAGAATGCAACTCACGTATTATTTTCGGTAAAGGCGCGGTTTGGCATTCTGATAGAAGGCCAAACAAAAAGGCCATCAGATTACGAGGAAAGGATCGGCTAGAAACGAAGGGGAAGCAGAGAAAAAGGCCGAGGCCATACTCGCTGGAACCGAACAGCCATATCTAAGCAGTAATAGATATGTTTGGTTTAGGTATGAAACCATTCTGGATGTAAGCCTGTGCTACTCTTTAAGCCCCAGAGCAAAGATTAATTAAGGTATAGAGATGTATTCCGAATGGTTCTTCAGAAAAATCAGCCCTGAAACCACATGGATTTTAGGCTATGAGGATGTTCAAACATAACGGATAATACCTTTAACTAGAGCGCCAGTGGCACGTTATTAGCTCCACCATTATTGGCAGGGCGAGAAATAAAATTTCTAAAAAAAACCACCTCAAAACTCAGGCAGATTTCCTAAGGTGCACAACGACCAGCAGGCAATCCAACAATTCATATTGTCCTTACACCTAGCCAGATGATTACTTAACATTTTATTTAAACATCCACTTGTCCCATCAGCGGGTCTGTAAATGAAGGATGCCCTGTTTCTACATGCCCAGCATAACGGTATGCCATATCTAAATCACCTTCTGCCAACAAGCTGAAGTCATACCATCCATGGCTTTGACTTAGATCGAGGTTCCATACAAGCCCTTGTTCACCGATCACAAGTTCTTCTTTCATTTTTGCCTTGGTATAGCCATGGTGCAACAAGATGAACTTTTGTGTTAAGTCGGCTTGAAGGATTTTTACATGGATGCTAAGGCATGGGTTCGCGCTCGAATGGCTGTCATATCCGTACGTTTTCACTTCTACCGCTACCTTTCTACTTCCTTTTCCTCCCACAAATTCCCTATAAAAGCCATTTGGCCCATGTACTTTTAGATGATACCTGCCTGCATCAAAGTGATTGACTTCCCAATCATCCATCAACAGGTCGCCTGAGGTAATGGCATAGTGACGAGGGGGCGCTAAGGTGCCCCGATAATTCCCTACGGTATAGACCGTTATCGGTACACCAGTGGAACTTCTACCAAAGGCTTCTTGCTTGTTGTCAAATAGGATATGAAAAGTATGATCATCTCCCATTTTGCCGTTTACTTCAAAACAATATGGAATGGCACAGGCAGGGCGGATGCCCGGCTCTTGGATGCTTCCGATTTCATTGCTGTGTTCATCACGCTGCAGCTTTTCTATAGCTGACTTCGACCATGGTTTAAATCCATCCGGTGTTTTTTTAAATCTGGCGCTGTGGATTTGCTCGACATAGCGATTACGGTCAAGGTACTGAAAATCTTCTGGCACTGTGTCGTCCGCCTTTCTAAACACGGAAGTAAGGTCGCCGCAAATCGCCCTCCTCCAAACACTAATATTGGTCTCTACAATAGCCTGTCCCACTTTGTGTGATAAAAACTTCTCTAAGAACATTAATGTGGAAGTGTGGTCAGCAATTTCTGAATTCACCCATCCACCGCGACTCCAAGGTGAAGCCACTACCATCGGAACCCTATAGCCTAGTCCAATGGGGCCTATGCGCAGGTCCTTCTCAGCACTGGTTTGCTCATCCGCAGTCAATACATATTCGGTACGGCTATGGATTCCGGTTGACACTTTGCCACTTTCCGGCAAATTAGGATGAGGTGGAACAAAGGGAGGAATATGATCAAAATAACCGTCATTTTCGTCATAATTTAGTATGAAGATGGTCTTCTCCCAGACTTTCGGATCCTCCGTGAGGATCTTGAATATCTCGCTTACATACCAGGCACCGTACCAAGGATGACCCGGATGATCGCTAAACCTGCCTGGAGGGACCAGCCAAGACACTGTAGGTAATGCTTTGTTTTTTACATCTTCCCGAAATTGATAGAGTAGGTCCCCTTTTGGCAGCTCTATTTCATGTTTTTCATTTCCATCGGTATAGCTGTATTTCTCAATATCGTGATAATATTTATCCCCTACATTGGTTGTAAAAGCTTTTCGGTGTAGGCATTTTTCGCGTTCGCTTAACCTGTCGAATTTCTCGTTTCGGTAACAATCAACATGGTACTGAGAAAAATTCTCTAAGGTATTATCTCCGAAATTATCCAGCAAAGGTTCCTTTTCCGGTGACAGGCCTTTCTTATAGAGCTCGTTTTGGTAGACTTTCCAATTGATGTTGTGGTCCTCCATCCGTTCAGGAAAAGTCTTCCAGTGGACCAAATTCCAAGGTTTAGCATCAGCATTCCAGACGTTGGCTAAAAAATGGGAATCCTTGGGGTCCCGCAATGTACCCGACCAAAGATGGATTCTATTAGGTGTGGTGGAGGACAACGCAGAGCAAAAGTAGTGGTCGCAAACCGTAAAAGCGTCAGCTAAGGCATAGTAAAAGGGTAAATCACGGCGGTCATAATACCCCATAGTAAGCGGCATATCCTTGTACTCCTTTACGTGAGAGCCTTTTGCATCCAACCATTTATCATAGAATCCTTTGTTTCTTGCGTCGGTCTGGTCAGGCCAAGAGTGCGGCAAATCCCGCATCCATGTGGACTTGCTGTTGATTAGATCCAAATGGAACGGGCTGAAGGTATCACCTTTGGAATCAGATTGCAACCAGACAGGATTTCCGTTAGGCAATTTGATGGCGCGGGGATCATTAAAGCCACGTACTCCCTGTAAAGCCCCATACATATGGTCAAAAGATCGGTTTTCCTGCATCAATATCACCACATGTTCCGCGTCCAAAAAGGAGCTATTTTGTTGAGGACGAATACTTGCTGCTTTTAGTATAGGATACAATAATGAATCCATTACTGTCAGTCCACCTGTAAGCAACAAAGCTTTTTTCAAAAAGTCTCTTCTGTTCTCAATTGGGTTGATCATCTAAACGCAGGGTCTATGTACCAAATATTTCTATGCGGCTGCTGATTCTAGTTGCCGAGATGCCCTTCCGCATTTGTACATCGTCTAGGCTAATTAGCAGAATTCAAGTATACGGAGGAGGAATGATTTTT